>DASXOP010000065.1:0-89372 GCA_036494265.1 Caulobacteraceae bacterium | reverse complement strand
CCCAGCCATCATTCGCAGGGCTGATCGCGTTTCCGACGGCCCACCTGGAACGAGCGCAGGCGTGGGCATGGCTCCGCGTCGATCCGCCCCCGAATCGAAGCCCAACAGGGGCTTGATCCCCTCGGGCCCTCGCACTAGGTTCCGCGCCCTCGCCGGAGGGGTTTCCCGCCGGCGACCCGACGACCTCGGGGCTATAGCTCAGCTGGTAGAGCGCTTGAATGGCATTCAAGAGGTCAGCGGTTCGACTCCGCTTAGCTCCACCATGAGGCCCTCCAGTAAACCGCTGGAGGGCCTCACCTTTTCAGGATCAGGCGTGATTGGGCGCGCGCCGCTGATCGCCTCGCAACCAAGATTTCGCCACCGATTTCGCCACCAGCGACCCTAAGCGCGGGCGCGCCGCTTCCGCGCGTCGAGCTGGAGCGCGGGCTTGAACTTGGCTGGGAGGCCGGTGGCCTGTTCCACGAGCCACATGATGTGCTGGGCGCGCACCTCGGCCGCTCTCCCCCTCTCATCGCCGACGGGGAGTGTCTCAAGCGCAATGCCGATCGATGTGACCTTGGCAGCGTGCAGCCGCATCTCTTCGAGGTAAGCGGTGATGCTGTCATCAAAGAGGAAGATCGCATCGCCGGTACCGATCAGGAACGCCCGCATCGTCTCATCCGTAGCCCTGGTGCTGGCGGTGACCTCAGCGAGGAGCTTCCGCGCGGCCTCGAAGACTCGATAGCGTCGATCGTAGAGATCGTGCTGGAGCTTCACGGCCGCCATCTGCATCTGTTGGAAGGCGATCCATGCGCCGATCGCCGCGATCGCGAGCACGCCGATCGACTGTAGCAAGGCAACCATTCCAGGCCCCCGTTATGGTGTTCGGCCTTTTACCGCCGCGAGGGCCTACGGGTCCAATCGGAGCCGCCCCTCGGCGGCGGCGCGTTCTGCAATCTCCACCACCCGGTGCAGGGCGCCCGCCAGCTCCTTCGCGTCCGGCAACGCCAGCACCAGGGCGGGCGCCGGTGCGCCCTGGCGGTAGACGGCGACCAGCAAGCTCCCGCCATCGGAGCTCACAACCTCGACCTCCAGCTCCCGCTTGTCGGCGAGGGTGATCGTCTCGGCCGGAACGGTCACAGGCGCGCCCTGACTTCAGGGGCCACGCCACGCGCGTTGAAGTCCGGAGCCACCGGCCGGGTGCGGTCGATCTCGCGGAACCGGTTCGGGAACGGAGCGACCAAGCCGCCAGCCGACAACGCGGCCAGGCCGTTCTCGATCGCCGCGGCAACCTCGGCCGGCGTCGGCTCGCGGCCCGGCATATTGTCAGCGTTCAAGCTCTGGCGGATGCCCTCAAAGAAGGCGTCGCGATCGTCGGCGGGCAGCGCTCTCGCCGCGCGCGTGATCGCTGCCAAAGACCGGGTGTGCTTCGGCCACCGCATCTAACGCACCACCTCGACGTTCTCGACCGTCACACGCGCCGGCGGGGCTTCGCCAAGGCGCAGCGGCTTCGCGGTGATCGGCAGGCGGTCCAAGGCCCCCAAGCCCGCCACGGCCTGCCCTAGGTGGGCGTAGGGCGCGTCTAGGCCGCTCTCCCGCCGCCGGGTGATGAACAAGCTACCGTCGCTGTCGCTGACCGTGCGCAGCCACGCGAGGCCAACGGCGCCGCGGTCGAAGATCGATTGGCGGACCCGTCGCGGCTCCAGTCGCGCCAGCGCCGGCCGGGCGATATCGAACACGGTCCAACCCGCCAGAGTACGCGCGGTCCCGCCGGTGTAGTTGCCAGCGCGCGCGAGGTTGGCGATCACGGCAACCACGACCGGCTCAGCTGCGGCCGCCAGTTCGATCACCACGAGCTCGTCGACACCCGTCAGCCGGATCGCCAGCCGCACCGGTGGTGGTGGGGCCCGCCGCTTCATTCGGCCTGGGTCCTGGCGGCGAGGTCAACGAGCGCGGCCTCCAGTTCGGTCAGCTCGGCGATGTCCAGACCGGACATGTCGGCGCCGCCCTTCTCGATCAGCTCCCGCCCGCGATCCCCGATCCGAGCGGCGGTCAGCGCCCATCCGGCGGCGTCGGGTTGGCGTGCTGCCAGCGCCTCGAGTCGCTGAACGCGCCCGGCCTGCGTCATGCGCGGGCTCGAGCCGGTGCGGCCAAGCGCTCCAGGGCCGAGATGCGGCTTTCCAAATCGGCGGTCTCGATCGCCGCCCGGTGCTCACCCAGGAGCCGGGCAATGCTTTCGGCCTCGGCTGGTGCGAGCTGGCCGTCGCCGACCGCCTTCAATAGCGCCGCCATCGCGGCCGGGTGATCGCCGGCCGTCTCGACCGGTGGGAGCGCGATGCTAACCGGCCGGTCGCGTCGTGGCGGCGCGAGGCGGTCAATGATCAAGCGGATGCATCCCACATCGCCGCGGGCGGCAAGGGCCACGGCCTTGCGCGTGATCCGCTCAGCAGCGCCATCCATGATCTGCTCGATCGCGACGGAAGCCCTGTTCCGCGCACCCGCGGGCTTGCCGCTGTTTCCGGGCCCTGTGGCGAAGCGGCCTCGGGCGTCTCGCCCCGTATCCGATCCGTTATTTCGGTGCTCGTCATCCTCGGCCATTCACGCCCCTCAAGGTTGGCGGCCGGCGCTTTCCCAAGTCCACGCCGACCGCCGTCTTTGGGCGACCCAGAACCCCGAGTCCCGCCGCCCTGGTTGCCTCCACTCGCCGGAAAGGAAACGGCGCCGGAGAGCTGTCGCGGTTGTTACGGACACTCACGACTTGTCCGGGCCTGCCAAGGCCGGAGCGGACCCGCCAAAGAAGGGTGAAAGCGGGTCGCCCGACGCGCCGGCAGGGAAGCTACCCGGCGGCGCGACGCATCTCTTCAGCCGACGCCGCACGCCACGGCCAACGCGGGTTCGTCTCGCATCAGCTGGGCGAAGGCTTGCTCCGGGCTGAGCTTGCCGCCGGACGCCGCGGCGATGTCCTTCGACAGGCCTAGGCAACCGTCGACGACAGCCGACTTCCTGATCGCCCACCGGTCGGCGGTCTCGATTGCGGGATCCCCCTCAGGAACGAGTTTGCCGAACCCGGCCATCAGTAGTTCTTCCTGATGGCGCCGAGCGGCTGCGCCTGACCTTGAACGCCGAGGTGCCGGTTCTTGATCTCGTCGATCATGCGGCTGTGCTCGGCGGCCAGTGTCGGGTTCTCGCGCATCGTCCGGTCGTAGGCCCTCGCGCTGGTCTCGCCCGGCTGGCGCACGCTCTCCACATGGTCGTCGACTCGCTGCTGCAGGGCGTCGAGTTCGGCCAGGGCGTGGCCTTCCGGCGTCGTCGGCCTCTCGGCCTCGGGCTTCGGCTTGCCGAGAATTTCGGCGATGCGGGTGGGGTTGAGCTTCACGGGGCGACCTCCTGCTTTGCGGGGAAACGGCCGATCACGCTCTCGGCCTGGGCGACGAAGGTTCGCCGAGCTGGCGGCGCGACGTAGACGCTGAGGTACTGGCTGGCCTCGGCCGCGGCTAAGCCGGCGTCGCAGCTCCTCGGGCTGATCAACTTGCTCAACAACGACGGCATCGGATGGACGCGAAGCCGCTGATAGGCCGCGATCGCCTCGCGCCGAGCCTTGAGCGCGCCGGCCAGCTCTACGCTTGCCGCGTCACAGCGGGCGCTGGCCTCGCGGATCAGCGCCGTCGCGACCTCCGCCGGCGACCTTTCCGGGGCCGGGGTTGCTGCTTTGGCGCGGCGGGGGGCTGGCATGGCGGGGGTCTCGTGGCGAAATCGTGTGGCGAGATTTCGATGGCTGAGCTGATTGCAGAGCAAGGTCAAGAGGTTCTGGCGGTGGCGAAATCCCGACCTCTTGAATATTGATCAAGAGACGTTCGGCTAAGCGGTGTCGCGGTCCACTTCCAGCACCACCGGTTCGTCATCCGGCTCGGGATCGGGTACGATCGTCGAAGACACGATCTCGGCTTGCCGCTCTCTCGCCGCTCGCGCGGCCATGGCTCCGGCGAGCACGTTGCCGATGGGGGTGCGCCGACCGCTGATGTCGTGCGCGCCGAAAGCCCGAGCGAGGTTCGCCCGCCGAGCTTCGCCAGCACGCTCGAAACTTGTCAGGCCCTGGCCGTGTCGATCGCCAGCAAGTGGCCGATCGTTCCAACCGCCGTCGGCGAGCCATTTGGCGGGGTTGGGGATGAACCGGTCAGAGCCGTCGGCGCTGATCTTGCCCGCCGCCCACGATGCATATTCGCGGACACCGACCAGGACCTCGGCCGCCGTAGCGGCGCCGCTAGCCAGCACGCGATCGAACGCTTGCCGAGCGGCGATCTTCCCCCGCTTCTTGGGGTAGTCCTCCCATAATATTTCGAAGGGTGTGAGCACCTCTCCCGCGAGAGAGACGACAGTCTCTCTGGGTTCATTCAGGGGTTCTTCTAAGGGTTTGGCGGAAGCCTGCTTCCGGTCCAAACGGCGCCCTGCTTCCGGTCCAGCGGCGCCAGATTGCCGGTCCAAGTCCGGTTGGAGCGGAAGCCTGCTTCCGGTCCGAGGGGCGTTTGGAGCGGAAGTGTGCTTCCGGTCCAACGCCATTCGATAGCGGTTCGTTTGCTTCCCGCCGCGGCGCTCCACGATCAGCAAGCCGGGGGCTTCCAGCTCTTGGACGTAGGCTCTGATCGTTCGTTCGCTGACCCCGCCCAGCCGCTTAGCCAGAAGCTCCGCACCCGGCCAGCTGTCGCCGGTCTTGCTGTTGATCATGCGGGTGATGATGACGGCCAGGGCGAACGCGCCGGCGCTTATCCGGCTCTCTGCGAGCGCCTTCTCAAGCCCGTCCAGCCAATCGAACCAGGCCGTGGTTCGATCCGTCGCGTTCTTGGCCACCGGGCTGTTTCCTGGGGGAGATCGAGCCCGGTGGCGCGGGCTCGCTGATACTGTTCCGCCCGGCCGTCGCGAGCGTCGGCGCGTCGTGCGTCAGGCCGCTTGACCGGCCATCTTGGCGTCGAGAACGGAGCGCCGAAGCCCGATGCTGTTCGCCCCGAGCTGAACGACCGCCTCGTCGTAGACGCCCGCCTTTCGATCTCTCTCGAAGGTCTTGATGCTCGTGATGAGGCCCAGCTCTTCCGCCTCCTTCGGCCGAAGGATGAGCTTCGTTTCCAGTTGCGCGCGCCGGCGCCGCGCGGCCCCGATGAGGTCATCCTCCGGCGAGGGAACAGGCGCAGCCGGCGCCTTCTTCTTGGTCGTCATTGTCGTGCGCCTCCAATTGGCTGAGGGCGCATGAGGGCCATGGTTTGGCGGCGCTCGCCACCCGCGTTCTGGTCTAGAGAAAGCGGCTAATCTCCAGACTCGGCCAACCGCCGCGCCATGTTCGCCAAGCCGTCGAGAGCTGCCGCCTTGACCGGATCGGCCGCCACCTCAGCCTTCAACCGACGGCGAGCGTCGTAGACGTCGCTTCGAGGCAGGCCGAACACCCGCATAGCCTCCGAAATTGCGCTCTCCGTTTTACCGCCGCGGGATTGCAAATAGAGGTGCACGAACGTTGCGGCGTCCACTCGATCGGCCGCGAGTTGCTCATCCGGTCGCGGACCGCGCGGGCCTCGCGCTCGGCCGAGAAGAGCGACGATGAAAGCCGCCTCATCGTCCGAGAGGCCGCTCGCCTGAACCCTTCGCGCGAGATGCTGGGTGTCGCCAGCCCGCGCTCGGCGGATGCTCACCTTCGCGTCGGTGTCCTCGGGGCGCCGCCGCCGCCAGTCCTCGGTCATGCGCCTTTCCGCAGCGCGACGACGTTTGCGCCGACGATGCGCTCCAGCTCCTCGGCCCAGCGGTCCAAGGCCGAGGCGGCTTCCGAGTTGAAGTCGTGGCGCAGGTACTTCTTGGTGCTTCCCTTGCCGCCTTCGCTGTGGCCAAGAACGCGGCTGATCGTGCGCTGATCGATCGAGAGCGGCTCGATCTCCATGAGGCTTGCCACGCTCGCCCGAACGTCATGCACGTGCCACGGCTCCAGCTTGTGCACGTCGGCGTCGTAGGGCTCCTCGGCTTCCTCCGCGATCAGCTTCCCGACGATCTCGTCAAGTCCCACCTTGTAGCGAGACCAGCCCGACGGCGGCTGATCGCCCCGCCGACCGCTGACAAACAGGTGGTCGTAATCGAGCTCCTCGCCGTCATCGTCCTTCGGCTTCGGCGCGCCCTCGATCAGCGAGAGCGCCAAGCGGCTCAGCGGCACGGTGTGCGGCCTTCCTGACTTCATGCGCTCGGCGGGCAGCTTGAGCGCCACGGCCTCGGCTGTCTTCTCCCGCCCGGTGGTGGCGTCGCGCTGGCGGTAAGGCAGCTTGCCGATCTCAGAGCGTCGCGCTGCGCCGATCTCGTTGCGGCGCTGCCCGGTGGTCAGTAGCAAGCGGATGATTCGCCCATAGGGGTCGCCCATGCGCTCAGCGGCCTTCCAGACGAGCCGAATCTCCTCGTGACTGAGGTGGCGCACGCGAAGGTCGGGCTCGCGAGCCTTGCCGAGGATCAGCGTCGGCGCCGCCTCAAGACAGTCCTCCGCCACAGCGAAGGTGAAAATCTTGCTGACCAGCGATTGAAGGCGGTTCGCAGCCGATGGGCTCGCCTTCCGCTTCTGGCGCAACAGGTCGATGATCTCACGGCGAGTGATCTCGGCGATCGGGCGATCGTGCCACTCCGCGAGATCGATCCTCACCTTACGCTCGGCCTCGCTGAGGGAGCGGAGATCAGCGCCGCCGCCCTCCTCCCTGGGTGTGGTGAAGTACTTGTGGGCGACGCCGAAGCCCGCCTCCGTCACCTCGCCGTCAACCCGGATATCCGGCCTTCCGAAAGCGGTCGCCTTGGCGGCGTCGGCTTTGCGCTCGGCTTGACGCTTCGCGGCCTCCGGGGCGATCCCCTTCTTGGCGTCCGCCTTGATCCGCTTCGCCTCGTCGCGCGCGTCGTCCAGGCTGATCGCGCCGGGGCGTTCGCCCTCCTTCGGCTCGGCGGCGCCGAGGCGGCGATTGATGATCTGCCCGGCGAGCCCGACGCGCGCGGTGACGTAGTAGACCGGCCACTTCTTGCCAAAGAGGAGATAGAGGCCCGGCTCGCCAGTGTCCCACAGCTTCGTACCGGCGTCCGCGGCCTGGAAGATCGACCCTCGCTTGCTGTGTCGTTTCCCCTCGTCGCGGCTGTCGTTGAGATCAACCGGCTCCTTTGATCGAGCTGGCATTTGGCCTCCTCAGAAATCTCGCCACCGATTTCGCCACGAACGCACGCGAGTCTGTTGAGGGCGTGTGTCGGTAGGTGAGGGCGATCAGAGAGCCGATTGCCTTGCAGACGCAAGGGGTTAGTTTGTCAGCGAGGGTTTCTGAGGGCCGGCAAGGGAGCGCCTCTCGTCCATGGCATTCAAGAGGTCAGCGGTTCGACTCCGCTTAGCTCCACCATGAAGCCCTGCAGCTAACCGCTGCGGGGCTTCGCCTTTTCAGGATGCGCCTTAGTGCAGCGAGACCACCGCCAGTTCGTGGGAGCGGGCGGCGGCGACGGCGGTGGCTTTGTCGGTCATGACCGCGAGGCGCGAGCCATCGGCGCCGTGCAGGGCGTAGAGCACGTCGTCGGGCTCGATGTGGAAACCCTTGATGTGTTCCACCGGCGTATCAGCCAAGATTTCCGCGCCTTTGACCGCGCGCACATAGACGAGCTCGGGCGCACCCAGGGCCGCGAAAGCTTCGTTCGACAGATGTTGCGGCGTCATGGCGACCACCTCCTCTTCGATTGACTAACGCTCGGAACGTCGGCCGGTTCAGCCCGCGGTCCGGATCGGAATCTGCTTCACCTTCTTCTCGGGCTCGGGGCGGAAGAGATCGATGTGGAGCAGGCCGTGCTCCAGCAGCGCGCCCTCCACCTCCATGCCGTCGGCGAGGATGAAGCTGCGGACGAACCCGCGCGCGGCGATGCCGCGATGCAGGAAGGCCCGGTCGCTCTCCGCCCCTTCGCGCCGGCCGACGACGCTGAGCTGGTTGTCTTCCAGCGTCACTTCCAGCTGCGCGGGGGTGAAGCCGGCCACCGCCAGGGTGATCCTGACCAGGCCGTCGCCACGTTCCTCGACGTTGTAGGGCGGGTAACCCTCCGCCGCCGCCTTCGCCGCCCGCTCGATCAGCGCGCGGGTGTGGTCGAAGCCGAGCAGGAACGGGCTGTCGAAAAGCAAAGGTCGGTTCATGGCGAGCCCTCAAGCGAAGCGACTCCGCCGGCCCTGGCCCCCGATCGGGCGACCCTAGCCAGCGTTGAACTTAGGTGGCGATTGGAAACCCGGTTGGCAATGGGAGCGGCGAGGCCGCGCCCGGCCCCAACGCCCCTCACCTCACCTCTCCCCACTCTTCGGTGGGGCGAGGGCTACGGATGGTCGAGCGGCGGCGTCAGCATCGCTGAGCTGGTCCCGCCCCAGTATCCCTCTCCCCGACCGCAGGTTGGGGAGAGGCTAGGTGAGGGGTCGTGCCGCCGCCGCGAACGTACCCGCGCTGTCCCCCGCGATCTTGCCGAACACCGCCCCGGCCATCAGGCCCGAACCGCCGGGGTAGTTGTTGTAGAAGAGCCCGCCGACCAGCTCGCCGGCGGCGTAGAGGCCGAGGATCGCCGCGCCCTCGGCGTCCAGCACCCGAGCCGCGCGGTCGATCTTCAGGCCGCCGAAGGTGAAGGTGACGCCGCAGGTGACGGCGTAGGCCTCGTAGGGCGGCGTATCGAGCGGGTTGGCCCAGTTGGACTTCGGGACTGCCAGCCCCGCGGTGCCGCGCCCGTCCTTCACGTTCGGATCGAACGGGACGCCCGTCTTTACCGCGGCGTTGAACGCCTTCAGCGTGGCCAGCGCCGCGGCGGCGTTCACGTCATCCAGCTTGGCGGCGAGGTCTTCCAGGGTGTCGGCGCGGACCTTGGTCGCTTGGCGGATGCGGTATTCGTCGCGCAGCATCGGCGCGACCTTGGCGTCGAACACCTGCCAGGCGAACTGGCCGGGCTGGGCCAGAATCGCGCGGCCGTACTTGGCGTAGGTGTAGTTGCGGAAGTCGGCGCCCTCGTCGACGAACCGCTCGCCGTTGGCGTTGATCAGCACGCCCAGCGGGTATGAATGCTTCTGGAAACCATCGCCGACGGCGAGGTCGCCGAAGTCAGGCGCGTTGCGATCCCAGCCGACCGCATGGCAGCCGGACCAGTTGCCGGCGCTGGCGGCGCCGATCTCCAGCGCCATGCGGATGCCCTCGCCGGTGTTGAAGCGCGTGCCGCGCACCTTGGCCAGGTCCCAGCCGGGGCCGAGATAGCGGGTGCGCCACTCGGTGTTGGACTCGAACCCACCGCAGGCCAGCACCACCGCCTTCGCCCGCACCACGCCGGAGCGGCCGCCCCAGCGGACGCGGACCCCGTGCACGCCGTCGTCGTCGGCGATCAACCCGGTCGCGCCGGCGCCGAAGACGATCTCGATCCCGGCAGCGCGGGCCAGAGTGTAAAGGGTATCAACGAGGCCGGGTCCGCCACCCCAGGCCTCGACCGTCAGCCCACCCCAGAATTTGAACCGGCCCTCGACGCGGTAGGCCTGCCGCCCCCAGATCGGCATGAACCGCACGCCCCTGCCCTGCATCCAGCGCATCGTGCCGCGGCTGCGGGTGACCAAGAGGTCGCAGAGCTCCGGGTCGGTGCGGTACTCGGTGATCCGGCCCATGTCGTCGAAGAACTGGGCTTCGGTGTAGGTCCCGAAATCGGTGTTGGCGCACTCGCCGTCGGTGAGGTCGGGCATCAGCGCGCGCAGGTCGTCGACGCCGTCGTAGACGCAGCGGAACGCGCCGGCGGTGAAGCGGCTGTTACCGCCGCTGAGGGCCTCCGGCGCGCGCTCCAGCACGATGACCCTGGCGCCCGTCTCGGCCGCGGCCAGCGCCGCGCAGAGAGCGGCGTTGCCGGCCCCGACCACGACGACGTCTGTTTCAGCTTCCCACATGCGGCTGGCTTAGGCCGGCCAGCCGACGTTCTACAAGTCGCCTAAGCGACCGCGGCCTGGTCAACGTCCGGCGCAGGCGCGTCGATCGCGCTCTGCAGCGCCGCCAAGAGGTCGCCGACCTCGATCGGCTTGGCCACGAAGCCGTCCATGCCCGCCGCCCGGTACTCTTCGACCTGGTGGGCCATGGCGTTGGCGGTGAGCGCGACGATCGGCGTGCGCGCCCGGCCAAGCTCGGCCTCGCGGCGGCGGATCGCGCGGGTGGCGGTGGGGCCATCCATGCGTGGCATCTGCACGTCCATCAGGATCACGTCCCAGGCCTCGCGCTCCCAGGCCTCCAGCGCCGCTTCGCCGTCGACCACGATGACCGGGTCGAGCCCGAACTGGCCGAGCAGGGTCTTCAGCACCAGGCGGTTGATCTCATTGTCTTCGGCCGCAAGTATCCGGATGTCGCTCGCGGTCGCCGCCGGCTCAGCCGCCGCGTCCGTGGGCGCCGCCGCGGTGGCTTGGCCCAGCCAGACCAGCGGCAGCGAGACCACGAACGTCGAGCCCTCGCCGATCACGCTGCGCGCCCGGATACGTCCGCCCATCAGCTCGGCGAGCTGGCGGCAGATGGCGAGGCCCAGCCCGCTGCCGCCGAAGCGGCGCGTGGTCGAGGCGTCGGCCTGCTCGAACTTCTCGAACAGCCGCCGCATGTCGGCTTTGGCGATCCCGATCCCGGTATCGCTGACGGAGAGCCTGACCCGATCGACGGTTCGGGCGACTTTGACCGTCACCGCGCCTCGCTCCGTGAACTTCAGCGCGTTGGAGATCAGGTTGTAGAGAATCTGCCGCACCCGAGTGGCGTCGCCCCGGTAGAGGCCCCGGGCCCTCGGTTCGAGATCGAGGATCAGCTGCAGGCCTTTGGCCTCGGCGATCGCCGCGAACGCGTGTCGCGCGCTCTGGGCGATCTCGTCGATGTCGAAGTCGGCTTCCTCGAGCTCCAGCTTGCCGGCCTCGATCTTTGAGATGTCGAGCACATCGTTGAGGATCGTCAGCAGGCTCTGACCGGACTCGCGGATCACGCCCAGGCGGTCGCGCTGGGTCGCCGACAGCTCGTCGGCCTCCATCGCCTGGGCCATGCCGAGCACGCCGTTCAGCGGCGTGCGAATCTCGTGGCTCATGGTGGCGAGGAACTGGCTCTTCGCCGTGTTCGCCGCTTCCGCCGCCTCGATCGCCTGCATCAGCTTGCGTTCAGCCAGCTTGGCGTCGGTGATATTGCGGATCGCGCCGACAATGCGTTGCGGCCGGCCCTTGTCGTCGGCGAAGAACTGGATGACGCCCTCGACCCAGATCTCCTTCCCGTCGGTGCGCGCCATTCGATAGTGCGGGCGATACGGGACCCCATCCTCGACGTGACGCTTCCAGGCCTCGCGAACCAGCTCGTGATCGCGCGGATCGATGGTCACATAGATATCGCGGTAGAGGTCCTCGTAGGTCTGCGGACGCTCGAAGAAGGTGTCCTCGCCGCCGGCTTTGAAGAGCTTGCGATTGACGTAGTCCAGTTCCCAGACGTGGATGGCGGCCTGCTCGAGGGCCAGATTGAGCCGGGCTTCCGAGCGCTCGGCGTTGTTGAGCGCGCTCTTAAGGTCGGTAATATCGTCGGCCGTGACCACCAGGCCGCCAGGTTCGCCCTCAGCGTCTCGCCAAGCGGTGATCCGCACCTGCATCCACCCGCGTGACCCATCAGGTCGCCGCTGCGGCAGTTGCGTCGCCAGCGTTTCGCCGGCCATGGCGCGGCCTAGGGCGTCGCGATACCGCTCGTAGGCCGGCATCAGCTCCAGCAACCGGCGGCCGAGCACCGGCGTGTCCTGGTAGCCGAAGTCAGCGCGCCAGGCGCGGCTGGCGGCGATGACCCGATACGCACGATCGGTCATCACCACCGACATCGGCATGGTTTCGGCGAGGGCCGAGAAACGCGACTCGGCGGTGTCGAGCGCCCGCGCAGCGCGATTGTGCGCCTCGGCAGCCTTGGCCCGGGTCCACTCGTCGGCGACCAGATCGGCCAAGTCCTGTAGCCGCGCGGCTTTGGCGCGGTCGTAGGGCTGCGGGGTCAGGCTGATCGCGCAGAGCACGCCCGGCGTCGCGCCGTCGGCCAACTTGATCGGCGCGGCGATATAGCTGCGCAGGTAGGGCGGTCCGATCACCAGCGGATTGTCGCAGACCAGCGGGTCGGTAACGGCGTCTTCGATCCACACCAGTTCGCCGCGGGCAATGACCACCTCGGCCACCGGGTCCTTCGGCGGCAGTCGGTCGAGCGACTCGCGGCTGCGCCAGGCCACGCCATCCTCGACCAGGATGATCAGCGCCTCGCTGGCGGCGAACATATGCTTGGCGATGCGCGTGACGCGGTCGAACGCCGCCAGCGACAGGTCGAGGCCGAACGGCGTCTCACGCGGTGACGTTGCGGGTGAGCGGTCCAACTGAGCGGCAAGCCTCCCCAAGCACGGGAGTCGCCTGACCTTCCCGCGGCCTATCGGATACTAAGCCGATGCCGTTAACCGAGCCTTCTCGCCCAGAAATGCAGCGAACGGACCGATTGTCGCAGCAGCGCGAGGGCTTAAGGCGCCGCCGGCGCCAGCGCCAGTTCAGCCGCCGCCTTGGCCGCGGGATAGTCGGCCTTGCCGTTGGCGGCGCGCAGCGCTCGGTCGGCGATGACGATGCGCTTGGGGGTCTTGTAGCCGGCCAGCGACTTGCGGACGTGGCTGCGCAGGTCCGCCTCGTCGAAGTCGCAGCCCTCCGCCAGCTGCACCACGCCGGTGACCGCCTGGCCCCACTTCTCGTCCGGCAGGCCCACCACCAGAGCGTCCTCGACCGACGGATGCCGCTTCAGCGCTTCCTCGACCTCTTCCGGGAAGACCTTCTCGCCGGCGGTGTTGATGCAGGCGTTGCCGCGTCCCAGCAGGGTGAGCGACCCGTCCGCCTCGACCGTCACCCAGTCACCGGGGATCGAGTAGCGCACGCCGTCGATGGTGCGGAAGGTGCGCGCGGTCTTGGCCTCGTCCTTGTAGTAGCCGAGCGGGTTGGGGCCCATGATCGCCACCATGCCGGCGATGCCGGAGCCTGGCTCGACCAGGTTGTCGTCCTCGTCGAACACCTTGCAGCGCTCGCCGATGACGAACTTGGCGGTCTGCACTTCGCCGCCCTTGGTCATCACCGAATTGCCCATGCCGAGCGCCTCGGACGACGAGAAGCCGTCGTTCAGCATCACCCCCGGCATGTGCTCCAGGAGGCCGCGCTTGACCTCCAGGCTCCACATCACGCCGGACGAGACGATCGCCGCCAGCGAGGAGACATCGTACTTGCCGGGCGCCGCATCGAGCGCATTCAGAAGCGGGCGGCCGAAGCTGTCGCCGACGATGGCCATCGACTGGGGCTTGTGCCGATCGATCGCGCGCAGCAGTTCCTCGGCGTCGAAGGCCTCGCCCTCGAGGGTCACCACCGAGCCGCCGCCGAGCATCGCGCCCATGGCGGTCAAGAGGCCAGTGCCGTGCATCAGTGGCGGCGCTGGCAGGGTACGCCCGCCCGGTCCGATCTTGGCGTGGTGGGCGGCGAGTTGCTCGAGCGTTTCCGGCACCGGCCCCATGCGCCGCGCCGCCGCCAGGGTGAGTTCGCGCAGGTCGTCATGGGTCCAGATCACGCCCTTGGGCATGCCTGTGGTGCCGCCGGTGTAGATGAAGAACTGGTCGTCGCCGGAGCGCTGGATATCGAGCGGGCCGCCGTTGCCGTCTTCGGCCAGCCGGTCGAAGTTCTCGGCGAACGGGGCGGTCTTGCCGTCGGGCGTGACCTCGATCCAGGTCTTCACGTGCGGCAGACGCGGCCGGATCTCGACCACCGCATCGCGGAACTCCGAGGCGTAGACCACCGCCTGGGCGTCGGAGTTGTCGAAAATGTACCAGACCTCTTCAGGGGTGTAGCGATAGTTGACGTTGACGTGGGTCATGCGCGCCTTGAAGCCCGCCGCCAGCGCCAAGAGGTATTCCGGCCGGTTGCGCATATAGATCGCGATCTTGTCGCCGGGCTGGGCGCCGCGATCGACCAGGCCGCGGGCCATGTTGTTGGTGGCCTTGGTCGCCTCGCCCCAGGTAACGGTGCGATCGCCGTGCAGGAACGCTGGCGCGTCCGGCGGGATCACCGGCGAAATGGCGTCGAGGATGTCTCCGAAATTCCAGCCCACGCGTTCGCTTCCCTTCAAGTGTCTCGTTGTCGCTGTTGCGTCGTCTCTCAGGCGTTGCGCGCCATCAGGCCGCCGTCGACCGGGATGGTCACCCCGGTGAGGTAGGAGGCGGCCGGCAGGCAGAGGCTGAGGGTGATGTGCGCCACTTCTTCCGGCTCGCCATAGCGCCGCATCGCCGTCCTGCGCTGGGCGAAGGTCGCCTTGTCGGCGCTGTCGATGTTCTGCGTCATCCCCGTGTTGATTGGCCCAGGGCAAATGCAGTTGACGGTGATGCCTTCCTTGCCGAGCTCGACCGCCAGCGCGCGGGTCAGGCCGGTCACCCCGGCCTTGGCTGCGGCGTAGATCGAGTCCCGGGCCGTGGCGCCCAGCGCCTCAGTCGAAGCGATGTTGACGATCCGCGGGCTGGCCGACTTGCGGAGGAACGGCAGCGCCGCTCGGATGATCCGCTGGTGCGCGGTCAGCAGGATCGGCACCACGCGTTCCCAGGCTTCGTCGTAGGTCGGCGCGTCGATCGGGGCGAAGACCCCGACCCCAGCGTTGTTCACCACCGCGTCCAGCCCGCCGAAGTGGCTGGCGATCTCGGGCACGAGCGCGGCGATGGTCGCGGCGTTCGATACATCCAGCGCCCAGGCCCTGGCGCTGCCGCCTTCGGCGCGAATGTCCGCCGCCACCGTCTCGCAATCGTCCAGCTTTACATCGGTCACCGCGACGTTGGCGCCTTCGCGGGCGAATACGAACGCGGTCGCCCGGCCCATGCCGCTGGCCGCGCCAGTGACCAGCACGGTGAGGCCTTTGACGGAGCGGCTGACGTGGGGAACTGGGTCCATGCGACGTGTCTAATCGCTTCCGCGACGGGAGGGTCCAGCAATTCCTCGAACCCCGGACCGGTGCGCGATACCTACGGGCACAGCGCGCGATGTTCGGGCCTGATTGAACGCCGTTCCGCTGGCTCTCGCCGCGCCTGAGCTTTAGCGTCTTTTTGGACGAGAGCAGGCGAGGACCGGCCATGGCGACCCAATCCCTTCACCCCGAGACCCTGGCCCTGCACGCCGGTTGGCGGGCGGACTCGGCGACCGGCGCGGTTGCGGTGCCGATCTACCAGACCACCTCGTACCAGTTCGAAAGCACCGAGCACGCCTCGGCGCTGTTCGCCCTGCAGGCCGGCGGCAACATCTACACCCGCATCGGCAACCCGACGACCGGGGTGCTGGAGAGCCGCATGGCGGCGATCGAAGGCGGCGCGGCGGCGCTGGCGCTCTCGTCCGGCCAGGCGGCCTCGGCGTTCTCGCTGCAGAACCTGGCCCGCGCCGGCGACAATGTGGTCAGCTCGACCGACCTCTATGGCGGCACTTGGAACCTCTTCGCCAACACCCTGAAGGACCAGGGCATCGAGGTGCGCTTCGTCGATCCGGCCGACCCCGCCGCCTTTGGCCGCGCGACCGACGAGCGAACCCGCGCCTACTACGCCGAGACCCTGCCCAACCCGAAGCTGGCGGTGTTCCCGATCGCCGAGGTGGCCGCGATCGGCCGCCCGCTCGGCATTCCGCTGATCATGGACAACACCGCCGCGCCGCTGCTCTGCCGGCCGCTCGACCATGGCGCAGCGGTGGTCGTCTATTCGACCACGAAGTACGTCGGCGGCCACGGCACCTCGATCGGCGGGCTGATCATCGACGGCGGCAACTTCGACTGGGCGGCGCACCCAGCGCGCCAGCCGCTGCTCAACACGCCTGACCCCAGCTATCACGGCGCGGTGTGGGTGGAGGCAGTGAAGCCGATGGGGCCGATCGCCTACGGCATCCGCGCCCGCACCGTGCTTCTGCGCGACCTCGGCGCGGCGATGAGCCCGTTCAACGCGTTCCAGTTCCTGCAAGGGCTGGAAACTCTTCCGCTGCGGATGCCGCGGCACTGCGAGAACACTCAGAAGGTCGCCGACTGGCTGGGCCGCCGCGCCGGTGTCACCAAAGTGATCCATCCCTCGACTCAGTCGGGCGAGACCCGAGCGCGCGCCGACAAGTACCTGAAGGGCGGCCTCGGCGGCATGGTCGGTTTCGAGCTGGCCGGCGGACGCGACGCGGGTCGCCGGTTCATCGATGCGCTCACCCTGCTCTATCACGTGGCCAATATCGGCGACGCGCGCAGCCTCGCCATCCACCCGGCCAGCACCACCCACTCGCAGCTCAGCCCCGAGGCGCTGGCGGCGACCGGAGTCACCGACGGCTACGTGCGCCTCGCGATCGGGCTGGAGCACATCGACGACATCCTGGCCGATCTCGACCAGGCGCTGACAGCGGCAGGCTGAAGGAGGATCGCGCATGTTCATCCAGACCTACGAGACCATCGTCTGCGCCACGCCAGCGGCTAACGTCGCGCGGATCACCCTGAACCGCGAGAAGCAGATGAACGCCTACTCGTGGCGCATGACCCAGGAGCTGCAGGCGGCGATCGCGGCCTATCGCGACGACGACGACCTGCGCGCGCTGATCGTCACCGGCGCCGGGACGCGGGCGTTCTGCACAGGCGGCGACATTTCCGGCGTCGACGCCGAGCATGGCCGCAAGGTGCGCGGCCAGCCGTGGGGCAGCGGCCGCGAGATGCGCGACGGCATGCAGGCGGTGCTCGCGCTGCTGCGCCGGACCGACAAGCCCTCGGTGGCGATGCTCCGCGGCTTCGCCGTGGCCGGCGGGCTCGCGCTGGCGCTGGCCTGCGATTTCCGCTTCGCCGGGCCGGACGCGAAACTGGGAGACACCTCCAACCGGTTCGGCCTGCTGCCGGACGAGGGCGGCGCATGGCTGTTCCCGCACGTGATGGGCTACGACCGCGCGCTGAAGATGACGCTGCTGCACGAGATCTACGACGCCGAGGCCGCCTTCCGGCTCGGCCTTCTGACCGAGCTCGTAGACGGCGACCTGGAGGCGCGGGTGCTGGCGTTCTGCGAGGCGCTGGCGGCGAAGGCGCCGCTGGCGGTGCGGATGTCCAAAACGATGATGCAGCGGGCGCTGGAGTCGACCTTCGAGTCCTCGCTCGGCGACGCCCAGCTGGCGGTGATGATCACCAACCCCAGCCAGGACGTCCGCGAAGGCGGCGCCGCGTTCCGCGAAAAGCGCGCGCCGAAGTTCGAAGGACGGTAGGCGAAGCTTACAGATCCAGCCGCCAGACGATCACTTCGCCTTCATCGTCGTCCATGCCCCGGCCAGTCTGCCGGAAGCCGTTCGCCTCCAGGGCGCGCTGCGATGGGAGGTTGGCGAGCGTAGTCTCGGCGACGAGGGCGTCCACCCGATCGTCGTCGCGCGCGGCCTCGATGAGCAGCGCGACCGCGCGGGTCGCGTGGCCGCGGCGGCGGCGGTCGGCGGCGACGCCGTAGCCGATCTCGACCTCGCGCTCAGCGTTCGGCGGGACCTTGTAGCTGATCATTCCGACCACCTCGCCATCCACCACCATCAGATAGCCGCCGCGGCCGCCCAGCCGAGGCAGCGTGCGCCGTAGCCACTTCAGCACCCAGGGCTCATCGACGCGACCTGGCGACCGTTGCAGTCCATCCGGCGCCGACGCTTCGTCCAGCATCCAGGCGAAGTGGGCGTCGGTGCTGGGGATCAAGACAAGATCACTCATCGCTTGTTGCTCAGCTTGGTCCGCGCCCGCTGCGCCTTGATGATCGGCCGCCACTTGCGCAGGTAAGCCTGCCGCGCTTCCGGGCTTTCCTTCAGCCGCTGGAACTGCAGTTCTTTCTGCAATTTGCCGAAGCTCTTCCAGCGGCCGGGGTCGAGCACGCCGGTTTCCAGCGCCTCGCGGATCGCGCAGCCGGGCTCCTTGCGGTGGCTACAGTCGTTGAACTTGCAGCCTTCGGCCAGCGCCTCGATGTCCTCGAACGTGGTCGAGAGGCCGTCGTCGGCGCCGACGAGGCCGAGTTCGCGCATGCCGGGCGTGTCGAGGATCAGCGCGCCGGAGGGCAGGCGGATCAGCTCGCGGTGGGTGGTGGTGTGACGGCCCCGCGCGTCGTCTTCGCGGATCCCGCCAGTGTCCATGAGCGCCTCGCCGGCCAAGGCGTTGACGAGACTGCTCTTGCCGACGCCGGACGAGCCGACCAGCACGGCGGTCTCGCCGGGCTTCAGGTAGCTCGCGAGTTCCTCCAGCCCCTCGCCGCTGATCGCGGAGACCGCCAGCACCGGCGAGCCGAACGCCACCGCCTCGGCCTCGGCAATCTCGGCGCCCGGGTCATCGGCGAGGTCGACCTTGGTCAGCACCACGACGGGCCTCGCGCCGCTCTGCCAGGCGGTGGCGAGATAGCGCTCCAGCCGGCGCTGGTTGAGGTCGGCGTTCATCGACGCGACCAAGAGGGC
Source organism: Caulobacteraceae bacterium (assembly GCA_036494265.1). Lineage (GTDB taxonomy): Bacteria > Pseudomonadota > Alphaproteobacteria > Caulobacterales > Caulobacteraceae > Acaudatibacter. The sequence continues at coordinate 70,918 of DASXOP010000065.1, read as the reverse complement.
GACGTCGACGTTCGCCGCCACCACCTGCTCGGTGGCGATGCTGTCGGCCGCGCGGCGGACGAAGGCGGTGCGGCGGGGCAGCACGGCGTGGATCGTCGCCGCCCGCTCCTCCGCCCGGGCGGCGATCGCCACCCAGTCGCCAACGGCCGGATAGCCGCCGCTGTCGGCCTCGTGGGCGAACCGGCCGGAGATCTGGCCGGTGAGCTCGCCGAGGTCTGTGACGAGCTCATAGAGCCCGCGCTGCTGGACGACGACGCGTCCAGGGATCAGATCGCGCGCCGCGAACGGCGCGAAGTCATGCTGGAGCGCGTCGCTCCAGCCATAGGATTGGATCAAGGGAATATCCTCGAGGCGTTGATGTCGGGCGCCGGGAGGACGGGAGCGGTCTAGCTAGACGCGCAGCCTCTCAGGCGCCGCGGAGGGCGTTCGTTGCAACAGTCATGGCAAAAACCCTCCTTTCCGGCTCAGGGATGATGCGTGAGGTTAGGCTCCGCAGGATCGAGGCGTCAAGCGCGCGCCTCAAGCGATTCTCAAGCGATGCCCAGCTGCGCCGGGTGCAGGGGGCTGCCCTCCTCCGACTCCAGCGTCGCGGTGATCTCGCAGATCAGGCCGCCGGGTTCGAAGCGGAGCTTGGCCTCGCCGCCAAGCTCGATCACCAGGCCGCGCTCGATCAGCCGCGAGCCAAACCCGCGCTTGGTCGGTGGGCTCACCGGCGGCCCGCCTCTCTCGGTCCAGGTCAGGCTGAGGGCGTCGTCGGCGCCCGCGACCCAGGTCACCGACACGGCCCCACTAGTGACCGAGAGCGCGCCGTACTTGGTCGCGTTGGTGCCGAGCTCGTGCAGCGCCATCGAGATCGCCAGCGCCTCGCCGGGCGACAGCCAGATGCTGGGTCCCTCGACCGAGATCCGCGGATTGGTCCGCTCGTCGAAAGGTTCGACCGACCTCGCCACCACTTCGCCCAGAAACGCGCCGGTCCAGGTGCGCGCGGTGATCACATCGTGGGCGCGGGCCAGGGCAATGATCCTGGAGGTAAGAGCTTCCTTGGCCTGGCCGATGTCGTCGTGCGGCCGCAGCGTCTGCACCGCAATCGACTGGATCGTGGCCAGGGTATTCTTCACCCGGTGGTTCAGCTCGTTGATCAGCAACTCCTGGCGCGACTCGATCCGCGAGCGCTCGGCGATCTCGTCCTGGGCCGCGCGGTAGAGCCGGGCGTTGTCGAGCGCGATCGCGGCTTGCGCGGCTATGCCGCCCACAATCCGCTCGGCGCGTTCGGTGAACATCCCTGCGTCCGGATGGCCGAAGAAGAGTCCACCGATCACCTCACCGGTGCGCGACTTCACCGGCACCGCCAGGTAACTCCGCACAGCTAGGTGACCCTTTGGCATGCCGTGGTGCGGGCTGTTGTGGCCGTAGCGGGGGTCGCGGGTGATGTCGTCGGAGCGCACCGGGCCCTCGCCATCGAACGTGGGACCGAACACGGCCGTCTTGCGCGGAGTCCCGAAGTGCTCGAACGCTTCGCGCGGCGCTCCCGAGAGGCTGAACAGGGTCATGCCGTCGGCTTCAGGCCCAACCGCGGTGTAGAAGAACGCACCGAACGCGGCGCCGGTCAGGGCGACACCGGCGTCGGTGACCGTCTGCACCAGGGCCTCCAGGCCGAGCTCGGCGGCGATGGACGAGCCGGCGGCGTTGAGGGTCTCCAGCGCGTGACTCTCCTCACGCAGGCGCTGCTCGCTCACCGCAATCCGCTGCTGGCCGCGCCGCTCGTCGGCGACGGCGGCGAGCACCAGCATGGTCAGCGCGGTGATCGCGACGAACTGCTGCGCCAGCAGCATTCGCCCGCCCGCATCCGGCGCTACGTTGATGAAGGGACCGACGCCCGCCACCGCGCTCCAGACCGCGACGATGCCCGAGATCAACAAGGCGAGGCTGACCCCGCGCACGCTGAACGCCAGCGCCGCCCAGACCAGGAACGGGAACAGGTACCACGTCGGCAGGCGCGGGATCGGCGGGCGCAGAAAGATGAGGTCGGACATCGTGGCGACCACACCGAGACAGAGCACGAGGTGCGCGGCCTGCCATGGCCGCAGCCGCCAAGCGTCGTATCGGCTCCACGCCAGCAGCGCCGGCGCCAGGACGAGCACGCCGCACACGTTGCCGAGCGCCCAGTTGACGAACGTCACCGGCAGCTGCGCGGTGGGTGTTCCGGTCGCGATGAGCGTCAGCATCGATGGGCCGGCCGAGAGCAACGCGCTCGCGGCGCTCGCGGCGATCAGCCAGAGCACGTGCCGCAGCGCGGATAGGGAGGGCTGGAAGCTCTCCAGGCGGAGCAGGACCAGCGCCGGCGCTAGTGCGCCCACTGTGTTCGACGCGGCGATCAACGCGTCCGCCCACATCGGCTGCGGCGAATGGGTGAGGATCGCCGCTAGCAGCCGCCCGAGGAACACCCCCGGCCAAAGTCGCGGCCCGCCGACGATCAGAGCGGCCAGCGCGAGGCCGGACGCCGGCCAGATCGGCGTGCCGGCGCCTGGCACCACGCTCCAAGTCAGCCCAAACACCGCGAGCGCCGCGTAGGCTACGGCGAGCGCCGCCAGCTTCAGCAGGTAGAGGCCCAGGCCGCGGACGTCGAGCGGGCGGGTGCCAACGTCGCCGGGTAAAGCGGTCATCGCGCGCCTCGCCGGGCCGGGAATCGCCCCGACACCTGTGCTGTGGCGAGCGCACGCCAGTTGCCGGACAGGGGCAGGAGGCGATGCACTAACCCCCCCCTCGAGGGGAGGAGTTGGGGTGGGGGGCTCGTCGGCACAACGCCACAGGCGCGCCGACATCCACGCCGCACGCGTGCTTGAGGCAGACCCCCGCCCCTAGCCCCTCCCCTCAAGGGGGAGGGGGACGCGTGGTAGCGCTTCACTCAGGCCGCCAGTTTCGACACTTCCGCGACCTCGTCCGGCGTCAGTTTCCAGCCGGCCGTGGCGGCATTGCCCGCCACCTGCTCGGGTTTGGTGGCGCCGGCGATCACCGACGAGACCACCGGGTGGCCCAGGAGCCAGGCGAAGGCGAGGTCGAGCATGTCGTGACCGCGTTCCTCGGCCCAGCTGGAGAGCTTCTCCAGCTTGTCGAAGTTGCCGTCGTTGAGCGCCGCCGCGCCGCGGGGACCCCAGGCGGCCAGCCGGGTGCCTTCCGGCGGAGCTTCGCCGCGCTTGTACTTCCCGGTCAGCAGGCCCGACGCGAGCGGGAAGAACGGCAGCACGCCGAGGCCAAAGCGCTCGCACGCCGGCGTCACTTCGTGCTCCACCCGCCGTTCCAGCAGGCTGTAATTGTTCTGCGCCGAGACGAAGCGGTTCTTGTGCGCGCTGCGGGAAATCCAGTCCGCATCAGCGATCTGCCAACCCGTGTAGTTGGAATTGCCGATGTAGCGGACCTTGCCTTGAGTAATCAGGTCGTCAAGCGCGCCCAGCGTTTCCTCCAGCGGCGTGTCGTCGTCGAACCGATGCATCTGGTAGAGGTCGATGTAGTCGGTCTGCAGTCGCTTCAGGCTCGCTTCGACCGCCTCCATGATGTAACGCCGCGACCCGCCTTGCTTGCCTGGGCCCATCTGCATCGCGAACTTGGTCGCCAGCACGATCTGATGGCGCTTGCCCTTTAGCGAGTTGCCCAGCATCTCCTCGCTTTTGCCCTGGCCGCCGTAGACGTCGGCGGTGTCGAAGAAGGTGACGCCGTGCTCGATGGCGGCGTCCACCACCGCGTCGGTGCCGGCCTGGTCGATCCGCATGCCGAAGTTGTTGCAGCCGAGGCCGATCTGACTGACCTTCAGGCCACTGTCGCCCAATCTGCGATATTCCATGCTGAAATCCTCCCCGTTTGAAATGGCTTGAATGACGCCGTTTGCTTCCAGCGGCGCACGCGACAGATGGAACGGATCGCGCCGGATGTCAGCCGACTTTTTCGGGGGTCGGCTATCGCCACGACCCTTCGTCCGGCGGCGAATTGTCGAACGCGGTCAGCGCCTCTAGGTCATGCCTGACGCTGACGCGAGGCACCCATGCTCAAGCTCTACCACGCCCCCGACTCCCGCTCGTCGCGCTTCATCTGGCTGCTGGAAGAACTGGGCGCGGACTACGAACCGGTCCGGTGCACGATCCAGCGCCGCAGCGGCGCCGGCGCGCCCGATCCCCGCAACCCTCACCCGGACAAGCGCGTGCCGGCGCTGGAGCACGACGGCCAGCTGATCACCGAGCAGGCAGCGATCGCGCTCTACCTGACCGACCTCTTCCGGCAGAGCCCGATCGGTGCGCCGCCGGGATCGCCCGACCGGGGCGCCTATCTGACCTGGCTGGCCTTTCACGCCGGCGAGATCGACGTCGCTTACAACACCCGCGCGCTCGGCCTCGGGACCGCCGAGCCAACGGTGCTGCGCGATCACCGCCGCGTCGCCGAGCGGGTCGCCGCCGCGCTCGCCAAGGGACCATTCCTGCTCGGCGCTCGGTTCACGGCCGCAGACATCCTCGCTTCTGGACCGTTCGAGTGGGACCCGGAACTTGGCGCGCGATCACCGGTCATCGTCGACTGGGTCGGGCGCCTGGCGGCGCGGCCGGCGGCGGCGCGGATGCGGGCGCTCGACGCCGAGGGCTAAGCCCTGCGTTGTAGTCAGCGGCGCCCAGGATTATGGATGTCGGCAAAACCAGGAAACGCCGACAGGGAACCCGCCATGGCTGACATCGAAGAGCGCAAGGACGTCGTCTACGGCGACGCCGGTAACCGGCCCCTGAAGCTCGACATCTATAAGCCCACCCAGCGCAACGGCGCGGCGGTTCTGGTGGTGCACGGCGGCGGCTGGTCGCGGGGCTCGAAGGACATGCTGGCGAACTGCTGCCGGCTGCTCGCCGAGCAGGGGTTCGTGGCTTTGGCGTCGGAGTACCGGCTGACGGGCGAGGCGCCCTTCCCGGCCAATATCCATGACGTCAAACGAGCGATCCGCTGGGCCAAGGCCAACGCCGCCGACCTCGGCTTCGATCCGGCCAAGCTCTGCCTGGAAGGCCACTCCGCTGGCGCACACCTGGTGCTGCTGGCCGCTGGCACGCCGGGCGACACGCAGCTGGATCCGCCGGAGGGCATGGACGGCGTTTCCGGTGAGGTCGCCGCTGTGACCGCGATCTATCCGCCGACGATCTTCCACTTCGACGGCGCGCGGCCGTCGGGCGCGCTAGCGGCGCGGGTGTTGCCGGGCGCCGACCTCACCGCCGAGACCGCGGCCATCGCCAGCCCGATGACCCATGTCACCGCCGCCTTCCCGCCGACGATGCTGCTGCACGGTGACGCGGACAAGGTGGTGCCGGTCAGCGCCTCGCGCCGGTTCGAGGAGAAGCTGCGCGAGGTCGGCGGCAAGGTCGACCTGCACATCTATGCCGGCCTGCCGCACGGCTTCGCCAACCACCCCGACATCCAACCCAACATGATGGGCATGATCGGGGCCTTCTTCCGCCGCTGGGCGATCAAACCCGAAGTCTTCGCCCAGGCCGCGCCAGCGGCGGCGCGCGAGCCGGTTCCGGCCGGGCCGTAAGGCTCAGTCAGCCGACTTGGCGGAGGTCGGATAGGGCCCAAGCACGCGCTCGCACAGGGCGGAGTCCTGGTACTCGCGCATCTCGACGATCTTGCTGTCTCTGAGCTGGTAGACCAGGCAGTAGTGGTTGTCGTAGCGCTGGCCGTCCTTGGTGGTCATGTCGCCGTGCGCCTCCACCACCACCAGGTCGCCGTCGGCGATGAACCGCTCGGCGATCGTGCGTTGCGGCGGCTGCACCCGCGTGGCGACGTAGCCGTAGAGGTCGCGCAGCGCCCGCTCCTTGCCCTCGAAGGTCTGCGACCACGAGTATTGCCCGGTGACGATCAGCCGAAAGTCGTCCGCCAGGCTCGCCCGATAGAGCGACCCGTCGCCCTTCGCCGCGGCGGCGAAGATATCCTGCATCAGCTGCTTGTTCTCGGCGGCGCCCATGAGCCTGCTCCCGTGACGATGTCACGGGCAGTTTCGCTCAGGATCGGCGACGTCGCCGCCGCCAAGCGTTCATCGAAGCATTAATCTCGTTCATGGGGGCGGGGTCGCTGTGCCCGCGGCTACTCTTCGACCGGCACCCCGTAGAGTTCCAGCCGGTGGTCGACCAGGCGGTAGCCGAGCTTCTTGGCGATGGCGGCCTGCAGCGCCTCGATCTCTTCGTCGACGAACTCGACCACCTTGCCGGTCTTCATGTCGATCAGGTGATCGTGGTGCGTTTCCGGCGCCTCTTCGTAGCGCGAGCGACCGCCCTGGAAGTCGTGGCGGGTGAGGATGCCTGCCTCTTCGAACAGGCGGACCGTGCGGTAAACCGTGGCGATCGAGATGTGCGGGTCGACCGCGTGGGTGCGCCGGTGCAGTTCCTCGACGTCCGGGTGGTCATGGGCTTCGGAGAGCACGCGCGCGATCACCCGACGCTGCTCGGTCATCCGCATGCCTTTCTCGGCGCAGAGCAGTTCCAGACGATCCAAGCGGCGGCTCCCTCGGGGTCTTGTTCCCCGGCGGACAAAATAGGCCGGTCGACGCTATCTGTTAAGCGTGCGCCGCATGACGATCGCGTCGACCGCCGGAGCGCCTGGCCGCGCGTAGTAGGCGGCGCGGCGGCCGATCGGCGTGAAGGCGGTGCGCTCGTAGAGGGCGATAGCGCCTGGATTGTCGGCCGCGACCTCCAGGAAGAGCGTGCGCGCGCCGTCGGCGGCGACCAGGGCGGCCTGTTCCACGAGGGCGCCGGCGACGCCGCGTCGCCGATGCTCGGGGCGCACCGCCAGGGTCAGCACCTCCGCCTCGCCGGCCATGACCCGGCAGAGGATGAAGCCGGCGACCTGATCCCCAGCCTCCGCCACCAGTGCGAAGCCGCCCGGCCCCTCGGCGAAGCGGCGGATGTCGTCAGCGGTCCACGGGGCGTCGAACGCCGCCGCGTGGACGTCGCCCATCACGGCGGCGCAGGCCCGCGTCGCCGGGCGCACTTTCACGTAGGCATCGGCTTGGCGTCGGGCGCGCGCAGATAGATCGGGCTCACCTCGTCGTCGGTTGAAGCCGATCTCGCCAGCTTCGCCAACGCGTCGAGCTCAGGCGCCGCAAGCTCGAACGGCTCGGCGAGCGGACTGGCCAGCAACGCGGCGCCGGGACCGATCAGCCGCCAGCCGCCAGGCTGCAGCGACATCAGGTGGGCGAGCCCGGCCTCGATGGTGGTCGCCTCGGGCTCGCGCAGCGCGCGGCCGTCGCGAAACGGCTGCAGATAGACCTGCCCGCGCCGCGCATCGATCACCCCGGCGCTGAGCCCGCGGTCGCCGACGCTGGCCGCCAATCCCGCCAGCGTGCCGATCCCGACCAACGGGCAGCCTGTCGCCAGATGCAGCCCCTTGGCGAAAGCGAGACCGACACGCAGGCCGGTGAACGAGCCTGGCCCGACTGTGACGGCGATCCGGGTTAGCTTGGAGAAGGGGGTTGCGGCCTCGGCCATCACCTCGTGGGCCATCGTCGCCAGCCGTTCCTGATGGCCGCGCTGCATCGCCTCCGACGCTCCGGCCAGCCGCTGCTCACCGTCGAACAGCCCGACCTGGCAGGCGCCAAGGCAGGTATCGATGATGAGGACCGTCATGCAGAAGGCGCCGAGCGGCTAGCAGCCGCCTGCCCGCCAACGCTCCCCAACATTGTCATCCCGGCCGAAGCGAAGCGGAGAGCCGGGATCTCCTCGTCGCCATCGAGCAAAGGAGGTCCCGGATGAGTCCGCTGCGCGGCTCTCCGGGATGACACGGCTTTTTGGATGGGGAGTATCGGAGCGCCTGCCAGGGTCGCTACAGCGTCTGCTCGACCCGGGTCACTTCGGGGACGTAGTGGCGCAGCAGGTTCTCGACGCCGCTCTTCAGGGTGGCGGCCGACGACGGGCAGCCGGAGCAGGCGCCGCGCATGTTGAGCCAGACGACGCCGGTCTCCGGCTCGAAGCGCGAAAACAGGATGTCGCCGCCGTCCTGGGCCACCGCGGGCCGGATGCGGGTGTCGATCAGGTCCTTGATTTCGGCCACTATCTGAGCGGTCTCGCCCTCGTAGACTTCCTCGTCGGCGAGGACCTCGTCGCCTTCGATCAGCGCCGCGCCGGACGTGAAGTGGTCCATGATCTCGGCCAGGATCGGCGCCTTCAGGTGCGACCACTCGCGGTCGGGATCCTTGCTCACGGTCAGGAAGTCGTCGCCGAAATAAACCCTGGTGACCCCGTCGAGGCGAAAGAGCGCGCGGGCCAGCGGCGAGGCGTCGGCCTCGGCGGCGCTGACGAACTCGCGCGATCCGCCGGGCAGCAGCTCGCGGCCGGGCAGGAACTTGAGCACTTCGGGGTTGGGCGTCGATTCAGTCTGGATAAACATGGGGCCTCCGCACCGGTAGATGGGCCGAACGCCCGCATCGCGCAACCGTCAGCGCGCCGCAGCTTGCGCGGCACGGCCAAGCCATCTCTTATGTCGGTGACGAAACGTGGAGCTGGGGTTGGCGATGAAGCAGGTGCTTGGACTAGTGGGCCTGGTGGCGGGCTTGGCGCTCGGAAGCGCGGCGGGCGCCGCGCCGATCGAGGGCGGCATCACCGCCGGCGAGGTCGCCAATGTGCTGCAGGAAAAAGGCTACAAGGCCGACGTCGGCCGTGATGACGATGGCGATCCGCGGGTGAAGAGCGCGGCGGACGGGGTGAACTTCACCGTCTTCTTCTACGGCTGCAACCACACCACCCACTGTACGTCAGTGACGTTCCAGTCAGGCTTCCACCTCGACGGCGGTGTCTCGCTGGACAAGGTCGACAGCTGGAACCACGACAAGCGGTTCCTGAAGGCCTGGCGCGACAAGGAAAACGATCCTTACGTCGAGATGGACGTCGACACCGAGCACGGCTTCACCACCGAGTCGCTCGGCAACTACATCGACGCCTGGACCGCCCGCATCCCCGAGTTCAAGACCTTCATCGGGTTTTAGTCAGCGCGGCCCCTCCACCCCTTCGGGGTCCCCCTCCCCTGCCTTCGCAGGGGAGGATATCGAAACTGCGCCACCTTCTCCTCCCCCAACGGGGGAGGGGGACCACGAAGTGGTGGAGGGGCCAGCCGCGGCGCCGATCAGCCCGGCCAGAAGCCGACGATCTTCTTGGTCTCGGCCAGGATCGGGGCGGCGATGTCGCGGGCGCGTTCGGCGCCGTCGGCCAGCACCTCGTCGATCTGACCGGGGTCCGCCATCAGCCCGCGCATCCGGGCGGTGACCGGCGCCAGGCGGGCGATCAGGAGGTCGGTCAGCGCCGGCTTGAAGTTCTGGCCGAAGCCTTGGCCGCCGAACGTCTTCAGCACGTGCGCCTTGGGCTGGCCCGACAGCGCCGCGAAGATAGCGACCAGGTTGTCGGCCTCGGGCCGGCCCTCCAGCCCCTCCAGCGTATCCGGTAGCGGTTCCGGATCGGTCTTCGCGCGGCGGATCTTGTTTGCGATCGTGTCCGGATCGTCGGTCAGGTTGATGCGCGACTGGTCGGAGGGATCCGACTTCGACATCTTCGCCTTGCCGTCGCGCAGGCTCATGATCAGCCGCGCCCCGGTGTTTTCGATCACAGGCTCGGTCAGCGGGAAGTAGCCTGGCACGCCGAAGTCGTGGTTGAACTTGGCGGCGATGTCGCGGGTCAGCTCCAGGTGCTGGCGCTGGTCGTCACCGACCGGCACGTGGGTCGCCTTGTAGAGCAGGATGTCGGCGGCCTGCAGCACCGGGTAGGTGTAGAGCCCGACGCTGACCCGCTCCTTGTTCTTGCCAGCCTTGTCCTTGAACTGGGTCATCCGGTCGAGCCAGCCAACGCGGGCGACGCACTGGAAGATCCAGGCGAGCTCGGCGTGCTGCGGCACCGCCGACTGCGGGAAGATGATCGACTGCCGGGGGTCGATGCCCGCGGCGAGGTAGGCGGCGGCGATCTCGCGGGTCTGGGACGTAAGCCTCGCCGGCTCCTGCCACTGGGTGATCGCGTGCTGGTCGACGACGCAATAGAGGCACTCGGCCTCGTCCTGCATGGCGACGAACTTCACCAGGGCGCCGAGGTAGTTGCCGAGGTGGAGGTCGCCGGAAGGCTGCACGCCGGAAAATACGCGTTTGGGCCCGGCGTAGGCGGCGGGTTTCTGATCGATCATGGGATGGCTTTTCGCAAAGATGGAGGGCCGGCGCGAGGCCCGCGCCGAGGTTTGGTCAGTCGCGGGGCGACTGGCGCCATCGCCAGGTCAGATTTGCGGCACGCAGCATGGCGGCGGACTTAGAGGCTCCCGGCCTCCGCGGCAAGTCACGCTCGCGCCGCGCGGCGCCGGAGCAGGCGGCGGCCGATCGCGGCGGTGAACTCGGTGGTCTCGCGAATCCGCAGCGCATAAGCCACGCCGGCATAGACCACCACCGCGACTCCGATCGCGAACGGCAACGCCAACACGCGCAGCACGCCAACGTGGAGGTGGATTTCCGCGAGATGGTAGATGCCCCACGCCGCGCCGCCGCACGCCGCCGCCGCCACGCCGACGCGCAGCAGGAATCCCGCCCACTCGCCGAAGCCGCCGAAGTCGACCTGCCGGCTGAGCGCGGCGCAGAGCTGGCCGAAGTTGGCCAGCGCGACGCACGAGGTCGCCATCGCCAGCCCGGCCACGCCAAAGCCGAAGAGGTTGGCGTTGGCGAGGTTGAGCGCCAGGTTGACCCCGATCGCGACCAGGCTGATCCGCAGCGGCGTTCGCGGCAGGTTGAGCGCGTAGAAACACGGGGTCAGCACCTTGATCGCGGCGTAGCCGGCCAGCCCGACGGAGTAGGCTTGCAGGACAAGCGCGGTCTGGCTTGTGTCGTGGGCGCTGAAGTGGCCGTGCTGGTAAATCAGGCCGATGATCGGCCCGGCGAGGGCCGCTAGCCCCACGGCCGCGGGAACGCTGAGAAACAGCGTCAGCCGCATCGAGCTGCGCACCGTGCTGCCGAACGAACCCATGTCGTCGCGGGCGAACTTCCGCGCCACCGCCGGCAGCGTGACCGTCGCCAGCGACACCCCGAAGAGCCCGATCGGGAACTGCATCAGGCGGAACGCGCAGTTCAACCACGACCGGCCGCCGTCGAACTCCGAGGCGAACATGCCGTTGACCACGACGTTCACCTGCACCGCCGCGCCGGCGATCACGCTCGGCCACATCAGCGCCCAGAGCTCGCGCAGTTGCGGATTGCCCAACTCCAAACGCCAGCGGAAGCGAAAGCCGAGCTTGAACAGCGCCGGCAGTTGCATGCCCAGCTGCGCCAAGCCGCCAAGCAGGACGCCCAGGCTGACGCCATAAGCCGACGCGACGCCGAACACCGGATGCGGCCAGGTCGCCCGCGCCTTTTCGTCGAACAGGAACGCCAGGCCGAGCCCCGCGATCACCGAGACGATGTTGAATACGGTCGAGGCCGACGCCGGGATGCCGAAGATGAAGCGGGCGTTGAGCATCCCCATCACCGCCGCCGCCAGCGAGACGAAGAGGATGAAGGGGAACATCACCCGAGTCAGGCTGACGGCGAGTTCGAACTTGCCGGGCACGTTGTGGAACCCAAAGTTGGTCACTTCGACGATCAGCGAGGCCGCGGCGATCGCCACCACCGACACGATGCCGATGATGAAGATCATCGCGCTCAAAGTGAGGTTTGCCAGCTTCCACGCCGGTTCATCGCCTTCGCGGTCCCAGGTGCGGGCGAAAAGCGCGGTGAAGGCGGTCGAGAGCGAGCCCTCGGCAAAGAGATCGCGCAGCAGGTTCGGGATCTGGAAGGCGCCGTAGTAGGCGTCGAGCACCTTGCCGGCGCCGAACATCGAGGTGAACACCAGCTCGCGGCCGAGGCCGAACAGGCGCGAGCCCATCACCGCGATCCCGACCACGCCAGCGCTGCGCCGGGCGTCCGGCTCGTCGGCGGCGGGCTTCGCGGCGGGAGCTGTCTCAGCTGCCAGCACGCCGTCGATCGGTGATTCGGTGGTGGTCACGCCGGGGTTGTCGGCTGGGGTCTGGCGAGGGTCAAGCAGGCGCGGGGGCCCAGCTTCAACGCGCCGCGGAGGCCCGCGCTCGCACCAGGCGGGACGGCGCGGCGGCCGACTCGGCGTTCTCCAGCGCCTCCAGCAGGCGGCCGCGGACGGCGGCGGCGCGCTGGGCGTCGGTGAGCTTGCCCTGACGGGTGACGACGTAGAAGGCGTCGACCGCGCGTTCGCCGTAGTTGTCGATATGCGCGGACTGGATCGAGAGCTCGGCCTCGGCCAGCACCCGCGCCAGCACCGCCAGCAACCCCGGCCGGTCGCGGCCGGAGACTTCGATCACCGTGGCGTCGGCCGAGGCCTCGTTGTCGATGGTGACCGCCGGGGCGATGGTGAAGGCGGCGGTGCGGCCGAGGTCGGCAGCCTTGCGCGGCTCCAACTCTGGCGGGTTGCCGAGCGCGGCCGCTTCCAGCGCCTCGACCAGCCGGGCAAGAGTGCGCGGACTCTGCCCGCCCAGCGGATCGCCCGCGACGTCCTGCACGTAGAAGGCATCCAGCGCCTCGCCGCGCGACGAGGTGAAGATGCGCGCGCCGACGACGTTGCCGCCGAGCGATGCGATCGCCTGGGCGAGATCGGCGAATAGGCCCTCGCGGTCCTTGGCGGCGACCAGCACCTCGGCGGCGTTGCGGTCGGCGCGCACCTTGGCCTGCGCCGCCGCGCCGCTGTGCGCCTCGGCCTCGCGGGCCAGGGTGACGTGGGCGCTCTGCTCCTCGGGGGTGAAGGCGGCGAAGTAGGCGTCCTCCATCGCGGTCGCCCAGGCGCGGGCCTCGGGCTCGACGGCGACGAGCGCGGTGCGGCCATCGTAGGCGGTGGCCTCCAGGCGGCGGCGCGCCATGCCCGCGGCGTCCGACATCCGCCCACCGCGGAACAGGGTCTCGGTGGCGCCATAGAGCTCGCGCAACAACTGGCCTTTCCAGCCGTTCCAGACGCCAGGCCCTACAGCCCGGATGTCGGCGACGGTCAGCACCAGCAGAAGGCGCAGCCGTTCGGGGTTTTCGACGATGCGGGCGAAGGCGGCCACGGTCGCCGGGTCGGTCACATCGCGCTTCTGGGCGAAGTCGCTCATCATCAGGTGGTGTTCGACGATCCAGGCGACCAGCTCGATCTTGGAACGGTCGAGCCCCATCCGCTCGCAGGCCTGGCGCGCGGCCCTGGCGCCCGCCTTCTCCTGGCCGCCGACCCCGCCCTTGCCGGTGTCGTGCAGGAGCATAGCCAGGAACAGCACCTCGCGGTCCTCGATCAACGGCATGATCGAGGTGGAGAGCGGGTGGTCCTCGGCAAAGCGGCCAGCGGCGATGTCGGCGATCACGCCCACGGCGCGCAGGGTGTGCTCGTCGACGGTGTACGAGTGGTACATGTTGAACTGCATCTGGGCGACGATGCGCCCGAACTCCGGCACGTAGCGGCCGAGCACGCCCGACTCGTTCATCAGCTCCAGCGTGCGGCGCGGATTGCGGCCGCGGGCCAGCACATCGAGGAACATCTTCGCGGTCTCGGGGTCGCGCCGCATCTTCGAGCTGATCAGGTTCAGCGTCCGGGTGGCAGCGGTAAAGGCGTCGGGATGCAGGTCGAGGTCGCGCTGGTCGGCGATCCGGAAGATACGGATCAGATTGGTCGGGTCGTCTTCGAAGGTCGCCGCGCTGTCGACCGAGAGCCGGCCGGCGTCGACATGGAAGCCCGGTTCGTCGAGCGCCTGGCGACGCGGCGGGTGGCGACCGGGCAGAAAGCGCGAGAGTCCCTTCGGCGCCACCTTCAGGTGCTCGGCCTCGAGCTTGGCCGAGAAGGTGCGGGTCAGCGCGCCGACCTCGCGGGCGATCAGGAAGTACCGGCGCATGAAACGCTCGACCGCCGGGGTCTGGTCGCCCGCCGAGCTCACCCGGTCGGCGTAGCCCATCCGCCGCGCGAGCTCCGGCTGCAGATCGAAGCTGATCCGCTCCTCCGGCCGGCCGGTGGCGAAGTGCAGGTGCGCGCGCACTGCTTCCAGGAAGTCGAAGGCGCGGATGAACGCCCGCACCTCGCGCCCCTGGAACATGTCGAGCCTGAGCAGCGCGTCGATGCTGTCGGCCGGGTGCAGGTAGCGGGCGATCCAGAACAGGGTGTGCAGGTCGCGCAGGCCGCCCTTGCCCTCCTTGACGTTGGGCTCGACCATGAAGCGGCTGGCCCCGGCCCTGGCATGGCGCTCGTCGCGCTCCTTCAGCTTGGCGGCAACGAACTCGGCGCCGGTGCCGCGCACCACTTCGTCGTGGAAGCGCTTGGCCAGCGTCTGCGCCAGCGCTTCGTCGCCGGTGAGACGCCGGGCCTCGAGGATCGAGGTGCGGATGGTGACGTCTTCGCGCGACAGCCGCACGCATTCGTCGATGGTGCGCGACGCGTGGCCGACTTTGAAGCCGAGATCCCAGAGCGCGTAGAGCATGTACTCGATCACGCTCTCGACGTGAGCGGTCTGCTTGTAGGGTCGCAGGAAGAGCAGATCGATGTCGGAATAGGGCGCGAGCGCCCCGCGGCCGTAGCCGCCGACCGCCATCAACGCCAGCCGCTCGCCCTCGGTCGGATTGCGGGCCCGGAAGACGTGGATGGTGGTGAAGTCGTAGAGCGCGCTGATCACCTCGTCGGTGACCGAGGCCAGCAGTCGCGCGGTCTCCAAGCCCCCGGCGCCGTTCTCCAGCCGCTCCTTGGCGATCATCCGGCCGCGAAAGAGCGCGCCCTTGAGGATGTCGATCGCCCGGCGCCGCTGCTCGGCCTCGTCGCCGATCGCATCGAGCGCGGCGGACGACAGCAGGCTGCGCAGACGCACCCCGTCGACGACGTATTCGATCCGAGTCGGGCGCAGGCGGGGCGGCATCTGGAGCCTATATAGCGAGCGGCGACCGGCTTGTCCGTCCGCCGCTATTCCTAAGTCGCGAACGCCTTTTCCAGCACGTAGTCGCCGGGCGCCGCGACCGCGCCTTCCTCGTAGCCGCGCTCGGCCAGCATCGCCTTCAGGTCGTTCAGCAGCTGCGGACTGCCGCACAGCATCAGCCGGTCCACCGCGGGATCGAGCGGGCCGACGCCGAGGTCATCGAAGATCTTGCCGGTGGCGATCAGGTCGGTGATCCGGCCCTCGTGCTTGAACGCCTCGCGGGTCACGTGCGGATAGTAGCGCAACTTGGTGGCGGCCATCGCGCCGACCTTGGGGTGGGTCTTCAGCTCGCTCTCGAAGAGGTCGCGGTAGCTGAGGTCGCCGATCTCGCGCACGCCGTGTGTCACGATCACATCGTCGAACCGCTCATAGACCTTCGGGTCGAGCACCAGCGACAGCCAGGGCGCGAGGCCCGTGCCGGTGCCGACCATGTAGAGCCGCTTGCCGGGGCGCAGGCCATCCAGCACCAGCGTGCCGGTGGGCTTCTTGCCGACCAGCACCTTGTCGCCGACCTGAATGTGCTGCAACCGCGAGGTCAGCGGCCCGTCCTGGACCTTGATCGAGTAGAACTCGAGCTCGGTGTCCTCGGTCGACGACGCGATCGAATAGGCGCGCACCAGCGGCTTGCCCTCCGGCAACCATAGCCCGACCATCACGAACTGGCCGCTGGCGAACGTGCAGGCCGGATCGCGCGTCGTGCGGAACGAGAACAGGCTCTCGGTCCAATGCTGGACCCAGGTCACCGTCTCGACGAAGAAAAAGGCCTCGGGCCCTTTGCGGACCGGCTTGGCGACTGGCGTATCGGTCAAGATGAACCCCCGGAACGGCGCTGCGGCACCCTAGGCCGACGCGTCGGCGGCGTCACGGGCGCGATCCACACGGATGAGTTCCGCCCTCCCAGCCCCCCATCAGATGTCATCCCGGACAAGCCGCGAAGCGGCGCCGATCCGGGACCTCCTGGCTCGATGGCGCTGAGGAGGTCCCGGATAGCCGCTTCGCGTCTTCCGGGATGACCCGGAAGGAGGAGCTGGAACAGCGGTTAGTGAGGTTCGTGGGAAGCGCCCTACCCCCACACCGCCGGCCGCCTCCCCTTCCACGGCGCTTCCTTTTCCAGCTGCGCCGCCAGGCGAAACAGGGTGGCTTCGTCGGCGTAGCGGGCGCTGAACATCATGCCCATCGGCAGCCCGTCGGACGACCAGGCCAGCGGCAGCGAGATCGAGGGGGCGCCGGTCATGTTCGCGACGCCGGGATAGGAGAAGAACTCGCCGTTGCGCCGGCCGATGTCGCGTGGGCTGTTCAGCACCGGTGACAGGTAACCCAGCTTCGGCGGCGGCGCGGCCAGGGTGGGGGTGAGGAAGACGTCGTAGGTCTCGTAGAGCTGCAGCGCCTGCCGGCCCATCATGCGCAGGCTCTGCATGTCGGCCATGGCGTCCATGCCGGCGGCGCGCTGGCCGCCTTTCCAACTGGCCCAGGTGAGCGGCTCGAAGTCCTCGCCCTCCGGCTCGCGGCCCATGCCCTCGATCATCTTGCGCATGCCCGCCGCGAAGTTGGCCCCTGAGAACGCCCCTTGCGAGCCCCAGAGCGCGCGCTGGTCGACGCCCGGCCCGTCCGGAATCACCTCGTGACCCAGCCGCTCCAGCAACTCGGCCGTCGCCTCCAGCGCCGCCTGCACCTCCGGATGGCATGGACGGCCGTTGGCGGTCTCGGACGAGAAGGCGATCTTCAGCTTGCCAGGGGAGCGCAGTATTTCCTTGGCATAGGGCCGTTCCTTGGCCGGCGCCGCATAGGGCGAGCCAGATTCCGGGCGACCGGTGACATCGAGCATCACCGCCGAGTCGCGCACGGTGCGGGTGAGCACGTGCTCGACCACGAAGCCCTGGGCGAAGTCGTAACCGTCTGGCAGGTGCGGACTGCGGTCGCGGGTCGGCTTCATACCGACGAGGCCGCAACATGAGGCCGGAATGCGGATCGAGCCTCGCCCGTCGCCGCCGTGCGCCATCGGCACGATGCCGGCCGCCACCGCCGCCGCCGCGCCGCCGGACGAGCCGCCGACCATGTGCTCGGTGTTCCACGGGTTGCGACAAGGCCCGAACAACTGGCCTTCGGTGGTGCCGGCGATGCCGAACTCGGAGAGATTTGTCTTGCCGAGCAGGTTGGCGCCGCTCTCGCGGTAGCGCCGCATCAGACCCGAGTCCTCGGCGTCGACAACGCCCTGGCAATAGCGGCTGCCGCTGGTGCGCGGCCAGCCGGCGACCTGGATCAACAGGTCCTTGACCAGGAACGGCGCACCCTTGAACGGTCCGTCCGGCAGCGCCGCCGCCTTGGCCCGCGCCTCGTCGAAACCTTGGTAGACGATGGCGTTGAGCGTCGGATTGTGTCGCTCGACGCGCGCGATCGCCGCCTCAGTCAGCTCGGCCGGCGTCACCTCGCCCTTGCTCACCAGCTCGGCCAGGCCGACGCCATCGTACTCGGCGTAGTCATCCATGCCTGTTCCTCCGGGGTCCGTTCTGCCAACTTAGAGGCCGCGTGCGGCGGACGATAGCGGGAGCGAGGCATTGGTCGAGTGGCGTAACTGGTCCGGCAGCGTCGTCGCCCAGCCGAGCGCGGCGGAGAGCCCGAAGACCGAGGCCGACCTCCAGCGCCTGGTTGCGGCTGCGTCGAAGGTGCGCGTCGCCGGGACCGGCCACTCGTTCATGCCGCTCTGCGCCACCGACGGCCTGCTGCTGTCGCTCTCCGAACTGGAGGGCGAACTCGAGATCGCCGAGGACCGCCAGAGCGTCTGGTGCCCGGCTGGCTGGGCGATCGGCCGGCTGACCGCAGCATTGTGGGAGAAAGGCTTCTCCCTGATCAATCAGGGCGACATCGACAAGCAGGCGATCGCCGGCGCCGTCTCCACCGCCACCCATGGCACCGGCCGCACGCTCGGCAGCCTCGCCACCGCGGCCGAGGGCTTCCGGCTGGTGCTGGCGGACGGATCGGTGGTCGAGTGCGACCGCAGCCGCGAGCCGGATCTTTTCGAGGCCGCGCGGCTGTCGCTCGGCATGATAGGCGTGGTCGTCCGTATCCGGATGAAAGTATTGCCCGCCTACAGACTGAAGGAGACCGTCCGGCGCCAGTCGCTGGCCAAGACGCTCGCCGACTGGGACCAGCTGGCCGACGCCCATCGCCACATCGAGTTCTTCCAGTTCCCCTACTCCGAGCACGTCAATCTGAAGACGCTGGACGTGGTCGATGAGGGCGACAGTGCCCCGCCCGGCGAGTTCGAGGACAACGTGTTCCAGGCGGTGTGCGATCTCGCCGCCGTCTGGCCGCGCACCGCGCCGACGCTGCAAAGGATGTTGACCCGCGCGATCGGCACGTCGGAGCGCGCGGGTCCGGCCGGCCGCATCTTCCCGTCCGAGCGCAACGTCCGCTTCGAGGAGATGGAGTACGAGATCCCGGCCGCCAACGGGCCGGGCGCCCTGCGCGCGGCGATGAGCCTGGTCCGCGACAAGCGCTGGCCGATCATCTTCCCGTTCGAGTACCGCACCGTCGCCGCCGACGACATCTGGATCAGCCCGATGAACGGGCGCGAGTGCGTCTCGATCAGCTTCCACCAATACGCCAAGATGCCCTGGCGCGAGGCCTTCGCCGGCGTCGAGAAGGTGTTCCAGGACGCCGGCGGCCGCCCCCACTGGGCCAAGCGCCACACCCTCGCCTCCGACGACGTGCTGCGGCTCTATCCGGACGCGCCGAAATGGGGCGCGGTGAGGAAGCGCGTCGATCCCGCTGGCAAGTTCCTCAACGACCACCTGGCCGAGCTCTTCGCGTTCTCACTGTGAGTGCCATGCAAGCCGAGACCCTGCACGCCCACCTGATCGGCCGCCAGGGCTCGCGCAGGTCGCTCAACACCCCGGCGCTGGTGCTCGACGTCGAGGCGCTGGATCGCAACATCGCCGCGATGGCCGCGTTCGCCGCGGCGCACGGGCTGAAGCTCCGGCCTCACGCCAAGACCCACAAGAGCGTCGACATCGCCCGCCGTCAGATCGCCGCCGGCGCGCTTGGCGTCTGCTGCGCCAAGCTGGGCGAGGCCGAAGCGCTGGCCGAGGACGGCATCGAGGGGATACTGATCACCTCGCCGATTGTCGGCGAACCGGCCACCGAGCGGCTGATCGCCCTCGCCGCCAAGTCGCCCGGCCTGATGCACTCGTGCGACAACCCCGCCGCCGTGGCCGCTATCGGCGCGGCGGCGAAAGCGGCGGGCGTCAAGGTGACCCTGCTGGTCGACATCGATCCCGGCATCCGCCGCACCGGCGTCGCCTCCGCCGAGGCCGCCGTCGCCCTGGCTCAGCAGATCGCAGGGCACCCCTCGCTGACGTTCGGCGGCGTGCAGTTCTATGCTGGCGCCGAGCAGCACATCGAGGCCTACGTCGAGCGCCGCGAAGCGATCGTCGGCAAGATGGTCAAGCTCACCGAGGCGATCGAGGCGCTGAAGGCGGTTGGCCTCGCGCCGCCGATCGTCACCGGCGGCGGCACCGGCACCCACGCGATCGACGCCGAGCTGGGGGTCTTCACCGAGCTTCAGGTCGGCTCCTACGTGTTCATGGACCGCCAGTACAACGACTGCGCCCTGCGCGATGGCGCCGCTCAGCCGTTCGAGACCTCGCTGATGATCGACGCGCGGGTGATCAGCGCCAGCTACCCGTTCATGGTCACCATCGACGCGGGCCTGAAAGCCTTCGCCACCGAAGCCGGCGAGCCGCCGATCCTGTCCGGCGCGGCGGAGGGCAGCGCTTACCGCTTCATGGGCGACGAGCACGGGGCCATTGTTCCACCGCGCGGCGTCGCCCCGCCAAAGCTCGGCGAGCGCGTCACCCTGGCAGCTCCGCACTGCGACCCGACGGTGAACCTCTACGAGGCGTTCCACGTCGTGCGCGGCGATACGCTGGAAGCGATCTGGCCGGTGAGCGCGCGGGGGCGGTCGGCCTGACTCCCCTCCCCCTCAAGGGGAGGGGTTGGGGGTGGGGGTCTGCCTGAGATTCGCATGAATGTGGACGGAGCCCCCCACCCGGCTTCCCCCGGACCAAGTCCGGGGTTCGCCACCCTCCCCTCAAGGGGGAGGGATCACTCCAAACTGAACGAGCCGGCCCAGCCATTTTCGGAACATGACCTCGGTGTCGATGCAGTCGCCGAAGCCGGCCTGGCGGAGCTTGATCGTGCTGACCAGCGCTGGCGCGAGTGGGCCTTGAGCGCCCCAGGCGAACAGGAAGTCCGCATAGTGATGCGACTGGCCGACGAGATCGGCCATCGCGATCGGTTTCAGGCCGTGCTTGGCGACGACGCGATCCCACACTTCGGCATGGGCCGGCAGGAATTCAGAGAGCCGCACCGGTTGGCCGAACGCGGGCTCGAGCTCAAGCGCGCCAGCGATCGTCGGCCAGACGTTCTCCCAGACGAAGACGTCGCCGTTGGTGATGTTGAAGGTCTCGTTCCGCGCCGGCGCGCTCTCGGCGGCCCACGCCAGGGCGCGGGCGATCAGGTCGGCGTCGACCGCTTCGATGACGTGGCCATGCTCGCCGGGACAGTAGAACGGCAGCCCGAGCTCGCGGCAGATAGCGGCGTATGCGCCCAGGATCGGGATCAGGTTCATGGCGACCCCTACCGCGCCGCCGAACACCACCTGCGGCCGCCAGATCGTGAAGCTCCACTCGGCGCCGGCCTGCCGGCCGCGGATGTAGTCCTCCTGCAGCCAGTAGAAGTTCTGGTGCGGATCGCGCGGCGCGTCCTCCCGCGCCGGGACCGCAAGCCGATGCACGTGCGCGCCGTAAGCCTTGGTCCCCTGGAGCACGCTGACGTGGCGCAGCCCCTCCGCCCTCGCCAGCAGCGGGTCCATCAGGTTGCGCATCATCGCGAGGTTGGTTTGCATCTGGTCCTGCTCGAACCAGCCGGGCACGAGCCCGGGCTTCTCGAAGAGCGCGGCGTAGATGACATGGGTCACCGCCCCGAACCGCTCGGATGCGGCGCGGCAGGCCGCGGCGTCGGTGAGATCCAGTGCAATGTGCTCGTAGGCCGCCGGGGCCGGGTTGGGCGCCCGCCGCGAGACGCCCAGCACGCGCCAGCCTGGCAGCGCGGCGAAGTGCTCCACCGCCGCCGCGCCGATCACCCCGCTCGCGCCGACGATGAGGACGGTATTGGTCATGACGTCCGCTCACGTGTTCCCCGCCCTCTTGCGGGGCTGGGATAGGGGTGGGGGTGCAAGCTAGGTGGTGCAAGCCATTTCGCTTATCCGCCGACAACGAGCCGACACCCCCACACCCTGCCCCCGCCCCGCAAGGGAGCGGGGGTTCTGTCTGGACATCCGCAGCGTCAAGACTCCAACCTTCGGGCCAACCGATGGAGGCCGACGCCATGACCGACCAACCCGCCCAGCTCGACGAGGCCCTCGCCGCGGCGCATCTGCCGGCGCTGGCGGCAGCGCTGGTGCACCTGACCGGCGATGAGAGCCTGGTCGGCCGCGACCGCTGGCCGGCGTACGACTTCTTCGGCGACTCCAAGCTGGGCGGGTATTCGCCCGAGCGCCAGGCCGAGCTGCGGGAGAAGGCCAAGGCCGCGATCGCCGCGCACCTGGCCGGCGCCCCGCTGCCGCCGCAGCCGAGCCTCGCCACCCTGCGCCAAATGATGGACTTCGTCGCCGGGGTCGAGATCCCCGAGCACTACGCGCCGTTCCTGATCGAGGAGCTGCAGATGTCCGGCGTCGATCCGAAGCGGCCGGACTGGACCTCACCGAAGCTGAAGGCCGCGGCGGCCAAGCTGCCAGTGGTGGTCATCGGCGCCGGCATGTCGGGCCTTCTGGCCGGCATCCGGCTGCAGGAAGCCGGCATCCCCTTCACCATCGTCGAGAAGAACGCCGATGTCGGCGGCACCTGGTTCGAGAACCGCTATCCCGACTGCCGGGTCGACAACCCCAGCCACCTTTACTCCTACTCGTTCGAGCCCAATCACGAGTGGCCGAACCACTTCTCGCCGCAGCCGGTGCTGCTGGCCTACTTCCGGAAGGTCGCCGACAAGCACGGACTGCGCCGTCACATCCGCTTCGAGACCACGGTCGAGGAGGCCGCGTTCGACGAGGCGTCCAGCGTCTGGAACATTCGGGTCCGCGACGCAGCCGGCAAGGTCGAGACGCTGACCGCCAAGGCGGTGATTTCCGCCGTCGGCCAGCTGAACCAGCCGCGCTTGCCCGACATCGAGGGTCGCGACGACTTCAAGGGACCCGCGTTCCACTCCGCGCGCTGGCGCTCGGACGTCGAGCTGAAGGGCAAGCGCGTCGCCGTGATCGGCACGGGAGCCAGCGCCTTCCAGTTCGTGCCCGAGGTGGCCAAGGAGGCCGAGCAGCTCACCGTCTTCCAGCGCACACCGCCCTGGCTCGCGCCGACGCCCGACTATCACGAGCCCACCTCGGCGGCGGAGAAGTGGCTGATCGAGCACATGCCGTTCTACGGCAAATGGTACCGCTTCTGGCTGTTCTGGATGCTGACCGACGGCGTCTACGAGGCGGTGAAGGCCGACCCGACCTGGAACGGCGGCCCCGGCGCCGTCAGCCCGGCCAATGCAATGATGCGCGAAATGCTGTCGATGGCGATCGGCATGCAGGCGCAGGACCGTCCCGATCTGCTGCCGCACCTGGTCCCCGAGTACCCGCTCGGCGGCAAGCGCGTGCTGCGCGACGACGGGCTCTGGATCTCGGCGCTGAAGCGACACAACGTCGAACTGGTCACCAGTCCGATCACCGGGATCACCGAGACCGGCATCGTCACCAGGGACGGCGCGGCGCGCGACTTCGACGCGATCATCTACGGCACCGGCTTCACCGCCAGCCAGTTCCTCAAGACCTACAAGATTAAGGGCCGCGGCGGGCGCGAGCTGCATGACGTCTGGGCCGGCGACGCGCGCGCTTACCTCGGCATGACCGCGCCGGGCTTCCCCAACTTCTTCATGATCTACGGCCCCAACACCAACATCGTCGTCAACGGCTCGATCATCTTCTTCTCGGAATGCTCGGTGCGCTACATCGTCGGCTGCCTGGAGCTGATGGCCGAGACCGGCGCGGCGACGCTGGAGGTGCGCCAGGACGTGCACGACGCCTTCAACGTCAAGGTCGACGCCGCCAACGAGAAGATGGCCTGGGGCGCGCCGCAGGTGTCGAGCTGGTACAAGAACGACCTCGGCCGCGTCTCCCAGAACTGGCCCTTCCCGCTGGTCGACTACTGGACCGCGACCTTGAAACCCAACCCGGCGGACTTCCTGGTCGGAACCAAGGTCCCCGAACCGGCGGAGTAGCCGCCGCCTTGGAAGCTGCGCCGACGCCGGGTTAGACTGCCCGCGACGCCGTGTTGGAGGGGCCAATGACAGTCGCGACGCCGGCCGCCGAAGGGTTCGACATCGGGCGGGTGATCAGCCGGCTGTTCGCTGTGCTAGGCCGCAACTTCGTGACCTTCCTTCTGCTGGCGATCCTGCTGGCGGGGTTGCCGACCGGCGCGGCCAGCCTGCTGCAGCTGCTGCGGATGAGCCCGATGTTCGGCGAGAACGGCGTCGTTGCGCCCAGCGCCGCGGCGCAGCTGTTCGAGCCGACGTCGATCGCGCTCTCGCTGCTGGCCGGCCTCGTTGCGGCGATGGGCAACGCGGTGCTGCAAGGCTCGGTGATCCATGGCGCGGTCAGCGACCTCGCCGGCCGAAAGGCCTCGTTCGGCGACTGCCTCGGCACGGGCCTGCGCTTCTTCCTGCCGCTGATCGCGATCGGGATCATTTCCAGCATTTGCGTCTTCTTCGGCTGCCTGGTGTTCCTCGTGCCGGGCATCCTGCTGGCGCTGGCCTGGAGCGTCGCGACGCCGGCCGAGGTGGTCGAGCGCACCGGCATCTTCGGGGCCTTCGGCCGCAGCCTGGAGCTGACCCGCAACCACCGCGGCGCGATCTTCGGCCTGGCGATCATCGCCGTCGTGGTCGGCGTCATGTTCTCGATGGCCTCGGGCGCGATCGCCGCCGCGATCTTCCTGATGATCGGCCGCCCGGGCGGCGGGGCGATGTTCGGGGTGATGGTCGTGCAGACCTTCGCCAGCCTGCTCGCCCAGACCGCCAGCAGCCTGATCGGCTCAGTCGGCGTCGCCTCGACCTACTACGAACTGCGCCAGATCAAGGAAGGCGTCGGCGCGGAGCAACTAGCGGCGGTGTTCGATTGAGGGCGGAGTGGCTCCGGGCAATCTGACGCCTGCACCCTCCGCTCTCTTCCGGGTCGCCTGCTTGGTGGGACAGGCGTGTTAGCGCTATATCCGCGTAAGTGCTTACGGTCGGGGCCAACCGTGGTCGTGGTCATGGTCGGTTCGGTTGCAGCCGCGCCCCGCCCGAGCTTCATGGTTGGGGGCTTCGGGATCAGACCGAGAATTCCGAGGCGTAAACCGCGCGTCTAACCATTGGATGAGCCCCCAACCAAGAGCCGATTCAGGGCCGCTCCCTTCCGTGTCACCGGGGCCGGGGAGCGGCCCTTCCTATCTTTCCGAGCCCTGACCGCCGGTCGGTGGTGCGGTCGGGGCTCTCGCCCTCCTAGTCATACGATTCTCCGTTTAGCCTCCCAACGATAGTGCCGTAAGGAGGATAGTTCAAGGATATTGTTCCGATTTTAGCCTTGACGTACGGAGGATGGTCGCGGTATGGGGACGGGATGTCAGGAGGCCTCTGAATGAGCGATCCATCGTCGTCGGCTCGGGAGCGAAGCCCGCGTTCTCCCTCACTCACCCTTCGCAAGGCGCTAGACCGCGCGGCGCAATTCTTTGAAGCGAACAAGCGACACGCGGTTCGCGTCGAGAGTGCCGTGGATGCGTGGGGTTATGGTTCAAAAAGTAGCGGCGGACGGCAGGCCATCGCTACGCTGCTGATGTATGGAATACTTCAGGATTCTGGTAGCGGGGCCGACCGCAAAGTCCAGATAACCGATCTTGCGTTTCGGTGGCTCGCAGACGAGCGCGTTGACCACCAACACGACGCGCTGAAACAGATCGCGTTGAAGCCAAAGATCCTAGCTGAACTTTGGGAGTCGTGGGGTGCCCAACCGCCTAGCGATGCCGAGTGCCGCAGCCAGCTCCGCATCGAGCGAGGTTTCACTGAGGCTGCGGCGCAGGAGCTTTTGGACATTTACAAGGATAATATAGTCTTCTCTCACCTTGCCGATTCCGGTATCGTTAGCGCCACTAATCCCGCAGGAAGTGGGATCGAAGGGTTGGAGTTTGGGGATTCCGAAGGGGCTGAACCGCCGCCTGTCGCAAAGTCCCGACCGAGTGAGCAAATGGTGCAAATGATAGCTGGCGAGCGTGAGTTGACTACCGGCATCCTCTCTAAAGGGAGCAGCTTTCGGCTGGTCGTGAGCGGTCAGATCGGCGTGAAGGAAATCGAACGCCTGATTGCCAAACTGGAGATCGATAAGGAAATTTTGGCAGAGGGTGACGACGATGACGGCGAGCCGGCTTCCGCCTGAGCCCGGCTTTGTCAGGGGACTTCAACGGCTTGCCATAGCCATCTTGGTGCCATGGGCAATCGGTTGGGGCGTCGTCTATTGGGTCAACACACAAACCGCTCGAGCAGCTACGACTGAAACGGCTGAGGAGACGACTTGCGAACAGCTTGGTGAATGCGCCAACCCTTATGCCCAGACAGTTACTAAGCTCGCTATTGAGCAACTCGGCGCGATGCAAGTTCGGGCCAATGAGGAAGCGTACCTGCGCAAGCTAGATGCGCGGCGCGACGCAGCCCACGACTGGACTGTCCGCGCCATGTGGTTTGGCGTCGGCGGGCTTGCCCTGGTCCCTCTCTCGGTGATCGCTCTGCTCTGGGTGTGGCGAGGATTCCAAACCAAGGCCCCCTCCGACCCGACTTAGGACGCTGGCGGCCGGACTAGAACAGCGCCTTCACCGCTTGATCCAACCCGGCGCGCTGAAACTGTGCGACCGTTCAATACGCGCTCGTTTCGCCCCGCTACGCCTTGTCGAACTTGTCCAGCCTTCGGTGGCCGAACAGCAGCCTGGTTTCCAGGCGGCCGCGGAGGGCGGCGTAGTAGGCGGAGAGGAAGGCGGCGTCGGTCTCGCCCTCGCGGGGCCGCCAGACGATCTTGGCGCGGATGCGGTCGGCGACGGCGGCGAGGGTCTTTGGGTCTTTGCGCCGCAGCACGTCTTCCAGCACGTGCAGCTCCTTGATCCCGTAGGCGCTGGCCTGGTCGGGGGTGAACACATAGCCGCCCTGCGCCGTCTCCAGCGCGTCGAGCAGGTCGATGCTGAGCTTCTCGCGCGGCGACTTCACCACCCAGGTGCCGGCCACGAAGTCGCCGACCCGCAGGCGGTCGCGGTTGAAGAGCGGGAAGAGCGCGAAACCGCCGGTCCAGAGCAGCCCCAGCAGCACCACCCAGCCGCCGGCGGCGTCGGCGGCGGCGATGCTGGAGGCGAGCAGGAACGACAGCGGCAGGAAAATCTCGATCTCGCGCATGGCGTTGCGGGCGAAGACGGCCTCGGCGGTGAGCCGGCCGCCGTCGCGGGCCGCGACCCTGAGGCCCATGATCCGCTTGCCGGGGGTGGCGGCGCGGGCGCTGAGTTCGAAGATGATGAAGTAGCCATTGCGCAGCACGAAGAAGCCCAGCAGGAAGACCACGACTACCGCGCTGCCCAGCCCCTCCCGCACGTCCTGCGAGGCCAGCGACGAGGCCGCGCCGACCGCAAAGCTGATCGCGAAGATGAAGACCAGCATAGTGGTGACCAGGATCACCGCATCCAGCATGAACGCCGCCGCGCGCTCGCCGGCCGCGCCGACCCGCAGCCGCAGGTCGACGCCCTCGGGGGTGATCAGGTGGCGCAGCTGGCCGGCGCTGGGCGGCGGCGGCGCGGTGGACCCGGCAACGGTCATGCGGGCTTCCCCCGCCTTGGCAGGTAGAAGTAGCCCAGCCAGATCGTCAGCGTGGAGGCGGCGATGGCGTAGCGGGCCCAGTCGTCGTTGATCAGCTGGCGGGCGAAGCCTTCCAGCATCCCGGCGACGACCAGCATCAACACCACGCCAGCGACCACGGGCGCAGCGGCGCGGCCTGCTTCGGCGGCGGCGTCGAGCCGAGTCTTCTCGCCCGGGAACGCCACCCGCCAGCCGATCCGGAAGCCCGCTGCCCCGCCGAGGATGATGGCGAAGAGCTCGGTCACGCCGTGGATGAATATCCAGCCGCCAAGTTCGAAGCCGAGGCCGCGCGAACCGTAGAGCGCGAAGAGGGCGCCGAGGGTCAGGCCGTTCGACGCCAAGAGGAACGCGGTCGGAATGCAGAAGGCGAAGCCGAGCGCGAAGGCGAAGATGGCGATCTGGGCGTTGTGGCTGAAGAGATAGGTGGCGAAGAGCGCCAGCGGCACGTGACCGCCGCCGCCGTCGTAGAGCGTCTTGCGCAGGAAGGCGGTGGTCGCGGTCGGGTCGCGGCCGCCGGCCAGCCCGTCTGGCACGATGCCGCCGTACCAGCCGGGATCGCCGGCCACGAGCAGGTAGCCGACCAGGGCCGCGGCGACGGTGATCGCCAGCGACGCCAACGTCTCACGCCAGAGGCCCCGCACCGCGGTCGGCCAGGTGTTGGCGAAGTAGCGGATGAGGCGTTGCCGCAGGCCAGCGCGGGCGCCGTAGACGAAGAAATAGGCGCGCGTGGCGAGGCTCTCGAGGTAGTCGACCAGGCTGTGGTCGAGGGACGTCGCCCTGGCCACCGACAGCGATGACAGCGCCGCGCGGTAAAGCACCGGGATCGCCAGTAGCTCCTCGTCGGTGAGGTTCTTGGCCGAATGCCCCTCGACCCGGGCGAGCAGGCTCTCGAGCCGCCGCCAGTCGCCCTCGCGCTCGGCCCGGAAGCGGCGAGATTTGAGTTGGAGCTCTTTCATCGGATTTCGAAGCGCGGCCGCGCCCCCTCCACCACCCGGCGGCGCCGGGCGGTCCCCCTCCCCCGCCTCTCCGGGTGGTGGAGGAGAAGACACGCGTGCTCTTTCTCCTCCACCGAGTAGCGAAGCGAAACGGGGGAGGTGGCGCTCGGCGCGAAGCGGCGAGTGACGGAGGGGGCGCAAGGCCGGTGCACGATCTCCGATCCCGTCACAGTAAATCTCGCTTCTTCAGATCGATGTACGCATTCAGCAGCGCCGGACCCACCGAGGCGGCGGGGGCGTCGACGATGTGGGCGCCGAGGCGGGTCAGGCGGGCGATCACCACGTCGCGTTCGCGCAGCAGCGCCTGGGCGGTGACCGAGCGGGACACCGCTTCGGGGTCGACCGGCTCGCGTCGCTCGATCGCCTCCAGCTCTTCGTCGCGGAAGATCACGAACAGCACCCGGTGGCGCTTGATCAGCCGGCCGACATTCTCGAGCATCAGCTCGGCGGAGGTGGTGTCGGCGAAGTCGGTGAAGATCACGATCAGCGAGCGCCGCTCCAGCGCCGCGCCCAGCTGGGTCAGCGCCAAGGTGTAGTTGGTCTCCTCGCTGGAGTAGTCGAGCCGGGCGGCGACGCGCTGCAGGAATGGGAAGGCGTGGGCGCCGGAGACCGCGCCGGAGAACAGGCTGGGCTTCACGTCGAAACCGAAGAAGCCGACCCGGTCGCCGAGCTTGAGCGACACGAACGCCATCAGCAGCGCGGCGTTGATCGCCCGGTCGATCCTGGGCACGCCCAGCAGCGGTTCGCACATCAGCCGGCCGGTATCGATGGCGAAGATCACCGGGTGGTTGCGCTCGGTGCGGAACTCCTTGGCCAGCAGCTTGCCGTGGCGGGCGGACTGTTTCCAGTCGATCGCCCGCCGGTCCATGCCGGGCGCCAGCTCGCGCAACGCATGGAATTCCGAGCCGTCGCCGGTCTCCAGCTGCGCCTTGATGCCGAACATGGCGTCGCGGGCGAAGAGTTTGATCGCCTCGTCCTTCACCGCGCCGACGTTGGGGGTGATCGGCACGATCCGCTTCGGCGACTCGACGATCTGTTTCCAGACCAGACCGAACGGACCGCGCCAGCGCGCCCAGATCTTCTCGATCTCGCCTTCGCCGCGGCGGTTGGGGGTGAGCTCGAACTCGGCCCGCGCCGCGCCGCCGCGCACCTCTGTGGCGGTGCGCGCGGCGCTGACGGCGAGGCGCGCGTTCACCTGCACCGCGGTCTCGGCGAGGCTGGGCGGGCGGCGATCGAAGGTCACCGTCAGGCGCATAGGCGCCGAGCCCGCGGTCGGCAGCACCCCCGGCGCCTCCAGCGCCATCGTCACCTGGTCGCGCGGCGAGCCCAGCAGCGCGTCGGCGAGGCAGAGCGTGGCGATCAGCACCACCCACGCCGCGCCGGCGACCCAGTAGCCAGGCTGGATCAGGCCGATCAGCAGCGCCGCCGGCGCGCCGATCGCCATCGCCGCCACCGCACGGGACGAGGGATAGATCACCCGGTGCGCCTCACCCTGCCCGCGTCATCGGGGCGCTTCCACCCGCTCGATCAGGCCTTGCACGATCTGGTCGACCTGGCGTCCTTCGATCTCGGCGGCCGGCGACAGGATCACCCGGTGGCGTAGCGCCGGCAAAGCGAGCGCTTTGACGTCGTCGGGGATCACGTAGTCGCGGCCCTGCAGCGCGGCTCTGGCGCGGGCGGCGGTCGCCAGCATGGCGGCGCTGCGCGGGCTGGCCCCGGTCTCGAGATCGGGCGTCTCCCGCGTCGCCCGGATCAACCCCACGACGTAGGTGATGATCTCGTCGGCGAGGCGGATGCCGGCGATGGTCTGGGTAGCCGCATCCACCGCCGCCCGGTCCGCCGCCACGCCGACACCCAGGTCGGCAGGATCGGGGCTGCCGGTGCGCAGGCCGTGAGTGGCGACGATCGCCCGCTCTTCGTCGGCGCTCGGGTACTTCAGCGTCTGCTTGAAGAGGAACCGGTCGAGCTGGGCTTCGGGCAGCGGATAGGTGCCCTGCTGCTCGATCGGGTTCTGGGTCGCCACCACCATGAAGTGGTCGCTGAGCGGGTTGGCGACGCCGTCGATGGTGATACGGCGCTCCTGCATGGCCTCCAGCAGCGCGGCCTGGGTCTTCGGCGGCGTGCGGTTGATCTCGTCGGCTAGCAGCAGCTCGCAGAAGATCGGCCCCCGGGTCAGGGTGAAGGTCGAGGTCTGGAAATTGAACAGGTTCGACCCGAGGATATCGCCCGGCATCAGGTCGGGCGTGAACTGGATGCGGCCGTATTGAAGATCGAGGCTGCAGGCGAAGCACTGGGCCAGGAAGGTCTTGGCGGTGCCGGGCGGGCCTTCCAGCAACACGTGGCCGCCGGCCAGCAGCGCGGTCAGCATCAGCTCGACCGTGTCGGCCTGGCCGATCACCGCCTTGCCGATCTCGCGCCGAATCCGCTCGGCGAGGTCTCTCACGTCATTGACGTTCACGCGTCATCTCCAGTCTCCATCGGTAGAGGCGGCCCGCCAGCGCGGTCAGCGCGGATCGGCCTTCGACCCGCCCGGCTTCGAGGTTCAGGGTCGCCAGATTGTCGGTCGCGCCGCGCTGGGCGCCCATGCGGTCGAGAAAGTCGGTCAGCGCCTGGCCGGTGAGCTCGCGCGGGACGCCAACGGCCCTTGCGGCGGCCTTGCGGGTCAGGTCGGCGTAGCCCGGGGCCATGTGGGTTTCACGTCCAGCGAGGCGGATCAGCTGAGCGGAGTTGTCGGTCAGCGCTTCCTTGCCGAGCGCCAGCACTCGCTGCGGTCGGATCACCGGGCCGAACCGGAAGGCGGCCTGCAGCCCGGCCAGCGCCAGCGCGGCGACGAAACAGAGGGTCACCGCCAGGAACGGCGGGTCGAACATCAGGCGAAGCGGACTGCGCTCCATCTTGTAGCCGTTGAGGGTGACGTCGAACATCACCGGCCCCTCGCCGGCCCTGAGCGCCCGGACGATCGACGCGGCCGCGCCGAAGGTATCGAGGTTGCCCAGGCCCTGGGTGTTCAGCAGGTCGGGGTCGGCCAGCACGTAGATTCGAGTGTTGGCCGCCTGGGCCATGATCACGTCGCCGCTCTCGTCGGTCAGCACCGGGGTCCAGCCGCTGGCCTGCAGCGACTGCAGTTGCTCGATCGGACCGGGCGCGAGTGACAGTCCGGCCAGCGGCGTGCCGTCCACGCCGACAAGCCGAGGGCGAGAGATGCCAGGCCGCCGCGTGACGGTGACCACGTCCAGCAGGTCCTTGTTCGGCATCTCGGCGGCCGGGATGACGCCCTGCTTCAAGCCCCAGCTGGCATGGGTCGGATCGGGTGAGACGCTCCATTTCGGCAGCACCACCAGCACCGGCCCGCCGAAGTTGAGCGCGCCGATGTCGGCGCCCCGCTCGGGCTCGGGCGTCGCCACCAGCAGGCCCTCGCTGCGGCCTTTCGGCAGCGGATGGCGGCTGATCAGGGTCGGCACGCCGGCGAGCTTCACCGCGGCTTCCAGCCCTGCAAACCCGATCGCGCACTTGGAATAGACATTGGGCCGGCAGCTAGGGTCGCGCTCCAGGTCCGGCGCATAAGCCAGCAAAGTCACGAACGCCGAGAAGGCGAAGATACCCACCAGCACGAGCGTGATCGCCGTGCGCGCCCGGAAGACCGGCCGGCCCTCACTCCCCGCGTCGCTCAAGAGGCGGCCCCGCTCAAGCCCAGGCTCCGGGGAACGCGAAGGCCTCGTAGGTGCGGCGGCATTCGGCGAAGCCGGCGGCGTCGACATCGCGGCCGCCGAACAGGCTGCGCTCGACGACGGCGGCGATCGAGGCGAACGTGCCGCGCGCCACCTCGGGCAGTTCCTGCAAGCCACTGATTTCGCGCGAGGTCAGCGCCGGGCGCACCAGCAGCGGCCTGCGCCCGTCGATCTCCTCGATGCTGCGCCGCAGGATCACCCGCACTGCCTCGGCGAAGCGGCCTTGCGCAGCCAGCCGGTCCGCTTCTTCGAGCAGGGCGCGGGCGACAGCCGCGTCCGGCCGCCAGTCGACCGGCTTCTGCTTGGGCTCGGGCTTCTTCTTGAACAGGTCCGGCCAGCGAGCCCGCACGAATTCGCGGATCAGGAAGAAGAGCACGATCGCCAGGACGAGGCCGAGGCCGCCGATGAACACCCAGCCCAGGATGTGCCCGACCCAGCCGAACGCTGACGCCAGCCAATGGTAGATCGCCTCGAGCCAGGGCGGCGTCGGCCCGTGGTCCGGCGGTGGCGGAGCTTTGCCGAAACTGAACTGCAGCGTCGGGTCGTGCGTCAGCGAGGTCTGCGCGTCGCGCAGCGCCTCTGGCGACGGCGGAGGGCCGGCCGCGAACACTCCAGGCTGGGCGGCCACCCCCGCTAAGCTCCCTTGGCAGGCAAATCCCGATCGACGCACCCATCTTGACCGCAAATCGCGGGCGGGGCCACCGTTGGTTGCCCGACCACGGTTAACGCGGCAGCGTGGACTCGCCCATCAAGAACTCGTCGACAGAGCGGGCGCACTGGCGGCCCTCGCGGATCGCCCAGACCACCAGCGACTGGCCGCGGCGCATGTCGCCGCAGGCGAACACCCGGGGCGCGGTCGAGCGGTAGTCGGCGGTGTTGGCCTTGACGTTGCCGCGCGCATCGAGCTCGACGCCGGATTGCTCGACCACGCCGTCGCGCCGCGGACCGACGAAGCCCATCGCCAGCAGCACGAGGTCGGCCGGCAGAGTGAACTCGCTGCCCGCGACGGGCTGCATCTGGGTGCGCCCGTCGGGGCCGGCGACCCACTCGACCCGGGCGCAATCGATCGCTTCGATCCGCTCGGTCCCGACCGCACGTACCGTCGTCACCGCGAAATCGCGGTCGCAGCCTTCTTCCTGCGACGACGAGGTGCGCAGCCTCAGCGGCCAGTCCGGCCAGGTCAGCGCCTTGTCCTCGCGCTCCGGCGGCATCGGCATGATCTCGAGCTGGGTGATCGAGGCCGCGCCTTGCCGGCCCGATGTGCCGATGCAGTCCGAGCCGGTGTCGCCGCCGCCGATCACCACCACGTGCTTGCCCTTGGCGCTGATGCCGCCGGTCGGCGCCGCGATCTCTTCGGCATCGCCGGCCACGCGCTTGTTCTGTTGCGCCAGGAACTCCATCGCGAAGTGAACCCCTGCCAGCTCGCGGCCCGGCACTGGCAGATCGCGCGGGGCCTCGGCGCCGCCGGAGAGCACGACGGCGTCGTAGCCGCTCATCAGCTCGTCCATCGAGACGTCCTTGCCGACCTCGACGCCCGGCCGGAAGGTCACGCCCTCGGCCTCCATCTGGGTCATGCGCCGGTCGATCAGCGTCTTTTCCATCTTGAAGTCGGGGATGCCGTAGCGGAGCAGGCCGCCGATGCGGTCGCTCCTCTCGAACAGCACCACGCCATGCCCGGCGCGGGCCAGTTGCTGGGCGCAGGCGAGGCCGGCCGGCCCTGACCCAACCACCGCGACGCGGCGGCCAGTCAGCGCCGTCGCGACCTGCGGCTCGACCCAGCCCTCGGCCCAGCCGCGATCGACGATCTGGCACTCGATGGTTTTGATCGTCACCGGGTTGTCGTCGATGTTCAGCGTGCAGCTGGCCTCGCACGGCGCCGGGCAGACGCGGCCGGTGAACTCCGGGAAGTTGTTGGTGGAGTGCAGGTTTTCCAGCGCCAGGCGCCACTGGTCGCGGTAGACGAGGTCGTTCCAGTCGGGGATCTGGTTGTTGACCGGGCAGCCCTGGTGACAGAACGGAATCCCGCAGCTCATGCAGCGCGACGCCTGCCGCGCCAGCTCGCCGTCGGGCAGCGGGTGGGTGAACTCGCGCCACGTCTTCAGCCGCTCGGCCGGCTTCACATAGCCCCGCTCGCGCCGCTCGATCTCGAGGAAGCCGGTCGGCTTACCCATGGAACTCGCCCCTGTACTGATCGTGGAGGTCGCCTCGCTCCCGTCCCTCCCCTTCATGGGGAGGGCAGGACCGCAAGGCGGTCCGGGTGGGGGAGTCTGGGGACACCTGACGAACCCTCCGACTGGCGTTGACGCGTCGCACATCCCCACCCGACCGCTTCGCGGTCTGCCCTCCCCATAAAGGGGAGGGATGAGGTGGGTGCGGGGCGCAAAGCCACACTGCGGGCGTCTGTAAGTCTCGGCCGAGCATCGCGCTACTCGGCCGCGACGGCTTTGGTGGCCGCGCGTTCGGCGGCCTGGTCTTCCAGCGCGCGGCGATAGTCTTTCGGCGTCACCTTGACGAAGCTGGCGAGCGCCGTCTCCCAGTCGCCGAGCAGCTCGGCGGCTCGGGCGCTGCCGGTGTAGAGGTAGTGCCGCTCGACCAGGATGCGCAGGCGCTCGGCGTCGTAGCGCAGCGCATCGCCCATGCCCGAGTTCTCGACGCTGACCGAGCGCTGGCGCGGCCGCAACCCGTCTTCGTCGCGCTCGCCGGGCGCCGCTGGTCCGATCGGGCCGGTCTCGACCATCGCCATGTTGCAGAGCGGCCCGAACCGGCCAGCCGGGTCGTAGACGTAGGCGATGCCGCCGGACATGCCGGCCGCGAAGTTGCGCCCGGTGTCGCCCAGCACGCAGACGACGCCGCCGGTCATGTACTCGCAGCCGTGGTCGCCCAGGCCCTCGACCACCGCGACGGCGCCGGAGTTGCGCACCGCGAAGCGCTCGCCAGCCACGCCCTCGAAGTAGGCCTCGCCGGCGATGGCGCCGTAGAGCACCGTGTTGCCGACGATGATGTTCTTGGTCGGATCGCGCCCAGTGCCGGCCGGATGGCGCACCACGACCCGCCCACCGGAGAGACCCTTGCCGACGTAGTCGTTGGCGTCGCCGGTGAGTTCGAGGGCGACGCCTCTGGCCAGGAACCCGCCGAACGTTTGTCCCGCGTTGCCGCTGAACTTCACCGTGATCGAGCCTTCCGGCAGGCCGGTGTGGCCGAAGCGGCGGGCGACTTCGCCGGAGAGCATCGCGCCGGCGGTGCGGTTGCCGTTGCGGATCGTCCGCTCGATGACCACAGGTCCCTTGCCTTCCAGCGCTGGCATGGCGTCGGCGATCAAAGCGTTGTCGAGCGCGCCGTGTAGGCCGTGGTCCTGGCGATCGAGGTTCCAGAGCCCCTTCGCTTCACCCGGAGGCGCCGCGTAGAGCAGCTTGGTCAGGTCGATGCCGTGCGCTTTCCAGTGCTCGACGGCGGGCCGCGCATCCAGCCGGTCGACCCGACCGATCATCTCCGACACGGTGCGGAAGCCCATCTCGGCCATGATCTGGCGCAGCTCTTCGGCGACGAAGAAGAAGTAGTTGATCACGTGCTCGGGCTTGCCGGTGAAGCGCGCCCGCAGCACCGGATCCTGCGTCGCCACCCCGACCGGGCAGGTGTTCAGGTGACACTTACGCATCATGATGCAGCCGGCCGCGATCAGCGGCGCGGTGGCGAATCCGAACTCGTCCGCGCCCAAAAGCGCGCCGATGGCCACATCGCGCCCAGTGCGCACGCCGCCGTCGACCTGGACCGCGATGCGAGTGCGCAGGCCGTTGATCAGCAGCGTCTGCTGGGTCTCAGCGAGGCCGATCTCCCAGGGCGAGCCGGCGTGCGTGAGCGACGTCAGCGGCGAGGCGCCGGTGCCGCCCTCGAAGCCCGAGATGGTCACGTGGTCGGCGCGCGCCTTGGAGACCCCGGCGGCGATGGTGCCGACGCCGATCCGCGAGACCAGTTTCACCGAAATCCGCGCCTTCGGGTTCACGTTCTTCAGGTCGTGGATCAGCTGGGCCAGATCCTCGATCGAATAGATATCGTGGTGCGGCGGCGGCGAGATCAAGCCAACGCCCGGCGTCGAGTGCCGCACCTTGGCGATGTTGGCGTCGACCTTGTAGCCGGGCAGCTGGCCGCCTTCACCGGGCTTGGCGCCCTGGGCCATCTTGATCTGGATGTCGTCGGCGTTGACGAGGTACTCGGCGGTCACCCCGAAGCGGCCGGATGCGACCTGCTTGATCGCCGAACGCATGGAATCGCCATTGGCCATCGGCACGAAGCGGTCGGGCTCCTCGCCCCCCTCGCCGGTGTTCGAGCGTCCGCCGATCCGGTTCATCGCCACTGCCAGCGTCGTGTGCGCCTCGCGGCTGATCGAGCCGAAGCTCATCGCCCCGGTGGAGAAGCGCTTGACGATTTCGGCGGCCGGCTCGACCTCCTCGATCGGGACCGCCGTCTCGCCCGGCTTCAGCTGCATCAGGCCGCGGATGGTGAGCAGCCGCTCGCTCTGCTCGTTGATCGCCTTGGCGTAGGTCAGGTACTCGGCGGGCAGGTTGCCGCGCACCGCGTGCTGCAGGCGGCCGACCGTCTCCGGCGTCCAGGCGTGCTCCTCGCCGCGCAGCCGCCAGCCGTAGGTCCCGCCGACGTCCAACATGTTGCGATAGATCGGCGCATCGCTGTAGGCGGCGGCGTGCCGGCGCACGCACTCCTCGGCGATTTCGGCCAGGCCGACGCCCTCGATCTTGGTGTCGGTGCCGGTGAAGTACTTGTCGACCAGCGTCGTCGAGAGCCCGATCGCGTCGAAGATCTGCGCGCCGCAATAGGACTGGTAGGTGGAGACGCCCATCTTGGACATCACCTTCAAGAGACCCTTTCCGAGCGCCTTGATGTAATTCTTCTGGACGTCCTTGGCTGAGAGCTTCGAGCGGTTCTGCGCGCGCAGCTGCTCGATGGTGTCGAACGCCAGATAGGGGTTGATCGCCTCGGCGCCGTAGCCGGCGAGGACGCACATGTGGTGCACCTCGCGCGCTTCGCCGGTCTCGATGACGAGGCCGGTCTGCATGCGCAGACCCTGGCGGATCAGGTGGTGATGCACCGCCGCGGTGGCGAGCGCGGCCGGGATCGGGATGCGATCAGGGCCAGTCGCGCGGTCAGAGAGGATCAGGATGTTGCTGTCGGCCAGCACCCGGTCGGTCGCGGCCATGCAGAGCCGCTCCAACGCCCGTTCCAAGCCCGCCGCGCCTTCCGACGCCGGCCAGGTGGCGTCGAGCGTCGCGGTGCGGAACGCGCCGTCGGCGAGTTCGGCGATCGAGCGGATCTTCTCCAGATCGGCGTTGCTGAGGATCGGTTGGGTGACTTCCAGCCGCTTGTGCGCGCCGGCCTGGTGGCCGAGCAGGTTTGGACGCGGCCCGATCATGGAGACCAGGCTCATCACCAGCTCTTCTCGGATTGGGTCGATCGGCGGGTTGGTGACCTGAGCGAAGCCTTGCTTGAAGTACTCGTAGAGCAGCTTCGGACGCCTGGAGAGCACGGCAATCGGCGTATCCGATCCCATCGACCCGATCGGGTCGTCGGCCAAATCGCCCATCGGCTCCAGGAAGAACTGCAGGTCTTCCTGGGTGTAGCCGAACGCCTGCTGGCGATCGAGAAAGTCCGCCGGATCGTTCTGCAGCGCCGGCTCCCACTGCGGCGGCTCCAGCAGATCGTCGAGCTTGAACTGGGTCGCCCGCAGCCATTCTTCGTAGGGCTCGGCCTCAGCCAGCTTGGCCTTGATCTCCTCGTCCTCGACGATGCGGCCTTCTTCCATGTCGATCAGCAGCATCTTGCCGGGCTGCAGGCGCCACTTGCGCAGGATCCGCTCTTCCTCGACCGGCAGCACGCCGACTTCGGAAGCCATGACCACGTGGTCTTGGTCGGTGATGATGAAGCGGGCGGGACGCAAGCCGTTGCGGTCGAGCGTGGCGCCGACCTGGCGACCGTCGGTGAAAGCGACCGCGGCGGGGCCGTCCCACGGCTCCATCAGCGCGGCGTGGTACTCGTAGAAAGCCCGCCGCTTGGCGTCCATCAGCGGGTTGCCGGCCCAGGCTTCCGGGATCAGCATCATCATTGCGTGGGCCAGCGGATAGCCGCCGGCCAGCAGCAGCTCGAGCGCGTTGTCGAGCTTGGCGGTGTCCGA
Source organism: Caulobacteraceae bacterium (assembly GCA_036494265.1). Lineage (GTDB taxonomy): Bacteria > Pseudomonadota > Alphaproteobacteria > Caulobacterales > Caulobacteraceae > Acaudatibacter. The sequence continues at coordinate 33,104 of DASXOP010000065.1, read as the reverse complement.
GTCGGCGTCCTTGATCAGCGGCCACATCTTGTCGAGATCGGGCCCGAGCAGCGGGCTCTCCATCGTGCGGCGCCGGGCGTTCATCCAGTTGGCGTTGCCGCGCTCGGTGTTGATCTCGCCGTTGTGGGCGATGAACCGGTAGGGGTGAGCGCGCTGCCACGATGGCGACGTGTTGGTCGAGAACCGCTGGTGCACCAGCGCCACGGCGCTCTCCGCCAGCGGGTTCTTCAGGTCGAGGTAGAAGGTGCCGACCTGGTGAGCCAGCACCATGCCCTTGTAGCAAACCGTCCGGCTGGAGAATGACGGCATGTAGAAGTCGGTCAGGCTGGGCAGCGCATACTTTTCAGCCAGCTTCTCCAGCGGGTTCTGGGTCTGCTTGCGGATGACCAGCAGCTTGCGCTCGAACGCATCCTGATCCTTCAGCCGGGCGCCGCGGCCGACGAAGGCCTGGCGGATCACCGGCATCTCGGCCAGCACAGCCTTGCCGAGGCCCGCGGTGTCGGTCGGCACATCGCGCCAGCCGATCAGCTGTTGGCCTTCGACCCGGATGAAGTGCTCGAACTGGCCGATCGCCAGTTCCCGCGCGGCTTCGTCCTGCGGCAGGAAACACATGGCCACGCCGTAGAAACCCGGCTGCGGCAGCTCCAGGCCGGCGTTGGTCGCCCAGTCGCGGTAGAGCGCGTCGGGCAGCTGGATCAGCACGCCAGCGCCGTCGCCGACCAGCGGATCGGCGCCCACGGCGCCGCGGTGGTTCAGGTTGACCAGGATCTCCAGACCACAGGCAATGACCTCGTGCGATTTGCGGCCCTTGATGTTGGCCACAAACCCCACGCCACACGCGTCATGTTCATGACGCGGGTCATACAGTCCCTGTTGCGGAAGGTCCGCCATCTAGAATAACCCGTCCTAGCCCTCAGTGCGGTCCGGATGTTCGGGCCGCTCGTCGCGCCTTTACAGGCTGAAGGCCAACTCTGTCGACTGGGGCGCGATCAAAGTCGCGTGCCCTAGCGTCGTTTGACGAAATTTGGTTCGCAAAGACCGTCCCCGAATGCCTTCGGCGCGGCAATATATTGCGCGCTAACCCTTATGTGAGAAACATTCTTCCAGCCATGCGCTGGAGAAATGGACGAACTTGATCCGCCCTTTGGCGTTCGCCGAATAGACCGCACGCCAGTCGCCATCGCGCCCCCGAATGACCGAAGGATAGGCGGCGATCCTGTCGGCGCTCGGAATGGAGAGATCGCAGCCGGTTTCGAAGTGAACGCCATCCGTCGATCTGGCCAGCGCCAGCACTTCGCGGGTGGTGCTGGAGGGATTGTAGATCAGCACCAAGCGGCCGGTGTCGTCGAAGACGTCGATCGCCGCGCCGGGGTTCGGCAGGTTGGTCAGTTCGGGCGTGGTCCAGGCGCCGGTCGCCGGGTCGAAGACGTCGGTGTAAACGCCTCTACGCCGTTGGTCGCGGAAGTAGACCCGGAAGCGGCCGTCGCCGAGGGGCGCCAACGTGGGCTGGATGAGTTTCCAACCGCGCAGCCGCCAGTAGCTGAGTAGCTTCGCGCCTTCAGCGCCCAAGCTGACCTTGGCGATCAGCGGCCGCTGCTGGTTCTCCTCGTAGAACGGCGCGAGGTAGCCGCCGGCCACCGGTTTCAGCTCGGCCCGCGGCAAGGCGCCGCCGATATCGACCAGCCGCTTGGCGCGCGACCAGGTAGCGCCTTCGTCGGCCGAGACCCGCGCATCGATCCGCCCGCAAACCCAGTTGTTGCAGACACTGCCGATGAACGGCCAGAACCGGCTCTGGATCACCCCGTGGATCATCCAGACCCGACCATCCGGGGTGACGGTGAGGGTGACGTTGCCGAGACTCTTGTTGGCTCTCCGCGCCCCCACCGCTTGATCCCCTGGCGCGACGGCTGTCCAGGGCTGCGACCAGGCGGCGCCGTCGTTAGAGCGTGAGCAGAGGATGCTGACGCTACGATCCTCCTCGTGCGCCCCGGAATACCAGCAGGCCAGCAGGGAGCCCGACGGCAGCTCGGCGATCGCCGCGCCGTGGTTCTCCATACCGGCGGGCGACGGAATCTCGGCGCGCTGGATATCCGGCCTGGGGGCCGCCGCGCCCAGCAGGACGGCGACCAGACAAGCGAGCAGGGGCGACGCGACGCGAGGAACCATTGAGGCCTCTTAGCATCCCGTCCGCGCCGGTCGAGGCGCCGCGCTCAAGCTTGCACGCTCAAATCCTTTCGGGCCGCGGATCAGGCGCTTGCCGGGGCTCGCCCGGCGGTCGAAGATGCAACGAGGCCGCGATATCGGCCCACGGGCATGAGACCCAGGGAAGGATTTTCATCATGGAATTGGCGCCAAAGCAGACCGGACTCTCGACCGCGAGGCTGGAGCGGATCACCGACCACCTTGAGCGCAACTACATCTCGTCCGGCAAGATCGCCGGCTGCCAGGTGGCGGTCGCCCGCAACGGTCACCTCGCCTACTTCCGCTCGTTCGGCCAGATGGACCGCGAACGCGGCAAGCAGGTGACCGACGACACCATCTTCCGGCTCTACTCGATGACCAAGCCGATCGCCTCGGTGGCGCTGATGACGCTCTACGAACGCGGCTATTTCCAACTCAACGACCCGGTCAGTCGTTTCTTCCCGGCCTGGAAGGACCACCAGGTGTGGGTCTCTGGCCGCGGCAAGGAGATGGTGACCGAGGCCCCGAACCGCCCGCTGAGCATGCGCGACATGCTCTGCCACACTGGCGGGCTGATGTTCGGCTCGGCGCTCGGCGCGCCAGCCGGCCACCCGGTCGACGAGGTCTATGCCGAAGTGGGCGTGAAAACCCGCGGCGAAACGCTGACCACGTTCATGGACAAGCTGGCCAAGGTGCCGCTGCGCTATCAGCCCGGCGAGCGCTGGATGTATTCGATGTCGACCGACGTCGTGGGCGCCCTGGTCGAGAAGATCTCCGGCCAGCGGTTCGACCAATACCTGGCCGAGCACATCTTCGCGCCGCTCGGCATGAAGGACACGGCCTTCAACATCGCCCCGGACAAGGCCGACCGCTTCGCCGCCAACTACCAGCGCGGCGCGGACAAGACGCTGAAGCTGATCGACGACCCGACGACCAGCAACTACCTGCGCGAGCCAACCTTCTTCTCCGGCGCCGGCGGCCTTACTGGCACGACCGAGGACTACGTGCGCTTCTGCGAGATGGTCCGGAACGGCGGCGAGTTCGAGGGTGAGCGCATCCTGGGGCCACGCACGATCCAGCTGATGCGTCAGAACCATCTGAAGGACGGCAAGGACCTGACCCAGATGGCGATCGGCGGCTTCTCCGAGACCGCCAACGAAGGCGTCGGTTTCGGGCTCGGCTTCGCCTGCACGATGGACACGGTAAAATCCGGCTCGATCGCGGCTGGCGACTTCTACTGGGGCGGCGCGGCCTCGACCATCTTCTGGGTCGACGACGTGGAGGACCTAGTCGTGGTGTTCATGACCCAGCTCATGCCGTCGGGAGCGTTCAACTTCCGCGGCCAGCTGAAGAACATCATCTATTCCTCGATCGTGGAGTAGGCAGCATGGCTGACGATGCGAATCCCGCGTCCGCCAAGGACGCGAGCGTGCTGTCGCGTCGCGGCTTCACGGCGCTCTCGGTCGGGGCGGCGGGTCTGGCCGCGGCCGGCCCAGTGCTGGCCGGCGATACGATGGTCGAGACCGACGTCGAGATCAAAACCGCCGACGGAACCTGTGACGCGGCCCTCTTCCATCCGCCGGGCGAGGCGCGCTGGCCGGGGGCGATCATCTTCACCGACGTGCTGGGCCTGCGCCCGGTGTTCCGCGACATGGGCCGCCGCCTCGCCGCCGGCGGCTACACCGTGCTGGTGCCAAACCCGTTCTATCGCACCAGGAAGGCGCCGGTGATCGACGGGGCGTTCGACTTCACCAAGCCGGAGGACCGCGCCAAGCTGGGGCCGCTGACCGCGCCGCTCAACCGCGCGACCCAGATCACCGACACCACCGCCTACGTCGCCTGGCTCGGCGCGCATAAGTCGGTGAACCGGCACAAGAAGATCGGCGTCTCCGGCTACTGCATGGGCGGGCCTTACACCCTGGTGGCGGCCTCGGTGGCGCCCGGCCGCGTCGGCGCCGGCGGCTCGTTCCACGGCGGCGGCCTCGTCACCGACAAGCCGGACAGCCCGCATCTGCTGGTTCCGAAGGTGAAAGCGAGTTTCTACTTCGGCGTCGCCCACAACGACGACCAGCGCCAGCCCGCCGCCAAGGATGCGCTCACTGCGGCCTTCGCGGCGACCAAGGTCCCGGCCGAAGTCGAGGTCTATCCGGCCGATCACGGCTGGTGCGTCAAGGACAACCCCACCTACGACGCCGCCTCGGCGGAACGAGCCTGGGCGCACCTGATGTCGCTGTACGGGCGGGCGCTGAGTTGATTGCGGCGCAAGGTTTATCCGGCGTTTATCCGGCATTTCTGACAGAACCTGTGTTACCTGGCTGATTCGATGGTGATGAATACAATTGTACAAGCTGATGTAATATAGCAAACGCTGACTTTGTATTATACGCTCCATCATGTACAAACCAATTGTAATCTCCGTAGCGAACGGAGACGAAAGCGTCACTAGATTTTCCAGTCTCTATCTCCATCAGGCCCCGGCATATAGAGTGTTGTGAATCCGGATCGAACGCTGTATAGATCGAGTCACACTCAGCAGTTCTCCACGTTTGTGGCACGAATTCACCGAGAAATCTGTAGGCCCCATAGACAGACCGAAAATACACTTCTGCGTCACCGCCGCGGTCAAGAGCCAGACAGTACCCAGATGACGGCTGGGAAGGGGGTGAGCTCGGACAAATCTGAGTGCCGTCAGCCAGTTTGGCCCACGGGGTACTGTCGCAGCCCGATTGGCCTAATTTGTCTGTCAGCACGACAGGGAGCGATGCAAATTGTTTGCTTCTGTCGTGCCCGTATATGGCGGATAGTGAAGAACGGTCGAAACATATCCTATAATTTGTTGGGTTTCCGACCGAGTATAGTCCAACGTTTTGCCTATATTGAATAGTCAAACCTTCGTCAACTAGTTGGTCGATGGCTAGATTGAAAGTCGTGGAGACTTTGTATATCGATCCACTTCGCTCGTCTGTTCGAGTCTTTGTTGCATAACCTCGTTTATCGGCGGCTGCAACGTCACCATCAGATGCCTCTTCATACGCAGGATTGTTCGAGAGTGTGAACCACTGAGGTTGGTCTTTGACTATTGACCCGTCAGGAGCTTTTCCGCCGACAGGAACGTAGACGCGGATGTGATCTATAAGTAATTTGAACAATAACTCTCTTGGATACCCCTGAGTTATCAGGAGACTTATCGAGTTTGGTGCAACCGGAGAATACAGCGCGGCGTACGTCGCCTGGTCATCGATATTGTTCATCGTGAAGTCGTTTGACATCGAGCCGCCGATGGTGTTCGGGCCGAACGTGTGCAACTTCTGAGCAACTGTCTGGCCGGGCCCTACATTGATAGTTGGAAACCCAAGGGAGCCCGTTAAAGTATCATGCCCTTGTATTTGACTAAGAGACATAAAGGTCAAAGGTTCTCGATATCCCGACCTTATGATATCCAAAAAGATCGCGTCGTTTGAGTATTCCGTCAAATTCATGTTCACAATCAGGGCGCGTCGGTAGATGGCGTCATCGACGCACCCCACTAGAAACATGGACGTGAAAATCACGATGACTGCAGCCGTTTTTCTTAGCATATCGCCCCCGCGCCCAGGCTCGCTTCGGCCGAAGCAAGCACAACCATAGCTAAGCTCCCGCACTCAGGGACTTGGCGCAATCTTTAATTGTCTGTCGTGGTCGAGATTCACCACCACGTGCGCCCGAGCGGGCATCTCGGCGTCGATGTGGCGGGTGAGGCGTTCGTAGAACTGGACGAAGCGGGCGAGCTCGGCGTCGGTCTGGCCGCCGGCGCCCTTGGCGCGGAGCTTGGCCTCCTGCTCGCGTCGCCATCCGAGCACCACCTCGAAGCCAGGGTCGCGCAGCATCACCTGCAGATCGATCCGCGCAAACAGTCGCTGATAAGGTCCGGCGAGCTGGTTGTTGGCATAGGTGCGCCAGACGCCGTCAGGGTCCTCGACCTCCTCCAGCAGATTGATAGGTCGGATCAGCGCCACGCGGCGCTGCGGCCTGGCCCCAACGCACCAGCCCTCGAACAGGATCACATCGACCGGCCCTTCGACAAGGTCGGGCGTCTCGCGTCGCTCGTCGCGCGCCTTGTCGAACCGAGGGACGGAGGTCCCGCGGGCGCTGGCGAGCGACGCGAGTACCGCCTCGCCAAACCCGACGTCATGGGTGCCCGGTACGCCGCGGGTGATGAGGAGAGGGTGGACCTCGGCCGCCAAGCGCTGGCGCTCAGCCTGCGTCAGGTAGAGATCGTCGATCGAGAGCGTCGCGACACGCAGGCCCTCGCCGCGCAACAGCACCGCCAACGCCCCAGCGGCGGCCGATTTGCCGGAGCCTTGCGAGCCGGTGATCCCAACGACGTAGGCGCCGCGTCGCTCTGCGCCCACGATCCGACCCGCCAGCGGCGTCAACACTTCGGCCGCGAACGAGGCATACGCGTCGGGCAGTCCTTGGTCGGCGATGTAGGCGGCAAGCTCGGACGTCACGATCAAACCCCTGTCATTCTTTGCCGGCAGCGCCGCCCGCGAGTGGCGAGCCGGCGACGCGAGGGATAGCGTGACGCCATGACAGTCTCCACCGATCCCCGCATCGACGTCTGGCGCGACGACAGCGGCGTCGCCACCGTCGTGATCGACAACGCCGCCAAGCTGAACGCGCTGAACTCGGCGTTGCTCACTGAGTTCGCGGCCACGCTGGCCGAGTTAGGCGCGGACGAGACGCTAAAGGCGGTGGTGATCACTGGCGCCGGCGAGCGCGCGTTCGTCGGCGGCGCCGATATCGGCGAGATGGCGGAGCTAACCGGACCCGACGCGGCGCGCGCCTTCATCCTGAGGGTGCACGGCGCCTGCGCCGCGGTGCGCGCGCTGTCTGTGCCCGCCATCGCCCGCATCCAGGGCTACTGCTTTGGCGCTGGACTGGAGCTCGCGGCGGCGTGCGACATGCGGATCGCCTCCGAGGACGCGGCGTTCGGCATGCCGGAGGTGCGGCTGGGGGTGCCGTCAGTGGTTGAGGCCGCGCTGCTGCCCGGCCTGATCGGCTGGGGCCGCACCCGCCGGCTGCTGCTCACGGGCGAGACCATCGACGCCGAACTGGCGCTGTCGTTCGGCCTGGTCGAGGAGGTGGTCAGCGCCGGCGAACTCGACGGCGCGGTCGAGGCCTGCGTCGGCGACATCATCGCATGCGGCCCGCTGGCGGTGCGCAGCCAGAAGGCGCTGATCGCCGCCTGGGAGCGTCTGCCGCTCGCCGAGGCCATCGCCGCAGGTGTTGAATCTTTCGCGGCCGCCTACGCCACCGGCGAGCCGTCGACGATGATGGCCGAATTTCTGGAAGCCAGGGCCGCGCGGAAGGCGGGCGGCGGCTAGCGCCTAGTCAGCCAGGCGGCTTGCATCCGATGCATGTTAGATATATCAGACGAGCCTCACGCTTGTGGGCTTCTCTCGTCCAGGGTCGCCGCAGGGTCCGTTTGGACCGCAATTGCGCCGTGGACGGACTACCTTGCATGGCGACTCTCACGCCACTCGGGCTAGACTGAGCGGTCCAACCTAATTTGTCAGCAGGGGCGCCCACGGATTTGCCTTTGACCGCGCGAACCCCCACTATGGAAGTCATTACCGAAGACGGATTTTTCGATGTCTGATTCACAAGGCGCGCCACTGGGCGAGCCAGATGGCCTTTCCGCGCGTCCAACGATCGATGTGAAAGCGATGCCGCACATTCTGCGCCGCATCGTCGTGATGGCCTTCAAGATCGACCCGGTGCAGGTGGCGCTGGCGATGTTGTGCTCGCTGGGCGCCGCGGTGGCGGGGCTGACCGTGCCGCGGCTATTCGGCTCTTCGGTCAATCAGATCACGCACCTGCTGACGACGGTGATGGACGCTCGCGCCCACCATCTGTCGCTGGCGGCCCAAGCCGCGCTCAAGACCCAGTCCGTGCATGCGCTGTGGTTCGCCGCCGGCCTGGTGGTCCTCGCCACCACCGTGCAGGGCATCTTGACTGGCGTCGGCGGCTACAACGGCGAGCGAGTCAGCCAGAAGGTCGCCTACCATCTGCGCCTCGACTACTTCAGGCAGCTGCAGCGCCTGCCGTTCGCCTTCCACGACAAGATTCACTCGGGCGACCTCATCACCCGCGGGATGCTCGACCTCGAAGGCACGCGGATGTTCATCCAGAACGGCCTGATGCAGTCGCTCACGCTGGTGCTGCTGCTGATCGTGGCGACGTCGATGATGTTCGTCGCCGACCCGACCATGGCGCTGCTGGGTCTGACCTTCGTGCCGATCAGCATCTACACTCTGGCGCGGGTTGGCTTCCTGATGCGCCTGGCCATGATGCGGGTGCAGACGCTGATGAGCGTGCTGACCTTGGTGATGGAGGAGAACCTCCAGGGCATCCGCGTGGTGCGCTCCTATGCGGCGCGCGCCTTCGAGATGGGCAAGTTCGACAACGCCGCCACCGAAGCGCTGCGCGAGGCCTACAAGCGCATCGTGCTGCGCATGCGGGCCATCCGCACCACTACCCTCACCTTCTATCTCTCCACTGCCCTGGTGCTGTTCTACGGCGGCATGAAGGTCGCCGGCGGGTCGATGAGCCCGGGCCGGCTGACCGAGTTCATCCTCTATCTGAACATCCTGCAGGCGCCGGTGCGCCAGGTGATCATGATCGTGATGTCGGCGTCGCGCGCCACCGCTTGCGGCGGCCGGCTGTTCGAGATTCTCGATATCGAACCCGCGATCCTGGACAAGCCAGACGCCGAGGCGCTGGCGCCGACGAAAGGCGTGCTGCGCTTCGAGCACGTCGACTTCGCCTACGACGAAGGCAAGCCGGTGCTGCACGGCCTCAGCTTCACTCTCGGCCGTGGGCAGACCCTGGGCATCGTCGGGCCGCCTGGCAGCGGCAAGTCCACGATTGCCAACCTGATCCCGCGCTTCTACGAGGTGAGCGGCGGCGCGATTAGCATCGATGGCGTCGACATCCGCGATGTCACCTTGGCGTCGCTGCGCGAATACGTCGGCCTGGTTCAGCAAGAAGCCTTCATGTTCGACTCGACGGTGACCAACAACGTCGCCTACGCCGACCCCTGGGCCGACGAAGGGCGCATCGTCGGCGCCACCAAGACGGCGCAATTGCACGACTACATCGCCGGCCTGCCCGCCGCCTACGCGACCCGCGTCGGTGAGCGCGGCGTCGCCCTCTCCGGCGGTCAGCGGCAGCGGATGTCGATCGCTAGAGGCGTCGTGCCGGGCCCCGGCGTGATGATCTTCGACGACAGCACCGCCGCCATCGACGCAGTGACCGAGAAGCGGGTGCGTGACGCGCTGGCCGAAGCCACCAAGTCCAAGGCAACCATCATCATCGCGCACCGGCTATCGTCGCTGATGCACGCCGACGAGATCATCGTGCTGGAAGAAGGCCGCATCGTCGAGCGCGGCACCCACGCGGAGTTGCTGGCGCTGGGCGGCGAATATTTCGACCTCTACTCGCTGCAGACCCGCACCGAGCAGGGCCTCTCGACCGCCGACGCCAAGATTAGGCGCAAGGTCACGGAGGCCGCGGAATGAGTGACTTTGCTTTCGACCGCGAAGCGGCCGCGCCGTCGCCCGAGCCCCGCCGGCGTAACGCCAACCTCGGCAGCAACGACGGCGAAGAGATCTTCGCCTCGTTCGACACCCGCATCGTGCGGCGCTTCTCAGCCTATCTGAAGCCGCACCCCTGGTCGCTGATCGGCGCCCTGGCCGCGGCCGTCGCCTCCTCGATCACCCAGGTCATGATCCCGGTGATGATCGGCAAGGTGGTCACGGCCGCCACCAGCGGCGTCGACCGGATCCATCGCATCGACGTCATGGTCATGGCCCTGGTGGTGGTGGTGGTCGTCTTCACGGTCACCTCGCTGGTCTCGCAGTCGCTGAGCACCAAGCTGGCCCAGAAGGTGATCTTCGATGTCCGCCGCTCGATGTTCGAGCACTTCCAGACCGTCTCGCTGTCGTTCATGGACAAGACCCACGTCGGCCGCGTCATGAGTCGGCTGCAGGGCGACGTGAACGCGCTGCAGGACTTCCTGGAGAGCACCACCAGCACCGTCGGCGACATGGTGATGCTGATCGGCATCGTCTCCTACATGCTGTGGACCAATGTTCAGCTGGGTCTGCTCACCATGCTGGTGCTGCCGGCCCTGATCGGCATCCGCGCGGTCTGGCTGCCCTACTCCAAGATCACCTTCCGCCGCGCCCGCGACGCCTCCTCGATCGCCAACGGGGCGCTCGCCGAGAACATCAGCGGCGTGCGCACCGTGCAGGAGACGCGGCGCGAGGCGATGAACTTCGAGCTCTACGAAGAGAAGGCGCGCGACAACATGAAGGCGGCGATCGACAGCGCCTTCCTGGCCGGTCTGATGAGCCCGACCGTGGCCATCCTCACCGGCCTCGCCATGGCGATGATCATCGTCGTCGGCGGCAGCGAAGTGCTCGGCGGCGGCGCGCTCGCGGTCGGCGACCTCGTGGCCTACGTCGTGCTGGTGCAGCGGTTCTTCGAGCCGGTACGGATGCTCTCGATGCAGTACACCGCACTGCAGCGCGCCATGGCCGCTGGCTATCGCATCTTCGAGGTGCTGGATGTGCCCACCACCATCACCGACAAGCCGGACGCGATCGAGCTGAACGACATCGAGCCGACCGTCGAGCTCGACCACGTCACCTTCGGCTACTATCCGGATCGCCCGGTGCTGCGCGATGTGTCGCTGAAGGTGAAGCCGCGGCAGGTGGTGGCGCTGGTGGGGCCGACCGGCTCCGGCAAGACCAGCATCATCTCGCTGGTGCGCCGCTTCTACGAAGTAGACCAGGGTGCGGTGCGGGTCGGCGGCCACGATGTGCGCGACGTCAAGCTGGAGAGCCTCGGCCGGACCATCGGCATGGTGCTGCAGGAGCCGTTCCTGTTCACCGGCACCATCGAGGAAAACATCCGCTACTCCTCGAGCGCCACTCACGACGAGATCGTGGCGGCGGCGAAGGCCGTCCGGGCGCACGACTTCATCATGCGCCTGCCCAAGGGCTATGCGACCCAGCTGGGCCAGCGCGGGCGCAACATTTCGTTGGGTCAACGCCAGCTGATCTCGTTCGCCAGAGCGCTGGTGATCAACCCGCAGATCCTGATCCTCGACGAAGCGACGGCCAACATCGACTCGTTCACCGAGCTCGAGATCCAGCGCGCGCTCAGGGTCCTCTTCACCGGCCGCACCTGCCTCGTCATCGCTCACCGCCTGGCGACGGTGCGCGACGCCGACGAGATCGTGGTGCTGCAGGCCGGCCGGATCGTCGAGCAGGGGCCGCACGACGCGCTGATGGCCAAGGGCGGGCTCTACGCCAAGCTCTATGCCTCGTCGCACGGCTCGTTCGACGACCTTCCGGGCGAAGGCGAGGATCGCGCCGACCGCGAAGTGGAGATGGCCACCTGAGCGGTCGGCGGTGTCACGGAAGCGTCACCTCAACTTCACATGGCCGTCGTGCGAGAGACGCATGACGGCAACATGCGCCACCGACTGAACTGCCCATGATCCGCCTCACTGCCCTCCTCGCCGCGCTCGCCCTGAACGCCCTCGCACTGACCGGGTCCGCTGAGGCCGCGACGCTCCATCTCGAGCGCGTCGTCCTCGTCATGCGACACGGCGTGCGCCCGCCGACCCAGACCAACGCCGATCTTGCCAAGTTCTCCGACAGGGCTTGGCCCGATTGGCCGGTCGCGCCGGGCGAGCTGACCCCGCACGGCGGCGAGACGGTGCGCCTGGTCGGCGCGACGGTGCGCGACGCCTACCGCGCCAAAGGCCTCCTGCCAGCCACCGGCTGCGCCGGCGCCGGCCAGGTGACGGTCTGGGCCGACGGCGCGGACCACCGCACGCAGCAGTCTGGCGCCATCCTCGCCGAGGCGCTCCAACCCGGCTGCGGGCTGACGGCGCCGTTCTCCGATGTCACCCCGCGCGACCCGATCTTTGGCGGCTACACGACCGGACCTTGCTCGATCACGGCGCAGTCGCGAGCGCTGTTCCCGAAGCCGGAGGCCAGCGACGCCGAGCTGGCGCAGCTGAAGCTAGCGACCGACCGGCTGCAGGCGATCTTTGCGCCGACCGCCTGCAACGGCGGACCGGGGGTCTGCTTCGCCAAGGCCGGCCCGGCGCCGGCGCCGTTCACCGGGAGCCTCGCCGAAGATCTGTTGCTGGAGTTCGCCGACGGCAAACCGATGTCGGACGTCGGCTGGGGCCGGGCGGACGCGGCAGCGATCAGGGCGGTGATGCCGCTGCACGAGCGTGGTTTCGCGTTGATCCGGCAGAATCTTTTCCTCACTACCCGCTCGGGCAATCCCATGGCGCGGGTGATCCTGGATGCATTGAGGGGCCGGCCAACCTCCGGCGGACCGCAGTCAGGCCCTGATCTCAAGCTGATGGGCCTCGCCGGCCACGACACCAACCTCGCGCTGATGGCCGGCATCTTCGGCCTGGCGTGGACGCTCCCCGGCGAGCCGGACGGGACGGCGCCGTCGACCGCGCTGGCGTTCGAACTCTGGTCGGACGGCGCCCACGAATACGTCCGCCCGGTGATCTACTACGAGACCCTGGAGCAGCTGCGCACCCTGAAGCCGGCCGCCGCCAAGATATTGCCGCTCACCTTCACCGACTGCGCCGACGGCCCGATGGGCAGCTGCTCCCTGGCGACCGTCGAGGCGCACCTGGACGCCGTGCTGCCGGCCGACTGCACCGGAACCTAACCGCCCGCGCTTGGTCGAGCTGCCTCGCTCTCTCAGTATCCCTCTCCCCGCCTTGCGGGGCGAGGGATACTCCGTAGACGACGGATCGGCCGATCATTGCTCAGGCTTAATCCGCCTTGCTCTGGCGGGACGCAGCGCTGAGGCTTAAGTTCCGCTCCGAGCATGGCGGCGCCTCAGCGCGCTTAACGTCGGGACCCATCTCCGTGAACCTCACAATCAAGCGGGCGCTGATCGCGCTCACCCTCGTGACAGCGCCGATGTCGCTCGCCGGCTGCGGCGTGAACGACATCCCCACCAAGCAGGAAACCGCCAAGGCAAAGTGGGGCGACGTCCAGGCCGACTACCAGCGCCGCGCCGACCTGATCCCCAACCTGGTGGCGACCGTGCAAGGCTACGCCAAGCAGGAACAGACGGTGTTGATCGGTGTGACGCAGGCCAGGGCCAAGGCCACCGGTGTCACCATCGACGCCTCCAAGCTCGACGATCCGGCGGCGTTCCAGAAGTTCCAGCAGGCGCAGGATGAACTGTCCAGTTCGCTCGGCCGGCTGCTGGCTGTCAGCGAGAACTATCCCGACCTGAAGTCGAACGAGAACTTCCTGGCGCTGCAGTCGCAGCTCGAGGGCACCGAGAACCGCATCGCGGTCGCCCGTCGCGACTACAACGACGCCGTGCGCGACTACAATACGACGCTGCGGGTGCTTCCGACGTCGATCTGGGCGGCGACGTTCTACCATGACTCCAAGCCGATGCAGACGTTCGGGGCCACCGAGGCCGCGCAGACCGCGCCGCAGGTGAAGTTCGACATCAACAGCCGCCCCCCCGCCGGCGCCCCGCCCGGCTCAACGCCGCCGGCCGCCGCCGCCTCGAACGCGACACCGTGACCGGAACTATCAGTCCTCCCCGCCCGTCGGCGGCGGGGCGGGGCCGGGGGTGGGGATGTCAGCTGGATGTCGGGCGTTCCGCCGTCGATCGGCGCCAATCACGCAGTTCGAGCCGACACCCCCACCCCCTGCCCCCGCCCCGCAAGGGGGCGGGGGTTCTCGCCGCCGTCTTTGCGCTTTTCGTCATGCTTTTCGCCTTGCCGGCAAGTGCGGCGCTGACGTTTCCGCCGCTGACCGGACGGGTGGTCGATGACGCTCATGTGCTGTCGGCTCAGACTTCGAACGACCTCACCGCCAAGCTCGCCGACCTGGAAGCCAAGACCGGCCGCCAGCTGGTCGTGGTGACCTTGCCCGACCTGCAAGGCGACGACATCGCCGACTACGGCTACCAGCTCGGCCGCACCTGGCAGATCGGCCAGAAGGGGCAGAACAACGGGGTCCTCTTCATCGTCGTGCCGAGCGAGCACAAGGTGCGGATCGAGGTGGGCTACGGCCTGGAACCGGTCCTCACCGACGCCCTGTCGAGCGTGATCCTGCAAGAGCAGGTGCTGCCGAAGTTCCGCGCTGGCGACACCGAGGGCGGCATCGTCGCCGGGACCGATGCGATCATCGGCCAGCTCAGCCTCGATCCGGCCACCGCCGCGGCCAACGTGCAGAAGGCGACGAGAACCAGCCGGCCGCACGGCCTGCCGTTCGGCGCGATCTTCGGCCTGTTCGTCTTCTTCCTGGTGTTCTCCAGCATCTTCCGTCGTCACGGCGGCGGCGGGCTTGGCTGGCTGCTGCCGATGATGATCCTGGGTTCGTCCGGCCGCCGTGGCGGCTGGGGGGACGGCGGCGGCGGGTTCGGCGGTGGCGGCGGTGGCGGATTTTCCGGCGGCGGCGGCTCGTTCGGCGGCGGCGGCGCGTCGGGCAGCTGGTGATGCTGACCCCCGACGATCATCGCCGCATCGAAGCGGCCGTCACCGACGCCGAGGCCGGGACCAGCGGCGACATTTTCTGCGTGCTGGCTGGCGAGGTTTCATCCTACCGCGAGGTCCCGATCGCCGCCGGCGCGCTCGTCTCACTGATCCTGCCGCCGGCTTCGATGGCGATCGGCATCGGACCGCTGATGGCGGCAATCACCGCTGGCGGCTGGACCGCGGCGCAAACCGCCGCCGAGCAGAGCCAGATCGCCTTCGCGCTCACCGGCTACGCCATCGCCCAGGCGCTGCTGTTCGGGATCGTGGCGCTGATCGTCGGGCTACCGCCCGTGCGCCGGTCGGTGACGCCCCGGTTTCTGAAGCGTCACCGGGTCAGGAAGGCCGCCTACCACCATTTCGTCGCCGCCCATTCGCACGCCCGAGGCAGCGAGACCGGGATTCTGATCTTCGTCGCCCTGGTCGAGCGGCAGGTGGAGATCCTGGCCGACGCCGCGATCCACGCCAAGGTCGGCGACGCGGTCTGGGCCGAGGCCGCCGCAGCAGTCCAGCAAGGCATGAAGCAACCGGACCCCACGTCCGGCATCGAGCGCGCGATCGAAATCTGCGGCGCGGCGCTGAAGGCGCACTTCCCGTCCAGCGCACCGCGCGGGGAACACCACCGGCCGGTGGACGACTGAACCGGCTGCAAAACCACGCGCCCCTGACAGCGCTCTCTGCCGCCGAAGCCCGTGGCCGGCCCAACGCGGACCGGCCAGCGGTTTCAGTCTCGCTTAGTCGCCGTCGCCGGCCGCGATGCCGGCTTGGGTTTCGGTGATCGCCTGGTTGACTAGGCGAAGCGCGTTGACGCGGTGGCCGCCTTTGTTGTGCAGAGCTACAGACAGTTCACCCTTGGCCGAGTTCAGATAGCCGAGCGCCGACTGCATGTGCGGCTGGTCGCCGGCCGCCACGCCGACGCCGAAACCGCCCGCGGTGCAGATCGCCAGCGCGCCGGCGGCGATCGCCACTTTCGTGATCGTACGCATGAACATCCTCCCAATGTTCGCCCCCATGGGCGTCGGCAGGAGACTAATGACACCGATTGAAATAGCAACGTTCGCGCCCGGCCCATCGGATTGCAGAGTTGAAACTTACCTACCGGCTAGAGATATGCTTCGGCGCGCCGCATCAGAGCTGACCACCGCCGAGAATAGGAAGCCGCCGCTCAGTCCAACCGGTAGAACCGTCGCGCCGTGTCCTTGAACAGCGCCGCCTTCTCGTCCGCCGACGACCCGGCCGCGACGCGTTTCAGCGCGTTCCATAGCGTGGGGTAGTCGCAGGACGCGCCGTCGACCGGGAAGTTGCTCTCGAACATGCCGCGGCCGACCCCGAAGGCTTCGATGCAGGTCTCCAGATACGGCCGCCACGCCTGCGCCAATTCGTCGGAGCCCGGTTTCGGGTCGCGGCGGTGGAAGCGGAAGCCGCAGCCGGTCATGCCGAGGCCGCCCAGCTTCACCCACACGTTCGGCCGCCGCGCCAGATCGACGATCCCGGTCTTCCAGACCGCGAAAACCTCGTCCTGCTTGCCCTCGTAAGGCCCCACGCCGAGCGGACCGCCGACATGGTTGAGCACGATCGCCCCGCCAGGAAACGCGTCAGCCAACGCCGCCACTTCGCCGAGTTGCGGGTGGTACTGCCAAGCCTCGAACGACAGGCCGAGTTCGCCCAGCTTGGCGAAGCCCTCGCGGAACGCTGGCAGCGCGTAGAGCCCAGGCGGCGGCGAGGTGTGGCTGCGGCGGATGTCCGGGCTGGGATCGTAGGCGCCGGCATGGCGGATGCCTTTGAACCGTCCGTTGCCGGCGCGGATGTGGCGCTCCAGCACCTCAGCCACGCTGGCGCCTTGGCTGAGGTCGGCGCGGCCGACGATGCCCTCGCAGGCCATCACCGGCCCGTACCTACCGCTCGCCGCCATCGCCGCCTGGCCGTTCACGAACTCGGTCTCGCCGACGTACTTCATCGCGTCCGGCCCCGCGGCACGATAGAACGAGCCGCATTCGACGAAGACCGTGCTCTCGATGTTGTGTCCGCTGGTGAGGTCACCCAGCAGCTCCGGCAACAGGTAGCGGCTCGCTGGGAAATCCCACAGGTGATGGTGCGGATCGCAGATCGGCAGCCCAGGCTCGATGATCTCTTCCGGCATCGCTCAGTTACTCCGAAAGTAGGCGCCGAAGGCGCGAAAGGAAGATTCACCACGGAGGCACGGAGGGTCCACGGAGTCCACGGAGTCCACGGAGCGACCGTCTGATCTCCGTGAACTCAGTGTCACCCCCGTGCCTCCGTGGTGAAAAATGATCGCCTACGGCGCACTAGCTCCCAAGGACTGCTACCGGCCCTGGTACACCGGCTTGCGCTTCTCCACGAAAGCTCGGAACGCCTCGCGGCTGTCCTCGGAGCGACCGCAGGCGGAGTGGCGGGCGGTCTCGGCGGCGATGAAATCGGCGAGGCCCAGTCGCTCCTGCTCGACGAAGTTGGCCTTGATCCCCTTCAGCGCCAGCGGCGAAGAATTGGCCAGCCGGTCCACCAGCGCGGCGAGTTCAGTCTCGAAGTCCGCTTCCACGGTAACGCGATTGACCAGGCCGACCCGCGCAGCCTCGGCGGCGTCGAATTTCCCCGGCAGCAGGTAAAGTTCCCGCGCCTTCGCCGCGCCGAGGATGCGCGGCAGGAACCACGTGCCGCCCATGTCGCCGGAGAGGCCGACATCGAGGAACGCGGTGTTGAACCGGGCGGTCTCATCGCAGAGGCGAAGGTCGCATGCCGACGCCCAACCAAGCCCCGCGCCGGCGCACGCGCCCTTGATCGCAGCCACGGTGATCAACGGGCACTCGTGCAGGATGACGCTGACGTTGAACGTCTCTGGCCGCGTCGGCGCCTGGCCACCGCCGGCGTAGGCCTTGACGTCCGCGCCCGGACAGAAGTCGCGGCCTGCGCCACGCAAAACCAGCACGCGCAGCGACTTGTCGGCGCCGGCGTCCTGAACCACCTCCCAAAGCTCGTTCATCAGCTGCGGCACGATGGCGTTGCGCGCCTCCGGCCGGTTCAGCGTGATCGTCGCGGCGTGGTCGGCTTTCTCGTAGACGATGGTTTCGTAGCTGCTCATGTCTCGGCTCCCTCACGGTCTGGGGGAGCTTAGACCTCCGGAGCGGCGATGGGGAGCGATGTGCGGGCGGCCCCGTGGTTGGAGCCGCCCGTCCTCACCGCGCCTTAGTGGCTGGCGGCGATGATCGATGCGATCAAGCCGGTGGCAGCGGCAGCCAGAACATAGTTGCCGTCGACCCGGCGCCACTCGTAGCCACGCGGCGGCGCGCGCAGATGGTAGCGGCGGTAGTCGAAGCGCTCGCCGCGTCTCCAGTCGTTCATCGACATCCGATGACCCGACCTCCAGTCGGGATGGCGGCCTTGCCAAGAGCTGAACCGGTCATCGTGAGTGTAGTGGTGAAACGGTTCGGCGGAAGCGGCGCTGGCTGCGCTGCCAATCAGGGCGACCATCGAAATGGTGGTGAGCAGGCGTTTCATGCTGGTACTCCTTTGCACATCAACGCGTGCAATCTACGCCATCTACTTGACCCCAACCTGAACGACGCACACTTGGTTCGGTTCATCTTCGCCTAAGCTTAACCAGACCAGGGCTGGAACTTGGGCGCACGCCGCTCTATTAGCGCCATCGCCCCTTCCCGTGCATCGGGATGCTTGAGCTGGGCCTGGGTCAGACGGTCGGCGTCGGCGAGTGCGGGCTCCATCGCGGCGGAGAGGTGCCGATAGACCTGGCTCTTCATCACGGCGATCGCGCCCGGCGAAATGTTCGCCGCGAGATCGTCGACGTAGGCGACCACAGCGTCCAGCAACTCGGCGGCTGGCACGACGCGGTCCAGGAGGCCGATGCGCAGCGCCTCGTCGGCCTGGATACGGCGCGAACTCCAGAGCAGATCGAGCGCGCGGCTCGGACCGACCAGGCGCGGCAGCAGCCAGCTGGTGCCGTGCTCGGCGATCAGGCCACGCTTGGAGAAGATGGTGGTGAAGCTGGCGGAGTCGGCCCCGAAGCGCAGGTCGCTCATCATCGCCAGCACGAAACCGGCGCCGGCGGCGACGCCGTTCACCGCCGAGATCACCGGCTTGGAGACCATCGGCAGATAGCTGAAGATCCCCGGCAGATCGCGGCTGGCCGCCTCACCGCCCGAGCGCACGGACTGGCCGGCCTCGGTGGTCTGGCGCAGCACCTCGGCGTCGATGCCGGAGCAGAAGCCCCGGCCTTCGCCGACAAAGGCGATCGCGGTCACTTCCGGATCGGCCTCGGCGGTCGCGACCAGCTGGCGGATGTCGCGCAGCATCGCGTAAGTGAGCGCGTTCAGCGCCGCCGGACGATTCAACCGGATCAGGGCCACCCGGCCCATAGTCTCGAACAGGATCTCGGCGGTGCTCATCCCAGGCTCCCTTGGGGCTCTCAATGGCCCTTCAGGTCACCTTAGACCTCCCTCCTGGCCAGCGGGAGGGGTCGCTACTTCATCAGCGTTTCTTTGATCTTGTAGATCGCCGGCAGCATCAACACCCCGATCAGGCAGGGGAAGATGAACAGGATCAGCGGCAGCATCATCTTCGCCGGCAGCGCCATCGCCTTCTCTTCGGCGTAGAGCATCCGCTTGGCGCGCATGTCGTCGGAGAACACGGCCAGGGTCTCGCCGAGGCTGGTGCCCATTTCTTCGGCCTGGCGCAGCATGGTGGCGAGGCTGCGCGCCTCGTCGATCGCCAGGCGTTCGGCGAACCCGCCCCAGGCTTCCTTGCGCGAACGGCCGGCGCGCAGCTCCAGGGTCAGCACCTTCATGTGCTCGGCGAGGTTCGGGTAACGGCGGACCAGCTCGTCGGTCACCCGGGTCACCGCCGCGTCCAGGCTGAGCCCGGCTTCGACCGAGGCGACCAGCAGGTCGAGCATGTCCGGGAAGCCGTCGCGGTACTCGATCTCGCGCTTCTTGCGCCGGCCTTTGACCACCTGGTCCGGGCCCATCACCGCGCAGAGGGTGACCACCGCGGCGACTGCGATCGCGCCTAGACCGCCGCCGTGCTTGGCGAGCGCCCAGGGCAGCAGCAGCACCATGCCGACGATCGCTAGGATCATCAGGGTCGCCTTGGCGCCGAGGTAGATGGCGGCCGCCTCGCGGCTGTAGTAGCCGGCCTGCATCAGCTTGGCGCGCAAAGTGGACAGTTGCGCCGGGTCCTGGATCGCGATCCGGTCGCCGAGCCGGCGCACGCCGGAGACCACGCCCGCCAGCGCCTCGCTGACATTGCCCGAGTCAGCCGGACCGGCCGCGACCGCGCCGCCCGCCAGCCGGGCGCGGCGACGCGAGGCGGTGGACGCGGTGCGCAGGCCGACGAAGCAGACGCCGCCGACGCCGATCGCGATCATCCCGAGCGCGACCGGCGTAACCACTGTGTTGAGCAGATCGAGGTCCATGCGGTCAGATCCTCATGTCGATCATGCGCTTCATGACCAGATTGCCGACCACCAGCAGGCAAAGCAGGATGCCGAGGCCGATCTGCACGAACTGGGCGCCGAGCACCGCGCGGTAGTAGTTCGGTTGGGCGACGTTGATGAAGATGAAGCAGACGATCGGCGCCGCGGTCAGGATGTAGGCGCTCATGCGCCCTTCCGACGACGCTGCGCGGATCTTCAGCCGCATCTTCAGACGGTCGCGGATGGTGTGGGCCAGCATCTTCAAGAGGCCTGTCAGGTTGCCGCCGGCCTTCTCCTGCAGGCGGATCGAGGCCGCGAAAAGGTCGACGTCGGGGTTGCGGCAGCGGTCGGCGATCCGACCGACGGCCTGCTCCAGCGTCGCGCCGAACGCGATCTCGTCGGCGGCCATGCCGAACTCCGAACCGATCGGGTCGGGCAGCTCGCGGCCGACCAGGTTGATCGAGGTCGGGATCGGGTGCCCGGCCTCCAGGCTGCGCACCATGACTTCCAGCGCCTGCGGCAGCTGCTGGCTGAGCTTCTTGGCGCGCGCGCCGGCCATGAAGTTGAGATAGCCGAACGGCGCGATCATGCCGGCGACAACGCCTGCACCCAGCGCGACGAAGATCATGTGCGAGAAATAGAACGCCACCGCCGCGGCCCCGACGATGACGCCGGCGATCATCATCGCCCAGCGCCGGTAGTCGACCGGGATGCCCGAGCGCATCACCAGATCGGCCAGCCAGTTCCAGCTGATGATCGAGCCGCCGCCCTCCTTCAGCCCGCGCTGCTTGCGCAGCTCGAGCACCAGTTCGCCCAGCGAGCCGGCGCGCTCGGCGGTCGCCAGGCGCTTGTTGACCGCCCGCTTGGCGCGGCCGACGCCGACCAGCCCCCACGCCGCCTGCCCGAACGAGAAGACCGTCGCGAACACGAGGAACAGAAAGACGTAGTGCGGATCCATGACTCTACGCGCGCGCCGCTCAGTTCAGAGGTCTGGCCGGGTCGAAGTTGCCCGTGTCGTAGCGGATGCCGCGGCGGATCATCTCCTCCATGCACTTCGGGCGAAGGCCCGTAGCGCGGAACTCGCCGACGACGTTGCCGTCCGCTTCGGTCGAGAGCCGATGGAAGGCGAAGATCTCCTGCATCTGCACCACCTGGCCTTCCATGCCGGTGATCTCGGTGACGCTGGTGAGGCGCCGCTTCCCGTCCGAAAGACGCATCACCTGGACGATCAACCCGACGGCCGAAGCGATCTGGCCGCGCACGGCCTCCGGCGACAGCCCCATCCCGCCCATCGCCACCATCTGCTCGAGGCGGGTGATCGCATCGCGCGGGGTATTGGCGTGGATCGTGGCCATCGAGCCTTCGTGGCCGGTGTTCATGGCCTGCAGCATGTCGAACGCTTCTTCGCCGCGGACCTCGCCCAGGATCACCCGGTCGGGCCGCATTCTGAGCGCGTTCTTGACCAGCTCGCGCTGACGGATCTCGCCCTTGCCTTCGATGTTCGGCGGCCGGGTTTCCATCCGCACCACGTGCGGCTGCTGCAGCTGCAGCTCGGCGGCGTCCTCGATGGTGATCAGGCGCTCCTTCATCCGGATCGCGGCTGAGAGCGCGTTGAGCAAGGTGGTCTTGCCCGAGCCGGTGCCGCCCGAGATCACGGTCGAGACCCGCGAGCGGATCGCGCCGTAGAGGAACTCGGCAACCGGCGCCGGCATCGCCCCGACGCCCACGAGGCGCTCGAGGTTGTAGGGCTTCTTGGAGAACTTCCGGATCGAGACGCAGGCGCCGTCGATGGCGATCGGCGCGATGGCGGCGTTGACCCGGCTGCCGTCCGGCAGGCGCGCGTCGACCATCGGCGAGGATTCGTCGATCCGCCGACCAACGCCGGCGACGATGCGGTTCACGATCCTGAGCAGGTGGTCGTTGTCGCGGAAGCGGACCGGCGCGATCTCCAGCTCGCCGCGCCGCTCCACGTAGACCTGGAACGGCCCGTTGATCAGGATGTCAGCGATCGAGTCATCCTTCAGGAGCGGTTCGATCGGCCCCAGACCGACCATCTCGTCGAACACCGAAGCGCCCAGCTCGTCGAGCTCGGCGGCGTTCAGCGCCAGCCGCTCGGTGCGGGCGAAGTCGGCGACCAGCCGGCGCACCTGGCGGCGCATTTCGGGCTCGTCGAGCTTGTCGAGTTTCGAGAGATCGATCTCGTCGATCAGCATCGAGTGCAGCTTCAGTCGCATGTCGAGCGACTTGTCGTCGATCAGCGGCGCGGCTTCACTGGCGGTATCCTTGTCGACGTCAAGCGTAAGTCGCGGCGCAGCGGCGGCCGGCGCAGAAGGCGCAGCGGTCGCAGCCTTCTTCGGCGTTGGCGAAGCCTCGACCGTAGCCGCTGGCGCGGCTGGTGCGGCCGGGGCGTCGTCGGCCGGATCGGAAATCACCAGGCGATCGGGCGCCTCGGCGGCCGGCTCTCGGCGGAAGCTGAAACGGGCCATCAGGCGCGCCTTAGCCGCGGCGCATCCGCCGGCTGGCTCAACCGATCGACCAGCACGCCGATGTCGCGGACGATCTTCGAACGCGGCCGGTGGTGGCTTATCGACCCACCGAGGTTGACCGACGCGGCGGCGGCCTCCCAGTCGGAGGTGATGCCGCCGTCGGCCTTGCGCTGCAGCGCCTTCTCGGCCTCGGCCAGCGAAGGCGCGGGACCGAAGACGCGGCTGGCCAGGCGGTTGAGGATGATCCTCGGCTGCGCGCCGCCAGTCAGCTCGGCTTCCACTTCGGCCGCCAACGCTCGAGCCGACAAGAGCGCGGGCACGGTCAGTTCGGAAACCACCAGCACCTCGTCGGAGCCGGCCAGCACGTCCATCGTCCAAGGCTGGCGATGGCGCGGCAGATCGATGACGATCCAGTCGTAGACCTGCGAGACAGTCTCCAGCAGGCGGCAGACTGCCGTCTGGCTGACCCGGCCGAAGGCTTTGGCGTCGCGTGGGGCGGCCAGCAGGTCGAGCCCCTCACCGGTGCGGGTAGCGAAGACGTCGAGCAGCGCCGTATCGATGCGCTCCGGCGAGGCGGCGGCCTCAGCCAGCTGCATGTTCGGGATCGCGCCCAGATAGGCGGCGGCGGCGCCGTCGGCGAGGTGCAGATCGACCAGCGCCACCCGCTCCCCGGCCGCGCCGCGGCGCGCCAGGGCGGTCGCCAGCTCGATCGCGATCGTGGTCGCGCCGCAGCCGCCGACCGAGCCGATCACTGTCCAGCACTTCGCGTCGACCTCGTGGGTGGGGGCCGCGCCGGCGACCGTGGCCTCGTGCAGCAGCGCGCCGGCGGCGCGGGCAAGGTCGGACGGCGTGAACGGCGCCTCGATAACGTCCGACGCCGGCAGCTTCATCAGCGCCCGCACCAGGCTCGCCGGCATGTGAGCGCCCGCCAGCAACACCGGCGGCGGGGAGGGCCGCGTCGAAAGCTCGCCGATCGCGACCACCAGCCCGGCGCCGTCGACCGCTTCGGCGTCGACAATCACCAGCTCCATGGCGCGGTTCGGCTGACCCAGCACATCGAGCCGATCGCCAGCGGCGACTTCGAACACGGCGCCGCTGAGCGCCTGCTCGGCCACCGCCGCGAGGCCTTGGCCGACGACCAGGACGTGGCGGTCGGTGAAGTCGGATACGCTCATGACTTACTCGCGACTTGGGTGGCCGCCGGCGGCGCGGCGGGGTTGGTCGCAGGGACCGCCGCCGCGGTCGGCGCCACTGCGCCGCCGGGAATGGCGTTGACCGGGTAGAGGTCACCCTCGGGGTTGGCCGGCGCCTTGCCGGTGCTCTTGCCGTCCAGCATCACGTCGATCGTGGTCTGCTCGGCCGACTCCTTCAGCGGATTGGGCAGATCGTTGATGTTGCGCGTCGGCGTCGTCAGGTGCGGCGTGACGATGATCACCAGCTCGGTCTCGTTGCGCTGCCAGTCCGAGGAGCGGAACAGCGCGCCCAGCACCGGCAGGTTCGAGGCGCCGGGGATCTGGTTGATCGTGTTGGTGTAGTTTCGCTGGAACATCCCGGCGATGGCGAAGCTCTCGCCGTCGGCCAGCATCACCTGGGTCGAGGCGCGCCGGGTGGTGATCGCCGGCACCTGGAAGCCCTGGATGTTGATGCCGTCCTTGGGGTCGAGTTCGCTGACCTCGGGCGCGATCTTGAGCTGAATCTCGCCGTTGGGCTCGACCACCGGCGTCACGTTCAGCTTCACGCCGAACTGCTGGAATTCGATCGTGGTGCCGAGGTTGCCGTTCGGGATCGGCACCGGGAATTCGCCGCCGGCGAGGAAGCTGGCTTCCTGGCCCGACATCGCCACCAGGTTCGGCCGCGCCAGGGTGCGGATGGCGCCCTTCTGCTCCAGCGCCTGCAGGCTGGCGTCGACGTTCCAGGCGCCGAAGTTGTGACTGAGCCCGACCGTCGCTTGGGGCGAGATCCCGCTGGGCAAAATCGAGCCGGTCGAGAAGGTGAAGCCGCCGAGGGTCTGGACGTTGACGTTGAAGCCAAGGTCGCGGATCGCGGTGTGCGCCGCCTCGATCACCCGCACGTCCACCTGCACCTGCTGGGCGGCGCGGACGGTGAGGTCGCACTCGACCTGCTTGGGCGCATAGCGTTCGGCGATGGCCGCGGCGCGATCCGATACGCCCGAAGTGGAGACCTCGCCGGTGAGCAGGACGCCGCCGGCGAAGTTGGTCACCGTGATCGGCTCGCCGGGCATCGCCTGGCGAAGGTCGGCCTGCAGGTTCTCGACGTCGTAGCCCACCCGCACGTCGACGACCTGCGCCAGGTGGTGCTGTGCGTCGTAGATCAGGATGTTGGTGACGCCGAGTTGCTTGCCGCGGACGTAGAAGCTGCGGTCGGTGGTCGCCACCAGCGCCAGGGTGTCGGGCTGGGCGACGACGATTTCGCTGACCGGGTAGTCGAGCCGGAACGCAGCCGACTTGTCCTTCGGCACGACGATGGTCTGGCTGCCGCCAGGATCCTGGGCGACCTGAGCGAGGGCCGGGCCGGCCGCCGACAGGGCGACCAGGGCCGAAGCCGAGAGGGCGAGGAAAGCTTTCATGGGCTGCTTGACTCCGCGGGGACCGAAGGACGCGCTCATGCGCCCCTCCCCCATCGCTCGGCGGGAACATCAACGGACGTCGCGGCGTCGCCGTGGACGACGATGACGGAATGGGTGTGCGGCGGCGGTGACTTGGCCGCCGGGCCTCCGGCGGCGGCGTGAGACGGCGCCGCGAGCGGGCGGACGTCGTCCAGCGCCAGCGCGGCGCCCGGCGCCCGCGGGGCGTTCGAGTGCAGATCGCCGATCTCGACCGCTCGCACCGGGGTGATCTCGGCGGCGCCGGCGCGGCGGAGCGCCAGCGTCATCTGGCCGACCTGGGAGGCGACCGCGAGCTTCTGGGCGTCCTGGACGCTGACCTCCAGGGTCGCGGTGTGGGCGATGGCGGACGCGGTGGTGGAGGGATCGACGTTGAGGTCCATGCCCAGCACCCGCACGTTCTGCAGCACCACATCGGCGCGCTCGCGCTTGCAGTCGTCGCCGCAGAGGTCCTTCACCGCTTTGGGCACCGGCGGCTGGCGGGTGACGATCACGTCGACGCGGTCGCCCGGCAGCGCGTGGCCGCCGACGCCACCGGTGTCGCTGATGCCGATGGTGTAGGCGCGCATGCCGTCGCCGATCGCCGCCGAGATGATCGGCCGGGCGCCGGGCCCGCTGATCTTGGACGGCAGCAGGGGCTCGCGCGCCGCGATCTGGGTCAGCGTCACCGGCGCGCCGCCGGTCTGCGAGAGTAGCTGCGCGGTGGTCGAGAAGGCGCCTTGCGGGACCGCGTTAGCGGGAAGCCGTTCGACGGTCAGGTGGGCGGCGTCGAGCTTGGTGCCGTACGGCATCGCCGAACTGGCGACCACGACCGGCACGGTGTTGACCATGGCGACCGGCTCGGCTTTGTTCTGCGGCGCATGGGCCGCTTGCGGCAGCCACACCCGCGCTACGATCAACGCGCCCAGGCCAAGAACGGCCGAGGCCCCGAGACTCACCACGGTGCCGGTACGCATGCCCTGCCCACCCCTGATAACCTGACGCAAACTTGAGCGTCACAGCATGAAATCTGGACTTCTCGGATTGCTTTGTCGTTAAGGTTCAAGGTGAACAGATATTTACTTACTATGACTTCGATTTTCTTGCTGAAATTACAGTAAATCAACTGTAACCGACGCCACCACCGGCGCGCGATCACCTGCCGCCCGCGCCGAGTCAGGCGTGACTACAACGCTTGACGAAACCTATCTGAGGCTGGAAGGAGAGAGCCCCAATTCGCTGTATTTGAAGCGCACCCCGGCTTCGCGACGCCGGCTGGACAAGGCCCCGCCAGAGGGCCGCGCTGGAGGAATGACCGATGACGATGACGATGGACGAGACCCAGCAACTGGCGCAGCAGCAGATGGAGGCCGCCGCCAAGGGCATGAGCCACAGCCTCTGGGCTAAGCTGCGCGGCGACAAGGTGGCGGTCTACGACCCGCTGGGCCAGCGCACGTTCCATCAGATCAACGAAGCCGCCAACAAGGTCGTCCGCCTGCTGCGCGAGCGCGGGCTGAAAGAGGGCGATGCGGTCGCCCTCTTGTGCAGCAACCGCGCCGAGTTCGTGGAGGTGCTGTCCGGCTGCCTGCGTGGCGGCTACCGCCTGACCCCTGTGAACTGGCACCTCAACGCCGACGAGGTCGAGTACATCATCAACGACTGCGACGCGAAGGCGCTGTTCGCCGAGACCCGCTACCCGTCCGGCATCTCGGCCAAGGCGCCGCAGCTGACCCTGAAGGTCTCGATCGGCGAGGATGCCGCCAGCTTCGAGCCCTACACGAAGCTGCTGGCCGAGTTCGACGGCGGAGACATCACCGACCCTTCGCCCGGGTCGAACATGCTCTACACCTCCGGCACCACCGGCCGGCCCAAGGGTGTCTACCGGCGCAACACCGGCGCGATGATGGGAATGGTCAACATCGGCGAGCCGGACGACGTCCAGCTCTGCGCAGGCCCGGCCTACCACGCCGCGCCGCTGGCCTTCGACGTGCGCTCCTCGATGGTGATGGGCATCCCGCTGGTGTTCATCGACCGCTGGGATAGCGAAGGCGTGCTGAAGACCATCGAGAAGCACAAGGTGACCCGCGCCCACCTGGTGCCGATCATGTTCCAGCGGTTGCTGAACCTGCCGGACGACGTGCGCGGCAAATACGACGTCTCGTCGATGCGCTACATCATCCACGGCGCGGCGCCCTGCCCGCCTGAGGTGAAGAAGGCGATGATCGACTGGGTGGGTCCGATCATCAACGAGTACTATGCCGGCTCCGAAGGCGGCGCCGGCTTCGTGGTCTCGTCCGAAGAGTGGCTGACGAAGCCTGGCACCGTCGGCAAGCTGCCCGATCCCTCCGCGCTGAAGATCCTCGACGACGACGGTCATGACGTTGCTCAGGGCGCGTCGGGCACGCTCTATTTCAAGGTCTCGCCGATCGCGCCGTTCGAATATTACAAGGATCCGGAGAAGACCGCCGCCGCCCACCGGGACGACTATTTCACCCTCGGCGACGTCGGCTATCTCGACGAGGACGGCTACCTCTTCCTCACCGGCCGCACCGCCGAGTGCATTATCTCCGGCGGCGTCAACATCTACCCGCAGGAAATCGACAACGAGTTGATCAAGCATCCCGCGGTCGAGGACGCCTGCACCATTGGCGTGCCCAACGAAGAGTGGGGCGAAGAGGTCAAGTCGGTGCTGACGCTCAACCCCGGCTACGTCGGCGACGATGCGCTGGCCAAGGACA
Source organism: Caulobacteraceae bacterium (assembly GCA_036494265.1). Classification (GTDB taxonomy): domain Bacteria; phylum Pseudomonadota; class Alphaproteobacteria; order Caulobacterales; family Caulobacteraceae; genus Acaudatibacter. The sequence continues at coordinate 5,062 of DASXOP010000065.1, read as the reverse complement.
TCCAGGCCTACGCTCGCGAACACCTGGCTGGTTTCAAGGTGCCGCGCTCGATCGAGTTCGTCGAGGAGCTGCCTCGCAGCCCCGCCGGGAAGATTCAGCGCAAGAAGGTCCGCGAACCCTATTGGGCCGGCCGCGCCCGGTCGATCTGAGCGGACCTAGAGCCGGGGCGCCGCCTCAGTTGTTGGTCCGGGGCGGCGTCGGCGCGCCGGTGGGCGGCGGGGGTGGCGGCGCAGGCTCCGGCGGCGGCGTCATGCACTGCATGTACCCGTTGGCCATCGCATAGCACTGGAACCCGTTCGGAATTGCGCTGACCGCCACGTGCTCGCGCGGCGCGTGGCATTCGTAGAAGTGGTCGCCAGTGACGAAACAGTTGGAACCGCTGCCGACCAGATCGCCCGGCGCATAGCATTTGACGTCACCATACTGACCTTTGTAGCAGCGCAGCGCCCGCGCGGTCCGCGCCGTGGGCTGAAAACACGAGAAGGTCGGGCCGTTCGGGTAGCAAGTGTAACCGTGCGCGAGCGCCGTGCCGGGCAGTTGGCCCGGCGAGGCCGTCGTCGCCGTGGCGCTGGCCAGCCCGAGAGCGAGCGCGGCGAGGGCGGCAAGCGTCCTCGCGGCTGACGTCCGATAAGACCCGATCATGCCTGCCCCTCCGCCACTATTGGCGCGACCGGCGCCATAACGACCCGATTGCCGGATGCGCGCAACAGCCGGGGCCGCGAGTACGATCGACGCCATCACCAGAGGTAGGGGCTGAGCCATTGCCGCTTGGCGCGGGACAGCGACGCCACACCGTCCCGGCCCCGTGCCGCCGCCGCAAGGCGCAACCGGGAGCGCGCCAGGGGTTCGGCGATGGCCCGTCCGCTTCCCCGCGGCCCACCGGGCTCCAGAGTGTCGCAGAGGCAAAGAGCGGCCGCGCGCGACCAGCTCGCCCGCGCCAGGTCATCCTTGCCGGACAGGGCTTCGGCATCCGCGGCCAGCACCAGCGCGTCCGCCGTGACCCGCGCCAGCTGCACGTCGGCCGATTTCGGATCGACGAGGCTGGCGAGGCGATCGGACTCGGCGATCGCCGGCAAGAGCGCCGCTTGCAGCGCGCGCGCTGTTCCGGCCCTGGTCGCGGCGATCCGGATGGCGCCCAGCCGCGCGCCGCCGAGCAGGTAGCCGCGCCATAGGGTGACGGTCGGGTCTTTGCGCACGAGGCCCTCCGCCAGATCGAGCGCCCGAGCCGACTCCGCGCCGGCTGCGGCCGCCTCGCCGCTCGCCAGCTCGGCCCGGGCCAGAAACAGGTACGTCGTGGCGGCGTAGAACCGGGTCTGGGTGTCCTCGGGCTGGAAAGCCATCAGCCCCTCAGCCTGGGTGGCCGCCTGGGTGAGCTCCTTGACCGCGTCCGCGGGTCGGCCGGCTTGGTTGTCGATGTCGGCCAGCGCACGAGCGTTCTGGATCATCTGCTGCTTGACGGCGTTGTCGTTCGGCCGTTGGGCCAGCAGCCGATCGAAGATCGCCCGCTCGCTGAGCCGGTCGCGCCGTGCCCCGTCGGTCTTGCCCTGGGCGAAGAGCGAGTCGGCGCGCCAGGCGTAGACGCCGGCAAGGTCGGTCTGACGGTCGCGGTCGTCTGGCGCCTTGGCGGCCAGCAGCTGATCGGCCGCCAGGGCCACCGTGAAGGCCGCCTCGGCCTTGGCGGTATGCCCCTCATGCACCCAAAGCGTGCCCAGGTTCTCGTTGGCGTAGACCACCTCGGCGCGCCAGTCGTCGCGCTTGGGATCGAGGGCCACAAGTTGGTCGGCGAGGCGCTTGTAGCTCAGGAACGCCTGCTCGGCCTCGGCCGTGCGGCCGCGCCGGTCGGCGATCAGGCCGACGTAGTAGACGCTTTGGGCGTGGTTGAAGATGCGGGTCCCATCGTTGGGCTGCTTCGCCAGCAACTCGGCGGTGACGCGCGAGGCCTGTTCGAAGTCCTGCAAAGCACCGGAGAGATCGCCGCGCTGGTTGCGGAGGTCGCCAAGCAGGTGCAGCACCCGAGCGCGCCGGCCGAGCGAATCATCGTCGAGGCCGCGCGGCTCTTCGGACGCATAGTAGGCCAGGGCCTTGGCCCCGACCGCGTCCAGCACGTCCAACCGGGCGCTGGGCTCCAGCTTCTTGCGCAGGTCTCCGATCATGAACTCGATCAACCCCTCGGCCTGGGCCCGCTGGGCGTAGGCTTCGTTGCGCTCGCTGACCGCGGTCAGCGCGAGAGCCGCCATTACCGCCGACAACGCCACCGCCACGCCGGCGACCCCCACCAGCTGCCGCTGGCGGCGACGGTGATGGCGCTGGACCAGGTGATCGAGCCCGACGCCCAGCATCGCGGAGAGCAGTTTCAAGAGTGCGTGGCGCCAGCCGTCCCGTCCGGGCCGCAGATCGGCCGCCGCCGGTTCGACCTGTCGGCCAGCCAGTGCGCCAACTCCGTCCACGGACGATCGGAGCGCCTCGGGGAAGCATTCGTCGTCAGGCCGTCCGTCGGCGGACGCAAACGGCTCCCCAGCGACGATCACCGCCAGGATGCGCTCGGCCCCGTGCGCAGCCCGGAACTGCAGCACCTCCTCGTTCACCCACTTGGAGCGCGCGGCGGCGGGCGAGCAGATCACGATCAGGTAGGCCGAGTCCTTCAGCGCCGTCATGAGCCCGGCGCCCAGGTTGGCGACGGCGCTCAGCTCATCGCGATCGCGGAAGATCGGCTGGAAGCGGGTCGGCGCGGGCCCAGCCGGCGTCGGGCGTCCAACCAGCCGGTTCGGCACCGCGAACCGCTCCAGCCCCCGGTGCAGCCGCGCCGCCCACCGGGCGTCGGCGTGGCTGTAGCTCAGGAAGGCCCAGTAGCGATGATCCGTGTCTGGCATCCGCCTCGTCGCCCGCCCCAACGCCCCGCAGGCAAGGCTGAGCCGCATCAAGACCATGGCGGGCGCCTCGGCTCAACATCGTTGCCGCCGCCTCGGTTGACAGCCGCCGCGGGCCGACTGACGATGGCCTCGCTGCTCGTAGGACGCATCGGCCACGGGGCCGGATGGGCCATGCCCGCCTACTCCAACCAGAGGCAGCAATCCCATGCTCAATCTCGAGAACCTGAAGAAGCAGGCGAAGGCCTTGGTGCGGCTGCACCAGGAGCGCTCCTATCACCTGGCCTGCGTCGCCCGCGAAACCTTGCCCAAATACGAGCACATGACCGACAATCAGGTGCTGGCGGCCGACTTCAAGCTGGCCGACGCGCAAGGCCTGATCGCCCGCCAGCACGGGTGCGACAGCTGGGCGGCGCTGAAGCTGCGGGCGGAAAGCGAGCCAGACGAGGTCGAGCCGAAGCGGCGGCCGTTCTCCGGGCCTAGTCCCTACTTCGCCGTGCCCGTTCTCTACGTGACGGACGTGCGCCGTGCGCTTGGCTGCTACGAAGGCGTACTCGGCTTCGAGGTGTTGCAAACGTCGGGCGATCCGCCGTTCTACGCCGAGGTCCGCCGCGGCGGCGCGTCACTGGCGCTTCGCTTCACTCATCGCCCGGCGATCGACCCGGCGGTGCGGGCGAGCGAGATGATGCTGATCCAGGCGGCGCTGCGCGTCGCCGATGCCAAGATCCTCTATCTGGAATTCATGGCTGCCGGCGCCGTCATCGACACCCCGCTCCAGCGCGACCCTTTCGGCCCGCACTTCTTCATCGTCGAGGATCCGGACGGGAACCTGATCCTGTTCGGCGAACCGGGACCGGCTGCGACGGCGCCCGCCGACGATTGAACGAGCGACGCTTGCGGGGCGCCAGTCAGTTCTGTGACCGGCGCTCCGCTTCGCGATGGATCAGTCAGGCTGTGGCCTCGTCTCTGCGGCTGTAGCGCAGGCCGATTCCGATCGAGAGAATCCCAGTCAGCATCAACGCCCACGAGGCAGGTTCGGGCACGCCTGTTATCGGCGTTGTGACGTTTCCACTCGTCACAGCCGAGCCGTCTGCGCTGAAGATGCCCTGAGAGTTCGCGCCAAAGGGCGCCAGACCGCCCGCCACGACAGCGACCGCTGGGTTAATCCCGGCCATTCCGATCGAGACATCTTCGTCCCCCGCACCGGTAAAGGTCAGGAACGAGTTGTTGACGAAGTTGACCGTGCTTCCCGGCGCAGTGCTCGACCCTAAAAGGCTGCCGACACCGCCTCCGCCCGTGAAGGCGGCATTCATGAAGCTGCCCTGTAGGAGCACATCCTTCGGATTGACGGTGAAGTTCCCGACCGTTTTCGTGGGTCCGCTGTAGGTGAGGAAGAACGAACCGTCGAACGTTGCGAAGTCGAACGGGACGGTCCCGGACGACACTTCGTTGGCCGACAGGTTCAGCGTCGCGGAGAGGTTGCCGAGTGCGGCAAGGGCGGTGGGCAGGAAGTTGAACGTCACTGGCACGTTCGTCGCCGAAAGCACCGTGCCGGCCATCGTGAGGTTAGAGTTGGTATCGACGGGGTTGTAGGTCGCGATTACCGCCGCGTTTGCACCCCCCGCCAAGCCTAACAGCAGGGTCACACCCGCTAACAACACTGACTTTCGCATCTTGCCGCTCCTCGTCATCGGTTCGCTGGAATGGCTAAGCTTATCTATGCGAGAAGCTGAGCCTTATTATCGTTAAAAGTGTTGTCCCGTGCGCGCCGGAGGTCAAGGGTTGATCCCTGCGAAATCACACTTCTAGCGACAGTTAATTTGAGAGCGCTCGCGCGCTGCAACCCTCGCCTAAATAGCGAGCAGATTGAGACAATCGCGGCGAGAGTGCGGCGAACGGTAGTGCGTTCGTGCGGCCTAGGCCGTCGCGTGCATCCGGCTGACCGAGCGGTTGCGGCCCCAGTGGCCGTGCACTTCCTTGGCGTAGTTCGGCGGCCGCGTCTGCAAATAGCGGGTGGAGAGCCACAGCCGCTTCAGGTGGCGCTTCACCCCGTTCGGCACGTCGTCCTCGTACGCGGTGCGGCCGTGCAGGACGTGGTAGTTGTTGATTAACTGCATCTCGCCCGGTCGCAGGTCCATGTAGACGTTGTACTCGGGCAGGTTCGCGAGCCGGCTCACCTCCTCCAGCGCTTCGAG
>DASXOP010000064.1:0-38417 GCA_036494265.1 Caulobacteraceae bacterium | reverse complement strand
CTGCTCCCCCACAGCTCCAAAAGAGCTCAGGTGGCTACGGTCCCTCCGACGGCTGCCCGTCTGGCGCTGTCACGCCAGGCGGGCGTCCCGGAAACACCGCCCTCAATAGCAAACCTTCAACACACAAGGTGGCGCGGCGCGATGCAAACGCGGCGTGACGGAGGGGGCGCAGCGCTCGGAGGTTAAGCCTGCACCAGCTGGGTCAGCACCCCGCCGGTCATTGACGGGTGGACGAAGACCTGGCCGCGGACCGGGTTGCCGGCGCCGGGGTCGCCGACCAGGCGGATGCCTTTCTCGCGCAGCTCGGCCAGCGTCTTTTCCAGGTCGTCGACCTTCATCGCCACCAGGTGCACGCCTTCGCCGCGGTCGTTGAGGCGGGCGGCGATCGGGCCGGTGTCGCCGAGGTTGGAGACCAGCTCGACGAAATTGTCGCCGAAGCGGAAGAAGGCCATCTTCATGCCCGCCGCAGGCGCCTCGCGCCGCTCGCTGACCGGGGTTCCGTAGATCGCTTCGTAGCGCCCCACGGCGGCGTCCAGATCCTTCACCGCCACCACCACGTGATCGACACCCTTGAACATCGCGCTTCCTCCGTTTGCTTTTGCGGAAAACGCTATCAGCCGGCGCCGCTGCTCACAATCTCGGGTCTACAGCGGCGTTGGCGGTTGGTTTGGCGGGCGCCATACCGCATGGTCAAAATCAGAAGAAAAAGACGGGAGACGGCCACGGTGTTCAAACGGGTCCTGATCGCCAACCGCGGCGAGATCGCCATCCGCATCGCCCGCGCCGCCGACGCGCTCGGCGTCGAGACTGTGAGCATCTACGCCGCCGCCGATGCGCTGGGTTTGCACACCCGGGTGACGACCCAGCGGCGCGAGATCGGCGCGGGCGCCGACCCGGTGAAGGCCTACCTCGACATCGAGGCGATCGTCGCCGCGGCCAAGGCGACCGGCTGCGACTGCGTTCACCCCGGCTACGGCTTCCTCTCCGAGAACGCCGCCTTCGCGCGGCGCTGCGGCGAAGAGGGGCTGACGTTCATCGGTCCCCGCCCCGAGACGCTCGAACTCTTCGGCGACAAGGTGCGCGCCAAGGCGCTGGCCCGGGAGACCGGCGTGCCGGTCGTACCTGGCAGCCATGAAGCGTTGTCGAACGCCGCCGAGGCGGAGCAGGTCGCGGGCGAGCTGGGCTACCCGGTGATGCTGAAGGCGGCGGCGGGCGGCGGCGGGCGCGGCATGCGCCGGGTCGACGCCGCCGGCGAGATGGTCTCGGCGTTCGCGCGCTGCCAGAGCGAGGCCGCGGCGGCGTTCGGCGACGGCTCGGTCTTCGTCGAGAAGCTGGTGGTCGCCCCCCGCCACATCGAGGTGCAGATCCTGGCCGACAGCGCCGGCAGCACAATCCACCTCTACGAACGCGACTGCTCGGTGCAGCTGCGAAACCAGAAGGTGGTCGAGATCGCTCCGGCGCCCAACCTGGAACCGACCCTGCGCGCCCGCATCCTGGGCGACGCCGTGGCTCTGGCCAAGGCGTCCGGCTACGTCAACGCCGGCACCGTCGAATTCCTGGTCGATCCGGCGACCGGCGAGCGCTACTTCATCGAGTGCAACCCGCGCATCCAGGTCGAGCACACTGTCACCGAGCAGGTGACTGGCGTCGATCTGGTCGAGGCGCAGTTCCGCGTGGCGACTGGCGAAGGGCTCGCCGACCTCGGCCTCGCCGACCAGAGCGCCATCGCCGCGCCGCGCGGCTATGCCGTGCAGGCGAGGGTGGTCGCCACCGGCGCCGGGACCATCACCGGCTACCGCGAGCCCGCCGGACCGGGCGTGCGGGTCGATGCTTGCGGCTACCTCGGCCTCGCCCCGCCGCCGCAGTTCGACCCGATGTTCGCCAAGGTGATCGGCGCCTCGAACTCGACCGGCTCGCTGGCCTCGGCGCTGCAGCGGACGGCCCGCGCGTTGGACGAGTTCCAGATCGCCGGCCTGCCGACCAACCTCGCCTCGCTCGTCGCGATCCTGGCTCGGCCCGAGCTCGCCGCCGGCGATGCCCGCACCACCCTGCTCGGCGACCACCCGGAGCTCACCGCGCCCGCCCAGGCCGCCGCGACCGGCGCCCGCTCGCTGCTCGACGAACAAGCGGCCGCGCTCACCGGCGGCCGTCCGTCGATCGTCCAGGCGCTGCTGGCCGGCCCGTCGCTGGAAGTTCGCGATGGCGAGGCCGGGGTCGAATGCCCGATGGCCGGCGCCGTGGTCGAAATGACGGCGCAGCCGGGCGCCATCGTCGCCGCCGGCGACACATTGCTGGTGGTCAGCGCTATGAAAATGGAGACCGCTGTCACCGCGCCCTGCGCCGGCGTCGTCGCCGAACTGGTCTCGGTCGAGGTCGGCGGCGCGGTTTCGGCCGGCCAGATCGTCGCCACCATCACCCCGACCACCGGCGGCGAGACCGGCGCGCGCACCTACGGCGAGGACAGCTGGGCGCCAACGCTGGACGCGGTGAAGGCGCTGCAGGAGATCGCTCACGCCCGCCTCGCGCCCGGCTCGCAGGACCCCGGCGTGGTGCGCCAGCGCAGCCGCGGCAAGCTCAACTGCCGCGAACGGATCGAGATGCTGCTCGATCCCGGCAGCTTCCGCGAAATGGGTTCGATCGCCGGCTTCGCCAGCTACGATGGCGATGGTCAGATCGCCGATTTCACCCCGTCGAACCACGTCGGCGGCTGGGGCCGGCTGCAGGGCCGCACCACCGTCGTCTGCGCCGATGATTTCACCTCCCGCGGCGGCCACGCCGATGGCTCGATCGGCGCCAAGAGCGGCTACCTCGATCGGCTCTCGCTCGAGTTCAAATGCCCCTCGATCCGCCTGCTCGACGGCTCGTCCGGCGGCGGCAGCGTCGCGGCGATGGTGCCGAAGCAGCAGGCCGACGGGGAGAGCAAGGCCAAGGAAAGTTCCGGTGCGATCACCGCCGGGCGGCCGCGGGTCTCTGGCGGCGGCGGCTCGATGCTGCCCGGCCACCTCGGCTCGTCGATGTTCGCCGACCAGCTCGGCAAGGTGCCGGTGGTCAACATGCTGCTGGGCAGCGTCGTCGGCATCGGCGCGGCCAAAGCCGTGCTCGGCCACTTCTCGGTGATGGTGCGCGACATCGCCCAGCTCTTCGTCGCCGGCCCCCCGGTGGTGGCCCATGCCATGGGCTACGACATCACCAAGGAAGACCTCGGCGACTGGCGCATCCACTGCACCAACGGCTCGGTCGACAACCTGGCCGAGACCGAAGAGGAGGCCGCCGCGATGGCGCGCCAGTTCCTCTCCTACCTGCCGTCGTCGGTGTACGAAGCGCCGCCAGTCGCGCCCCTCACCGACCCGGTCGACCGCCGCGAGGAGGAGCTGTTCACGCTGATCCCGCGCAAGCGGACCACCACCTTCGACGTCCGCCGGGCGATCCGGCTGATGGCCGACAAGGGCTCGTTCTTCGAGATCGGGCCGCTCTGGGGCACCGACCAGGTGACCGGGTTCGCCCGATTCGCCGGCCGCCCGGTGGGGATCATCGCGTCGGACAGCCGGCACGTGAATGGCGGCGCGCTCACCGCCGACGGCTGCGACAAGCTGCGCCGCCACCTCGACGTCTGCGACCTCTTCCACCTGCCGATCATCAGCCTGATCGACAACCCGGGCTTCGCGGTAGGGCTCGAACACGAAAGGGCTGGCACGATCCGCAAGGGCGGCGAGTGGATGATCGCCTTCGCCCAGGTGCAGGTCCCGATCTTCACCGTGATCATGCGCAGATCGTTCGGTGTCGCCGGCAACAATTTCGCCACGCCCCGCAGTGGGGTATCGGCCCGGGTGGTCTGGCCGGCGGCGGACGCGGGCGGCATTCCGCCGGAGGGCGGCATCGAGGCGGCCTACAAGCGCCAGCTCGCCGAGGCTGCAGATCCCGCTGCGCTCCGCGCCGAGATCAACGCCCGCATCGAGAGCGCCCGCGGTCCGATCGGCCCGCTGAACCGCTTCCAGATGGAAGAGATGATCGATCCGCGCGACACCCGCCGCTGGATTTGCGACTGGATCGAGACCGCCTGGAAGATCGTCAGCCAGCCGGCGCGGCTCGGCCCCAGGCCACTGGGTTTCCGACCTTAAGGAGCGCGTCGTGGGGGCGGGTCACATATGTTGGCGAGCGGCGATCGCGACCGGGGCCGCACTGCTGGCGTTGGCCGCCTGCGATCGCCATGGCGCGACGAACACGCCATCCAACGTGCTCTCCAACGCAGCCACGACGCCCGCGAACCAGGTTCTGGCCACCCCCACGATCTCGACCGCCCCGGACCCGGCCACCGACGCGCGACCCGACAGCGTCAAGCTGGCCGACTTCCTGACCCGGATCGAAACTCAGCGATCGAGCCTGGCCGCGGCGGACGCGGGCTTCCTCGGCCAGGTTCGCTCGGCGATGGAGACCGGGTCGCAGGCCAACGCCCGCATCGTGTTGGCGTCGTATCAGACCGAGATCGCCCGCGAGCTGGCGTCGATGCCGAAGGCCCCGCAGCTGGGGGGTTGCTTCGCGGGAGCGGCGCCGTTCGACGACAAGGCCGTCGCCTCGGACGCCGCGACCCTGATCGCCCGCCGAGGCCACGCCGCCGAGATCGCGGCGATCGACGACCGCCCGCTCAGCCTGCCGGACTTCGGCGCCCTGGCCAGCGACTTCGCCGCCAACACGGACGCGACCTCGGTCGCCGACAGCATCACCTCGGCCCGCAGCGCGGCGGCCGGCTGCCGAGACGGGGAAGCGGCGCCGCGTGTTCGGCGTTCGGGCGAGTCAGCCACATCGATCCTGATGCGGCCGGTAGCGCCGCCGTCCCCGACGTCTGTGCTGCGCACCCCGTCGGGCCGCTTCCAGCGCGAATTCCGCTAGGTTCCCCGAAGCTCTGGCGGGGTCACGCCGGCTGCGATTAGAGTGCCGGCAAGCGGGGGCCCGGGATGAAGCTTCAGACCAAGTTCAATCTGGCGATGGCCGGGGCCTTCGTTGTCGGGCTCGCGCTCTCGGCCGCCTTCGCGTTCAAGATCGCCAACGATACCGCGCGCCAGGACGTGCTGAAGCAGGCGGCGCTGATCGCCAGTGAAGGCGAGGGCGCCAGTCACTACACCGACCAGGAAGTCGCGCCGGTGCTGGCCAAGGCCGGCGGGTTCACGCCGCAGATGATCCCGTTCCTCGCCGCCCAGGACCAGTTCCGTCGCGTGCAGAAGGATTGGCCCGACTACAGCTACAAGGACGCCGCGCTCAACCCGACCGACCCGCAGGACCACGCGTCGGACTGGGAGGCGGGTCTGATCAACCGCTTCCGCGCCGACGCAACGCTGAACCAGATCGTCAGCCAGCGCGACACGCCGACCGGGCCGATCCTGTCGCTCTCCAAGCCGATCCGCATCGCCGACCCCGGCTGCCTCCAATGCCACTCGACGCCGGACAAGGCGCCGCCGGCGATGGTCGCTCTCTACGGCGGCACGGCGGGCTTCGGCTGGAAGCTGAACGAGGCGGTGGGCGCGCAGATCGTCTCGGTGCCGATGAGCGTCGCCATCGGCCAGGCCCAGCGCTCGTTCCTCTACTTCCTCGGCGGCCTGGCGCTGGTGTTCTTCGCTACGATGGTGGTGCTGAACCTCTTGCTGCGCTTCGTGATCGTCCTGCCCGCGGGCCACATCGCGCAGATGGCCAACGAGGTCAGCCTCGGCAAGATGGATGTCCCGGAGTACCCGGCGAAGGGCAACGACGAGATTTCGTCGCTGGCGGAGTCGTTCAACCGCATGCGCCGCAGCCTCGCCAACGCGATGAAATTGCTCGGCGAGTAATCGCTCTATCAAGCAATCCGCCCTATGCTGAGTGGCGATGCCCGACACTCCCAGCGACCCAGCCCCAGGCGCCGGTTCCATCGGCCGATACCGCGTCGAGCAGGAGATCGGGCGCGGCGCCATGGGCGTGGTCTACAAGGCGCACGACCCCGAGATCGACCGGCCGGTGGCGATCAAGCTGGTGCGTTTCGACCTGCTGGAAACTCAGCACCGCGACGACTACCTGGCCCGGTTCCGCCGCGAGGTGCAGGCCGCCGGCCGCTGTCAGCATCCCAACATCGTGGCGATCTATGACTTCGGCTCGCACAGCGGCGATCCGTACTTCGTCATGGAATACGTCGACGCCAAGCCGCTCGACCAGGTGCTGCCGAAGGGCGCCGGCCTGGGTGCTGAGGCGGCGAGCGACATCATCCTGCAGCTGCTCGAGGCGCTCGCCTCGGCCCACGCGCTCGGCATCGTCCACCGCGACGTGAAGCCCGGCAACATGCTGCTGGCCGCTGGCCGCCGGATCAAGGTGATGGACTTCGGCATCTCGCGCATCTCCACCTCGCACCTGACCCAGGCCGGCGCGGTGATGGGCACGCCCCGCTACATGTCGCCCGAACAGATCCGCGGCGATGAGGTCGACGCCAGGTCTGACCTCTTCTCCACCGGCGCGGTGCTGCACGAGCTCTTGACCGGCCGCACGCCCTTCACCGGCGGGTTCGAGCAGGTGATGGCCAAGCTGCTCTACGATCCGCCCGACATCGCGCCGGCCGACGCGATGTTCCCAGAAGCGCTGCGGGCCGTGGTCGCCAAAGCGATCTCCAAGCCGCCTGAGGATCGCTTCCAGACCGCCGAGGAGATGTCAGCCGCGATCCGCGAGGCGATGGGCACGCCGCCGCGGCAGGTGACGGCCGTGCAGCTGACTTCGACACCCGCTGCCGCGCCAGCTCCACCGCAAGCGGCCGCCGCAAGGCTCGGCGACGATCCCACGCTGCGTGACGCAGCGTTGCTGGGGGCGATCGAACAGCGGCTGGCGCAATACATGGGCCCGATCGCTGGCCGGCTGGTGCGCAATGCGCTCCGCGTCTCGGCGAGCCCGGAGGCCCTCTGCCAAGCCTTGGCGGAGAGCATCGATCAGCCCGGTGAGCGTGACCGCTTTGTCGCCGACGTACACAAATTGCTGCAACGCGCCGCTCCCGCCGGCGCGCCTGGCGCCGCCCGGGCAGCCGGCCCCGCGCTGTCGGCCGAGGAGATCGTCAAGGTCGAACAGGATCTGACCTACTATCTCGGCCCGATTGCCAAGGTGCTGGTCAGGCGCGCCGCCTCGACGGTGACAACATCCTCGGGCCTGCGGCAGGCTTTGGCCGAGCACCTGGAACAACCCGCCGAACGCTCGAACTTCCTGGCGGGCGGGTAGGCCCCCCGACGCACCACCCCCCCCAATGTTATCCCGGACGGCGCGCAGCGACGAGCCGGGATCTCCCCCCCGCATCGAGCCAAGGATATCCCGGATCTGCGCCGCTGGCGCGGCTTGTCCGGGATGACTCAGGCTGGGTTGGCTGAGCCTTCCTCAGCCACCTTCGAAATAGAGGTGGTAGTGCAGCCGGCAGCCGGGGTTGAACGGCGCGGCGCAGGCCCCGCAGCGGTTGTCGCAGGCCATGTACTGGCGGACGGAGAGTTCGACGCCGCAGACGCCGCAGAGAATGGCTGGCTGATCCCACTCGGCCTTGGGCCAGACGGCGGCGGGGTGACCCGACAGGGCGTCGTGGCAGTCGCGGCAGGCATAATAGTCGCCGCAGCACTTCATCTTGATCGCGATGACGTCGAGCGGGCTGCGCCAGTGCGCGCAGCGGGTTTGCGGATCGACGTCCACGCCCAGCACCGGCGGGCGGCTCACAGGTGGCGACCGACGAAGGCGCGGACGGCGGCGTTGAACTCGTCCGGCCGGTCGAGGTTGACCGGGTGCCCGCCCTGCAGGTCGACAATCTCCAGGCTGGGCAGCGCCGTGGCCGCCCTGTCCCGCAGCGGCTGGAAGCTCTTCTCGCGGACGCCGTTGACCAGCAGAGTGGGTGTGGTGACCTCGCCGAGGCGGCTCATCATCGCCAGGCCCTGCGACGTGACGCTGAGCGTCCGCGCCATCCCCGCCAGGGTGATCAGCGCCGCGTCGGCGATCAGCTCCTCCTCGACCTCGGCCGCCAGCCGGCCGGTGCGCTTGGGGTAGAACGGCATCGTCTCGAACGCCGCCCGGCCGCGCGCCTCCAAAGCGACTATGCGGTTCGTGATCGCCTCGTCCGAGGGGCGAGGGCGATCCTCGCCCAGCGCGGAGGCGGAGTTGGTGAACACCTGGGCGATCACCCGCTCGGGGTGGGCCAGGGCATAGCCAAGCGTCAGGCCGGCGCCGAACGACTGGCCGCAGACCAGCCACCGCTCGGCGCCCAAATCCGCGCGGATCGCCTCGAACCGCCCGATGTAGGCCTCCGCGGTGTAGGCGGCAGAGTCTTCGGGGCTCTCCGAGCGGCCGTGCCCGAGCAGTTCGACCACCACCGGCGTGCAGAACTCGGCCAGCCCCGCCAGGTTCGGCCGCCACTGGGCGCGGCTGGAGCAGATGCCGTGGACCAGCAGCAGCAGCGGTCCATGGCCCTCGTGGACCTCGACGTGCATCGGACCTGGCACGATCAGGCGGCGCCCGCCGTCTTCGCCCGTTCGATACCCTCCATGACCATTCGCCGGGCGTCGTCAGCGTCGCCCCAGCGCACGATCTTGACCCACTTGCCGGGCTCCAGATCCTTGTAGTGGCTGAAGAAGTGCTCGATCTGCTTCAGCGTGATCTCCGGCAGGTCGGTATAGTTCTGCACATGGTCGTAGCGCTGGGTCAGCTTGTGCGACGGCACGCCGATCAGCTTCTCGTCAGCGCCGGCCTCGTCCTCCATCACCATCACGCCGACGATGCGACAGCTCATGATCGCACCCGGCGTGATCGCCCGGGTGTTGGCGACTAACACGTCGCAGGGGTCTCCGTCGCCTGAGAGCGTGTGCGGGATGAAGCCGTAATTCCCGGGGTAGCGCATCGCCGTGTAGAGGAACCGGTCGACCATCAAGGCCCCGGATTCCTTGTGCATCTCGTACTTGATCGGCTCGCCCCCGATCGGCACCTCGACCACCACGTTCACCTCATTCGGCGGATCGGCCCCGATCGGCACGGCGGCGAGGTTCATGGGCGCGGGTCCTTCAGCGACGAGCCGGCAGGGATAGCGAGGCAGTGTGGTTTCGCCAATCGTATCCCTCGTCCCGCGGAGCGGGGAGAGGTCGAGCGAAGGCGTGAGCCTTCGACCGGGTGAGGGGGCTCGTCGCGCACCGCGACGAGCGCGCGCAGCGCGTCCTGACTGCGCCAACCGCATCGCTGCGCGATCCGGACCCCTCACCCGTCCGACCGCTGCGCGCTCGGCCGACCTCTCCCCTCTCTTCGGGGGGAGAGGGATACCTTGGCCGAACCGCTCCCCTCGGCTAGGGAGGGCGCCCCAATTGGGAGCGCGTTGAGATGACCAAGAAGCCGGACGGAAGCTGGGACAAGTCGAAGCTGCCCAGCCGCCACGTGACCGAGGGCCCCAGCCGGGCGCCGCACCGGTCGTACTATTACGCGATGGGTCTCGGCACGCGGGAGATCAACCAGCCGTTCGTCGGCGTAGCCTCGTGCTGGAACGAGGCCGCGCCTTGCAACACCGCGCTGATGCGGCAGGCCCACGCGGTCAGCGAAGGCGTGAAGGCCGCCGGCGCGACGCCGCGCGAGTTCTGCACCATCACCGTCACCGACGGCATCGCCATGGGCCACGAGGGCATGCGCTCGTCGCTGGTCAGCCGCGAGGTGATCGCCGACTCGGTTGAACTGACCATTCGCGGCCACAGCTACGACGCCCTGGTCGGCGTCGCTGGGTGCGATAAGTCGCTGCCAGGCATGATGATGGCCATGCTGCGGCTGAACGTGCCGTCGGTGTTCCTCTATGGCGGCTCGATCCTGCCCGGCAGCTGGCAGGGGCGCGAGGTGACCGTGCAGGACGTCTTCGAGGGCGTCGGCATGCACTCTGCCGGCCGCATGAGCCTCGACGACCTCTGCAGCCTCGAGCAGCACGCCTGCCCCGGCGACGGCGCCTGCGGCGGCCAATACACCGCCAACACCATGGCCTGCGTCTCCGAAGCTATCGGCCTGGCCCTGCCGCTCTCCGCCTCGCTGCCGGCGCCCTATCTCGACCGCGACCAGTACGCGGTGGCCTCCGGCGAGGCGGTGGTGCGGCTGATCGAGCAGAACATCCGGCCGCGCGACATCTGCACCCGCAAGGCGTTCGAGAACGCGGCGCGCGTCGTAGCGGCGACCGGAGGCTCGACCAATGGCGGCCTGCACCTGCCGGCGATGGCCAACGAGTGCGGCGTCACCTTCACCATGCGCGACGTCTGCGAGATCATGCGCGCAACGCCCTACCTCGCCGACCTGATGCCGGGCGGCCAATTCGTCGCCAAGCACATGGGCGAGGCCGGCGGCGTGCCGATGCTGCTGCGCACCTTGCTCGACGGCGGCTTCCTGCACGGCGACTGCATGACGGTGACCGGCAAAACCATCGCCGAGAACATCAAGGACGTGAAGTGGCGCGACGACCAGGTGGTGATCCGCCCGGTCTCCAACCCGCTCTCCGAGACCGGCGGCGTGGTCGGCCTCTGGGGCTCGCTCGCCCCCGACGGCGCCATCGTCAAAGTGGCCGGCAACACCGCCCACCGCAGCCATCGCGGCCCGGCGCGGGTGTTCGACGGCGAGCAGGCCTGCTTCGATGCGGTCGAGGCCGGCGACTACCAGGACGGTGACGTGCTGGTGATCCGCTACGAGGGCGCCAAGGGCGGCCCTGGCATGCGCGAGATGCTCTCCACCACCGCCGCGATCTCGGGGCAGGGCCGGGGCGACAAGGTGGCGCTGATTACGGATGGTCGGTTCTCAGGGGCCACCCGCGGCCTCTGCATCGGCCACGTCGGGCCGGAAGCCCAGGAGGGCGGGCCGATCGCACTGGTGAAGAACGGCGACATCATCGCCATCGACGCCGACGCCGGAACCATCGACCTCGAAGTCGACCCGATCGAGCTGGAGAACCGCAAGCGCCACTGGGAGCCGCACGAGACCGACTACGCGTCCGGCGCCCTCTGGAAATACGCCCAAAGCGTCGGCCCGGCCCACCTGGGCGCGGTGACCCACCCGGGGATGAAGGCGGAGCGGAAAGTCTACGCGGACATCTGAGGGACAACCCGCTGCATCGCGCCCCCTCCGTCACGTCGCGCTGGTAGCGCGCCGCGACACCTCCCCCGCATCGCCCTCCGGGCTCGCATGGGAGGAGCGGCGTAGTGAGGTCGCGGCTTCTATCTCCTCCACCGTGAAGCGGAGCGGAACGGGGGAGGGGGACCGCCGCGCGCCGCCCGGTGGTGGAGGGGGCGCAACCGACGAAGCGGTGGTAAGAACGGCTTATCACCTCAGGAGGTCGCCGTTTGATCCGCGATATCCAGCTCAGCCTCAACGGCGAGGCCCGCGCGCTGCGGGTCGAAGACACCGCGACGCTGCTCGACGTGCTGCGCACCCAGCTCGACCTCAAGGCCACGCGCTATGGCTGCGGGGCAGGGCAGTGCGGGACCTGCGCGGTGATCGTCGATGGCGAGGACGTTGCGTCGTGCCAGCTCGAGGTCGGCAACCTCGAGGGCAAGCGCATCACCACGCTGGAGGGGATCGGGACGCCCGAGCGGCCGCATCCGCTGCAGCAGGCGTTCGTCGATGTGCAGGCCGGGCAGTGTGGCTACTGCCTGGCCGGCATCCTTGTCGGCGCCAAGGCGCTCTTGGATCGCAACCCGGACCCCACCCGCGCCGAGATCGCCGCCGCGCTCTCGTGGCACCTCTGCCGCTGCGGCGCCCACAACCGGATCATGGCCGCCGTCGCCCTGGCGGCTGAGCGGATGCGAGCGGGAGTTCCAGCATGAGCGTTCCTGCGAGCCTCGCCGCCAATCCGCGCCTCGACCGCTGGGTCGGGTTCGAGACGCCGGGGGTCGTGCGAGTCGCCGTCGGGAAGGTCGAGTACGGACAGGGCGCGCTCACCGGCCTCGCCCAGATCGCGGCCGAGGAACTCGACATCGGCCTGCACCGGCTCGACCTGGTCAACCCCGAGACCGACCTCTCCCCCGACGAGGGCCTGACCGTCGGCAGCATGAGCACCGAGAGTTCGGGCGCGTCAGTGCGGGCGGCCTGCGCCGAGGTGCGCGCGCTCTTCACCGCCGCCGCGGCGCGCCAGCTCGGCTGCCCGCCGGGGGCGCTCGACATCGACGACGGCGTCTTCCTCTGCGACGGCGAACCCAGCGGCCTCGACTACTGGGCGCTGGCGCCGCAGGTCGACCTCGCCGTGCCGCCGACGGGCGAGGCCACCGCCAAGCCGCCGGAGCGGCACCGCATCGTCGGCAAGAACCTCGCGCGGCTGGACCTGCCGGCCAAGTTGTTCGGCTCGGCCTATCTGCACGATCTGACCCCGGCCGGGATGCTGCACGCCCGCGTGCTGCGCCAGCCCGGCTTCCGCGCCAAGCTGGCCTCCCTCGACGAGGCGGGGATCCGCCATGCCGCCGGCGCGCCGGTGGAGATCCTCCGCGAGAACCAGTTCGTCGCCTTCCTGGGCGAGAGCGAGGCCGCAGTTGCGGCTGCACTCGATGCCGCCGAGCACACCGCCCAATGGGACGGCGCCCGTGACCTGGCGCCCAGGCTCTCCGAGACGGCGTCGCTGAAGGAGCTGCCCTGCGAGAGCTTCCCCTCGCCGATCCCGCCCGCCGAGCCCTCCAACCGCCGCCGCCACACCGCCGGCTACAGCCGCCCCTACATCGCCCACGGCTCGATGGGACCGTCCTGCGGCCTCGCGGTCTTCGACGGCGACGAACTGACCGTCTGGACCCACGCCCAGGGCGTCTATCCGCTGCGGATGTTGCTGGCCCGGGTCTGCGGCCTCGCGCCAGCGAAGATCAAGGTCGTACATGCCCAAGGCGCCGGGACCTACGGTCACAACGGCTCCGACGATGCGGCGATCGACGCCGCGGTGATCGCGATGCGCCGGCCGGGCCAACCGATCCGGGTGCTCTGGCGGCGCGAGGACGAGTTCGGCTACGAGCCGCTCGGCACGGCGATGCACATCGAGCTCAGCGCCGAACTCGACGCCGGGGGCCGCATCGCTGACTACGGGACGGAGATCTGGAGCGGCTCGCACACCGGGGGACGCGGGCGCTGCCTGGCGGAGACCGCGCTGGAGCTGCCGCCGGCACCGCCGCAGGCCCCGCCGCCGAACCTGCCGCCCGGTGTTCGATTCAGCGGTGGCATCCTCAACGCGACGCCGTCCTACGAGATCCCGGTCAAGCGGGTGACCGAGCACGCGGTGCAGGCGCCGGTGCGCACCTCGTCGCTGCGCGGTCTCGGCGGGCCGGTGAACACCTACGCCAACGAGTGCTTCATTGACGAACTGGCCGAGCTGGCCGGCGAGGATCCGGTCGCCTTCCGCCTGACCCAGGTCACCGACCCGAGGGCGCGGGTGGTGATCGAGCGAACCGCGGAGATGGCCGGCTGGGCGCAGCGCGGGCCGGCCGGAACCGGACGCGGCCTCGGCTTCGCCTACTGCCGCTACCGGGACCGCGGCGCCTATGTCGCCGCCGCCGTGGCGGTGAGCGTCGACACCGAGGTCAGGCTCGAGCACATCTGGTCGGTCACCGACTGCGGCCAGGTGATCAACCCCGATGCCTGCAAGAACCAGCTCGAAGGTGGCATGATCATGGCCGCCAGCTGGGCGCTGAAGGAGCAGGTCAAGCTCGGCGGCGCCGGCATCGCTTCGACCACCTGGGACGACTACCCGATCCTGCGCTTCGACGAGATCCCGCCGGTCGAGGTCGAGCTGATCATGACCCAGCAGCACCAGCGCTCGTCTGGCACCGGCGAGGTCTCGCTAGGCCCCGCCATGGCCGCGATCGGCAACGCCGTCGCCCACGCTCTGGGAGTAAGGCTACGTCACCTCCCGTTCACCCGCGACCGCATCGCCCAGGCTCTGCTGGCGGAGTAGCCTCGACCTTTCCCCCGCTTGCGGGGGAAACGTCACGTCGCCGAAGGCGCGTGACAATGGGGGCTCTCCCCCATCGGCGTCGCGTGCTTCGCACGGCGCGCCGCTTTCCCCCGCAAGCGGGGGAAGGGTTGCTTACGCCGCCCTTACGCCTTCGCCTGATCTTCCCCGTCGAGATTTGACGCGGTTCGGATCGATCATCCGCGGGTCGTAAACCCGAGCTTCGTCATGACCGATCTGATCTACCTCGCCGCCGGCGTCGCCGTGCTCGGCGTCTTTGGCCTTTACGCCGCCGCGCTCAGGAAGGTCTGAGCCGATGGTCGTCGAGCTGATCTACGCCGCCGCCGCGCTGCTGGTCGCCGGCTACATGGTCGCGGCGCTGCTGCGCCCCGATAAATTCTGATCTTTCAAGGACATCCCGCAATGGACCCGAGTGGCTGGGGGGAGATCCTCTTCACCATCGCCGTCACCGTCGCCCTGGCGATCCCGCTGGGCGCCTACCTCGCCCGCGTCTGGCAAGGCGAGCGCACTTGGCTCGATCCAGTGCTGAAGCCGGTCGAGGCCGGGTTCTACTGGAGCTTCGGCGTCGATCCGAAGAAGAGCCAGACTTGGCTTGGCTACACCATCGCCATGCTGGTCTTCAGCGCGGCGAGCTTCCTAGCGCTCTACCTGATCCTGCGCTTTCAGGATCTGCTGCCGCTGAACCCGCAGGGCTTCAAGGGCGCGAGCCCGGACCTCGCGTTCAATACCGCGATCAGCTTCATCACCAACACCAACTGGCAGTCTTACGTGCCCGAGCAGACCCTCTCGGCCTTCTCGCAGATGGCCGGGCTGACCAGTCACAACTTCCTGTCGGCCGCCGCGGGCATCGCCATGGCCGCCGCGGTGGCCCGCGCTTTCGCCGCCAACCGGGGCGAGGGGCTGGGCAACTTCTGGGTCGATCTGACCCGGATCAGCCTCTACGTGCTGCTGCCGCTCTCGGTCGTGATCGCGCTGACCTTCGTCGCGCTGGGCGAGCCGCAGACTTTGTCCGCCGGCGCCAATGCCGTTGGCATCGAGGGCGGCAGACAGACGATCGCGCTCTATCCGACCGCCAGCCAGGAAGCGATCAAGCAGCTCGGCACCAACGGCGGCGGCATCTTCAACGCCAACTCCACCCATCCGTTCGAGAACCCCAGCGCCATCTCCAACTTCATCGAAGAGGTGGAGATGAACGTGCTGTCCTACGCCTGCGTCTTCGCTTTCGGCATCGTCGCCCTGGCCCGCAAGGAGTCGCGCGCCCTGGTCGCGGTGATGGCGATCTTCGTCTTCGCCGCCGCCTCGATAGTCTACTGGGCCGAGACCCAGCCGAGCCCCGCGATGCACGCCGTCCACGCCAGCACGCTGGTCAACATGGAGGGCAAGGAGGTCCGCTTCGGGCCGGCTTCCACCGCGACCTGGACCGCTTTCACCACCGGCGCCTCGGATGGCGGCGTCAACGCGATGCACGACAGCTTCATGCCGCTGGCCGGCGGCGCGGCGATGTTCATGATCCAGTTGGGCGAGATGCTGCCCGGCGGGGTCGGCTCGGGCCTCTACGGCATGGTGGTGATGGCGATCATCGCCGTCTTCGTCGCCGGCCTGATGGTCGGGCGGACGCCGGAATACCTCGGCAAGAAGATCGAGGCGCGCGAGGTGAAGTTCGCGATGCTGGCGGTGCTGATCCTGCCGCTGTCGATCCTCGGCTTTTCAGGCGTCGCCGCGGTGCTGCCGGCTGCCCTGAAAGCGCTGGAGAACTCCGGTCCGCACGGTCTTTCGGAGATCATGTACGCCTACTCGTCAGCGACCGGGAACAACGGCTCGGCCTTCGCCGGACTCTCGGCCAACGCGCCCTATTGGAACGCCACCCTGGGTGTCGCGATGCTGCTCGGCCGCTTCGGCTACGTCATCCCGGTGCTGGCGATGGCCGGCGCGCTCGCCGCCAAGCCCAAGCTGGCCCCCACCGCCGGCACCCTGCCGACGCACGGACCGCTGTTCATCAGCCTGCTCGTCGGCGTGATCGTGATCATGGGCGGACTGCAATTCTTCCCGAGCCAGGCGCTGGGACCGATCGTCGAGCACTTCCAGGTGCTGGGCGCGGTCGCCAAGCAGCCCTGACCCATTCGGAGCCTCATCCAATGACCGCTGTTCCTGCTCCCCTGGTCCACTCGCGCCGCTCCGCCGTCGCCGGGACCGCCTTGTCCTCCAGCGTGCTGAGCCGAGCGATCGTCGACTCGTTCGTTAAACTCGACCCGCGGCGGCTGGCCCGCAACCCGGTGATCCTGGCCACCGAGTTGGTCGCCGTCCTGGCCACCGTCTCGACCATCGACGCGTTCCGAACCGGCGCTTCGCCCTGGTGGGCGTTCCAGATCGCGCTCTGGCTTTGGTTCACCGTCGTCTTCGCCAATTTCGCCGAAAGCATTGCCGAGGGGCGCGGCAAGGCGGCCGCGGACGCGCTGCGCGCCCAGCGCATCGACGTGAAGGCCAAGCTGATCGTCGACCCGAACCAGGCCCTGATCGTGCCGACCTCCGCCTTCAAGCTGGTGGCGGGCGACGTGGTGCTGGTCGAGGCCGGCGACATCATCCCCTCGGACGGCGACATCATCGAAGGCGTCGCGTCGGTGAACGAGTCGGCGATCACGGGCGAGTCGGCGCCGGTGATCCGCGAGAGCGGCGGCGACCGCTCGGCCGTCACTGGTGGCACCACCGTGGTCTCGGACTGGCTGAAGGTGCGCATCACCGCCGACCCAGGGAACAGCTTCATCGATCGCATGATCGCTATGGTCGAAGGCGCCGAGCGCCGCAAGACCCCGAACGAGCTGGCGCTGACCGTGCTGCTGGCCGGCCTGACCCTGATCTTCCTGATCGCCGTCGCGACCCTGCTCGGCCTCGGCCAATACTCCGGGGTGAAGCTCGACCCGCTGGTGCTGGGCGCGCTCTTCATCTGCCTGATCCCGAC
The DNA here is from genome assembly GCA_036494265.1 of Caulobacteraceae bacterium. Classification (GTDB taxonomy): domain Bacteria; phylum Pseudomonadota; class Alphaproteobacteria; order Caulobacterales; family Caulobacteraceae; genus Acaudatibacter. The sequence continues at coordinate 21,534 of DASXOP010000064.1, read as the reverse complement.
CACGATCGCCGGCCTGCTCTCGGCCATCGGCATTGCCGGCATGGACCGGCTATTGAAGTTCAACGTGCTCGCCACCTCCGGCCGCGCGGTCGAGGCCGCCGGCGACGTCGACACGCTTCTGCTCGACAAGACCGGCACCATCACTCACGGCAACCGCATGGCCACCGAGATCATCGCCGCGCCCGGCGTGCGCCCCGAGGCGGCAATCCGCGCGGCGATGATGGCTTCGCTCGCCGACGAGACCGCCGAGGGCCGCTCGATCGTCGACCTAGCGCTGGAGAAGGGCCAGTCCGGCGTGCCGCCGAAGGACTCGACCCCGGTGCCGTTCAGCGCCACCACCCGGCTCTCCGGCCTTGACGCCGGCGTCGACAGCTGGCGCAAGGGCGCGGTCGACGCGATCTACAAGGTGGTCGGCCTCGCGCCGTCGGCGGTCCCGGCCGAAGTCGCCGCGACCGTCGACAAGATCGCCCGCTCCGGCGGCACGCCGCTGGCGGTGGCCGAGAACGGCGTCCTCGTCGGCGTCATCCACCTCAAGGACGTGGTCAAGGCCGGCGTGAAGGAGCGCTTCGCCGACCTGCGCCGCATGGGCCTGCGCACGGTGATGATCACCGGCGACAACCCGGTCACCGCCGCGGCGATCGCGTCGGAAGCCGGCGTCGACGACTTCCTCGCCGAGGCCACGCCCGAGGACAAGCTGCGCCTCATCCGCGAGGAGCAAGGCAAGGGCCGGCTGGTGGCGATGTGCGGCGACGGCTCCAACGACGCCCCGGCGCTGGCCCAGGCCGATGTCGGTGTGGCGATGCAGACCGGCACCCAGGCTGCCCGCGAAGCCGGCAACATGGTCGACCTCGACAGCGACCCGACCAAGGTCATCGAGATCGTAGAGGTCGGCAAACAGATGCTGATCACCCGCGGCGCGCTGACCACCTTCTCGATCGCCAACGACGTCGCCAAGTATTTCGCCATCATCCCGGCGATCTTCGTGGCCTCGCTGCCGGCGCTGGGCGCGCTCAACATCATGGGCCTGGCCAGCCGCCACAGCGCGATCCTCTCGGCGATCATCTTCAACGCGCTGATCATCATCGCGCTGGTGCCGCTCGCGCTGCGGGGGGTGAAATACCGCCCGATCGGCGCCTCCAAGCTCCTGCAGCGCAACCTCTTGATCTACGGCCTCGGCGGCATCCTCGCCCCGTTCATCGGCATCAAGATCGTCGACCTGATCGTCACCGCCATCGGCCTCGCGTGATGCCAGGCCCCTCCACCACTCCGTGGCCCCCCTCCCCCGATGGGGGAGGATGCCCCTCCACCGCTCCGCGGTCCCCCTCCCCCAAATGGGGGAGGAGAAGGGCGGCGCGGTTTCGATATCCTCCCCTGCGAATGCAGGGGAGGGGGACCACGAAGTGGTGGAGGGGCCACCGCGCCGCGCCAAGCTAGTTACGAAAGCCACTGACATGCTCTCCGAAATCCGTCCTGCGATCGTCTCGACGATCCTCTTCACCCTGATCCTCGGCCTCGCCTATCCGCTGGCGATCACCGGGGTCGCCCAGGCGGCGTTTCCCTACCAGGCTGGCGGCAGCCTGGTGACCGACACCGCGGGTCACGTGATCGGCTCGGCGCTGATCGCCCAGCCGTTCGCCAGGGACGAATACCTGCACCCGCGGCCGTCCGCTGCCGGCGCCGGCTACGATCCGACCAGCTCCGGCGGCTCCAACTACGGCCCGCTGAACCCGGACCTGGCCAAGCGGGTCGCCGGCGACGCCGACGCGCTGCGCAAGTCGACCGGCCATCCGGAGATCCCGGACGACGCGATCACCACCTCTGGCTCCGGTCTCGACCCCGACATCTCGCCAGCCTACGCGTCGTTGCAGGCGGACCGGATCGCCAGGGCCCGCGGCGCTTCGGCCGATACGGTGCGCAAGCTGATCGCGGGCCACACAGAGGAGCCGTTGCTTGGCTTTATCGGCCAGCCGCACGTCAACGTGTTGATGACCAACCGCGCGCTGGACGCCGCGCTGCCGAAGGCCCAGCCTAAGCCGGGATGACGCCAGGGCCCGCATGACGACGGTCGAGCCGCGCCGACCCGATCCCGACGCACTTCTGGCCGAAGCGTCGAAGGCCGGGCGCGGCCGGCTGAAGGTGTTCCTCGGCATGTCGCCGGGAGTCGGCAAGACCTACGAGATGCTGTCGCAGGCGGCCAGGCGGAAGGCCGAGGGCCGCGAGGTGTTGGTCGGCGTGGTCGAGACCCATGGCCGTCGCGAGACCGAGGCGCTGACTGAGGGGCTCGAGATCCTGCCGCGGCGGCCGATGGAGCACCGCGGCCGAACTCTGCTCGAGTTCGACCTCGACACAGCCCTGGCCCGCAAGCCCGAGCTGCTGCTGATCGACGAGTTCGCCCACTCCAACGCGCCGGGCTCGCGCCACCCCAAGCGCTGGCAGGATGTCGAGGAGCTGATCGGGGCCGGGATCAACGTCTGGACCACGCTCAACATCCAGCACCTGGAGAGCCTGGTCGACGTGGTCTGGAAGATCACCGGCGTTCGCCAGCGCGAGACTGTGCCTGACAGCGTGATCTCCAGGGCCGCCGAGATCGAGATCGTCGACATTACGCCGGCCGAGCTTCGCCAGCGGCTAGAGGAAGGCAAGGTCTACGTGCCGGAGACGGCGCGGCTGGCGTCGGAGAACTTCTTTAAGCCGGAGAACCTGACCGCGCTGCGCGAACTGGCCCTGCGCCGCTCCGCCCAGGCGGTCGACGATGAGCTGACCCAGGCGATGCGCCGGGCGGGCGTCGCCGGGCCGTGGGCGGCGGGCGAGCGGGTGCTGGTGCTGGTCGGCGGCGATGCGATGGCCGACCACCTGGTCCGCACCGGCCGGCGGCTGGCCGAGATGATGGACGCCCCCTGGACCGTCGCCCACGTCGAGCGATCGACCCGCGGTCCGCCCAGCGCGATGGCGCTATCGCGGGTCAACGAGGCGATGAAGCTGGCCGAGCAGCTCGGCGGCGCCACCCTCTCGCTCACCGGCGACGACATCGTCGATGTGGTTTCCGAATACTGCGGCAAGAACAACGTCACCCAGCTGGTCATCGGCAAGTCGCGCGACAGCTTCTGGCGCGACGCGGTGCGGCGCTCGTTCGCCAGCGCGATGATGCGGCGCGCCGAGGGCGTCGCACTGCACGTGGTCACCGAGCGGGCCGGGGAACCTCACGCACCGAGGCCGCGCTGGATGCGGCCGACGGCGCCGGGCGAATGGCGTCGCTACCTGCCGGGCATCGCCTACGTCGGCGCTGCGACACTGCTAGCCTGGTATCTGGACAAGTCCTTCCGCGCCTCAGACCTTGGCATGATCTTCCTGGCGGCCGTGTTCAGCACCGCAGTGCTGCAGGGGCTGCGGCCCGCGCTGGTGGCCGCGGGGCTCGCCTTCCTGGTCTACAACTACCTCTTCCTCGCGCCGCGCTACACGTTCGCGATCGGCGCGCCGACCGATCTGCTCACGCTGATCGTGTTCCTGGCGGTGGCCCTGGTCACCGGTCTCTTGGCCGGGCGGCTGCAGGACCAGCAGCAGGCGACCGCGCGAAGGGCGGCGGCGATCACCGCGCTGTTGGCCGCGAGTCGACGGCTCTCGGCATCGGCCAAGAAGGGCGACGCCGCGACTGCCTTGGTCGAGCAACTTTCGGCGGCCACTGGCGGGCGGGCGATGATTCTGCTGCCCGAGGCCGGCGAACTGGCGCCCGCCGTCGCCGCCCCCGACCAGGTCGCGCTCGGGGCGCAGGACATGGCGGCGGCTCGCTGGGCTTGGGAGCATGGCGAGACCTCCGGGGCTGGAACCGGCACCTTGCCCTCCGCCGCCTGGACCTTCTGGCCGCTGCAGGGGATCAGCGCCCGCGCCGGCGTCGCCGCGATCGAGCCCGGCGCCCATGGCGACGCCGAGTCGGAGCGCTATGTGCTGTCGTTGCTCGACCAGGGGGCCATCGCCTTGGAACGGGCCGAGCTCGCGGCCGAGGCCTCCGAGGCGGACGCCCTGCGGCGCTCGGAGCGGCTGCGGACGGCGCTCCTGAATTCCATCAGCCACGATCTGCGCACGCCGCTGGCGGGCGTCCTGGGGGCGGCGACCACGCTGCTGGAATACGGGCCGGAACTGGAGCGGCCGGTGCAGGCCGACCTCCTGGAGAGCGTCCGCGACGAGGCCGAGCGGCTCAACCGCTATGTCGGCAACCTGCTCGACATGACCAAGCTGGAAGGCGGCGGCGTCGCGCCGCGGGTCCTGGCCACCGACCTGCGCGATGTGGCCAGCGCGGCGGCCGATCGCGTCTCGCGCCGGCTGGGCCGGCGCGAGCTGCAGCGCGACTATCCCTCGACCCTCAGCACCGCCCCCGCCGACCCGGCGCTGCTGGAACAGGCGCTGGTCAACATCCTGGAGAACGCGATCGCCTACAGCGATGACGGCTCGCGGATCGAGGTCGCGGTCTACGAAGACGAGCGCAATGTGGTAATCAGCCTCGAGGACGAGGGCAGGGGCATCCCGACGGCCCAGCTGCAGCAGGTGTTCGAGCGCTTCCAGCGGCTCGAGGAGAGCAGCGACCGCGGCGGCGCCGGCGCCGGCACGGGGCTCGGTCTTGCCATCGCCAAGGGATTCGTCGAGGCCATGGGCGGGCGGATCGCGGCGGCGAGCCCGATCCAGGACGGCCGCGGCACGCGGATTCTGATCAGCCTGCCGAAAGAGAAAGCGACGCCGCACTGGCTGCTATGAGCGCCTACAAGCCCCGCATCCTGGTGATCGACGACGAGCCGCAGATGCACCGGTTCCTGGGGCCGGCGTTGGGCGCCGCCGGCTTCGAGGCGCTGCGCGCCGACGACGGCGCGTCGGGACTGCGCGCCATCGCGTCGTCCTCCCCCGACGCCGTGGTGCTCGATCTCGGACTGCCGGACATGGACGGCAAAGATCTGCTGCGCGCCGCCCGCGCGTTCTACGACGGGCCGGTGATCGTGCTCTCGGCCAGAGAGCGCGAGGCGGAGAAGATCGACACGCTCGATCTCGGCGCCGACGACTATGTGCAAAAGCCGTTCGGGGTCGGTGAGTTTCTGGCTCGCTTGCGCGTCGCCCTGCGGCACAAGCTGGAGCGGGTCGGCGCCGAGGCCGTGGTCCAGGCCGGCGATCTGGAAATCGACCTGGTCAAGCGCCTGGTCAGCCGCGCCGGGCAGCCGGTGCGGCTCTCGCCGAAGGAATACGAACTGCTGGCGAGGTTGGCGGAAGGCGACGGCAAGGTGCTGACCCACCGCCAGCTACTCACCGCGATCTGGGGGCCGGCGCATGTCGACGACCTGCCGTACCTGCGTGTTCTCGTCGGCCAGCTGCGCCAGAAGATCGAGCAGGCGCCTGCCGCGCCAATCCACATCCTGACCGAACCCGGCGTCGGCTACCGGTTCATGCGATAGCGCTCAGCTGTTCGGCGCCGCGCCTCAGTCCGACTTCGCCGCCACGGCGGCGTCCTTGGGCTTCGTCGAGAGCAGCCGCCGACCCTCCATCACCTGCCAGAGCGCCAGCGCCGGCAGGCCGATGGCGATGTCGCGGACGCGTTTGATCAGAGACAGCGCCAGCGCGAACTCGGGCGGCAGGCCGAAGAAGCCGCCCACGAGCACATAGCCACCCTCGATCACGCCGAGACCCATCGGCGTCGCGAACGTCACCGTCCGCACGACGTAGACCAGGCTCTCGACCCCGAGAATCGTCCGCAGCGGGGGGACGTTGTGCACGCCGGCCATCCAGAGCCCGGCCCAGACGCCGACCCCGCCCAGCACCCAGGCGGTGAAGTGCAGCACCGAGCTGGCGGTCAGCCTGGCTGGCCGCTGGTAGAGCCCGTGCAGCGAAGCCACGATGGCGCTGGTCTGCGCGACGGCGCTGGGCGCCCACCGCGCGACCGCTCGCTCGATCGGCCCGGTGGCCCGGCGCTGCAGCAGGATGAACGCGGCGGCCGCCAGCACGCCGGCGCCCAGCCCCAGCAGCGACGAGGTGATCAGCTGCTGATTCTCGTACTGCGTGCCCGGCCGTTGCAACAGCAGCGCGACGCCGACGGCGGTGAAGCCCAGCTGGCCGATGAACTCGGCGGTCACGTCGGCGACGGTGGTGGAGACGGCCACGGCGGGATCGACGCCGCCCAGGATCGCGGCCCGCGCGCCGAAGACGAAACCGCCCAGCGACGAGAACGGCAGCAGTTCGCCAGATGCATCGCGCACCAGCCGGGCGAAGTAGAAGGTGACCCAGGTCTTCGCCGGCGGCGCGCCGGGGTCCAGCACCAGCCAGGCCGCGGCCAGCAGCGCGACGGGCCCTAGGTAAGTCAGGCAGAGGCCCAGCAGGCCCTTCCAGCCAATCTCGGTGAAAGCTGACGCCACCTTGCCGAAGCCGACGTAGGCGATGATGCCGGTGGCGAGCACGAGGCCCAGCAGCGCGATGATGACGGCGACGCGCCTGACGCGGTTCGTCCGAGGCTGCTCGGGCTCACTCAACCGCCGTTCCCCGCGTTTCCCATCCCGGCGGGCGGTGCTCGCCCTTGGCCAAGTCTTAGACGCAAACGCGCGCCGCGGCCAAGGTGTCGTCGCGAAGCCTGACCTGTGGTCAATCGGGCACGCGGCGACAGGTTGCAGGCCCTGCGCCTTGATCGCGCCGCGCGGGCCGCCTAAGTCCGGGCTGGGGCGCGTGCGACTAGAATCGCCCGGCTGCTGCGGAGAACCTCGTCTTGGCCATTCCTTTGGCGGTCACTGCGCGCGTCGGCGCCTACATCGCAAAGCAGCAGCTCAGCGGCGCGAAGCGCTACCCGCTGGTCCTGATGCTCGAGCCGCTGTTCCGCTGCAACCTCGCCTGCGTCGGCTGCGGCAAGATCGACTATCCCGGTGAAATCCTGAACCAGCGCCTCTCGGTCGCCCAGTGCATGGAAGCGATCGACGAATGCGGCGCGCCCGTGGTCTCGATCGCCGGCGGCGAGCCGCTGCTGCACCGCGACATGCCGAAGATCGTCGAAGGCTACCTGCAGCGGAAGAAGTTCGTGATCCTGTGCACGAACGCGCTGCTGCTGACCAAGAAGATCGACCAGTACAAGCCCGACCCGTTCTTCACCTGGTCGATCCACCTCGACGGCGACCAGATGATGCACGACCACTCAGTCTGCCAGGACGGCGTCTACGACATCGCGGTCAAGGCAATTAAGCTTGCCAAATCAAAAGGTTTCCAGTGCAACCTCAACTGCACGCTGTTCGATGGGGCCGACCCTGAACGCGTGGCGCGGTTCCTCGACGAGATGACCGCGATCGGCATCGACGGCGTCACCATCTCGCCTGGCTATGCCTACGAGCGCGCGCCCGACCAGGAGCATTTCCTCAACCGCACCCGCACCAAGCAGCTCTTTCGCGACATTTTCAAGCAAGGCGCCAAAGGCAGCAAGACCTGGTCGTTCACGCAATCGACCATGTTCCTCGACTTCCTGGCCGGCAACCAGGCCTACCACTGCACTCCGTGGGGCAATCCGACCCGCAACGTGTTCGGCTGGCAGAAGCCCTGCTACCTGCTCGGCGAAGGCTACGAAAAGACCTTCAAGGAGCTGATGGATAATACCGAGTGGGACAAGTACGGCGTCGGCAACTACGAGAAGTGCGCCGACTGCATGGTCCACTGCGGCTTCGAAGCCAGCGCGGTCGCCGACATCACCAAGCACCCACTGAAGGCGCTGGGCGTGAAGCTACGTGGCGTGCGCACCGACGGCCCGATGGCCGTGGACATCCCGCTCGATAAGCAGCGCCCGGCCGAATACGTCTTCGCCGAACACGTCGAAGAAAAGCTGGCCGAGATCAAGAAGTCCCAGCCGAAAGCCCGCAAAGTCGCCCGCGTCGGCTGAAGGGCGCTCTTGTACTGACAACGTACGGTTCGTATGTTGCGGTCAAGGAGTCGCCGATGGCTGATGGTTCGGAACCGCGCTCGGAGCGGGTCGATCTAAGAATGACACCTGCGGCCAAGCTGACGCTGCAGCAGGCCGCCGCGGCCTCGCATAAGACTGTCAGTGAGTTTCTGCTCGATAGCGGGCTCAGCGCCGCGCAGGACGCGCTTGCTGATCGCCGGGTCTTTCAACTGAGCGAGGCGAAGTGGACGGCGTTTCTGCAAGCGCTGGCAAGTCCGCCAGAGGAAAATCCGGGGTTGCGTGACCTGCTCTCGCGCAAGCCGGACTGGGCGTGAACGAGGGCGAAACCCCGAGCGCGCCGGAGTCTATCCGGCCCGATCACGATGTAGGGCAGTTCGACTCCGGTGTTGCGGTTCTCGACGACTGGCTGAGGCGGCGAGCGCTGCCGAACGAAGCCGCGGGCGCCTCCCGAACATTCGTCGCCTGTACTGAGACGCGGGTAGCGGGCTACTACAGCTTGGCGGCAGGCTCAGTGATGCACGGCGTGGCCACGAGCCGAACGCGGCGAAACATGCCCGATCCGATCCCGGTCGTCCTCCTCGGACGACTGGCGATCGACCGATCGTGGCAAGGCCGGGGCCTCGGGGCGAAATTGCTGCGGGATTGCGTGCTGCGCGTGATTGGAGCGGCAGGCGCCATCGGCGTGCGGGCCCTCTTGGTTCACGCGATCTCCGAAGAGGCGAAAGCGTTCTATGAGCGCTTCGGCTTCCGGGCCTCGCCGATCGAGCCGATGACGCTGATGCTGACGTTGGAAGAGATTTCTCGGACGCTCGAAAGCGCACGCTGACCCGCCGCGTCAGCTCGGCCCTGGACCCGCCAGTCGCGGTCCGAGCAGCTGCCGCGCCCGTTCCAGGGCGTGGAAGCCGTCCTCCGCCTCCAGCGCCGTGCGGATCAGGGCGCCGATCTGCCAGGGGTCGGATCGGAGGGAGGCCATGACTGGGCCGATCGCGGGGCGGCCGTCGATGCCGAGGCCGACCTGGGCGGCGTGGGGCAGGGCGCGGGTCGCCGAGTCGGAGACGGCGCGCAGCACCGCGAACGGCGCGCGGAAGTGACGGGCGAGGCGGGCCACGGCGTAGCTCTCTAGGTCCACCGCGTCGGCGCCCGTCGCCTCGCGCAGCTCAGCCTTCGACGCGGCGGATGCCACGGGCTTCTCGGCGCTGGCGAAGCGGCCGATCTTGGCGTTTGGGATCACGGCCGCCATGCGCACGGCCCAGGCCCGGTCGGTGGCGAAGCTCTCGGCCGCGTCGCCGACCGACTCGCCGATGATCAGGTCGCCGACCTTCAGCGCCGGGTCGAGCGCGCCGCAGAGTCCGAAGCTGATCACGCCGGCGACACCGCACTGCAGCTCCGCCTCGATCCGATGGGCGAGGCCCTCGAGATCGCCGCCGCCGATCACCACCGGCGCGCCGGCCAGGATCTTCGCCTCGCGGGTCATGCCGACGACGGCCAAAATGTCGGACGGCTCGGCGATCACGCGGGCTCAGCCTGCTTGCGCCGATAAGCATCCAGCCGCGCCGCCAGTTCCGCCGCGCCGACGCTGGCCAGGCAGCCGCCGGTGAAGAAAAGCTCGCCCGTGACGTCGGCGTCCGCCCAAGGTGGAAACGCCACTTGCCGGATCGCCTCGGCAGTCTCCGCCTCGACCTCGACCAGGACCAGCCCGGCAAGGACGCCCTCGAACACGTTCACGCCGAAACCTCGGCCGGCGTGAGTCACGGTGTAGCGCCGCTTGCGCAGCGGCTTGCCCGGCAGCTTGACCAACTCGGCGTACTCGTCGGCGCTCAGGTAGATGTTCACGATCGGCCCGGAGACCGGATCGGCTGACGCGTACTTCTTGCAGAGCTTCAGGTCAGGCGGGGCGCCGTCGAAGTGAGTGATCCGCCGCAATCTCAGCCGGCCGCCGTCGAGGTAGCGATCCTCGATCAGCCGCACTTTCGAGCCGGTCAGATCCGGCGGCGTCAGCACGAGGTGTCGCCGTTCGTGCTCGAACTTGGCGTACTTGGGGATGTCCATCGCCCTGGCCGGCCTCACATCCCGTAGGCGACGCGGCGTTCGTTGCTGCGCTTGAGGTTGCGGTAGCGGGCCAGCGCCCAGAGCGGGAAGAACTTCGCATAGCCGTGGTAGCGCAGGTAGAACACCCGCGGGAAGCCGCCGCCGGTGTAGTGATCCTCGGGCCAGAACCCGTCGCCGCCTTGCCGTTCCCTCAGCCAGGCGACGCCCCGCGCCACGGCCGGATGGTCTGTCTCGCCCGCGGCCATCAGGCCCAGCAGCGCCCAGGCGGTCTGCGAGGCGCCGGACGGGTGCGGCTCGTAGCCCTTGTAGTCGAGCCTGTAGCTGTCGCAGGTCTCGCCCCAGCCGCCGTCCTCGTTCTGGATCCGAATCAGCCAGTCGGCGGCCTTGCGCACCATGGGGGCGGCGCCGTCCTGGCCGACAGCGTTCAGCGCGCAGAGCGCCGACCAGGTGCCATAGACATAGTTCACGCCCCAGCGGCCGAACCAGCTCCCGTCGGCGAGCTGCTCGCGCTGAAGGTAGTCGAGCGCCGCTTTCATCCGTCCACTGTCGGTCGGCTCGCCTAGCTGAGCCAGCATGCTCACGCAACGCGCCGCAACATCGACCGTGGGCGGATCAAGTAAGGCGCCATGGTCGGCGAAGGGGATATTATTGAGGTAATAGAAGGTGTTGTCGGCGTCGAACGCGGCCCAGCCGCCGTTCTTGCTCTGCAATCCTTCGACCCACTCGCGGCCACGGTCGATCGGGGCGTCGTAGGCGCTGGAGACCTCGGGGCGATGCCGCGCACGGTCCATCGCCATCACCACCACGGCGGTGTCATCGAGATCGGGATAGTGCGGGTTGGCGTACTGGAACGCCCAGCCACCCGGCGGTGCGTAAGGCCGGGCCTCGATCCAGTCGCCCTCGACGTCCAGCACCTGCAGCGGCTTCAGCCATTCCAGCCCGCGCACCGCCGCCGTTTCAGCCTCCGGCGCGGCGCTCTCCATCAGCGCATGGCTCACCAACGCGGTGTCCCACACCGGCGAGAAGCACGGCTGGCAATAGGCCTCGTCGTCCTTGATCACGAGCAGCTTCTCGACCGCCGTGCGGGCGATGGCTCGGCGTGGGTCGTCGGGCGGACAGCCAAGCGCGGCGTACATCATCACGCTGTTGACGATCGCCGGGAAGATACCGCCGATGCCGTCCTCGCCGTTCAGCCGCTCGTCGACGAACGCCACCGCCTTGGCCACCGCGCGCTTGTTCGAGCCCTTCGGGAAGCGCGGCTCGGCGACGCGCAGCACCTGGTCGAGGGCGAAGAAGAAGCTCGCCCAAGGCTCTTTCTGGTGCGCGCCGCGGGCCAGCTTGGTGATCGTCGCCGGCGGTTGCAGGAAAAGTTCGTCGATGGTGATGCCCCGCGGGTTCGCCGCCCGTGGCCGCAGCTTGCGCAGCACCAGCAGCGGCACGATCACCGTCCGCGCCCAGTACGAGATCTTCGAGAGGTGGATCGGGAACCACTTCGGCAGCAGCATGATCTCGACCGGCATCTCCGGTACGGCGCGCCAGGAGAGGATGCCGAAGAGCGCCAAGAGGATGCGGGTGAAGACGTTGCAGGCGCCCGCGCCGCCGTGCGCCAGCAGCGCCTCGCGGGCCCGCACCATGTGCGGCGCGTCGATATCGTCGCCGATCATCTTCAGCGCGAAGTAAGCCTTCACCGTCGCCGACACGTCGAGGACGCCGCCGTGATAAAGCGGCCAGCCGCCATGCTCGCCCTGGATGCGGCGCAGGTAGACGCCGATCTTGAGCTCCAGCTCCAGGTTGGCCGGCTCGCCGAGATAGTGGACGAAGAGCACGTACTCGGCCGGGATGGTGGCGTCGGCCTCCAGCTCGAACACCCAGTGGCCGTCGGGACGCTGCAGCTTCAAGAGCGCGTCGGTCGCCTTGGCCACGGCCGCGTCCAGGCCGTCGTCGGCGAGGGCGGCTTCCAGCGTGTGGGTGAGGGCGGCGTCGTCCATGGTCTCGCTCAAGACAGCACAATCTCGGCCGCGGTATGGCCCGAGCGGATCGCCCCCTCGATGGTGGCGGGCAGCCCCGTATCGATCCAGTCGCCGGCCAGCGCAAGATTTCGCCAGCGGGTGCGCGCCTTTGGCCGCTTGGCGACCTGATCCGGCGTGGCCTGAAACGTGGCGCGGCGCTCCTTGACGATCTGCCATTCCGGCATGTCCGGACCCAGGCCATAGACCTTGGCGACGTCGGCCCAGAGCGCTGCGGCCATCTCTTCACGCGGCATATCGACCACCGCGTCCGCGCCGCTGATCGTGGTCGAGATGCGGCCGTCGAAGGCGAACACCCACTGCGCCATGCCGGCGATTACGCCGACCATCTTCGGCGCGTCCGCCGGCGCGGCGACCTTGAAGTGCCCATTCACGATCGAGCAGAAAAGGTCCGGTGCGGGAACGCCCGGCAGCAGCGCCGGCGTGGTCCAGGCCGGCGTGGCGACGATCATCCGGTCGTTCTCAGCCAGCTCGACGCTCTCGCCACCGACCTTGAAGGATAGGGCACGCGCCGCATCCGTCTCGATCGCCTCGACCCGCCGGCCGATCCGCACCTCGGCGCCGTGGCTGGCAAGCCAGGCGAGGGCAGGGGCGATGAAGGCGGTGTCGAGGCTAGGGTCGGCGATCCGAGGCGCATAGGCGCGGCCGCCGACCGCCAGGGTCTCACGAACGATGGCGCCGGCCAGTTCTGCCGAGCCCTGCGCCGCGTCGGTGTTAAGCGCGGCCAGCATCAACGGCTCGATCAGCCGCTCCCAGAGCGGGCCTTCACAGGGAATCACGTCGCACAGCCGCTTGTCACCTTGCGGCCGGAGCAACTTCACCAGCGGCAGGTAGTCGCCGCCGTAGGTGTCCGGCACGCGGCGGCGCTCCGAGAACACCCACCATCCGATCGGGCCGGGGTTCGGCCGGATCGTCCACCGGCGTCCGTCGCGCACGTCGCAGAAATCGAAGACCGCGTCCTTCGGCCCGGCCAGATGGCCGACCGAACCCAGCGTGCTCAGATAGTCGTGAGTGGCGTGGTTGCCGGAGAGGACGAGGTGGTTGCCGTTGTCGATGGTCATGCCGAGCGCCTGATCGACATAGCTGCGGCAACGCCCGCCAACCTGGCCGGCGCCTTCGATAAGCACCACGCGCCGACCCTTGCCGGCCAGCCGCACGGCCGCGGAGAGTCCGGCGAGGCCGGCGCCGACTACATAGACGATGCCGTCCGTCATCAGTCGACGAGGCCGTGCCTCAGCACGATCCAGAGCAGGCGCGCGCGGCTGAGCTTCACCCGGTGTCGCGGCGGCGACCAGCCGACCGCCTCGGTCTCGCGCAGGGTGCGCTCATAGACCTCACGCATCAGCCGCGGCGAGCGGATTCGGCCGGCCGGCCGCGCCCGCAGCACCGCATCGGCGGCGGCGTAGTGTTCGTGCGCCTTGACCGCGGTCCACCGGCACGCGCGGTCGATCCGCCGATCGGCAACCACGGCCAGCGGGTCGCGGCTCTCGATCTCGGCGACCACCAGCGCTTCCGACGGCAGGTAGAGCCGACCCATCTCCGCGTCCTCGTCAAGGTCGCGCAGGATGTTGGTGAGTTGCAGCGCGCGGCCGAGGTGGAACGCCAGCGTCAGGCCCTCGGCGTCAGGCATGCCGAAGATTTTCACCGAGAGGCGGCCGACGGCGCTGGCGACGCGGTCGCAGTAGAGGTCGAGGGTGGCGTAATCCGGCGCGATGATCGGCCCGTCGACATCCATCTGCATGCCGTCGACAATGGCCAGAAAGTCGTCCTGGCGCAGCGCAAAGCGGCGTACCGGCTCGACCAGATACTGCAGCTTGTCCGACGGGGCGCCGGCGTAGAGCGCGGCCACTTCCGCGCGCCAATCGTTGAGCATCGTGCGACGCTCTTCCGTGGTCGGGCCGGGCTCGTCGGCGACGTCGTCGACCACGCGGCAGAAGGCGTAGATCGCGAACATCGCGGCGCGCTCAGGCGGCGGCAGGAGGCGCATCGCGGCGTAGAACGAGCTGCCGGACGCCTGCTGCTCGTTGGAAGGCGCGCTCTCGCGTTCCAGGGTGGTCGTCATGGCCGGCCTATTACCGCGCTTGCGCCGCTTGCCGAGACCCTATCCGCTCTTGAAGTGTCCGGGTGACACCCAAAAGACCCACCCCCAGCGTCTCCCACCGGCTGTGGTGAGTGTCTTCGGAGAGCGGATCGCGGTCGCGCAGTCGGGCGGTCAAGCTTTCGGCGATCCGCTGGATCACGCCCACTTCCAGCGCCAGCCGCAGATCCTTGATCTGGCCGGCGAAAGGCCGCGAATCGCGCAGCAGCACCTTGGTCTTGTCAGCCAAAAGCCGAATCGCCCGCGTCATCGCCGGGTCGCCGCGGCCCTCGCCCAGCATCTCGATGCTGGCCCCGCAAGCTTCCAGGGTGTCGAGCGGTAGGTAGACCCGGTCCAGTTCGTGGAAGTCCTTGGCGCAGTCCTGCAGGTGGTTGATCACCTGCAACGCGGCGCAGAGCGCGTCGGAGGCCGGCCAGGTGGCGCGGTCCTCCCCGTGGACGTCGAGCACGAAGCGGCCGACCGGCATCGCCGAATAGCGGCAATAATCCATCAGCTCGTCCCAGCTGGCGTAGCGGGTCTGGGTCACGTCCCGGCGGAACGCCTCGAGCAGGTCGAGCATGTGCTCCCAGCCGAGGCAGCGCTCGGCCAGCGCGGCGCGCAGCGCCACGGCCTCCGGCACGGTGTCGCGCTTGCCGGTCAGCGAAGCCTCGATGTCGGCCAGCCGCGCCAGTTTCTGCTCCGCCGTCGCCTGGGCATGGTCTGCGACGTCGTCGGCCAGCCGCGCGACCCGGTAGAAGGCCATGATCGGCGCCCGGTGCGCTGGCGCGATCAGGTGCGAGGCGACCGGGAAGTTCTCGTCGCCGGCGCCCTTGCCGGAGCTGAAGTCCGCCGCGGTCATGACGAGGCCGCCAGCGCCTGCGAGCGCCCCTTCCACATGCCGCCGCGGCCCCGCCAGACGTCGATCGCCGACTGCACCGTGAAGAGCGTGTAGAGCGCGCCGATCAGCGGCAGCACAACGCCCCACATCGGCGACAAGCCGTAGTAGCGCAGCATCGGCTGGAACGCCGTCGCCATCAGCGCCCAGGCGGCGAGGCCGAGCCAACGCGCATCTCCAGGGCCGAACGCGGTCAGCAGCGGGGCCGCGAGGTAGACCAGCGCCATGCCGGCGATGGTTCCGGCGAGCAGCAGCGGCGAATAACCGAGCTGGGCGTAGGCCGAGCGTGAGACCATGCGGCCGATGTCAACCAGCGAGCCGTAGGGGCGGAGGCTGACTGAGGTGCGGGTGAGGCCGAGCCAGATCGGACCCTGCGCCTTCAGCCGCGCGCCCAGCGCACAGTCGTCGATGATCTCGCCGCGGATCGAAGCGATGCCGCCGGCCGCCTCCAGCGCCTCGCGCCGCACCAGCATGCAGCCGCCGGCCGCCGCGGCGATCTTCTGGCGCGGATTGTTCACCAGACCGAACGGGAACAGCATGTCGAAGAAGAACACGAACGCCGGGATCAGCAGGCGTTCGGCGAAGGTCCCGGTCTGCAACCGCGCCATCAACGAGACCAGCGCCAGCCGGCCCGCCTCGGCCCGGGCCACCAGCCGGCGCAGCGTGCCCGGATCGTGGGCGATATCGGCGTCGGTGATCCAGAGGTAGTCGGGCGCGGACTCGCACGCCGCCTCGACCCCTTGCGCCACCGCCCAGAGTTTGCCCGTCCAGCCGGGGGCGAGCGGTTGTCCGTTCATGACTGTCAGCCTCCCGCCGGCGCCTAGCCGCGCCGCGACCTCGCCGGTGCCGTCGTCGCTGGCGTCGTCGACCAGCACCACGCGGAAACTGGCCGGATAGTCCTGGGCGACGAGGCTGCCGATCGAGCGTGCGATCACGTCGGCCTCGTTGCGCGCCGGGACGACGGCGGTGACGGCCGGCCAGTCGGGCGGATCGGCCGGCAGAGCCCGGTCGTCGCGCTCGCGCATCAGCCAGAAGAAGCCGCGCGCCAGCAGCAGATAGACCCAGGCGGCGAGGCTCACGCCGCCGATGATCAGGGCTGCCAGCATCATTTCAGGTAGCCCGCCTCGCGGAACCAGGCGAGGGCGCCGGTTAGCGCTTCGATGTGCGGCCGAGCCGTGTAGCCAAGCTCGGCCTCGGCCTTCGCCGACGAGAAGAACATGTGGTGCGAGGCCATCTTCAGCGCGTCACGGGTCAGCATCGGCTCCTTGCCGGTCACTTGCGCGATGCCTTCGGCCACGACAGCCAGAGGGTAGAGCGGGGCGCGCGGTAAGGCGAGCGTCGGCGGCTTGCGACCGACGAGGCCGGCGATCTCGGTCAGCATCTCGCGCAGCGACAGGTCCTGGCCGCCCAGGATGTAGCGCTCGCCGATCCGACCCTTCGCCATCGCCGCCAGATGCCCGGCCGCGACGTCGTCGACGTGCACGAGGTTGAGCCCGGTGTCGACGAAGGCCGGGATCTTGCCCTGAGCCGCTTCCAGCACCATCCGGCCGGTCGGCGTGGGCTTGATGTCGCGCGGGCCGATCGGGGTCGAAGGGCTGACGATCACCGCCGGCAGGCCTCGCTCGGCCACCAGCTGTTCGACCAGCCGCTCGGAGGCGACCTTGCTCTGCTTGTAGGCGCCGATCGCCTCGGCTTCGGCCAGCGGCGAGGTCTCGTCGACGATGGTGTCGGCCCCCGCGGCGCGCAGGGTGGCGACGCTGGAGGTGTAGACGATGCGCTCGACACCGGCCGCGAGCGCCGCCTCCATCACCGCCTTGGCGCCGGCGAGGTTCGCCCGCCGCAGCTCACCCGGATCGCGGGCCCAGAGCCGGTAGTCGGCGGCGACATGATAGAGAAAGCGCACGCCTTGCATCGCCTGCGTCATCGAGGCGGCGTCGGTCATGTCGCCTTCGACCACCTCGCATGGCACGCCGTTCAGGTTGCGACGGGGGCTGGAAGGGCGGGCGAGTACGCGCAGCGCCTCGCCGCGCTCCGCCAGCGCGCGCAGCACCGCCGAGCCAACGAAGCCGGTCGCGCCGGTCACCAGAATGTGGTCGCCTGACGGCAAGCTGCTCTCGGCTCGAAGCTGTCCGCGGTCGGACGTCGGCGGCCCATAAAGCGCGCCGCCGCAAAGGGGAACCGCTTTCGACGCCGCCTGCGGCTCATGGCGACGACTTATGACAGCGGCGGATAGCGCAGACGGATCTTCAGTCGGGTATCGCCCGGTCCGACCGTGAACAGCGCCGACTGTAGCGACGGCGCGCTCAGGAACGGGCGCACGTTGTTGGAAAAGCCGTAGCCTTCCTTCGGCCCGAGCGGCCCGACGTTGAGGTCGCCGTCGGCATTGGCGTCGTGGAACATCACCAGTGCATAGCGGCCAGGGCCGGGCAGATAGAGGCACATGGTCTCATCGCCCGGGATGGCGGCATCGCGCCAGACGTTCAGCCAGCCATTGTCGGCCAGCCAGCGGCGCCTGTCGGCGCCGTAGAGATTGGCGACCAGGAAGCCGTGGGTGGTCCGCACGCCTTGGGTGGTGACCAGCACCCGGTAGGGCGACGGGGTCCCATGGCAAGGCAGTATCTCGACGCTGGCTTGGGCCGCGCCAGCCCCCATCAACCCGATCACCATCGCAAGGAACCGCAACCGAGAACGCATCACACCCTCTGACCGACCGGAGCCCAACCTGGCGAGCCCTTCGCTGAGCAATACGCGCGTGGCCTAGGTGCGGCGCCAAGCTTTGCAATATTGCAACACGACGGCGGCCGGCAGCTACAGGATCGGCGCGCCGGCGTCCACGGCTCGGCGCCCCACGACGCCGGCATCGATCTCGGCGAAGCTGAGACCCTTGGTTTCGCGCGCCATGATGGCGGCCAGCGCGCTGATGGCGCAGGCGATGGCGACGTAGGCCGAGATCGCCGTCGTCCCATGGGTCGCCTGCAGCAGCGCCACCGCGATCACCGGCGCCAGCGAGCCGGCGAAGATCGAGGTCACCTGGTAGGAGATCGACGAGCCGGAATAGCGGAAGCGAGTGGGGAAGAGCTCGGAGATGAACGCCGCCTGCGGTCCGTACATCGCGCCGTGGATGACGAGGCCCACGGTCACCGCCAGGATCACCATCCCATCGCTGCCGCCTTTGAGAAGGCCGAAGAAGACGAACGACCAGACCGCCATCGCCAGCGCGCCGACCGCGTAGACCGGCCGCCGCCCGATCCGGTCCGAGAACGCCGAAAACAGCGGCAGGGTCAGCATCTCGGCGAAGCTGCCGATCAGCAGCGCATTCAGGCCGACCTGGCGCTTGGCGTGCACCGTCTCGGCCAGGTAGGCGATCGAGAAGGTGGTGATCACGTAGTAGCAGATGTTCTCGCCCAGCTTCAGGCCGGCGCCGACGACGATGCCGCCCGGCCGCTCCTTCAGCGCCTGCAACGCCGGGGCCGGCTCCTGCGCCGCGGCGGCCCGCGCTTCGGCGGCCTCGAACTGGGGCGACTCGGTCAAGGTCGAGCGCACCCACCAGCCCACCGCTACCAGCGCCGCGGAGAGGAGGAAGGCGACGCGCCAGCCCCAGCCGAGGAAGTCGGCCTCGTTCAAGGTCGCCGCCATCACCGCCATCACGCCGGCGGCGAGCAGGTTCCCGGCCGGCACGCCCACTTGCGGCCAGCCGGCCCAGGTCCCACGCCGCTTGGCGTCGCCGAACTCGCCGGCCATTAGCACCGCGCCGCCCCATTCGCCGCCGACGGCAAATCCCTGCACGAAGCGCAAGGTCGCCAGCAGAATCGGCGCGCCGACGCCAATCTGGCCGTAGGTCGGCAAGAGCCCCATCGCGGCGCTCGAGACCCCCATCAGCACCAGACTGACCATCAGGAGGCGCTTGCGGCCGATTCGGTCGCCGAAATGCCCGAACACAAGCCCGCCGATCGGCCGCGCCACGAAGCCGAGCGAATAGGTCAGGAACGCCTGCAGGATCCCCGTCAGCGGGTCGCTCTTGGGAAAGAACAGCTTGCCGAACACCAGCGCCGCGGCGGTGCCGTACAGAAAGAAGTCGTACCACTCGATCGTCGTGCCGATCAGGCTGGCGACGATCACCTGCCGCAGCGACGACCTCGGCCGCGACTGGGCGGCGTCACTGACGACCATAGGACTTCCTCCCCCGGTACTTTCGCTTATGGAAGCATCTTCGACCTGCGCCGTGAACCGCTGGGGGCAACCGATGATCAGCGTGACCGTGCACTACACCGCCAATCTGGGGCCGGAGGCCGAGATCCCGGCGCTGCTGCGCAAGCTGGCGATCCGGCTGCGCGAGGCGACGCCTGGCGACGATCCAGTGCTGGCCGGGGCGGTGCGCATTGCCGAATACGTCACCTCCGGCGACGACGACTGGGCCTCTGCGGCGGGCGTGCTGTCGGTTCCGGCCGCGGAGGCGGAGAGGTTTCGGGCGGGCGTGCTCGGTGATCTCTTCACCATCGCCGACAACCACTTCACAGGACTCTACGCCCGCCGCTCGATCGCGGTGTCGTTCGAGTTCACGCCGGTCGCGGCCGATAACCTGATCGAGCGACTCCATCACGCCGACCCGGCGGTGGACTCTTTCTAGCTGGCGCGGCCTAACGTGAAGATCTCGCCGCCGGCGCCGGCCGCCGCCTCGGCCAGGCTGTAGCCTTCCAGCACGTCAGCGGTGGCGTCGCGGGCCCGAAGCAGCGCCTCGCGGATCGAGCAGGTCGCTAGATCGGGGCAGTCGTCGCATTTGCGGAACGAGAGCCGCGAGACGCAGGGCGCCATCGCCAGCGGGCCATCGATCACCCGGATCACCTCGGCGAAGCTGATCTCCGCCGCGGGCCTGGCCAGGCTGTAGCCGCCCAGCTTGCCACGCCGGCTGACCACGACGTTGCGGCGCGCAAGCTCCAGCAGGATCGCTTCCAGGAACTTGCGCGGCGCATCAGCGCGCTCGGCCAAATCGCCCGCGGTGACCTGAGCATCGGGCGACCGGGCGAGTTCGACGAGGGCGCGAAGCGCGTAGCGGGCCTTGCTCGAAAGCATGGGCCTTACTTAGGCGTCGCGACGGAGTCTGGGCAAGCCGGTCACGTTAGCGCCGCAGCGTTGGCCTCGATCCAGGCTAGCTCGACCCGGGCCTGATCGGCCAGGCCGCGGGTCAGGAAGGTGGCCCATGGCTCGATGCCGGCGCCCCCGAGGCGGACGATCCGATCGATCTCCGACCTCTGCGCGGCGAGCGCGGCGCCGACCAGGACGGCGGTCGGCGCGCCGTAGCCTTTCCCGAACGCCGCCAGCCGCGCGGCGCGATCTGGCGGCGACTCGAAGCCCACCAGCCGGGTCATGTCGTCTGGCCTGAGCTGCGCGGCGCGGATCACCGCGAACCCGACGTCTTCCATCGGATCGCCCGGCTGGGCTAGTTCGAAGTCGATTACGCCGGTGAGGGACGTCTCGGACCAGACCAGATTGTGCGGCCCGAAATCGCCGTGCAGCGCGACCTGGCCGGCTTTCAGCGCTTCGGGCCCGTGCCGCCACACAGTTGGGAAAGCGGGTGCGAAGTCTGCCGCTGCGCGGTGGTATGTCTTCAGCAGCGTACCGATCTGGCGGGCGCCGTCGATGGCCAGGAGGGCAGGGGGCCAGGGCCAGTTGGAGGCGCGGCCCGTTAGATAACTGACGATCTCGCGGCCTTGATCATCGACGCCCAGCGGTCGCGGTGCCGGAAAGCCCTTGCTTTGCAGGTGCGCCAACAGCGCTTGGACCGTCGCAGTCCAAGGCCCGGCCGCGCGGCGCACGGTCTCGCCGACCTTGACCACCCGGCCAGGCTGAAGTCCGCCGAGCAACACCTCATCAGGTGCGGCCAAAATGCCCTCCGAAATCGCTTGCATCGTCTGCGGCGCATCCATATACCCCGCCGCTCGCTTGCGGACGGAGCTTCTGCGGCGGACGGATGGAAATCGGCGCTACGGCACTTGATTTTTTAATTCGCCCGACATAGCTTCCGCCCCTTCAATCGACTCGCTACGGACTGACAGGGCAAGCCCTATTGGCCCCGGAGCGGTCTTTGCGCTCAAATTCGGGGCAACCCGGACGAAGTTCAGAGGCGATTGACAGCGAATTTGGGGGCGGATAGAGACGCCGCTCCTCGCGCCACCGGGCGTTATCGGTGGGGCCGGAAGCCTCCGGTCAGGTCTTTGACATCGTTGATTTGGAAAGAGAAACGCAGGCGGCGGCGTCCTGGCGATAGCGTAACCACGCTATCTCGACGCTGACAAACGCGGTCTCTTGAAGACATAACCATGGCCATCGGTCAGGGCTTCGGCCCGGATTGGTGGTTTTGGGAACTCGTCAATAGACTACGCAACGAACGCCCATTCGTTCTCCCAAGAGCGAATGGAATATCGGTCAGAACGTCAACTCAACTTGAGAGTTTGATCCTGGCTCAGAGCGAACGCTGGCGGCAGGCCTAATACATGCAAGTCGAACGCACCTTCGGGTGAGTGGCGGACGGGTGAGTAACACGTGGGAACGTGCCTTTTGGTTCGGAATAATCCGGGGAAACCTG
>DASXOP010000063.1:0-35732 GCA_036494265.1 Caulobacteraceae bacterium | reverse complement strand
CGTTGCGAGCGCCCATGGGCGCTCTGCCCTAAGCCGTCTCTTCCAGCCGGGTCAGCCAGTAGTCGGCGTCGTAGGTTGGGTCGTCGGTCAGGTAGCGCCAGAGCTTGATGCGGCCCACGTATTCCAGACGGCCGGTGTCCTGCTCGAACCAGGGTTCGGGGGTGGTGAGGATGGTCTCGACCGTGCCCTTCTCGGGCGCCGACTTGCGGAAGAAGATCGGGCGCTGGGCGTTGGGGCGAGGCAGATCGTCAACGTTCCAGCGGCGCACCTGCGAGCCGCTGGCGTGCATGCGTATCTTGAACATGTAGCGCACGTCGTCGGCCAGGTTGACGCCGCCGCCGTGCCAGATGCCGTGGTGCAGGAAAAGCAAGGTGCCGGCCTCGCAGACCATGTGCTGCTGGCCGGCGATGTTCTGGTAGCGGCCGAGCGCGACCTCGCTGACCTTGCGCAGGTGCGTGCCGGGGATGAAGCGCGTGCCGCCCATCGGCCGGGTGACCCGGTGCGGGTAGTACATCACCTGCACATCGAACGAGAGCCTGGGGTCGATGGTCGAGTCCTGGTGGGTGTGCTGGCTGACGTTCTCGTGGTGCGCGGCGGCGTGGAAGCGCGGCGGGAAGGTCACGTGCAGGAAGTGGTGGTCGAACACCGGCGCCTCGCCCAAGAGGCTCTGCAGCGCGCCGCGCACCAGCGGCAGCTCCAGCATCCGGGCGACGGCGCTGCCGGGCGCATAGGCGTCGGCGAGCGGCGTGCCGGCGGCGACCTCGGGGATGCCGCTGGCGGCCAGGGTGTCGCCGTAGACGTCTCCGATGCGGCCGCCCTCGGCGAGCTCGGCCGGCTTGCCGGCCTCGGCCATGAACTGGGCGTTGATCTCGTCCGGGACGCCTGCGTCGAAGCGCAGGAAGCCGCGGGCGACGAAGCTCGCCACCTGGGCGGAACTCAGCAGGATCGGTTCAGCCACGTTCTGGTCTGTCATGTCGCCGCCTCGACCAGCTGCTCGAAGAAGAACTCGTACTTCAGATAGGCCAGATCGAACTCCTCGCCGCGGGGGTGAGGCAAGAGCTGCGAGGCCTGGAAGAGCCGCCAGCCATCCTTCATCGCATCGAGGCCGGTGGCGTATGGCGGCGTATCGGCGTCGCCGGCCATGTGCAGCGTCTGACCGGTGCCGTCGTATTCGGCCCAGCCCAGCACCGGCGCGTCGAGGGCGGAGTTCTTCAGGTAGAGCACCAGCACCTTCTGGCGCAGCGCGGTCATGACGGGTCGACCCAGGGCGGGTTGATGCCCAGGTAGTCGCCGGAGACGGCTTCAAGGGCGTCGAACGAGTGCCGGGCGATGCGGCCCAGCCTGGCCAGCAGCGGCGGGATCTCGCCGCGCAGTTCGATCGCATACTCGAAGGCGGTCTCGCGGTCTCGGATGTAGACCTGAAGCCGAGGGTCAGGCTCGCCGGCCGACGCATCGGCGACCAGCCCGGCGTGCTGTAGCGCGATAAGCGCGTCATCGGCCTCGAGCGCACCCTCCAGCGCCAGCGACAGGCGGACGATCAGGCTGTGGACACCGGCCCGCACGAACGGATCGCGCAGGTCGAACAGGGTCTCGCGATTGCGGTCGTAAGTATGGGTTTCGCGCTGCGCCGCCTTGAGGGTCCGCATGGTGACCCGCCCATAGGGATCGCCGCGGCTGCGTGCCTCGTCGGCGATCCGGACGATCACCGACAGGGTCGAGAGGATCTCCCCGAACAGCAGCGCCGCGCCGCGTTCTCGTTCGCGTCGACGCAGGGTGTTCTCGACCTGGCCGGCGAAGAACCCGCCCGCCGTCGCCAGGATCGCCCCGACGAACACCGCGAAGACCGTATCCCCGTTCGCATCCATGGTCCGCACGAGCGCCAGCTGCAGCATCGGCCAAGGTTATCGCGGCGAACGCCGCCGGCCACAAGCGGGCCGAGTTCGCTTCACAAGACCCCCAACCCCGCTCTTCCCCGCGAAAGCGGGGGCCCAGGCTTTTTCTGCAATCCTCTTTGCCCGACGATAAAACGCCTGGGTCCCCGCTTTCGCGGGGAAGAGCGGAGAAGGGTGAGCTCCGCCAGGCCCGTTACCAGCAGCTGTACCCGCCGTCGGCGAGCACGATGCTGCCGGTCATCAGGCTGGATGCGTCGGAGGCGAGGAAGAGGATGACCGAGGCGACCTCCTCCGGCTCGCCTAGCCTGCCCATCGGGGTGCCGTCGATCCAGCGGCGGTACATCTCGCTGGAGCGGTCGGCGAAGGCGTTGATCGGAGTATTGATGTAGGTCGGCGCGACCGCGTTGACCCGCACGCCGCGGCTGGCCCACTCGGCGGCGAGCGAGCGGGTCAGCTGGTGCACGGCGGCCTTGGAGGCGTTGTAATAGCTCTGCGGCTGCGGGCGGTTGACGATGAAGCCGCTCATCGAGCCGACATTGACGATCACGCCGCGGCCCCGGCCCAGCATGGCGCGGCCGAACGCCCTGGCGCACCAGAAGGGTCCGTTCAGATTCACGTCGAGCACGTTCAGCCACTGCTCGTCTTCGACGTCCTCGGCCGCCGTCTCGCTGCGGGCGATGCCGGCGTTGTTGATCAGGATGTCGACCGGACCGACGCGGGTCTCCAGACTAGCCGCGACCGCAGCGACCTGTTCGGAATTCGTCACGTTCATAACAGCGCCGTCGACCGCCATCCCCTTGCCAGCCAGCTGTGCCGCCGCCGCGTCGATCGCGTCCTGCCGCAGGTCGGTGATCACCACCCGCGCGCCGGCTTCCGCCAGGGCCTCGGCGGCGGCGAAGCCGATGCCGCTGGCCCCGCCGGTGACCACAGCGACCTTGCCGCCCAGCCTGAATTTCTGAAGATACATCGCCGGGTCCTCGTTCACCTGATCCGCAAAGGAGCCCACATGCCCTTCGCCGACAACCACGGTGTTCGCCTGCACTGGGACGAACAGGGGCAAGGCAGCCCGATCCTGCTGGTCATGGGCCACCGCTATTCGTCGGCGATGTGGTACCCGATGATCCCGGCGCTGGCGGCCGAACACCGCGCGATATGGTTCGACAACCGCGGCACGGGCCAGAGTGACTCGGGGCGCGGGTTCACGATCCAGCAGCTGGCGCAGGACGGGTTGGCGGTGATGGATGCGGCGGGCGTGGAGCGCGCGCACATCTTCGGCGTCTCGATGGGCGGCGTCATCGTGCAGGAACTGGCGATGCAGCAGCCTGGGCGAGTGACCTCGCTGATCGTCGGCTGCTCAGGCGCGCTGACGGCGGAGAAGCCGCGGATGCCGGCGATCATGCGAACGCTCTACCGCCTGCCGCCCTGGGCGCTGAAGCTGCTGCGGCCCAGCGGCGGCGATCATGGCTATGGCAGCGCGGCGCCGGCGGACCGGGTCGCCACCGACCAGGCGATGCTGGCCAAGGACCCCTACGACGTCACCGGCCTCATCGCCCAGGCCGCCGCGATCGCCGGCTACTCGACCACGCTGGAGGCGATCTCCAAGCTGACCATGCCGTCGCTGGTGCTGCACGGCGACGAGGACAAGACGGTGCCGTTCGCCTGGGGCGAGGCGCTGGCGGCGGCGCTGCCGAACAGCCGATTCGCGCCGATCGTGGGCGCTGGCCACAACTTCCTGGTCGCGAACGGCGAGGCGACCACGAAAGCCTTGCTTGATTTCCTCAGGGAGGTGGATGCGAAGGGCTGAGCCGGCCCGCGGACGACTGGGCGCTCAGGAGGATTCGATGGCGGAAGAGTTTCGGCGCTGGAAGGTCGGCGACGCCTGGATCACCCGGATCGTCGAGATCGGGCCGATGTTCATGCCGCCGCAGGGGCTGTTTCCAGCCTCGACACGGGAGCAGGTGAAGGCGCGGGCCTGGCTGCAGCCCTGCTTCGCCGACGCCGACGGGCAGATCAACCTCAGCTTCCAGTGCTTCCTGATCGAGGCCGGAGGCCGGCGGATCCTGGTCGACACCTGTATCGGCGACAACAAGCGCCTCGCCCAGGAGGCGTTCAGCGGCCGGGTGACCCAGTTCCTGGGCACGCTCGGCCGCGCCGGCGCCGGGCCGGACCAGATCGACACCGTGCTTTGCACCCACCTGCACTTC
This sequence comes from Caulobacteraceae bacterium, assembly GCA_036494265.1. GTDB lineage: Bacteria > Pseudomonadota > Alphaproteobacteria > Caulobacterales > Caulobacteraceae > Acaudatibacter. The sequence goes on along the minus strand of DASXOP010000063.1, from coordinate 31,636 downwards.
GACCACGTCGGCTGGAATACGCGGCTGGTCGACGGCGCCTGGGTCCCGACGTTCCCGAAGGCGCGCTACCTCTTCGCCCGCGACGAGGTGGCGTTCGCCCTGGAGGGCGCGCTGGAGGCTGGCGACGAGTCAGTGGCCGAGTCGATTAGGCCGATCCTGGACGCGGGCCTCGCCGACCTGGTCGCCACCGACCACCGGATCTGCGCCGAGGTGCGGTTCGAGCCGACGCCTGGGCATACGCCGGGCCACGTCAGCGTGGTGGTGGAGTCGGGCGGCGCACAGGCGATCATCAGCGGCGATGCCTTCCACCACCCGCTGCAGCTCGCGCATCCAGACATGGCCAGCTCGTTCTGCGAGGACGCCGCGCTCGGCGAAGCCACCCGCCGCCGGCTCTTCGCCTCGATTGCCGGCCAGCCCGTGCTGCTGATCGGCAGCCACTTCTGCGAACCATCGGCTGGGCTGGTGAGCGCGGACGGGGACGGCTGGCGGCTGGAGCCGGTGTGGGCCGAGAGCCTGGCTGGCCCTACGCCGCTGGAGCGTGCGCCGCCGTTCGCAGCTGCGGATAGTCGGGCAGAACAAGGCGGTCGGTGATCTCGCGGCCGACGGCAAGCGTCGAGAGCCCAGGGATCGCGAGGGCGTCCAGCACGCGATTGCGGAACCAAAGGCCCAGGCGCGTGCGCGGCGCCAATGCGCCGGCGAACCTGGACGCGCCGGCCTGCTTGAGCTCGATATAGGGTCGCAGGAGGCGCTCGTACGCCGCCAGTCCCTCGCCGACGCCGCGACTCGCCAGTTCGCCGGCCAAGACGTACGCCGCCACCATCGCCAGCGCAGACCCCTGCCCCGCCAGCAATGACACGCAGAACGCCGCGTCGCCGACCAGCGCGACCCGTCCCTTGGACCAGGCCGGCGTGACGATCTGGCTGACCTGATCGAGGTAAAGCTCGCTTGTCTGCTCGAGCTCTTTCAGGATCGCGGCTGTCTCCCACGCGCCGTCCCGGAAGATCGACGCCACCAGGGTCTTCTGCTCAGCCAAGCCAACTGGCAAAGCGCCCTCGTGGGTGAAGATGCAAAGGAACATGCAGCGGTCGCCGTGCAGCGAGAAGCGTCCGAGCATGCGGCCTGGCTTGCCGTACATGACGTAGACGTCGGGATCGCGCGGCCGGTATCCCGTCACTTCGAACGCCGCGAAGGCGTAGCCGAGCGGCTTTTCGAATTGGGCGTCCGGCCCGAAGACCAGACGACGAACCTGCGAGCGAAGCCCGTCCGCGCCGACGACCAGATCGAAGCGGCGAGGCGGGGCCTTGCGAAAGCTCACGTCGACGCCCTCGTCGTCCTGGGAGATGGCGGCGATCTCGTCGTCGAACAGCGTGGCGCCGGACGGGCCGGCTTCGAAGATCAGTCGGGCGAGATCGCTGCGGGCCACGGTCACGAAGCGACCGTTGGTCAACTCGTCGAAGACGCCAACGCCGAAGCCGGCCTTTCTCTGCCCGCGGTCGCCAACGACCCGGAGCTCGCTCGAGTGGTAACCGACCTGATCGATCGAACGGCTAAGACCCATTCGTTCGGCCAGATCGAATCCGAGGCCCCAGAAGTCGATCACATAGCCACCGGAGCGCAGCGCTGGGGCGCGTTCGACGATGGTGGTGCGCCACCCTTCCCTGTGCAGCCACCAGGCCAGCGCAGGACCTGCGATCCCCGCGCCCGATATCAATGCCGATTTCATGATCGCACTGGTCCGAAGTCTTTGCGACGTGCATATCACATGGTGATGGACACGTCCGTTTCGACCTTGCCCGAATGAGACTGGAAGGTCCCGCAGGCTGAGGGCGCTGGGAGGTTGGCAGCCGGCCAATTCCACCGCAGGGTCGGAGCATGCCCAGCCCCGATGTCGCGATCCGCGCCAAACGCAAACTGACCAACCGCCTGATCGCGGCGCACGATGCGTCTCGGCTGCGGCCGCATATGGCCGATGACGTGCTGCTGATCGTCGGCGACGGCGATCTGATCCAGGGCGCCGACCTGGTTGTGGCGGCTTTCGCCAGCCAGTTCGAGGACGCCACCTTCGTCGCCTATGTGCGGACCACGGACACGGTCGAACTCGCCGACGATGGCCACCGCGCCGCCGAGGCCGGACGTTGGGTCGGGAGCTGGAAGGGCGGCGTTGAGGTCAGCGGGGTCTACATGGCCGCCTGGCGCGAGAACCGCGGCCAGTGGCTGCTGGAGCGCGAACTTTACGTCACACTGAAGCGCTGAGCGGAAACCGACCGAACCAAATGTCGGATGCCGCGGGCCCGGTTCGTCGTTGCGGTGCGAGGCCCATTGGGCCGGCTCAGACAGGAGACAGACGATGCGGGTGATGGTGTTCGTGAAGGCGACCGTGGATAGCGAAGCCGGCGCTCTGCCCTCGCGGGAGATGCTCGAGGCGATGGGCAAGTTCAATCAGCAGCTGGTCGACGCCGGCGTCCTGCAGCCGGGCGGCGGCGATGGGCTGAAGCCTTCGTCGCAAGGCAAGCGCGTCGCGTTCGACGGCCCGCGCCGCATGGTCATCGACGGCCCGTTCGCCGAGACCAAGGAAGTGGTGGCCGGCTTCTGGCTGTGGACTGTCAAGGACATGGACGACGCGGTCGCCTGGGTGAAGCGCTGCCCCAACCCGATGCCAGGCCCCAGCGAGATCGAAATCCGCCCGCTGTTCGAAGAGTCGGATTTCGCGGAGGTCTGAAGTCGGCGCTGCGAGACTGGGCCGAAGCAGACTGCTTGCAAAATACAATCAGTCTGCTAGACCTCGGCGGGTTGCAGCGTCGGTCAATCGGAGGCCCCATGGGCAAGGTGCGCGTAGCGGCTTTCAGCGTGTCCATCGACGGCTTCGGGGCCGGGCCGGACCAAAGCCTGGAGCATCCGCTCGGCCAAGGGGGCCAGTCGCTGCACGACTGGTTCTACCCGACCCGGGCCTTTCGATCGATGATCGGCGAAGATGGTGGGACGGACGACCGCTTCGCCGACGCCGCGGCGGAGGGCTTCGGCGCGTTCATCCTCGGCCGCAACATGTTTGGCCCGATCCGCGGTGAGTGGCCGGACGACGCCTGGAAGGGCTGGTGGGGTGACAACCCTCCCTATCATGCGGCGACCTTCATCCTCACCCACCATGCCCGCGCGCCGATCGAGATGGAGGGTGGCACGACCTTCCATTTTGTCACCGAGGGGATCGAGGCGGCGCTCGCCCAGGCCAAGGCCGCAGCGGGCGACCTGGACGTGAAGATCGGCGGCGGCGTCTCGACGGTTCGCCAGTACCTGCTCGCCGGCGCGATCGACGAGCTGCACCTGGCGGTGTCGCCCATCCTACTTGGCCGTGGCGAATCCCTCTTCGGCGGCATCGACCTTCCAAGCCTTGGCTATCGGGTGGCGGAGGCGGTCCCAGTGGAGCTGGCCACCCACCTCACGCTGACGCGCTGACAAGTTTCGCTTGACGTCGGCTCCTCGATGTTGTTCTTTATTTGTTCTAGTTCTTTGAAATCGTCGGGTTGAACGAACAGACCCACGTGGCTGGCGGGCGCGGTGCGGCCCCCGAGCTGCGGGGACCGTAAAATACGGTGCATATGCGGTCGGAGTGGCCCCGCCGTGGCAGCCGATTCAAGCGGCGCGCCAGCCTTCGCTGACCGGGTCGCCGGCGATGCGGGAGTGGTACATCACCCGCGGCTTGGTCATGTCCCACGGGCAGGCGCGGTGCATCAGGCAGCGATTGTCCCAGACCACTGCGTCGCCAGGCGCCCAATGACGGTGATAGGTGCGCGGTGGCTGGCAGGCGAAGTCGGCCAGGTCGTCCAGCAGGCGCTCGGACTCGGCCGGATCGAGGCCGGGGATCTCGTGAGCATGGCGGCCGACCATCAGGCAGCGGCGGCCAGTTTCGGGGTGGGTCTTCACCAGCGGGCGCAGCGGCGCCTCGGACTCGGTCATGCCGTAGCCGCTGTAGCCATCCAGGCCGACCTTGCCCTGGCTGTAGCGCAGCGAGTGATGGGCGAAGAGCGGCGCGATCCGGTCCTGGGTGGCGGCATCCAGCGCGTCGTAGGCGGCCCGCATGTCGGCCCAGCCTGTCTCGCCGCCCTCGTCCGGCACGACGTGGGCGGTGAACACTGCGCCTTTGGCCTGCACCGGCATGTAGGTGGAATCGCAGTGCCAGCCCATGTTGCCCTTGAGCACCTTGATCACGTCGTCGGCGTTGTCCTCCGGACGCACCGAGCCGTCGGGACGCACGTTGCTGATCGGCGCGATCTCGAACTCTGGCGCGCCGAAGCGGCGAGCGAAGGCGATCTGCTGTTCGCGGGTGAGGTGCTGGCCCGGGAAGACCAGCAAGGCGTAGTCGAGCCAGGTTCGGTAAAGTGCGTCGAACGTCGCGTCGTCGATCTCGGCGACGCTCAGGCCGGTGATCACCGCCCCGAACGTGGCCTCGAGCGGCTGGGTCTCGAAGCTGCTCATGTGACTTCCCCCATCGGCCACTCGCTCCTTCGGAGCCTCGGGCCGCTTTCCCCCGCAAGCGGGGGAAGCGTTGATACGCCTAACCCTTCCCCCTCTGGGGGAAAGCGGCGCGTCGTGCGCAGCACGCGACGCCGATGGGGGCTGTCGGCCATCTACATTCCTATGCCAGGATCCGCGCCTCGCGGCCGCCGCGGACCAGCGAGCCTGGCAGGGCGCCGGTGGACTCGCCATCTTCGAAGGTCACCTGGCCGGATTTGATCGTGTACCGATAGCCGTCGGCGCGTTGCACCAGTCGGCGACCGCCCGCCGGCAGGTCGTAAATCGCCTCGGGGCGGTAGAGCCGGAGCGCGTCGAAATCGATGATGTTGAGATCGGCCAGCAGGCCCGGCTGCAGCTGGCCGCGGTCGGAGAGACCGTAGGCCATGGCGGTGTCGCGGGTCAGTTTGCGGATCAGGAACTCGACCGGGAAACGCTCGCCCTTGGTGCGGTCGCGGCCCCAGTGGGTGAGGATGAAGGTCGGCATGCCGGCGTCGGCGATGACGCCGCAGTGGGCGCCGCCGTCCGAGAGCCCGAAGATCACGTTCGGGTGCTGCATGTTCTTGCGGAAGAAGTCGAAGTTGTAGGTGAAGTAGCCGCCGAGCGGTTGGTAGAACAGCTCGCGCCCGTCCTCGCGCAGCAAGAGGCCGTACATCATCTCCATCGGCGTCACGCCCGCCGCCTCGGCCATGCCGGCGACGCTGCCATCGCGGTCAGGCTCGTAGTTGGGCCGCTCGCCCAGCGGGAAGACGCGGTAGAGGAACTCGTTGGCGTCGCCGGCAAATGGGCCATTCTGGGTGACGCTGGGCTCGCCCAGCAGCGCCGCGCGAATCTCCGGCCGCTTCATGGCAGCGACCTTTTCCTCGAGCGAGAGGTCGGCCAGCTTATTGCGCCAGGTCGGGCGGGTGGCGAACATGTGGAAGCTGGAGGTGAGGCCGTGCAGGATACCGGTCGGGCGCCCGGCGATCTGCGGGCGAATCTCCATGCCCTCGCGCCGAGCTTCCTCGGCGATGTTGTACATCTTGTTGCCTTCGTAGGCGCCGGCCGAGGTGGCCACCATGGTCACCGGCAGGCCGCTCTCCTTGGCGAACGACTTCACCCAGGCCCACTCGTCGTCGTCGCCGAGGTGGTCGGAGACCAGCTCGTAGACGCCGTGGGTGAGGCCTTTCATGGCCATGCCGAGCGCCAGCATCTCGTCCGAGCCGGCGAAAGTGCCGGGCATGTGCACGCCCTTGAGGTCGCGGTGCAGCAAAGTGCGCGAGGTGGAGAAGCCGAGCGCGCCGGCCTCGACGCCCTCGCGGACCAGCTCCGCCATCTGGGTGATCTCGTCGGCGTTGGGCTCGTAGTCGGTGTTGCAGCGATCGCCCAGCACGTAGGCGCGCACCGCGGCGTGCGGCACCTGGGCGCCGACGTCGATGGCGCGGGGCTTGGACTCCAGCGCATCGAGGTATTCCGGGAAACGCTCCCACTTCCAGTCGATGCCCTCGGCGAGCGCTGAGCCGGGGATGTCCTCGACGCCTTCCATCAGGTCGATCAGGAACTGGTGGTCGGTCGGCCGCACCGGCGCGAAGCCGACGCCGCAGTTGCCCATCACCGCGGTGGTGACCCCGTGCCAGCTGGAGGGCGCCAAGAGCGGGTCCCAGGTGGCCTGGCCGTCGTAGTGGGTGTGGATGTCGACGAAGCCGGGGGTGACCAGCATGCCGGTCGCATCGATCTCGCGCCGAGCGTGTCCGGACACCTCCCCGACCTCGACGATGCGGTCGCCGTCGATGGCGACGTCGCCCACGAAGGGCGCCTCGCCGGAGCCATCGATGATAGTGCCGCCACGAATGATCAGGTCACGCACGCTCGTCTCCCTCGGATCGTACCTTCCATTCGAAGTAGGCCGGCGCCTTCGCGGAAGCGCAAGCGGGTTTCGCAAAGCGGGAGTGCATTGTGATTTCGCCTTCCGCTGCACAGACCCTAGCTGTGAGGCGATGTTCCAGCGCACGATTCGCCACGCTGACGGCGACCTGATCGAGGTGGGCGCGGCCAAGGTGCGGCTGACGGTGAGCCCGCGCGCGCGGCGCATCTCGCTGCGGGTCGACCGGGCCAAGGGCGAGGTGCTGGCGATCGCACCCACGCCGCGCCGGCTGGGCGAGGCGGTCGCCTTCGCTCACGAACGCCGCGCCTGGATCGCCGAACGCGCGTCGCAGCTGAAACCGCCTACGCGGCTGGCGCCGGGCCTGGAGATCGCCGTGTTCGGGCAGCCTTGCCGGCTGACGCGGGCGCCAGGCCGGGCCAGTCTGGAGGCTGCGGGCTGGGAGCGCGGCAAGCGGATCGCGGTCGGCGCGGACGACGCGATCTACGCCAAGGCAATCGTCGAACTGCTGAAGCGCGAGGCGAAGGCGTGGTTCGAGCCTCGGCTCGATGGCTATTGCCGCAGGTTGGGCGTGGAGGCGCCGAGGTTCGGCATCGTCGATGCGCGCACCCGCTGGGGGTCGTGCTCGCCAGGCGATGCGCGCCGTCCGGCCTCGATCCGGCTATCCTGGCGGCTCGCGCTGGCCCCGCCCGCGGTCGCCGACTACGTCGCCGCCCACGAGTGCGCCCACCTGCTGCACCCCAACCACGGCCCGGCCTTCTGGGCCGAAGCGCGCCGCCTGGTCGGCGACGAACGCCCCCACCGCGCCTGGCTGCGCGAGCATGGCGCCGCGCTGCACGCGTTTGGGTGAAGCGATCTTCTCCTCAGCATGACGTTACGGAAGGGGCACAAACGATCGCCGGCTGCCGCACCCCCTCCACCATTGCGCTGGTAGCGCAATGGTCCCCTCCCCCGCTCGTTGGCGGTGGAGGAGAAGGCTACATCGGCACTCGTGAGTCCGCCGAGCCCGAGTCCGGTCTTGGCGGCGGCGGGGCCTGGTCCTCGTCGTCCGGTGACGGGGCGGTCTGGTTGCCGCTGTCGAGGATGTTGCCGATTTCGTCCGGGGGCGGCGGCAACGGCGCGCCGCCGGGGATCGCCTGGGCCTGCAGGCGGGGCAGCGAGGGAGCCATGAAGTTGCGCCAAATCTCTGCCGGCGCCCCGCCCCCGGTCACCCGCTTCATCGGCGTATTGTCGTCACGTCCGACCCAGACGGCGGTAACGAAGCCGCCGGTGAAGCCGACGAACCAGGCGTCGCGGTAGTCGCTGGTAGTGCCCGTCTTGCCGGCGAGATCATAGCCGCCGATCTTGGCCCGCGCGCCGGTGCCGCTGGCGACCACCTGGCGCATCATCTCGGTCATCTCCGAGAGCGCCGGCTGGCCGATCACCTGCTGGGCCGCGGACTTGTCGACCCCGTGGTCGTAGAGCACCTGGCCGCTGGCGGTGCGGATGCGCTCGATGCCGTAAGCATGGGCGCGAAAGCCGCCGTTGGCGAAGGCGTCGTAGGCCTCGGCCATCTCCAGCGGCGTCACCTCGACCGCCCCCAGCGCCATCGAGGGGTCGGTCTGGATCGTCGAGGAGATGCCGAGACGGTGAGCGGTGGCGGCGACGTTGTTGGTGCCGACCTCGTTGGCGAGGCGGGCGGCGACGGTGTTGATCGACTGGGCGAGCGCCTTCTCCAGCGTGATCTCGCCGAGGTATTTGCCCTCGAAGTTCTTCGGCGACCAGTTGCCGATCGTGATCGGCTCGTCGACGACCATCTCGCTGGGCGTGTGGCCGGCCTCCATCGCGGTCAGATAGACGAATGGCTTGAACGACGAGCCCGCCTGCCGCTGCGCCTGGGTGGCGCGGTCGAACTGGCTGTCGGCATAGGAGACGCCGCCGACGTAGGCGCGGATGCGGCCCTCGCCGTCGAGCGCCACCAGCGCACTCTGCTGGACGCCTTGGTTGGCATGGGCGGCGATGCCCGCCTTCACTGCCTGCTCGGCCTGCGCCTGGATCGGCAGATCGAGGGTGGTCTCGACGACGAGGTCGTCGGTGGGCTCCTTGCCCAAGAGCGCTCGGACCTGGCCGTCGAGCCAGTCGGTGAAGTACTGCGCGCGCTGGCTGGCCAGGGTCGAGGACACCCGCACCGGCGCGGCGAAAGCCTGGTCGCGCTGCGCCGCGGTGATCGCGCCGGTTTCGACCATCGCGTTCAGCACCGTGGTCGCGCGCTTGGCGGCGCGGTCGCCGTTGGCGGCGGGGTTGTAGCGCGAGGGGCCCTTCATGGTCGCCGCCAGCAGCGCCGCCTCGCCGAGGGTCAATTGGGACGCCGGCTTGTTGAAGTAGCGCTGCGATGCGGCCTCGATGCCGTAGGCGCCGCCGCCGAAATTCACCCGGTTGAGATAGAGCGCCAGGATCTGTTTCTTGGAGAATTTGGTCTCCAGCCAGACCGCCAGGATCAGCTCCTGGGTCTTGCGGCGGATATTCTGGGTGGGGGTGAGGAAGAGGTTGCGCGCCAGCTGCTGGGTGATCGTCGAGCCGCCCTGCAGCGTCGCGCCGCGATGGGTGAGGTTATAGAACTCGGCCCGGATCATGCCCCACGGGTTGAAGCCGAAGTGGTGGTAGAACTGGCGATCCTCGATCGAAACGAAGGCGGCGGGCACGTAGGCGGGGAGTTGGTCGATGTCGACCGGCGGCGATATCTGGCTGCCGCGCACGGCGACCAGCGCCCCGGACCGGTCGAGGTAGGAGATCGAGGGCTGGCGCTTGACCTGATAGAGCGTGGAGGTGTCGGGCAGGTCGGTGGCGAACACCGCCAGGAAGCCGACAATGAAGATCAGCCCCCAGACGCCGAGCACCAGCGACCAGTAGAGCAGCGCCTGAAAGGGCGTTCGTCGGGCGCGGGGCGCGCCGGGGCTTCTCGCCATGCTTGACCGTCGTTCGCTTCGCGCTTCGTCTCGAAGAGCGCCCCATTCCCCGCAAAGGCGCTCTTAGCCGATGCGCATGGGACGCTCCAGCCGATTGAGAGACGGTTAAGAGCCGTTAAGCATGCGGCGAAAGGTCTTCGACGACGATGCCGAAGTCGACCGCAGCCTCGGCCATGTGGATGTCGAACGTTGCGATCGAACAGCCGAGGCGGGCCGCGACCGCCAGATGCAGGGCGTCTCCGGTGCGAAGCGGCGCTGTCGTGGCCTTGATCAGGCCGCGTGCCTGTCTGATGTCGCCTGGTTGGACGGCCAAAGCAGGCATGTCGACATTCAGCCACGCCTCGATCGCGCTTTCGGCAGCCGAGCGTTCACTCGCCGTGAGGCGGCCTACCCGCACGCCGAGCGAAAGTGCCGAAGTGAACTCGGCGAGCCCCCAATCGCTAGTCACCAGGTCGCCCTTAGTGGACACAAGCCAGGATGAAGCCAACGACGTGTGTGCATCCACTGTGAACATTGACACGAGGACGCTCGTGTCGAGATAGGCGCTCAATACCGGTCTTCGCCACGCATCAGCTCGACGAGAGACGGCTGGTCGAGACCCGCTTTGCGTGGTTTCACGCGCACGCGTTCCAGCCACTCTATGTCAATGCTCATTCCCGGCGCTGCCTTCGCGACCAGGCTTGCGATCGGCCTGCCGCGACGCGTGATTGTCACCTCCTCGCCGGCCAACGCGCGATCGAGCAGTTTGGGCAGGTTGTTTTTCGCTTGGGCCACAGAGTACTCGGTCATTTGCCCAGACATAGCCATTCAGATGGCTATTGTCGAGACTCGGCGCGGTCTGCCATAGCTCCTCCATGCCCGCCGATTTGGATGAAGCCCGCGAGATTCTGCGCCGTGTGTTCGGCCATGCGGATTTCCGCGGGCTGCAGTCGGGCGTGATCGCTGAGGCGCTGGCCGGGCGTGGCGCGGTGGCCGTGCTGCCGACTGGGGGCGGCAAGAGCGTCTGCTATCAGATCCCGGCGCTGATGCGGCCGGGCCTGGCGCTGGTGGTCTCGCCGCTGATTGCGCTGATGAGCGACCAGGTCGAAGCGCTCAAGCAAGCCGGCGTCGCCGCGGCGCGGATGGATTCCAACCTCGACCTGAACGAGCGCGACGCGACCTGGCGGCGCGTCGAGGCTGGCGATCTGAAGCTGCTCTACGTCGCGCCTGAAGGGTTGATGAGCGAGCCGGTGATGCGCCGGTTACGCGGCCTCGAGCTCTCGCTTATCGCCATCGACGAGGCGCACTGCGTCAGTCAGTGGGGCCATGACTTCCGCCCAGACTACCGCGCGCTGGGCCGCCTCGCCGATCTCTTCGCCGGCGTGCCGCGCCTGGCGCTGACCGCCACGGCCGACGCCCGCACCCGGGCTGATATCCGCAGTGAGCTGCGGCTCGAGGACGCCCGCGAATTCGTCGCCAGCTTCGCGCGGCCCGAGCTGGCGCTGGCGGCGGAACGCAAGCACGGCCGTGGACGGCGCGTGGCCGAGCTGGTCTCCGCCAGGAGCGGCCGTTCGGGGATCGTCTATGCCGGATCGCGCGACGGTACCGAGGAGCTGGCAGGCGAGTTGGCGGCCAAGGGCATCCCCGCCAAAGCTTACCACGCGGGTCTCGACCGCAAGGTTCGCGCCGACCGGCTGGCCTGGTTTCTGGCCGAGGACGGCGCGGTGATGGTGGCGACCATCGCGTTCGGCATGGGCATCGACAAGCCGGACGTGCGCTTCGTGATCCACGCCGATCCGCCGGCTTCGATCGAGGCTTACTGGCAGGAGGTCGGCCGCGCCGGGCGCGACGCGGCGCCGGCTGAAGGCATCACGCTCTACGGGCCGGCAGACATGAACTGGGCGATGCGCCGGATCGCAACGCGCGACCTGCCTGACGAAGTGCGCCAGGTGCAGCTGCGCAAGGTGCGCCAGCTCTACGCGCTGCTCGACGGCGCGGGGTGCCGCGCGGCCGCCGTCCGCCGCTACTTCGGCGAGGACGATGTCGAACCCTGCGGCGTCTGCGACATCTGCCTAAATCCCGTCGAAGGCGTCGATGCGACGGAGGCTGCGCAGAAGGCGCTTTCAGCGGTGCACCGGCTCGGCGGCCGCTACGGCCGTGGCCGGATCGTCGACCACCTGCTCGGCAAGACCAAGGAAGTCAGCGACTTCGAGGCGCAACTCTCCACCTTCGGCGTCGGCCGCGAGTTCAGTCCGGCCGGGTGGCGCGACCTGATCGACCAGCTGCTGTTCGAAGGCCTGCTGGTGGAAGACCCCAACGACGGCCGCCCGCTGATCGGGCTCGGCGACGCCGCCGCGGTGCGTTCGGTGTATCGCGGCGAGCTCAGGGTCGCGATGCGCCGCCATCCCGAGCCGCTCGATCCGACGACCCGCTCCGGCCGCCCGCGCAAGCGCCGCGGCGGCGCGGCGCCGATCGAGGTCGCCGAAACCGACATGCCGCTCTTCGACACCCTGCGCACCTGGCGCCGCGGTGAGGCCGTGCGCCAGTCCGTACCGCCTTACGTCATCTTCGCAGACCGGACGCTAGCAGAGATCGTGCGCGAGAAACCCGCCAGCCTGGACGCCCTCGCCAAGGTCAGTGGCGTCGGCCAAGCCAAGCTAGAACACTACGGCGCAGCGATCCTGGAGATGCTGCGCGAGGCCTAGATATCCACCTCAGCGTCCAGGGCGTTGTCCTGGATGAACTCACGGCGGGGTTCGACGAGGTCGCCCATCAGGCGGGTGAACATGTCGTCGGCGTCGTCGGCGTGGGCGACTTTGATCTGCAGCAGCGTGCGGGCGTTGGAGTCGAGCGTGGTCTCCCAAAGCTGCTCCGGGTTCATCTCGCCCAGCCCCTTGTAGCGCTGGATGGTCAGCCCGCGCCGGCCCGCTTCGAAGATCGCGTCGACCAGATCGAGTGGCCCCCGCACCGTCTGGCTGCGCTCGCGGCGGCGATAGGTGGCCGCCTTGGCGAAGGGTTCGGCCAGCGACCGGGCGCGCTCGGCCAGGCGGCGGGCGTCCGCCGAGTGGTTGAGCAGGTCGTCGAGCACGATCCGTTCGGTCACGCCGCGCCGGACGCGGGAGAACAGATAGCCGCTCTCGGCCTTCTCTCCCGTCCAAGGGCCGTCGCCTTCTTCGGCGTAGAGGTCGAGCCGCCGTGCGGTGGCTTCAGGGTCTGGCGTGTCGCCGAAGAGGCCGGCCAGCGCCGCCTGCTCGATCGCGAACGCCGGGGCGCGGGCGGCGAGGCGGGCGATGTTGGCCTTGGCTGCGCGCGACGCCGACACCAGGCCTTCCAGATCGCGACCGGTCATACGCTCGCCGCCATCGAGGTCGAGTTCGGCGCCGTCCAGCCCTTCGTCGACGAGGAACGTCTCCAGCTCCGGATCGTCCTTCAGATAGCGCGAGGACCGCCCCTTGGTGGCCTTATAGAGCGGCGGCTGGGCGATATAGAGGTAGCCGCGCTCGATCACCTGCGGCATCTGCCGATAGAAGAAGGTGAGCAGCAGGGTGCGGATGTGGGCGCCGTCGACGTCGGCGTCGGTCATCACGATGATCCGGTGATAGCGGACCTTCTCGATATCGAAGTCGTCGTGGCCGATCCCGGCGCCCAGCGCGGTGATCAGGGTGCCGATCTGGTCCGAGCCCAGCATCTTGTCGAACCGCGCGCGCTCGACGTTGAGGATCTTGCCCCTGAGCGGCAGCACGGCCTGGTTCTCGCGGTTGCGCGCCTGCTTGGCCGAACCGCCGGCGCTATCGCCTTCGACCAGGAAGATTTCCGACTTGGCCGGATCGCGCTCCTGGCAGTCGGCGAGCTTGCCGGGCAGGGACGAGATATCGAGCGCGCTCTTGCGGCGGGTGAGTTCGCGCGCTTTGCGCGCCGCCTCCCGCGCCGCCGCCGCCTCGGCGATCTTCTGCACGATCTGCCGCGCTTCGCCGGGATGCTCCTCGAACCAAGTCGCCAGCCCCTCGCCGACCAAGCCCTCGACGGCGGGGCGCACTTCCGACGAGACCAGCTTGTCCTTGGTCTGCGACGAGAACTTCGGATCGGGCACCTTGACCGAGAGCACGCAGGTCAGGCCTTCGCGGGCGTCTTCGCCGGAGAGCGTCACCTTCTCGCGCTTCGTCGTGCCCGAGCTTTCCGCGTAGTTGGTGACGATGCGGGTGAGCGCGCTGCGGAACGCGGCGAGGTGGGTCCCGCCGTCGCGCTGCGGGATGTTGTTGGTGAAGCAGAGGACGTTCTCGTGGTAGCCGTCGTTCCACCAGAGCGCCATGTCGATATCGACCTTCTCGCGATGGCCGCGGATCACGATCGGCGCGCGGATGATCGGCGTCTTGGCCTTGTCGAGGTGGCGCACGAAGGCTTCGACGCCGCCGTCGTAGTGCATGATCTCCTCGAACGGCTCGGCGTCGCGCAGGTCCTTGAACACGATCGAGACGCCTGAGTTCAGGAACGCCAATTCGCGCAGGCGATGCTCCAGCGTCTTGCGATCGAACTCGATGGCCGCGAACGTGCCGAGCGAAGGCAGGAAGCTGACCTCGGTGCCGGTGAGGAAGTCGCCGTTTTCGCGCAGCGGCGCCTTGCCGGTGATGGCCAAGGGCGTGACCGTGTCGCCGTGGCCGAAGCTCATCTCGTGCTTCAGGCCGCCGCGATAGATGGTCAGCTTCAGCCACTCAGAGAGCGCATTGACCACCGACACGCCGACGCCGTGCAGGCCGCCGGAGACTTTGTAGGAGTTCTGGTCGAACTTACCGCCGGCGTGCAGCTGGGTCATGATGACCTCGGCCGCTGAGACGCCCTCGCCCTCATGGATGTCCGTTGGGATGCCGCGGCCGTCGTCGGTCACGGTGACCGAGCCGTCGGCATTCAGGATCACCTCGACCAGCGTCGCCCAGCCGCCCAGCGCCTCGTCGATGGCGTTGTCGACCACCTCGTAGACCATGTGGTGCAGGCCCGAACCGTCGTCGGTGTCGCCGATGTACATGCCGGGGCGCTTGCGCACGGCATCGAGGCCCTTCAGGACCTTGATCGACTCCGCGCTGTAGTCCGCCGCGGCGTCGTCGGCCGCGTCGTTGCCGTCTCGTTCGTCAGTCATTCGCTAGTCCAGAGGCTCCAGCCGCGAGGCGTCGACACGGACGCCCAGGGCTCTCCCCTTGAAGTGGGTGAATAGCGCTTCGTCCGTACCCGTGAGAAAGGCCTGCAGGCCGAGCGCCTCGATTTCGTCGGTGAGAGCGGCGCGTCGGAGCTGGTCGAGATGCGCCGCAACTTCATCCAACAACAATATAGGATTCGGCTGCGATTTCGCACGCGAAAGTCGCGCGCCTTGGGCCAAAACCAGGTTCAAAATCAGCGCTTTCTGCTCGCCGGTGGAACATTCGGCCGCCGGGCGGCCGCGCTCACGGTGAACGACGGTCAGATCGCAGCGATGCGGCCCGGTCAACGCCCGTCCGGCGGCGGCGTCGCGGGGCCTGGCGACAGCCAAGGCGCCGCGCAATCGGCCCTCGATTTCGGCCAGCGCCGCACCCGCAAGGGCCTGCTGCTCGAAGTCGCCGGAAAGGCCGAGGTTGGCCTGCGGAAACGGGCGGTCGCCGCGAGCGTCGATCTCGCTGCGCAGCGCCTGCAGGGTATTGGCCCGCGCCTCGGCCACCCTGGCGCCGGCGTCGGCCATCCGAGCTTCGAGCGCGTCCAGCCAAGCCGGATCGGGCGCTTCGTCCGCCAACAGGCGGCCGCGCTCCCGCAGCGCCCGCTCGTAAGCGCCGGCGTGGGCCGCATGTATCGGTTCGGCGGCGAAGACCAGCCGGTCGAAGAACCGCCGGCGCTCGGCCGCGCCTTCGAGAAACAGCCGGTCCTGCGCCGGTGTCAGCCAGAGCGGCCGCACATGTTCGGCGAGTCGGCCAGGCGGAACGGCTTCGCCGTCGATCCGCACGATCCGGCGCGTCGCCGCCGGCGTCTCGGTCCCGGTGCCGAGACGCGCCTCGCCATCGTCGCACTGCAAGCCGACCGAGATCGCCCAAGAGCGTCCCTGCGCCTCGTCCGGCATGCGGCGTCCGAATTCTGCGAGGTTGGCGGCGCGCAT
Organism: Caulobacteraceae bacterium; assembly: GCA_036494265.1. Classification (GTDB taxonomy): domain Bacteria; phylum Pseudomonadota; class Alphaproteobacteria; order Caulobacterales; family Caulobacteraceae; genus Acaudatibacter. The sequence continues at coordinate 16,233 of DASXOP010000063.1, read as the reverse complement.
GCCGCGTCCGGGCGAGAGCAGGCTCACTGCCTCGAGCAGGTTGGTCTTCCCCGCCCCGTTCGCGCCGAAGAAGTAGACGCTGCGCCCGCCGGCGTTCAGCTCGGCGCGCTTGTAGGATCGGAAGTCGGTGAGCGCCAGCGTGGCGACCGCGGAACGCACGCTACAACCTTTCCCTCGCAGGGCGGGGGAAACGTCGCGATCGCGCAGCGGAGCGACAATGGGGGCTTCTCCCCGACGGACCCCCATCGGCGTCGCGCGCTTCGCGCGTCGCGCCGCATTCCCCCAGGGGGGGAAAGGTTAGTCTCCTCACCGCTCCGCGTCGACCGCGCGCCACTTGTGGGTGACCTCGTCGAGCCTCGCTTTGAAGTCTCCGATCAGCGGGCCGGTATCGACGGCCTTAAGACTGTCGGCGAGCTGTTCGGGGCGGCTGGCGCCGATGATCGGCGCCGTGATCGCCGGGTTGGACAGCACCCAGGCCAGCGCCATCGTGGTCAGGCTCATGCCCGAGTGCTTGGCCATCGAGGCCAGCTGCTCGACAGTCTCGAACTCGCGCTCGTGCCAGTAGCGCTCCTGGTAGCGCGCGCCGGCGTTGCCGAGAGTGAAGCGCGAGCCTTCCGGCGGCGCGCCGCGACTGTGCTTGCCGGTGAGCAGGCCGCCCGCCAGCGGGTTGTAGGGGATGACCGCGATGCCTTCTTCGCGGCACAGCGGCAAGAGATCGCGCTCGAAGGTGCGGAACAGCAGGTTGTAGCGCGGCTGGACCGAGGTGATGACCGCGAGGCTCTTCGCCTCGGCGCGGCCCAGACCGCGCGCCACCTTGTAGGCCGGCCAGTTGGACACCCCGACGTAGCGCGCCTTGCCGGAGCGCACGATCACGTCCAGCGCCTCCAGCGCCTCGTCCAGGGGCGTGGTCGGGTCGTAGCTGTGCAGCTGATAGAGGTCGACGTAGTCGGTCTTCAGGCGCTTCAGCGAGGCGTCGATAGCGTCCAGGATGTGCTTGCGCGACATCCCCTGGTCCCACGGCTTGCGCCCCGTGCGGCCGACGCACTTAGTGGCGAGCACATAGTCGTGGCGCTTGCCAGCCAGCCACGACCCCACGATCTCCTCGGTGCGACCCACCGTGTTGGGCCCGCCGCCCAGCGGGTAGACGTCAGCGGTATCCAGGAAGTCGATGCCACCGGCGGCTGCGGCGTCCAGGATTGCGTGGCTCTGCGGCTCGTCGCACTGGAGGCCGAACGTCATGGTGCCGAGGCAGAGGCGCGAGACGGAGAGGCCGGTGCGGCCGAGCTGGGTTCGTTGCATGCCCCTCTCTAGTTCGCCCCGTCGCCGGGGTCGAGACGCCAGCGCAGGTTCCGCTTGTCGGTCGATGCGTCGCCTCGTTAGTGAACTTGGGTAAGGCGCCTGGCGCGCCTCAGGCCGGAGCTTTGCACAATGTCGGACAGCCTCTTCAGCGACCTATTGGTGATCGACTGCGCCAGCTTCATCGCCGGCCCTGCCGCAGCGACGATCATGTCCGACTTCGGCGCGCGGGTGATCAAGATCGAGCCGCCCGGCATTGGCGATAGTTACCGCAACCTCTTCCGTCTGCGCGGCACCCCGGACGACATCGACTATTTCTGGGCCCTCGACAGCCGCAACAAGGAGAGCCTGGCGATCGACCTGAAGCTTCCGGCGGCACGCTCGGTGCTGGAGACACTGGTGAGGAAGGCCGACGTCTTCATCACCAATTTCCCGTTCCCGGTGCGCGAACGTCTGGGCCTGCGCGCCGAAGACCTGATGCACCTGAACGACCGACTGATCTATGCCTCGCTCTCGCCCTACGGCGAGACCGGCCCCGAGCGCGACCGCACCGGCTTCGACACCACGGCCTGGTGGGCGCGGTCGGGCCTGATGCACATGGTGCGCTCGACCAATGAGACGGACATGGCGCTCTCAATGCCCGGAATGGGCGACCACCCGACCGCGATGGCGATGTACGGCGCGATCGTCAGCGCGCTCTATCGTCGGCAGCTCACCGGCAAGGGCGGCGAGGTGGCGACGTCGCTGGTGGCCAACGGGCTGTGGTCGAACTCGTGCCAGGTTCAGGCCGCGCTCTGCGGCTACGAATTGATGGGCCGGCCGGCGCGCGGCGCCCGCGGCGCGATGGGTGAAACCTATGACACCGCCGACGGCCGCAGCTTCATCATCACCACCACCAACCCGGCCCGCGACTGGCCGCTGCTGGCCAAGGCGGTCGGCCATCCCGAGTGGCTGGAGGATCCGCGCTTCTCGACCCCGATGGAGCGGATGGCCAATGCGCGCATCCTGGTCGGCTTCCTGGAGGAGATCTTCAGCGGCGACAGCTGGGAGAACTGGCATGCACGGCTGAATGCCGGCGGGGTCACCTTCGGCATCGTCGGCCAAGTGACCGACCACATCTCCGACCCGCAGCTGGAGGCCAACGAGATGTTGCCGGAGTTTACCGACGGCTTCGGCCTGCGCACCGTCGACAGCCCGTTCTACCTCACCGGCGTCGACAAGCACCCACCGCACATGGCGCCGGAGATCGGCCAGCACACCCGCGCGATCCTGGAAGAGTGCGGCCTCGGGGCGGCGGAGATCGAAGCCCTTAGCGCGGGGTAGGCGGAGCCTAAGCCCGCAGCGGCATCAGCACGTACTGGACGCCGGCGTCGGTCGGATCGAGCACCAGGGTCGGGTCGAGCATGGTGGCGCCGCTCGGATGCTCGGCGAAGCGGAACTCGGCGATCTCGCCGCCGATCTGGCCGGCGACGTCGAGGATGTAGCGCGCGTTGAAGCCGATCTCGAACGGCTCGCCCTCGTAGTCGACCTCGAGCTCCTCGACCGCCTGCCCGGCGTCCATGTTGCGAACGTTGAGCGTCATGCGGCCTGACTCGACCAGGAGCCTCACGGCCCGGCTCTGCTCGGTCGAGATTGTCGCCACTCGATCGACAGCGGCGGCGAAGAGCGCGTTGTCGAGCGTCATCACCCGCTTGTTGTCGCGCGGAATCACCCGCTCGTAGGGCGGGAACGACCCGTCGATCACCTTCGAGGTCATCGCCGCGTGCTCGAAGCCGAAGCGGACCTTCTGCGCGCTGATGCCAAGCTGGATCGTCTCGCCGGCGTCGTCCATCAGGCGGCGCGCTTCGTTGATGGTCTTGCGCGGGATGATCACGCCCGGCGCGCCAGAAAAACCTTCCGGCGCCGGCATTTCGGCGAGCGCCAGGCGGCGGCCGTCGGTGGCGACGGCGCGCAGTTTCTGCACCCCTTCCTCGACCACCGCATGCAGGTAGAGGCCGTTCAGGTAGTAGCGCGTCTCCTCGGTGGAGATGGCGAACCGGGTCTTGTCGATCAGCCGGATCAGGTCGCCGGTGTCGATGGCGATCGGGTCGGACAATCCCTCGGACGACATCACCGGGAAGTCGCCCGCAGGCAGCACCGGCAGGTTGAAGCGCGAGCGACCGGCCGACACCGTTAGCCGCGGATCCTCGCCGGTGTAGCTCAGCGAGACGTCGGCGCCCTCGGGCAGCTTGCGGACGATCTCGTAGAGGGTGTGGGCGGGCGCGGTGATCTGCCCGGTCCCCTCGACCTGGGCCGGGCTGGCGTCGGTGATCTCCATATCGAGATCGGTGGCCGAGAAGGCCACATGGCCCTGCCCCGCCGATAACAGCACGTTCGAGAGGATCGGAATCGTGTTGCGCCGCTCCACGACGCTCTGCACGTGGCCGAGGGCCTTCAGCAGCGCCGCCCGCTCGATTGTCAGCTTCATCCAGGTCCTATCCGTGAGGGCCGCGCCGCCTGTGCCCCATGCGACGCCGGGTGATGGGACGGGGCACATTAGACGAAACCGCGCGGCGCGGAAGGGCTCTGGCGGGGGTTGTTCGCAAACTCTCGATCAGGCGGCTTTCACCGGCGCCGGGGCCCGTGACAACGTCGCCGGAACGGCCTCAGGCCTTGGTGTCCACCGACCCGCCCGACGCGTCGTCGGCCGCCGCATAGGGGTTCGATGCGACCGACTCGGCGGCCTCGGCGCCGGCGGAGCCGCGCGCGGCGACGATCACCATCGCCGGGCGCACCAGGCGGCCGAAGAGTTCGTAGCCGGGCTGAATCACCTGCACCACGCCGCCGCCGCCGACATCGTCGGCAGGCTGTTCCTGCACCGCCTGGTGCTGGTGCGGATCGAACTTGGTCCCCCGGACCGGATCGATCTTCTTCAGCCCGTTGCGCTCGAAGGCGCCCATCAGCTCCTTCTCGGTCATCTCCAGGCCGATCGCGAGATTCTTGACCAGCGGGTCGGCGGCATCCGTGGGCGCATGCATCATCGCCCGTTGCAGGTTGTCGGCGACGCCCAGGAGGTCGCGGGCGAACTTCTGAATCGCATAGGCGCGGGAATCGTTGGCCTCGCGCTCAGTGCGGCGCTTGGTGTTTTCGGCGTCGGCGGCCACGCGCAGGATCTGATCCTTCAGCGAGGCGACCTCGCCCCGCAACGCTTCGATATCGCCGCCCGCATCGTCGGCGTCGTCGTTCGCGTCAGCGTCGGGGGCCATGCCCTCCACCGGCGTTTCGTCGTCGGTCATACTGGTATTCTCATCCGTCCATGATCCGCCCCAGCGTCCGCGCCGTGTAGTCGACGAGCGGAATCACCCGGGCATAGTTGAGCCGGGCTGGGCCTATCACACCGATCGCGCCCAGCACCTTTTGTCTGCCGCTCATATAGGGCGCCGCGATGACAGCGGAACCCGAAAGCGAGAACAGCCGCGTCTCGGCGCCGATGAAGATGCGCACCCCAGCGGCGTCGCGGACCAGATCCAGCAGCCCGATCAGCTGTTCCTTCTGTTCGAGGTCGTCGAACAGCATCCGCACCCGCTCCAGGTCGGCCAGGGTCTCCGGATCGCCCAGCAGGTTGGCGTGACCCCGGACGATCAGCGCCCTGCCCAACTCCGCGCCGCCGCTCCAGGCCGCCAGCCCATCTTCGACCAGGCGCGCGCTGACCGCATCGAGCTCGCGCCGGGCGCGCTCCAACTCGCCACCGACCTCGGAGCGCGATTCGGCCAGGGTGCGGCCGCGCATCCGGGCGTTCAGGAAGTTCGACGCCTCGGTTAGCGCCGAAGGCGTGACCCCGGCCGGGCGGCGCATCAGCCGGTTCTCGACCTGGCCGTCGTCGAACACCATGATCGCCAGCGCCTGATCGGGACCCAGCGCCACGAACTCGACGTGCTTGACCCCCGCCTCCCGCGACGGCGCGACGACGACCCCGGCGCCGCCAGCGAGGCCCGACAGGATCGAACTGGCTTCGTTCAGCGCATCTTCGACCGAGCGCCCGTGGGCCATCATCCGCGCCTCGATCGCGCGGCGGTCTTCTTCGATCAGATCGCCAACCTCCAGCAGGCCGTCGACGAAGAGCCGCAGGCCAGCATGGGTCGGCATCCGCCCGGCGCTGATGTGCGGGGCGTCGAGCAGCCCCAGCTCGGCCAGATCCTGCATGGTGTTGCGGATCGAGGCAGGCGAGAGCGCGACGCCGGCCCGGGAGATGGTGCGCGACCCAACCGGCTCGCCGGTCTCCAGGTAGGTCTCGACGATGCGCCGGAAAATGTCGCGGGCGCGGGCATCCAGCTCGGCGAGCGAGGGACCATTGACGATCGAGAGGCCGACGAGCGGGTTGGTCATCGTTGCGGATAAGGATAAGCCCCCGCCGACCCGGCGCAAGCGGCGCGGACGGCTGGAGACGATCGATGGCGGCGAGACCCTCCGGACGGGCGGCGAATGACCTGCGGGTGGTCACCCTGGAGACCGACGTCAACCGCTACGCCGAGGGCTCCTGCCTGGTCTCGTTCGGTCATACCCGGGTGCTGGTGACCGCCAGCCTGGATGAAACCGTCCCAGGCTTTCTGCGCGGCCGTGGCCAGGGTTGGGTGACGGCCGAGTACGGCATGTTGCCCAGGGCGACCCACACTCGTGGCCGGCGCGAAGCGGCGGAGGGCAAGCAGTCCGGTCGCAGCCAGGAGATCCAGCGGTTGATCGGCCGCTCGCTGCGTGCGGTCGTCGACCTGAAGGCGCTCGGCGAGCGTCAGTTCACCCTCGACTGCGACGTGATCCAGGCCGACGGCGGCACCCGAACCGCGGCGATCACCGGCGGTTGGGTGGCGCTTCGGGTCGCGACCCGCTGGCTGCTGGACGAGGGCGTGATCAAGACCGACCCGATCCGCGACTATGTCGCCGCCATCTCCTGCGGCGTCTGCCAGGACACGCCGGTGCTCGATCTCGACTACGAGGAGGACTCCAACGCCGAGGCCGACGCCAACTTCGTGCTGACCGGCGCCGGTGACATCGTCGAGATTCAGGCCACCGGCGAGAAACGCGGCTTCACCCGGGCCGAGTTCGACGGGTTGTTCAGTCTGGCCCAACAGGGGATCGCTACTCTTGTTGGCCTACAGGCGTCGGCGGTGGATCGTAATCGTTCCGCGAAGGCGGGCTGAGGACCACGTGCGTCGCTGACGCGATGCACACCGGCCGCATCCAGCCAGCGCGCTCCAGCGCTAGCGGGCAGACCCGGAAATCGCCTTCGACCGAGCGCATCGACCCGCGATCGGGATTGTTGGTCAGGCCACTCAGCGGCGCGGGGATCAGGTCGTCCGCCGCCGGATCGCCGTCGCCGCCGACGATGCCAAGAATCCGCTTCGTGCCGCTGCGCCAGAGCCGCACCGCCGGCACGCCGTTGCCGCCGCGCAGAATGCCATGGACCGAGAAGCAGGGCGCCGAGGCGTAGGGGATCGCAGCACAGCCGGCGTGCGGCTGGGTCAGCTGGAAGCAGTGGGGGGTGTAAACCGGGACCTTCCGACAATCGGCCACCGTCGCCTCGGCCTGGCCGGCGACGACCAGCAGGCAGGCGCCGAAGGCGACAGCGACGCGCCGTCCCGACCCCGGTCTCATTTCTCGCCTCGCCTCAGCCTGGCTCACGCCCGACTGCTAGCACGGCTGATGGGCGGCGACCTCAGGTCTTCCCGCACCGACCGTTGTGCAGCACGCTGGCGCCGGCCTGAGCGGCGGCGCAGGCGTTGCCGTAGGTGTGGCCGTTGCAGCCGCACACTGGCCTGAAGATCTCCGGGCAGAACCGCGGCTTGGTAGCGCAGACGCCCTGGGCATCGGAGACGTGGCACATCTTCGGCGTCAGCCGACAGTACTCATGCGCGCCGCAGCCGCGGCCAATGATGCCGCCGCACGTCGCGCCGACCTTGGCCGTCGCCGTCCCGAACGACGACAGCACAAGCAATCCGGCGACGACGGACGCCGCCAACCTACCGATCGAACTCTTGCTCATGATCTAGCTCCCCATCGCGCGGGCGATACTCGGGCGAAGCGGAGCAGATTACAATTGATAGTGGCGTAAGCTAGGCCGTCGCGGCTTGCGCTTTCGCGATCAGGTCGTCGTCGATCTTGGACGCCCTCACATACGCCGGCCGAGCCTGGAGCCGCTCGCTGTAGCGCTCGAACGTCGGCCGCCGTTCGAGCGAGCCGAACTGCAGGCCCCAGTTCACCTGCGAGCCGAGATAGACGTCCGCCGCGCTGAAGCTGTCGCCGAGGATGTAGGTCTTGCCGGCGATCGCGCCCTCGAGCGCGTCCAGCATGTCGGCCTGATCGCCGAAGCCCATCATCCGCTTCATCTCCGGCTTGATCTCGACGCCGAGGGTGCGGACGCTGGTCGCCTGCTCCACCGGACCCGCGCCGAAGAACATCCAGCGGAAGTAGGTCCCGCGCCGAGTGTCGCCCAGCGCTGGCGCCAGGCCCGCCGCCGGAAACGCATCGGCCAGATAGGCGCAGATCGCGGCCGCCTCCGTCACCACCACATCGCCGTGGGTGAGCGCCGGTACCTTGCCCATAGGATTCACCGCCGTGTACTCGGGCGACTTGATCGAGGCGTAGTCGACGATCTCGGTGCGGTAGGGCTGACCAACCTCCTCCAGCATCCACCGCACGATCCTGCCGCGCGACATCGGGTTGGTGTAGAAGACGAGCTCATCGGCCATGACGCGTTCCTCCAGGGGGTGCCACGGCCGCTCAGGCCGCTTTCAACGCCGGTTACATCATCGTTCTGCTGTCAGCATATTGGCAGGAGCGCCCGGCGATCGGTCGCTTTCTTTGCCGAACAGTCACGTTAGACTGCTCAGCCATGGCGAGACCAACTTTCCCGCTTCGGGTTGCGTTGCTCGGGTGCGTGCTACTCAACGTGGGTGCTGCCACTGGGTCGTGCAGCAAGCCTTCCACGCAAGCGATCCAACGGCCCCACGGTTTCGGCGCAGGTGCTGGCGTCACCAGAGAGCAGGCGATTTCAATCGCCAGGAACAGCTTGGCAAAGGCGCTCGGCGGTCCGGCGAACGCGGACCGCTTCGCCCCATTCAGAGTCGAACCGAAGGGCGACAATTGGGTCGTCGAAGGCGACCCTCATTTGCCGCCAAACGAAACCGGCGGTGGCCCAATGGTCGAGGTGTCCCGCTCCTCGGGCAAGGTTGTGTCCCTGAAGTGGGGAGCGTGACGGTGAGTAACCGTCACGATTTCAGGTTGACGGCTGCTCATGATTGGGCCTGCCGATCCGCATGGTGAGGGCGTATTCCATGGACGTACAGGAGCGGCGTGAGCCGCCCAGCTTGGACGAGGCAAGGCCGTTCTTCCTACGGGATGGATGGTTCCGAGACATTTGTTGCGCTGGCTCCACAGAAGCATGGGGCTTACTCGCCGCACTTCGGCGCGGTCGTCTCGTCCCCGCGTCAGCCGGCGCCGATCCGCGAGAGCGAAAACCCTGATAACGTTCGTCTTGCCCGGCCCAGCGACGCCAGATTGGGCCGCTCAACGGCTGGCCTCGCCGCCGGAGGGATAGCTGCAGACCCGTACGCTCGCATGTCTGGCGGTGTTGGTTCTCTCGGGGTGGACGGCCTCGCCTGCCGGCGTTTCTGCCGGATGCACCAATCACCACGAACAGTCACGATCGGTCGACGACTACGCTCACGCCGCCCAGCTCGATCCGACCAACCCGCAGCCGCTCTACGATCGCGGCGTCGCCCATGTGTCGAACCACCAGCCGCTGCTGGCGATGGACGACTTCGACCAGGCCTTGAAACTCAAGCCCGACTTCACGCCGGCGCTGATGCTGCGTGGCGAGATGCGACTGCTGGAGCGAGATCAGCCGGGCGCCAAGTCGGACTTCGACGCCGCGATCGCCGGCGATCCGTCGCTGCGGCTGCGCGTCGCCGGCGCCTACCTGAGTGCCGGCGCGTTCCAGCCGGCGATCGACAATTTAGACGTCTGGATTGCGCATGCGCCCCACAACGAGGACCTGGCTGCCCCGCTGGGCAACCGGTGCTGGGCCAAGGCGGTGCTGGGCCAGGACCTCGACAAGGCGATGGGCGACTGCAACCAGGCGCTGGGCCTGCGCCCCGGCCTGCCCCGCGCCTATGACGGCCGGGCGCTGATCCACCTGCGGCAGGGCGACTTCGACCGGGCCATCGCCGACTTCGACGCCGCGCTGAAGCTCGAGCCGCACACGCCGCTGTCGATCTACGCCCGCGGCCTCGCCGAGCAACGCAAGGGGCTGAAGGACCAGGGCGACGCCGACCTCGCCGCCGCCGTCGCGATGGCCCCGCACATCGCCGACATGGCCAAGCGGTTCGCGCTTACGCCGTAGCTGACTCCCCTTCCCCTTGCGGGGAGGGGTCGGGGGATGGGGTGTCGTCTCGATCTTACGAGCTATCTTCGGCGGCATATATCGGCCGACTTGAGCGCTGACACCCCCACCCCTCACCCCGCCCCGCAGGGGGGCGGGGGCCGGATAGCTCAAGCTCACTCCCATGGAACAGCCGGGTCGAGCCTACTCCAGCAGCTCGGGGCCCTCGTCGTCGTCGTCCGGCGGACCGGGCTCGAAGACCAGCAGGTCGCCGGGTTGGCAATTCAGCTCGCGGCAGAGCGCATCCAGGGTCGAGAAACGCACCGCCCGAGCCTTGCCGGTCTTCAGGATCGAGAGGTTGGCGATGGTCACCCCCACGCGGTCGGCCAGCTCGGTCAGCGACATGCGTCGTTCGAGCAGGATGCGGTCGAGGTGGACGCGGATGGGCATCGTGCGGCGGCTAGATCGTCAGCTCGGCGTCGCGCCGCAGCCGGGCGCCTTCGCGGAACACCTCAGCCAGCACCACGATCACCAGCACCGCGAACCAGGGTGTGAAGTCGAGGTTGAAGCCGCCCAGCGGACGGAGCCCGAAGACGAAGTGGTCGAGCGCGACGAAGAGGTAACGATTGAGCTCGATCAGCGCGAGCACCAGCGCCGTCACCCGCAGCCGGCGCACGTTATCAGGGTGGAACGGATCGCCGGCGGTCATCGCGCCGAAGATGCGCCGCAGGCGCTGCACGATCACGATGACGCCGATCAGCGAGAGTTCGGTTCCGGCGAGGCGCAGGGCGGAGACCAGTCCCGGCGCCGCACCCATGATCCGGATCCGCGCCATCGGAGGCACGATCTGCGGGTCGAAGCTGATCAGCAGCAGTCCCAGAACACCGACCGCCACGCCGAGGGCCGCCACCCAGAGCGCATAGTAAAAGACGTCGAGAATCACTTTCAGGAAGCTCGAGACCGAGCCCGGGCCCAGCGCGCGGATCATCGAGAACGCCCCTCCCAGAAACGAGTTAGCCTCCCTCTTCATCGCGAAGAGGAAGGCGAACATGCCTCCAGACCGGAGGCCGCGCTAGCGGTCGCCACCTTGTGGCGGCCGTTAGAGCGCGTTGGTCAGCAGGCCGACGGCGGCGAGCGGCATGCCCGCGACCACCAGAATGTTGATCAGCGCCAGCGCGGCGCGGTCGAAGTGCTTCAGAATCGAGTTCATTGGATCATCCCCTGAATTGTGCGTTGCAACATGAGAAGTGGCTTTCGCCGGGTCCGAAACGACCGTTGCCGGCCACCTCGTCGCGCTTATCAATATGGCCGTATTGTTTATCGATCAAGTTACCATATCGATAAACGATGTTAAACTTTTGCAATGCATTAAATTGACGTCATGATTCCGCAGCGCAGCAAATGCGGCGCCACGCCGCTGGCTTGCGCGCTTCGGCGGGCCGGGCGACTAGGGCGCGATGCCCCTGCAACTGATCTCCGGCGCCAAGCTCGTCGCGGCCACCCACAACGCCGGCAAGGCGCGCGAACTGGCCGCGCTGCTCGACGGCCGCTTCGAGGTGGTGACCGCCGGGGCGCTCGGCCTGCCCGAGCCGGAGGAGACCGAGCAGAGCTTTGTCGGCAACGCGCTCCTGAAGGCGCGAGCGGCGGCGGATGCGTCGGGCCTGATCGCGCTTGCCGACGATTCGGGGCTGTCGGTCACCGCACTCGATGGCGCGCCCGGCATCTACTCGGCCCGGTGGGCCGGCCCGACGCGCGACTTCGGCCATGCCATGACCCTGGTCGAACGCCGGCTCGATGAAGCCGGCCGAGGCGACCGCAGCGCCTGGTTCACCAGCGCCTTGGCGGTGGCCTGGCCGCAAGGGCCGGCCGTCGTGGTCGAGGGCCGGGTCGACGGGCGGCTTACCTTCCCGCCGCGCGGCGACAAGGGCTTCGGCTACGACCCGATCTTTCTGCCCGAGCAGGAGCCCCGCACCTTCGGCGAGATGGACGAGGTTGAGAAGGATCGCTTCAGCCACCGCAGCCGCGCCTTCGCCAAGCTGAAGGCCGCCTTGTTTGACTGAAGCCGCGTTTGCCGATCCGAGGGCCGCCGATCCGGGGTCGATCGGGATCTACGTCCACTGGCCCTACTGCGCGCGGATCTGCCCCTACTGCGACTTCAACGTCGTCCGCGACCGGGGCCAGGGCGAGGCGCAAGCGGCGCTGGCGCGGGCCATCGTCGCCGACCTGACCGCACAGGCCGCCAGCCTGGGTCCGCGCCGGCTGGGCTCGATCTTCTTTGGCGGCGGCACGCCTTCGCTGATGGCGCCTGCGTGGGTCGCCGAGATTGTGCGGACCGCGCAGCGCCTCTTCGAGCCCGCGTCCGACCTCGAGATCACGCTGGAAGCCAACCCGACCGACGCCGAGGCCGCGCGCTTCGCCGCGCTTGCCGAGGCCGGGGTGAATCGGTTGTCGCTGGGCGTGCAGTCGCTGGACGACACGGCGCTCGCGTTCCTTGGCCGAAACCACAGCGCCGCCGAAGCGCGCCGCGCCGCCGAACTCGCGGGGCGGGTCTTCCCGCGCCTCTCGATCGATTTGATCTACGCTCTGCCCGGCCAGACCCCCGCGACCTGGCGCGCCGCCCTGACCCAGGCGCTGGCGCTGGGCCCGGAGCATGTATCGCCCTACCAGCTGACCCTGGAGCCTGGCACTGCGTTCGACCGGGCGGTGCAGCGGGGTCGCTGGGCGCCGCCGGAAGCGGACCTGGCCGGCGCCCTCTTCGAGACCACCGAGGCGGTGCTCGGCGACGCCGGGTTCGAGGCTTACGAGGTCTCCAACCATGCCCGAGGCGAAGCCGCCCGCTCGCGCCACAACCTGACCTACTGGCGCGGCGGCGACTACCTGGGGGTCGGCCCCGGCGCCCACGGCCGCATCACCTCGGACGCCGGGCGCTGGTCGACCCTGACACCCAGCCGGATCGCGGACTACATCGCCAAGGTCGAGACCACCGGCTGTGGCCTCGACGAACGCATTCGCCTCACCCCCCGCGAAGCGTCGCTGGAGCGCCTGCTGATGGGGCTGCGGACGCGGGAGGGCGTCCCCCGCGCCGACCTCGCGCCGCTTGATCTCGATCCCGCCGTCATCGCGGAGTTCGCCGACCGGGGGCTGATCGAGGCGACCTCGGACCGCCTGATCGCGACCCGCCACGGCCGCGCCGTGCTGGACCGGGTCACGCTCGAACTCGCGCAGAGCACCCGAGCGGGCTAAATCAGCGGCCTTCACGACGTTCAGGAGCCCCAGCTGGCCCCGCGACCACCCCCGCCCGCGCTCTCCGACGCCCCGCTCGCCCCCGGCCTCTACCTGGTGGCGACGCCGATCGGGAACCTGCGCGACATCACGCTGCGGGCCCTCGACGTGCTGGCCGCCGCCGACCTGGTGCTGGCCGAGGACACCCGCGTCACCGGCAAGCTGCTGGCCGCCTACGGCCTTTCCAAGCGGCTCGAACGTTACGACGAGCATGCCGCCGCCCGCGCCCGGCCGAAGGTGCTGGCGGCGCTGGCCGAGGGCGGGCGCGTGGCCCTGGTCTCCGACGCCGGCACGCCGCTGGTCTCCGATCCCGGTTACCGGCTGGCGCTGGAGGCGCTGGGCGCCGGCGCCGACGTCTACCCGATCCCCGGCGCCTCCGCGGCGCTGGCCGCGCTCAGCGTCGCTGGACTGCCGACCGACCGGTTCCTGTTCGCCGGCTTCCCACCGCCGAAATCCGCCGCGCGCCGCGCGTTCCTGCAGGATCTGAAAGGCGTCCGCGCGACTCTGATCCTGTTCGAAGGCGCCTCGCGGCTCGGGGCGTCGCTGGCCGACATGGCTGCGGTGCTGGGTCCCCGCCCCGCCGCCGTCGCCCGCGAACTCACCAAGCTTCACGAGACCGTCGTGCGGGGCGACCTCGCGGACCTCGCCGCCAACCCTGCCCTCGCCGCGCCCAAGGGCGAGGTGGTGATCGTGATCGGGCCGCCCGCTGACGTCGCCGCCGCGCCAGAGGACGCCGACACCGCCCTGACCGACGCCCTCGCTCGGCTCTCCCCAGCCGACGCGGCGCGCGAAGTCGCGGACGCCCTCGGCCTGCCCCGCCGCGACCTCTACCGCCGCGCCCTGGCGCTGAAGGCCCGCTGAGCGTGGCGCGGGACCGCAGCGCCACCGGCTACCGCGCCCGCCTCGCCGGCCGCAGAGGCGAAGTGCTGAGCGCGCTCTGGCTGATGGCCAAGGGCTACCGCATCCTCGGCTTTCGGCTGAAGACGCCGCAGGGCGAGATCGACCTCCTGGCCAAGAAGGGCGAGGTGCTGGCCGTCGTCGAGGTGAAGCTGCGCGGCTCGATCGAGCTGGCGCGGGAGGCGGTGGGCTACCAGCAGCGCGAGCGCCTGCGCCGCGCCGGCGCTGCGATCGCCGCCCGGCGGACTGATCTGCGGGGCGCGGCGATCCGCCTCGACCTGATGGCCCTCGCGCCGGGGCGCTGGCCTTGTCATATTCCAGACGCGTGGTTTGGAGACTAACCAACAGGCGACGATGACGCGCGACGACGCCCAGCGCTTCCTGACCGATGTCGGCGCCTGCGCCGATCTCAAGTTCCCGCTGCTCGAAGCGGCGCTGGCCTGCGCCGTCCACGAAGACCCCAGCCGCGACGCTGGTCAGGTGCGCGAGCTGGCCCTCGACGCCGTCGATCGTCTGAAAGCCCGGCTGAAGCGCGAGTCTCCGGAAGAGGCCCTGGCCGAGACCATGGCCGGGGACATGCGCCTGGCCGGCGACCTGATCACCTACGACAGCCCGCAGAACACCGACGTGATCAGCGTCGCCGAGCGCCGCAAGGGTCTGCCGGTGACGCTGGGCATCTTCTACCTCGACGCCGCGCGGCGCTGCGGCCTCGACGTCAGCGGCGTCGACTTTCCCGGCCACTTCCTGCTGCGGATCGAGACCAGCGAGGGCCCGCTGGCGCTCGACCCGTTCAGCGAGGGTCGCGTGGTGCTGCCATCCGAGCTCACCCGCCGGGCCCTTCACGCCGGCCTCACGCCCAACGTCGCCGAGCGGCTGGAGGCGCTGATGGCCCCGGCCAACGACCGCGCGGTGCTGATCCGGCTGCAGAACAACGTCTTCGCCCGCGCCGTCGCCGCCCGGGACTTCCCCCGGGCCGAGCGCTCGGCGCTGCGCCGCGCCCTCATCGACCCTCGCGACCACCGCCCCTGGATCGACGTCGCCGCCGCCCGCGAAGGCCAGGGCGCGCTCGCCGGCGCCCTCGAAGCCCTCGCCAACGCCCAGAAACTCGACGGCGGCGCCGCCCTGGCCGCCCGGGCGGCGCGCGAACGGGTGCGGCTGAAGCTGAACTAACTTCACCTCCTTGCTCCCTTCCCCCCTGAAGGGTTGGGGATGGGGGTGTCGGCTCGGTGTCCGAGACTGGCGACTCGCCCGCGCCAACGCCTCCGATCGAGCTCGCACCCCCACCCCTAGCCCCGCCCCGCAAGGGGGCGGGGAACTAGAGAAGGGATAAGCACCGCCACGTTTTCTCGCTTGCCTGCCGGCGCCCACCCAGGGACAAGCCCCCACACGTCGGAGAGCCCATGCCCCTTCAGGTCGCCATCCAGATGGACCCCATCGAGCGGGTCAACATCGACGCCGACACCACCTTCATGCTGATGCTGGAGGCCCAGCTGCGCGGCCACGGCCTCTTCATCTACAGCGCCGACAAGCTGGCCCTCGACGGCCAAAAAGTGCTGGCCCGCGGCCGCACCGCCAACTTGCGCGCCGTCAAGGGCGATCACCACACCTCGGGCGACACCGAAGTGCGCGACCTCTCCGACTTCGATGTGATCCTGATGCGCCAGGACCCGCCGTTCGACATGGCCTACATCACCGCCACCTACTTCCTGGAGATGATCCACCCGGCGACCCTGGTGGTGAACAACCCGGCCGAGGTGCGCAACGCGCCGGAGAAGCTGTTCGTCACCGGCTTTCCCGGCCTGCAGCCGCCGACGCTGATCACCTCCGACGCCGAGGCGCTGCACGACTTCCATGCGAAGCACGGCGACATGGTGCTGAAGCCGCTTTACGGCGGCGGCGGCTCCGGCGTGGTGCGGCTGAAGGCCGACGACCCCAATCTCGACGCGCTGCTGGAGCTGCACGCGATGATCGGGCGCGAGCCGGTGATCGCGCAGAAATTCATCCCCGCGGTCTCGGCCGGCGACAAGCGCATCATCCTGGTGGACGGCGAGCCGGTCGGCGCGATCAACCGCGTGCCGGCGAGCGGCCAGGTGCGCTCCAACCTCGCCCGCGGCGGCCGCGCCGAAGCGGTGGAGCTGACCGCCCGCGACCGCGAGATCTGCGACACCATCTCGCTGGAGCTGAAAGACCGCGGCCTGCTCTTCGTCGGCATCGACGTGATCGGCCACTATCTCACCGAGATCAACGTCACCTCCCCCACCGGCGCCCAGCAGCTGAAGCGCTTCGGCGGCCCCGATACCGCCACGGCCCTCTGGGACCGCATCGCGGCCATCCGCGGCATCGTCTGAGCCAATCGGGGACACGCACGACTTTCTTTGAAAGTCGAGCATGTCCCCATTTCCACG
>DASXOP010000062.1:0-57239 GCA_036494265.1 Caulobacteraceae bacterium | reverse complement strand
GACCGCCGCCGGGGCGTTCCTGACCAGGTACTCGATCGCGTCCTGGTCGCCCAGCCAGTCCGACCCCTTGACGGTGTCGTACATGTGCCAGCGCCAGTCATCCTCGCCCATGTTGCCGAGACTGGCCGAGATACCGCCCTGAGCCGCCACCGTGTGCGACCGGGTCGGGAACACCTTGGTGATGCAGGCCGTCTTCAGCCCCGCCTGGGCGCAGCCCAGCGCCGCCCGCAGCCCCGAGCCGCCAGCGCCTATCACCACCACATCGAACCGGTGGTCGATCAGGTTGTAGGTCGGCATCAGACGCTCACTCCGGCGGTCGAGAACGCGACCTTCAGGATGGACAGGATGGTCAGCGCGCCGGCGCCCCAGCAGACGAAGACGTTGAGCACCAGGCACGCGGCCTTGGTCGCCGGCTTGGCGAGGTAGTCCTCGATGATCACCTGCATGCCGATCTGCATGTGCCAGAAGGCGGCGAAGGCGAGCAGCGAGGCGAAACCGGCATTGATCGGCGAGCGCAGGAAGTTCGAAGCGCTCTCGTAGTCGCCGCCGGCCAGCCCGAACGCCGAGAACAGCGCCCAGAGGACCAGCAGCACCAGCGCCATGCCAGTCACGCGCTGGACGATGAAATGGCCGACGCCATGCTTCGATGAGCCCATGCCGCGGGCGCGGCCGAGGGGGGAGCGGACCACGGCCATCAGAGCGCTCCGGTCATGAAGAGCGCGCCCCAGAAGAGCACGGTGGCGAGGATGGCGATGGAGATCACCAGCCAGGCGGTGGTGGTCGCGGTCTTTGGCTTGAACCCGTAGCCAGAGTCCCAGGCCAGGTGCCGGATGCCGTTGGAGAGGTGGTAGAAGGCGCAGAGCGTCAGGCCCATCAGCACGATTTTGCCCGGGATCGAGCCAGCGAGACCGGTGAACTCCGCATAGCCGTCCGGTCCCGACGCCAGCGACAGCGCCCAGAGCATGAAGATCAGCGCCCCGCCGTAAAGTCCCATGCCGGCGACGCGGTGCATGATCGAAGCGAACATGGTCAGGTGCCAGCGCCAGATCCCACCATTCAGCTGAACCTGGGGCGAGATAGGGCGCGGCCTAAGGCCCGGCGCGGCGTCGGCCATCTATTCCCCACTCCCTCATGTAGCGCGGGCTCTTTTAAGCCCGAGGCGGGGGGTGTCAACGCGAGGGGGCAGACCTGAGCGGTGAAGGCGTGCTCCGAACGGCCGGAGCGCGCCAACGCGGACGTTTCGGCGTCGCAACGCAAAAAAGGGGACGGAACGCGAAGTCCCGTCCCCAATTGGAGAAATCTGCCTTAAGACGCGCTTCCCTGCGGCCCCAACCGGATGTGATCAGGCGGCGGCGAGCGCCACGCTCTTGCGACGGGCCAGGCGCAGCCCGCCACCGACCAGGCCGACCCCGAGAAGCATCATCGCCCAGCTGGCCGGTTCAGGCACGGCGGCGACTCCAACCGTGAAACCGTACCAGTTCTCGGCCACGGGGTTGGTCCAGGAAATGGAGTTGAACGTGCCGGTCAGTTGGACCGTCCCGTTGCCTTCGATGCCGAGGATGTCGTTGCCCGTCTGAGTGATCGGCGCCCCGTTGTACTCGGCTGAAGGGCCGCCGGCTTCGATGGTGACAGGCTCGTTCGCGGGGAAGTTGAACGAAGGCTGATCATTGGTTTGCCCGAGGCTCCAAATCGCCAGGATGGGGTTTGTGACCGCCTTGGAGAAGGTGATCGTGTCGGTAGCGCCCGTGGCGCCGAACAACTGAATGATGCCACCCGTCTGCGGCGGCGCATTCCCAACCGTGCCGCCGACATAGGAAGAGGCGGGGTTCCAGCTTGGGTAGTTGGCGACAAGGCTCTCCACTTCGCCGACGTAGCTGACGCCGACTGCGCCTGCGGTTCCGGTCGCCGTACCGGCGGTGGCGCCATTCGTCGCGCTGGTCCAGTTGGTCCAGATCACCGTACCAGCGTACGCACCCTGGGCGGCGCCGACTACAACCGCGGCCGTAGCGCACGCCAAAGCGAGCTTCAATTTCATCGCGTAGACCCCCGGGCTTGAACGCGCGGAAGACCATTCCACGCCAATTTTCAGAGCCCTAACAGCCTGTTAATCGTCAGCGCGTCCGCACGCAACCGGGTTCGCCTCTACGGCGAAACGCTTCAGGCACACGTTCGGTTGGAACCCACCCACCCTGGCGGCATGACCGCTCAGGCAACCTCCTTGGCTTCCAGCCAGGCCTCCGAGCGCATCTCCTCCAGCCGTGAGGCCGCGCGTTCGAACTCGAAGGAGCCTTCGCCGTCGGGGTAGAGGCGCGCCGGGTCGGTCTCGGCCAGCACCACCAGCCGGGTGTGGGCTTCGTAAAGCGCGTCGATCAGGATCGCGAGGCGGCGGGCGGCGCTGCGGTCTTCCGGGCGCAGCCGCGGCAGCGCCTCGAGGAAGACGGTGTCGAACCGCTCGGCGATGGCCAGGTAGTCCGAGGGGCCCAGCGCCTCGCCGCAGAGGTTCTGGAAGTGGGCGCGGAGTAGCCGGCCCGCGGCCCTCGGCCAGTGCTCCTTGCGGCCGAACACCTCCAGCGTCGCCCCCACCTCTTCGTCGCCGCCCAGCATCTGCCGCCAGAGCCGGTCGAACGAGGCCTCGTTGTCAGCGTCGATCGGCGAGAACCAGACGCCGGCGGCGCGCAATCGATCCAGCCGGTAGTCGCGGCCGCCGTCGATGGCCACCACCTCCATCCGCGCCTTCAACATCTCGATGAACGGGACGAAGAGCTGGCGGTTGAGACCGTTCTTGTACAGCTCATCGGGGGCGCGGTTCGAGGTCGCCGTGACGGTGACGCCCCTGGCGAACAGCTGCTCGAAGAGCCGACCCAGGATCATGGCGTCGGCGATATCGGTGACCTGGAACTCGTCGAACGACAGCAGCCGCGCATCCCGGGCGATCACCTCGGCGGTGGGCGGCACCGGGTCGTCGCCCTTGGCGGCGCCGAACTTCGCGTGGCGGGCGGCGGCGTCGCCGGTGCGCCAGGCGTTCACGAGGCCATGCACCTCGGCCATGAACACATGGAAGTGCACCCGACGCTTTTTCTCCACCGGCGAAGCCTCGAAGAAGAGGTCCATCAGCGCCGACTTGCCGCGTCCAACCGGGCCGTCGAGGTAGACGCCGCGCACGTCCTCGGCCTTGCGGAAGAGGCCCGCGGGCCTGGCCTCGGCGAGGTCGATTTCCAGCCGTTCGAGCGCAGACACCGCCCTGGCCTGGGCCGGGTCGGCGAGCATCACGCCGTCTGCGAGGCGCTGGTCGTAGGCGGCGCGGAACTCACCGGGCATCGGCCCCGCCTAACCGGCGCCGTGCGCCGACTCAAGCAAGTTAGGCCCCGAGCTCCTTCTCGACGAAGCGATAGGTCTGGGGGCTCTCGCAGGCGCAGGCTCGCATCTTGCCGTCCTTGGTCCACCAGACCAGGGTCGGGTAGGCGAGGTTGACGCCGTTGTCCTTCAACTGGCCTTCCAGCGTCTTGACCAGATCGCGGCCGACCTCGATCACCGCGGTGCGCGCCGCATCGCCATCCGCCGGTAGAAGGTTGGGCGCGGTCCAGGCAGCCGGGTTGGCCAGCGACCATTGCTGGTAAAGTTTCCAGCTGCGGTTGGTCCAAAGCTCCGCCACGGTGTTGCGTTCGGCCGGAGTCGAGTGCGGCAGGCCGTTGGCGTCCGGCAGGGCGATCATGATCACCCGCGTGTCGACATCCGCCGCCTGCAGCTTCGGAAACTCGGTCTCTTCGAAACGGATACAGTCCGAGCACGAGCGGAACGAGATCATGTAGAGCTTGGGGCCGGTCAGGTGCGGCGAGACCCAGCCGGCCTGGTCCAGCGCCTTGCCGATTTCGGCCTGATGCTGGGTGATTGTGTGCGGCCGCCAGCGCCAGTCCAGGTCCCACATTAGAAAGACGACCGCGCCCGCCACGACCAGCACCGCAAACACGCTGAGGCCCAACAGAAATCGGCGCATGGCCTTTGTCTCTCCGTCCGACTGCCGACTTGGCCGAAGCGGTGGCGCGGCGTCAATGCGAGGCGCGTCGCCGTGCTTGCGAGAGTGACCCTGCGCGGGGCATCTTGCGGCATGGTCCTGGCCTCTTCAGCGGCGGCGATCTCGCGACCCCACGTCCGGCACGCTCACATCGTCGACGTGCTGATCGAGGAGCGCGCGCCGAAGCTGGCCGCCTCGCCGCTGTGGCCGTTGATCCGCCTGCCGCTGCTGGCGCTGCTCGACTATGGCAAGGCCCGCCGCATCGCCGACGCGATGGCGCCGATGAGCGGACACGCGGCGCTGGGCTACTGCTCCGATTGGCTGGACCTGAAGGTCGAGGCGCGTGGGCTGGAGCGGCTGCCGCGCAATGGCCGTCTGATCATGATCTGCAACCACCCGACCGGCATCGCCGACGGGGTCGCGGTCTATGACGCGGTGCGAGCGATCCGGCCGGACCTCACCTTCTACGCCAACGCCGACGCCCACCGCGTCTGCCCCGGGTTCAGCGAGGTGCTGATCCCGGTCGAGTGGGTGGACGAAAAGCGCACCCGCGACCGCACCCGGCTGACCTTGCAGATGACCCGCGAGACGATGGAGGCCGAGCGCACGTTGGCGATCTTCCCGGCCGGCCGGATCGCGCGGCGCGGTCCGGGCGGGCGGCTGGCCGACCCGGCCTGGGCGCCCAGCGCGCTCTCGATCGCCCGCAAGTACGACGCGCCGATCGCCCCGGTGCACATGTCCGGACCATCCTCGACGCTGTTCCACTTCTTCAACCGTTTCTCCGGCGAGCTGCGCGACGTCACCGTCTTCCACGAGCTCCTGAACAAGCGCGGCGGCGACTATCGGCTCAGCGTCGGCCCAATCATTCCGCCGGATGCGATGCCGGCCGATGCGGGGGAGGCGACTCAGCGGCTGAAGGCCTACATCGAAACCGAACTGGCCGCCGATCCGGATCGGCCGTTCGCATGATCACGCCCGCCGAAGGAGATTTCCGCCTGGACCACGAGGCCGACACCCAAAAGCTCGGCGCCGCCATCGCCCGCGAGCTGAAGGCAGGCGAGGCGGTCTGCCTGTCGGGCCCGCTCGGCGCCGGCAAGTCGACCTTGGCGCGCGGTCTGATCCAGACCCTGGCCGGCGAGGCGATCGAGGTCCCCAGCCCGACGTTCACTTTGGTGCAGAGCTACGAGACGGCCCGGCTGACCGTGGCGCACTTCGATCTTTACCGGCTGTCGGGCGCGAACGAGGTGGCCGAGCTCGGGCTCGATGAGGCGCTCGATGTCGGCGCGGCGGTGATCGAGTGGCCCGAGAAGCTCGGCCACCACGTGCCGCACGACCGGCTGGACGTGGTGCTGGAGTTCAACGGCGAGGGCCGGCGCGCGCGGATCAGGTGCCACGGCGCCTGGGAGGACCGGCCGCTTGAGCTCTGAGCGCGAGGCGATCAAGGCGGACTTCCTCGCCGCCAACGGCTTCGGCGCGGCCCGGCGCGAGCCGCTGCAGGGTGATGCGTCGACCCGGCTCTACGAGCGGCTGCATCTGCCCGGCGGCGGCCAGCGCATCTTCATGGACCAGCCGCCATCGGTGGAGACCCAGCCTTGTCCGCCTGCCGCCACGCCGGACGAGCGCCGGGCGCTCGGCTACAACGCGATGGCCAGGCTGGCGGCCGGCCGGATCGAGGCGTTCGTCGGCTGCGCCGGGTTCCTGCGCTCGCAGGGGCTCTCGGCGCCGCAGATCGTCGCCGCCGACGCGGCCCAGGGCCTGGCCGTGCTGGAGGACCTCGGCGACGACCTCTACGCCGCGCTGATCGCCGCCGGCGACGACGAGGCGCCGCTCTACGATGCTGCGGTCGACACTCTGGTCCAGCTGCACGCCGTGCGCCCGCCGGAGGTGCTCGAGGGCGATGGCCTCGCCTGGCCGCTGCTCAGCTACGACAGCCTGGTGCTGCAGACCGGCGGGCTGATGTTCCTGGAGTGGTGGCCGAAGTTCGCCGAGATGCCGGCGTTCTCGGACACGGCAGCCGCCGAGTGGGAAGCGTTCTGGGCCCCGATCCGGAAGCGGGGCGAGGCGGGCGCGTCGGTGTTCTGCCACCGCGACTACCACGCCGAGAACCTGATCTGGCTGCCGGACCGCCCGGCTGCGGCGCGGGTTGGCCTGCTCGACTTCCAGGACGCTCTGCGCGCCCACCCGGCGTGGGATTTCTCGATGCTGCTGCACGACGGCCGCCGCAACGTCTCGGCCGAACGCGAGACGGCCTCGCTGGCGCGCTACCTCACGGCCCGGCCGGAGCTCGATCGCGAGGCGTTCCTGGCCGACTATCATGCGCTGGGCGCGCTCAACGTGATCCGCATCCTCTTCATCTTCGCCCGCCAGGTCACCGGTTTCGGCCGGCCGAAGTACCGGGCGCTGACACCTAGGATGTGGGGCTACCTGGAGCGCTGCCTGCGCAGCTCGGCGGAGCTGACGCCGCTGCGCGCCTGGCTGGATGCCAACGTGCCGCCGGAGAAGCGGATTTGAGCGGCCCCGCCACCGCGATGGTGTTGGCCGCCGGCCTCGGCACCCGCATGAAACCGCTGACTGACGACCGCCCCAAGGCGTTGATCGAAGTCGGCGGCCGGGCGCTGATCGACCGCATGCTGGACCGGTTGGCCGCTGCCGGCGTCGAACGCGCGGTGGTCAATCTCCACGCGTTCGCCGACCGGTTGGAGGCACACCTCGTCGCTCGCCAACCGCCCCCGCGCCTCGTCTTCTCCGACGAAAGGGACGTGCCGTGGGAGACCGGCGGCGGGTTGAAGCGCGCGCTGCCGTTGCTAGGCGCTGGCCCGGCCTGGGTCGCCAACATCGACTCGGTCTGGGTCGAACACGGCGACTCGGCGATGGCGGCGGTCGCAGATCTTTGGAACCCAGCGGCGATGGACGTCTGCCTGATGCTGGCGCCAACGGCGACCTCAGTCGGCTTCCACGACACCGGCGATGTGTTCCTAGAGGCTGGCGGCAGGGTCCGGTTCAAGCAGGCCGACGAGCGCGCGCCTTACGTCTATGTCGGCGTCCACATCACCGATCCCCAAATCGTCGCGGCGGAGCCGGACGGTCCGTTTTCGCTGCTGCCGATCTGGCGCAACTTGGCGGCGCGCGGGCGAGTGTTCGGCGTCGCTCCCCCGGGCCTGTGGATGCATGTCGGCGACCCTGCGGCGCGGGAGGCGGCGGAGTCCCGTCTCGGCGAGGCGGTATGAGCTTCCTCGGCGCGCCATCGCCGCGCTGGTTTAACATCGAGGCGGGACGGCCGTTTCTGGAGGACCTGGCGCGGGGTTTGACCGACGCGCTTGGCGCCATAGGGCCGCAGGGCCTTGCCGCCGCGACCGTCCTGGTCCCGACTCGCCGCGGTGGCCGCGACCTCGCCGATGCGTTCCTCAAGGTCTCGGGCGCTGGCGCGGTGCTGCTGCCCCAGGTGCGGGCGCTGGGCGACCTCGACGAGGGCGAGCCGCCGTTCGAGCCGGGCGACTTGGCGCTCGACCTGCCGCCGGCGGTGTCTTCCGCGCGGCGCCGCTACGAACTGGCCGGCCTGGTCGCTGCGCACGAGGACGCGCTCGGTCGACGCCTCGATGCTGCCGGCGCGCTCGATCTTGCCGACGCGCTGGCCTCGTTCCTCGACAGCGTCCAGATCGAGGAGGCCGACCCGCTCGGCAAGATCGACGACCTCGCCCCCGGTGATCTGGCGCAGCACTGGCAGGTCTCCTCCGAGTTCCTGAAGCTGGCGTTGGCCGCCTGGCCGCGGCGGCTGGACGACCTTGGGCTGATGGATGTCGGTGTGCGCCGCGTCGCGCTGCTGCGCCAGCTCGCGCAGCGCTGGCGGGACGAGCCGCCCGAGCAGGTGGTGATCGCCGCGGGCTCGACCGGCAGCGCGCCGGCGGTCGCCAACCTGCTGACGGTCATCGCGGGCATGCCCAAAGGCGCCGTGGTGCTGCCAGGCCTCGACCTGAACCTCGCCGAGCGCGCCTGGGCCGAGGTCGAGGATCAGCATCCGCAAGGCGGGTTGAAGCGGTTGCTGGCCAAGGCCGAGATCGCTCGAGGCGAGGTGCTGCCGTGGAGCGCCGACGCGTCCCGGGGACGCTGGCGTCGGCGGCTGATCAACGAGGCGCTGCGCCCGGCAGAGGCCACCGCCGACTGGCTGGCCCAGATCAAGCGCCTCCGCGAGGAAGGCGTAGCTGACGGCGTCGATCCGATCGCGGAGGGGCTAGACGGTCTCTCAGTGGTCTACGCTCGCGCCGAGGAGGAGGCTGCGACGTCCGCGGCGCTCCTGCTGCGCGAGGCGCTGGAAACGCCCGGCCGCACGGCCGCGCTGGTCACTCCGGATGCCGCGTTGGCCCGCCGGGTCAGCGCGCGGCTGACGCGGTGGGGCGTCTCGGCCGACTCCTCCGGCGGCGCGGCGCTGGCCGGCTATCCGGTCGCGACCCTGATCGGCCTCGCGGCGCTCGCCGCCTTCGATCCGCTCGACCCGGTGACCTTGCTCGGCTTGGCCAAGCACCGCTTCGTCCGCGTCGGCTTGGACGACGCCGCGCTGGCTGCTGGCCGGCGATCGCTGGAGCTGGCGCTGCGCGGCCCTCGGCTGAAGGACTGGGCGGCGGTCGACCGGCGTATCCGGGGCGAGGAGGGGCGTCAGCTGCTGGAGGCGCTGCGGCTGGCAGCCGGGAGTCTCGCCGAGCCGTTCGCGGCGGGACCGGCCCGACCGGCCGCGGCGGCGACCGCGCTGGCCGAGACCATCGAACGCCTGGCGCGGGGCGAAGATGGCGGCCTCGGCGACCTTTGGGGCGGTCTCGCCGGCGAAAGCGCCGCGGCGCTGATCTCGAGCCTGATCGATGAAGGCGAGGGGCTGCCGGACGTCAGCGCCGCTGGCTTCGTCGAGTTGATCGACCAACTGATCGCCCGCGAAGTGGTGCGCGGCGGCGGCGCCACACATCCGCGGCTGCGTATCCTGGGCGCGATCGAGGCGCGGCTGGTGCAGGCCGATCTGCTGATCCTGGCTGGACTGGAGGAAGGCGTCTGGCCACAGGCCGCGCCGGTCGATCCGTTCCTGTCGCGGCCGATGCGCACCGCGCTCGGCCTGCCGCCGCCGGAGCGCCGGCTGGGCCTCGCCGCGCACGACTTCGCGCAAGGGGCCAGCGCGCCGGAGGTGGTGCTGCTGTCGTCCGAACGCCGCGAGGGCGCGCCGGCGGTGGCCTCGCGCTGGCTCTGGCGGCTGGAGACGCTGGTGCGCGGCGCCGGGCTGGCGCTGCCCTCGCGGCTAGGACTGCTGGCCAACGCCCGCGCCCTAGATGCGCCGGACAAGTTCGGTCCGGCTGGCCGGCCGAAGCCGCGCCCGCCAGTCTCGGTGCGTCCACGGCAACTGCCGGTGACCGGGATCGAGCGCTGGGTCCGCGACCCCTACGCCATCTACGCCCGCTACATCCTGAACCTGCGGCTGATGGAGCGCCCCGACGAGCCGGTGGAGGCGATGATACGTGGTACGGCGGTGCACCGGGCGTTCGAGCGGTTCGCGGTCGAACACCCCGGCGAACTCAACGACGCCGCCGCCGCCACCTTCTCCGAGATCCTCGTCGAGTGCCTCGCCGAAGCGGGGATGCCCGAGGCTCGGCTGGCGCGGGAGCACGCGCTGGCCGCCAATGTCGCCCCCTGGGTGATCGACTTCGAGCGCCGTCGCCGCGCCGGGGCAGACCTGCTGATCGAGCAGACCGGGACCTATGCGTTCGAGAGCGCCGCCGGTGAGTTCACGGTCACCGCCAAGGCCGACCGCATCGAGCGGCGCGGCGCGCTGGCGGACGTGCTCGACTTCAAGACTGGCTCGCCGCCCACCGCCAAACAGGTGCAGAGCGGCCTCGCCCCGCAGCTGACCCTGACCGCGGCGATCCTGCGCCAGGGCGGCTTCGCCGACATCGGGCCGGTCGATGTGGGCGAGCTGGTCTACGTCAAAGTCAGCGGCGGGCGCATTCCAGGCCGCGAGGACGTGCGCGCCTATCGCGGCGAGAGCGCCGACATGGCCGAGCGGGCGCTGGCCGGCCTCAAGCGGCGCGCGGCGGCGTTCGA
This sequence comes from Caulobacteraceae bacterium, assembly GCA_036494265.1. Taxonomy (GTDB): domain Bacteria; phylum Pseudomonadota; class Alphaproteobacteria; order Caulobacterales; family Caulobacteraceae; genus Acaudatibacter. The sequence continues at coordinate 47,152 of DASXOP010000062.1, read as the reverse complement.
CGATCCAGCGACGCCGTACGTCGCCTGGGCCGCGCCCCAGTTCATCGGCCGCTTCGGCGGCGACTACGACCACCTCGGCCGGTTCTGGGAGTGGGGCGTGATCGGCGGCGACGAGGAGGGCGCGGAATGAACCTGCGCGCCGAGCCGCCGCCCACCCGTTCGGCCCAGGTCCGCGCGTCGGACCCGACCGCCTCGGTGTTCGTCGCCGCCAACGCCGGCTCGGGCAAGACCAAGACCCTCGTCGACCGCGTGGCGCGGCTGCTGCTGACCGGACCGAACCCGGAAGCGATCCTCTGCGTCACCTACACCAAGGCCGGCGCGGCCGAGATGCAGCGGCGGCTCTTCAAGGAACTCGGCGATTGGGCGGTGATGGAAGACGCCGAGCTGGCGAAGAAGTTGGCCGGTCTCGACGAGCCGGACCGGCGGCTCGACCGCGCCCGCGCCCTCTTCGCCCGCGCTCTGGAGACCCCCGGCGGGATCAAGATCACCACTATCCACGCCTTCTGCGAGAAGCTGCTGCGGCGCTTTCCGCTGGAGGCCGGTGTCTCGCCCGGCTTCCAGGTGCTGGAGGACGCAGCGGCGCGGCAGGTCTCGGCCAGAGCCAGGCAGGACGTGGCGCTGGCGGCCCTGGCCGACCCCGACGGCGCGATCGGCCAGGCCTACGCCTATTTCTCGGTCGAGCTGGATTATGGCCGCTTCAACGAGATGTTCGCCGCTTTCGAGGCCGAGCGGCAGGCGATCGGCGACTACGTCAGGCGCTCGGACGACGCGGACGGCTTCGGCTCCGACATCTGGCGGCGCTGCGGATTCGACCGGGTCACGCCGCCGGACAAGGTCGAGGCCGAAGCGGTGACCAAGATCCGCTGGGGTCAGTGGCGGCGCGCAGCCGAAGCGCTGCTGGCCGGCTCCGAAGGCGCCGACCAGCCGGCCGGGCAGGCGATGCTGCGCGTCACCGAAGGGTCGTCCTTCGCTGAGGTGCTGGCGATATTCTTCACCCTCGCCGGCGAGCCGCGCAAACGGATGGCGACCAAGGTGGTCGACCCGTGGGCCGCCAAGTGGTTGAAGCGCGAACAGGCGCGCATCCGCCGGATCGTCGAGACCGCCAAGGCGGCGCGGATCGCCGAGGCGAGCGTCCACGCTATCAACCTCGCGCTCGCCTACATCGGCCTCTACGAGGGCGCCAAGGACACGCTGCGGGCGCTCGACTTCGGCGACCTGATCCAGCGGACCTACGAACTGCTCACCAAGCGCGCCGACGCCGCCTGGGTGCTGTTCAAACTCGACGGCGGCGTCGACCACGTGCTGCTCGACGAAGCGCAGGACACCGCCCCTGAGCAATGGGACATCCTACGCGCGCTGACCGCCGAGTTTTTCGCCGATCAGGGCGCCGGCGAGCGGCACCGAACGGTGTTCGCGGTCGGCGACCAGAAGCAGTCGATCTTCTCGTTCCAGGGCGCCGCGCCGGAGCGCCTGGCGATCGAGGCTCAGAACTTCGGCGCGCTGGTCAGCGGCTCCGGCAAGGTCTTCCTGCAGCAGCCGCTGCTGGAGAGCTGGCGCTCGTCGCCGGAGATACTCACCTTCGTCGATGCCGTCTTCGCGCCGCCGGCCGTCGCCGCCGCGCTCACCCCGGCCGGCAGCACCGCCTTCCGCATCCAGCACCGGGCGACACGCCCATCCGGCGGCGCGGTCGACCTGTGGCCGCTGGAAGAGACCGAGCCGTGGGACGAGCCCGACCCCTGGGCGCCGGTCGACGCCGAGCCGCCTGAGAGCGCCAACAAGAAGCTGGCGCGCCGCATCGCCCTCGGGATCGTCGGCATGGTCGAGCGCGGCGAGAGCGTCGGTGACAAGCGCACCGGCGCGCGGCGGGCCATGGGCTACGGCGACGTGCTGATCCTGGTCCGCCGACGCGGCGCGCTCTTCCACGAGATCATCCGCGCCTTGAAGAAGGCCGCTGTCCCAGTGGGCGGCGCCGACCGCATGCTGCTCTCCGAGCACATCGCCTTCCAGGACTTGCTGGCGCTCGGCCGCTTCGCGCGCTTTGCAGACGACGACCTGACCCTCGCCGCGCTGCTGCGCAGCCCTCTCTTCGACATCGACGAGGACTCCCTCTTCGACCTCGCTTACGACCGCGGCCGGCCGCTGTGGGCGCAGCTGCAGGGCAAGGCGCACCGGCGGCCGGCTTGGGGCGAGGCGGCCCGGTTCCTGGCCTGGGCGCGGCGGGAAGCCGAGGCGCGCTCACCGTTCGACTTCTACGCCCGCGTGCTGTCGCGGCTCGGCGACGATGGCCGTTCGATGAAGCGGCGCTGGCTGGACCGGCTGGGCCGCGAGGCGGAAGACGCCATCGACGCTTTCCTGGCCGAGGCGCTGGCGGCCGAGCGGCGCGGGGTGATCGAGCTGGAGCGGTTCATCGCCGAGATGGCCGCCAGCGAGATCGAGGTGAAGCGCGAGCAGGAGGACCCGGAACGGCAGGGCGAGGGCGAGGTGCGGGTAATGACCGTGCACGGCGCCAAGGGGCTCGAGGCCCCGGTGGTGTTCCTGCCGGACACTACCACCCGCGCCGCGCCGCTGGGCTCGCCGTTGCTGCGCGCCGAGGGCGGCGGGTTCCTGTGGGCGGCGCGCAAGGCCGACGACTGCCCGGCATCGACCAAGGCGCGCGAGGATCGACGCATCCAGGCCGAACACGAGTCGCTGCGGCTGCTCTACGTCGCCCTGACCCGGGCCCGCGACCGGCTGATCGTCTGCGGCGTGAAGACCCAGGACCAGTACTTCCGCGGCAGCTGGCGCGATGTGGTCGAGGCGGCGATGGAGCAGGACGCAATCAAGCTGTGGGTCGGACGCGTCCCGCTCGATGGTGGCGGCTCGGCGCTGCGCTACGGCGTTGAGCCCGCGCTGGTGGCCTCGTGGCTGGGATCAACCGCCGCGCGGGCCGAACTCCCGCCCTGGGCGCGCCAGCTCGCGCCGGCCGAGCCTGCCAGCGCCCGCTACGCCGCACCTTCACGGCTGGGCGAGGACGATGCGCGCAGCCCGGCCATCTCGCCGCTGACCCGCACGCTCGGCCTCGGCCGCTATCGCCGCGGTGAGATCATTCACCGGCTGCTGCAGCTGCTGCCCGATGTCGCCGAGCGCGAACGCCCCGCCGCCGCGGCGCGGGTGCTGGCCCGCGAGTTCGATCTGACCGACGAGCAGCGCGCCGAGATGGCAGGCGCGGCGCTGGCGGTGCTAGGCGACGCCCGCTTCGCCGCCGTATTCGGCCCTGGCTCTCGCGCCGAGATCGCGCTCGCGGGCGCCGCGCCGGGCCTGCCAGCCAACCTGGCGATCTCCGGCCGGGTGGACCGTCTGCTGGTTGAGGAAACCCGCGTCCTGGTCGCAGATTTCAAGACCAATCGCCCCGCACCGGACCGGATCGAAGCCTGCGATCCAGCCTATGTGCGGCAGATGGCGGTCTACTGGGCGTTGCTGCGGGATATCTTTCCGGGTCGGCGCGTTGAGGCTGCGTTGATCTGGACGGATGGACCGAAGCTCATGCCGATCCCAGAAAAACTCTTGAGCGCGGCGCTGGACGAGATGGCCGGCGCGGGTTGATCTTACGTACGTCCTGATTACATGGGCTGACCTGAGGGGCGCGATCTTTGTCGCCGCCCATGGGAGTTGATCGATGAGCACTGTTCCGGTCACCGACGAGAGCTTCGAGCGTGACGTCCTGAAAGCCGAAGGCCCCGTGCTGGTGGACTTCTGGGCCGAGTGGTGCGGCCCCTGCAAGCAGATCGCCCCGGCCCTCGATGCAATCTCCGAGGAGCTCGCCGGCCATGTGACCATCGCCAAGGTCAACATCGAGGACAGCCCGACCACCCCGTCCCGCTACGGCGTGCGCGGCATCCCGACCATGATGCTGTTCAAGGACGGCCACATGGCCTCGATGAAAGTCGGCGCCATGCCCAAGCAGAATATCCTGGAGTGGCTGGCCGAAACCGGCGTCACGGCGGCCGCCGCGGCTTAAGGCTCCACTTCGCGCCAAGGATTGAGCACGGCGACGCCTGTCGGTCGAAAGTCCGACTCGTTTCGGGTCACGACCGTCAAGCCGTGCACGATTGCTGTCGCGGCGATGTAAGCGTCGTTGCTCGATCGCGGATCGGGGACGTGCAAGCGGGCGCAGCAGCGAGCGACCGCCACGTCGATCGCAAGAATACGATCTTCGAATTGCGGCATCAGCTCCGCTTCAAACCAGCGGCGCAGGCTTGCGCCTTGCCGTTCGTCGCGGCGCTCCATCAGCAGGACGCCGAGCTCGAGCTCCATCAGGCTGACAGCGCTGAGGTAGTGCTGGCTCACGCCGGTCGTGCGAGCCCAGTCGAGAAGGCGTTTTGGCGCCAAGTGTGGGCGGCGGAGCTCTGAAACGACGTTCGTGTCCAGCAGATACATCAGCCGAAGTCGACGGGCTTGGCGATGTCGTCTCTCAGGCGAGGTGGATCGAACTCGACATCGTCATCGGCAGCGAGGGCTTCCGCCAGGCTCATGCCTCGGCCGGTAAGTTGTTGATAGTCTTGGTAAGTCATCACGACCAGCGACGGACGTCCGCGATCGGTGATCACCACGGGACCGTCCTGCGCGGCTCGTCTGACCTTGCTGGAATCCTGATTGAACTGCCGCGCCGAGAGCGTCGTGGTCGTCATGCTCACCTCGTTGTAGGTATGTAGCTACATAGCTGGGAAGGTGTCGCCCCGCAAGGTCGTATATAGTTGACTCTGTCAATTAACTGCGCCAGCGTGGTGACATGGAAGACGCCATCGCCGCCGTGCGGCTGTTCAATCGGTTCTATACCCGCCGCGTCGGGGCGCTGAACCAGCGGTTCCTCGGCACCGAGCTGTCGCTGCCCGAGGCGCGGCTGATGTTCGAGATCATCCACGCAGAACGGCCGCTGGCGGCAGTCGAGCTGCAGAAGCTGCTGGATATGGACGCCGGTTACCTCAGCCGCGTGCTGAGCCGCTTCGAGGCGCGGGGCTGGATCGTCCGCGCGGTGGGCGACGGCGATGCACGGCGGCGCACGATCGCGGCCACAGGGGCCGGCCGCGCGATCTTCGACGTCGTCGACAAGCGCCAGCGCGATGAGGTCACCCAGATGCTGCGCAGCCTGGCGCAAGCACAGCAGAGCGACCTGGTCGCGGCGCTCGGCACGGCGCGCACGCTGCTCGATCCTGCGCCGGGTCGCGACTACCTGATCCGGCCATGGCGCACCGGCGACCTCGGCCTCCTCGCCGCCCGCCAGGCGATCCTCTACCGCGAGGAATACGACTGGGGCCTCGGTCTGGAGAGCAACGTCGCCGAGACCGCGGCCAACTTCCTCAAGAATTTCCGCGAGGGCCGCGACGGTGGCTGGATCGCCGAGGTGGCCGGGGCGATGGCGGGCTCGGTGCTGCTCACCGACGAAGGCGAGGGGCTCAGCCGCTTGCGCCTGCTCTACGTCGAGCCGATGGCGCGCGGCCGCGGCATCGGCGAGGCGTTGGTCCAGCGCTGCCTGACCTTCGCTCGCGAGGCCGGCTTCACCGCCATGACGCTGTGGACCCACGCCGTCCTGACCAGCGCGCGCCGCATCTACGCCGCCCACGGCTTCGAGATCACCGAGACCTGGACCCATGACGAATTCGGGCCCGAGGTCGAGAGCGAGATGTGGCTGGCGAAGCTGTGAGGCGTTGCGTGGTTCGAAACGCGCCTGCGCTCCTCACCATGACGAGCTTGGTGGGATTCCTATGATTTCGTCATCCTGAGGAGCCCGCGACGCGGGCGTCTCGAAGGACGCACGATCTAAGTCGGCCAGGTTTCCGGGGACATCGCCAGCACGTCGCCGACGAAGTGCAGCGAGCCGCAGATCATCACGTGAGGCGGCGGGCCTGAGCCCGCCAGCGCCAGCCGCAACCCCGCTTCGACGCCGTCGACGGCTTCGGCTCTGAGCCCCGCGCCCCGCGCGGCGGCGGCCAGATCCTCGGGCGGTGTGGCGTTCGGAGATTCGAAGCCGGTGGTGAAGACCCGCGTCGCCTGCGAGGCGAAGTGGGCGAAGAAGCCGGACGCATCCTTGCGGCCCAGCATCCCCACGATCAGCACCACCGGCCGGCCGTCGCGGGCGGAGAGGCGGGCGACCGCATCGGCCAGCGCCGCGCCGGCGTGCGGGTTGTGCGCGCCGTCGAGCCAAAGGTCGGCGCCGCGAGGCTTGGCCAACGCCGCCAGCGGTCCTTTGGTCAGCGCCTGGAACCGGCCGGGCCACACCGCGCCGGAGACGCCGCGAGCAATCGCATCCTCGTCGATGCGCGCGTCGCCCAGCGCATGGATCGCCGCCACGGCGAGGCCGGCGTTGGCGAACTGGTGCGCGCCGTAGAGACTGGGGGGCGGCAGGTCGAGCAGGCGGTCCTCCAGCTGTACGATCAGCCGGCCGCGCTCCTCGTAGACGTCGAACTCGCGGCCCATCATGGCGAGCGGCGCGCCCAGCGTCTCGGCCTCGCGCTCGATCTCGACCAGCGCCTCGTCCAGTTGCCGGGCCGAGACCACCGGCCGGCCGCGCTTGATGATCCCGGCCTTCTCCCAGGCGATCTTGTGCAGCTCGGGGCCGAGCATCTCCAGGTGGTCGTAGTCCACCGGCGCGATCACCGAGACTGCCGGCGCGTCGAACACGTTGCTGCCGTCAAACCGGCCGCCCAGGCCCACCTCGATCACGCAAAGGTCGGCCGGGTCTTGCGCGAAGGCATGCAGGGCCAGCGCGGTGGTGATCTCGAAGAAGCTGATCGGCGCGCCGGCGTTGGCGGCCTCGACCTCATCGATGCGCTGGTCGAGCTCCTCTTCGGTGATCAGCTGGCCAGCGATCCGGATTCGCTCGGCGAAGCGCACCAGGTGCGGCGAGGCCAGTGCATGCACCTTCAGGCCGGCCGCCTCACCGATGGCGCGGATGTAGGCGCAGGTCGAACCCTTGCCGTTGGTGCCGGCCACGTGGATCACCGGTCCGATCTTCCGCTCGGGGTTGCCGAGCGCCGCCAGCAGCCGGCGCACGCGGCCAGTCGAAAGATCGATCAGTGAGGGATGTAAGGCCCGCAGGCGTGCAATCGTGACGTCGGACGCGCGCAGGGCGTCGTAGTCGGGGCCGCCGCCCTGGTTCGGGTTCACCGGTGGGGACTCAGGCGGCGGAAAGGCGGGCTCGCCCCATCATCAGCGTCTGCAGGATCGACCCCAGCACCTTCGGCAGCTCCTTGCGGCCAACCACGCGGTCGACCATGCCGTGGTCTACCAGAAACTCGGCGGTCTGGAAGCCGGCCGGCAGCGTCTCGCGGATGGTCTGCTCGATCACCCGGCGGCCAGTGAAGCCGATCAGCGCCCCCGGCTCGGCCAGGTGCACGTCGCCGAGCATGGCGTAGGAGGCGAGCACGCCGGCGGTGGTCGGATCGGTCATCACCACCACGTAGGGCAAATGAGCCTCGCGCACCTGCTGGATGGCGATCGTCGCCCGCGCCATCTGCATCAGCGAGAGCATGCCCTCTTGCATGCGCATGCCGCCGGTCGCGGTGAACACCACCAGCGGCGCCTGCAGCTTCACCGCCTCGGCGGCCCCCTGCACGAACTGCTCGCCGGCCGCGGTGCCGAGCGAACCGCCGACGAAGGCGAAATTGTGGACCAGCGCCACCGTGGTCAGGCCACCGACTTCGCCGACCGCGGCGCTCATCGAGTCCTGGTCGCCGGTCGCCTTGCGCGCCGCGATCAGGTTTTCCTTGTAGGGCTTGGAGTAGGTGAAGTTCAGCGGATCGTCGGGCGTCTTCGGCTGCGGTAGCTCTTTGTAACGCCCGTCGTCGAAGGTGTAGGCGAAGCGAAGATCGGGGCCGATCCGCATGTGCCGCCCGGACGGGGTCACCCAGAGCGCGGCCTCGAGGTCGGGCCGGTAGATCATCTCCCCGGTGTCGGGGCATTTCACCCAGAGGTTCTCAGGCGTCTCCCGCTTGGCGACCAGCTTGTGGACGCCGGGGGCGATCTTGGCCAGCCAGCCGCCGCGCTCGCGGCCAGCGGCCGGCGGGTTGCGGATCGGAGCGTTGCGCTTGTCGTCAGCCAAAGCCATACCCGAGCCCTACACGTCCCCTGTAGTGCGCGCGAAACGCACCGCCTTACCGAGCGTCGCCGCGGTTTCCAAAACTTTTGCGACCGGATCACGGTTCTGTGCGACCGCATCGGCGACCGCATCGACCAGCGCCGAGCCGACCACCACCGCGTCGGCCACCCGGGCCACGGCGGCGGCCTGGTCAGGCGTGCGGATGCCGAAGCCGACCGCCACCGGCAGTCCTGACGCCGCCCGCACCCGCTGCACCGCCGGCGCGACGACGTCCGCGTCCGCGGCTTTCACCCCGGTCACGCCGGCGACCGAGACATAGTAGACGAAGCCTGAGGTGCGGCGGACCACGGTCGGCAGCCGCGCGTCGTCCGTGGTCGGGGTGGCCAGCCGGATGAGAGCCAGGCCGGTCGGCTCGAAAGCCGCCAGGATCGGGTCGGCTTCCTCGGGCGGGCAGTCGACCACGATCACCCCGTCGACGCCGGCTTCTGCGGCGTAGGTGGCGAAAGGGTCGAGGCCATAGGTCAGCATCGGGTTAAGGTAGCCCATCAGCACGATCGGCGTGGTCTGGTCCGTCTCTCTGAACCGCGCGGCGAGCTGCAGGGTTCCGCCGAGGGTCATGCCGCCGGTCAGCGCCCGCAGCGCCGCGCGCTGCACCGCCGGGCCGTCGGCCATCGGGTCGGAGAACGGAAACCCGAGCTCGATGATGTCGGCGCCCGCGGCCGGCAGGCCTTGCACGACCTTGAGCGAGGTCTCTGCGTCCGGATCCCCCGCCATCACATAGGCGACGAATCCGGCGCGGCCGTCGCGCTTCAGCTTGGCGAAACGAGCGTCGAGACGGGCGACGGTCATCGACCGGCCCGCGTCGCGGGCGGAATCTGCACCGTGAACGTCAGGGGTTTGGGGAACGGCATCACCAGCAGAGCAGCGGCCAAAGCCGCTGCCGAGATAATTCCGACGGCGATGAGGATGCGTCGACGGTTGCTCACTGCTCCCCCATCCGCGCGACCACCGTCTCGAGGTCCTTGTCGCCGCGGCCGGAGAGGTTGACCACGATGACGCCGTTCTTGCCGACGGTCTCCGCCACGTCGCCGAGCCGCGCCAGCGCGTGCGCCGACTCCAGCGCGGGCAGGATGCCTTCGAGCCGCGACAGCAGCTGGAACGCCTCCACTGTCTCGTCGTCCGTGGCTGAGAGATACGTCACGCGGCCGACGTCGTGCAGGAAGGCGTGCTCGGGCCCGATGCCGGGATAGTCTAGGCCGGCCGAGATCGAATGCGCCTCGGTGATCTGGCCCTCAGGGTCCTGCAGCAGATAGGTGCGGTTGCCGTGCAGCACGCCGGGTCGGCCGCCGTTGATCGCCGCCGCGTGCAGGCCACTGCCCAGCCCATGCCCGGACGCCTCGACCCCGAACAGCTTCACGTCGTCGTCGAGGAACGGGTGGAAGAGGCCAATGGCGTTGGAGCCGCCGCCGACGCAGGCCACGGCCGCATCTGGCAGCCGGCCTTCGGCGTCCAGCACCTGCGCCCGCGCCTCCTCGCCGATCACCCGCTGCAGATCGCGCACCATCTGCGGATAGGGGTGCGGGCCGGCGGCCGAGCCGATCAGGTAGTAGGTGTCCTCCACGTTGGTCACCCAATCGCGCAAGGCTTCGTTCATCGCATCCTTGAGCGTCGACGAGCCGCTGGTCACCGGCCGCACCTCGGCGCCCAGCAGCTGCATGCGCTGCACGTTGGGCGCCTGCCGCTCTACGTCGACCGCGCCCATGTAGACCACGCACGGCAGACCATAGCGGGCGCAGACGGTGGCGGTGGCGACGCCGTGCTGGCCGGCGCCGGTCTCGGCGATGATCCGCCGCTTGCCCATGCGCTGAGCCAGCAGGATCTGGCCCATGCAATTGTTGATCTTGTGCGAGCCGGTGTGATTCAGCTCCTCGCGCTTCAGCCAGATGCGTGCGCCGTGATGCTCGGACAGCCGGCGCGCGAAATAGATCGGGCTCGGCCGGCCGACGTAGTGCTTCAGCTCCGAATTCAGCTCGCCGCGGTAGGCCGGATCGGCCCAGGCCTCGCGCCAGGCAGTCTCCAGCGCCAGCACCGGCGGCATCAGCGTCTCGGCGACGAACCGGCCGCCATAGTCGCCGAATCGCCCAGTGGCGTCGGGATAGGCCGAATAGTCGTTAGATTTGAAAGGATTGTTCACGGATGGCTTCAAGCGCGGGCGGCGGCCCGCAGGAACGCCTCGATGAGAGCCGGGTCCTTTAGTCCGGCGCCGCGCTCCACGCCAGAGGAAACGTCGGCGATCGGCGCGCCCGACAGCCGCACCGCGTCGCCCACATTGTACGGATCGAGCCCGCCGGCGAGGAACCACGGCCGCGCGAACTTGCGTCCGGCAGTCAGGCTCCAGTCGAACTTGAGGCCGTGCCCGCCGGGGCGGTCGGCGCCGGGCGGGGCCTTGGTGTCGAGCATGATGTGGTCGGCCACCGCCTCGAACTCGGCTATGTGGCGCAGATCGTCTTCCTCGCCGACCTGAATCACCTTGATCGTGCCGGCGCCGGTGCGCATCGCCGCTTCCCGCACCCTGGCCGGCGTCTCGCGGCCATGCAGCTGGATGAGGTCCGGCTTCAGCGCGGCGACCACGTCGCGCAGCAGCGCGTCGGATGGATCGACCATCACCGCCACGGTCCGCGCCTTGCCCCGCGCCGGCGCCGCCAGCCGCGCCGCGGTCTCGGGCGTCACATAGCGCGGGCTCTTCTCGAAGAAATTGAACCCGAGGTAAGCCGCGCGCCCGCCCAGCGCCGCAGCCACCGTCTCGGGCGTGGAGAGTCCGCAAATCTTGGCGATGGCCATAGGGGCGTAGGTAAGGCCAAGCACGCTCTTCCGCTAGCGTGACAGATCAGGCGACGAGGGCCGCGAGTTCCCTGAGCGCGGCGCGCACCTCGTCGCGATGGGCGTCGAAGTCCACGTCGGGTTCGACCGCGCCGTCATTGGCCTCGATGCGCGCCCTCGCCAAGCGCAGGCCGGGCGAGGCCCCGGTCAGGCTCAGGCCCATGCCGCCCAGCACCTCGCGCAGTTGCGCGGCGCATTTGTCGCCGCCTTGCGAGCCGTAGCTGACGATCAGCGCCGGCTTGGCCTTCCACTCGCGATAGAGGTGGTCGATCGCGTTCTTGAGCGGCGCGGGGTAGCCCCAATTGTACTGCGGCGTGACGAACACGACACCCTTGGCGGCGCTGACCAGGTCGCTCCAGCGCTGTGTGGCCGGGCTCACATAGGCCGCGCCGCCCGCCGGGATGTCCGGCTCGTCGTCGTGGCCGAGCTCCAGCTCGCGAAGGTCGACCACGCGGAACCGGGCGCCGCAGACTTCCTCGCCGAGGTCGGCCACCCACTTGGCGATGGCCGGCGAGCGGCGCGTGGGCCGGGTGCTGCCGGCGACGACCAGATAGTCATATGCGTGCGTCATGCACGGATGTACCCTGGCGACGAAGCGGTGTAAAGCGTGCGCGATGCACGGATCTGACGACGCCCTGGCCGCCGCCCTGCTCGATCTGGTCGGCTTCATCAACGACTCGCGCCAGGATTGGCGGATGATGGCCGAGGCCGGGCTCGATCTCGATCCGGCGTTCCTGCCGCTGCTGGTGCGGCTAGGCGCCGGCGGAACCACGGGCGTGGTCGCGCTCGCTGGCCAGATCGGCCGCGATCACTCCACCATCAGCCGCCAACTCGATCGGCTGGAGGCTGCCGGCCTGGTGGCGCGCGCCCCGTCTTTGACCGACGGTCGGGTACGCACCGCGGAGGTCACCCAACATGGCGCAGAGGCCGTGGCGACCCTGTCCGCCGCCCGCCGCCGCCTGCTCGACCGTGCGCTGTCTGACTGGAGCCTCACGGATCGCGAAACGCTGAACCGACTCTTTGTGCGCTTCGTGGTGGGGCTGAGAGCGACGGTGAAGGACGCCCCGACTTAACCCCGCGCCAGTCCCGCGATCGCCTGGCGGGTCGCGGTCAGGGATTGGCCGATCACCATGCCTTTCCAGTCGTCGGTGTCGCCGTAGAAGGCAGCGCGGATCTGGGCCTTGATTACCTGGCCTTCCGGTGAGAGCGGGTCGCCGTAGGCGTGCAGCCAGGCGTCGCCGCGCAGGGCCAGGAACACCTCGGCTAGCGTCTTTACCCCATACTCCAGCGCCATGCCGGTGACCTCGGCGTGGCCCAGGATCAGCGGGGCCATGTTCAGGTTGTCGCCGGCGGTCTCGGCCGAGGTGGAGTCACCGTCCGACGGGCAGGTGACGTTGCAACCCCACCAGGCCTGGCCGCGGGCGTAGTCCGGGGTGCCGGCCGGCTGCGACATGATCGGCTCGGCATAGCCCCAGGGGCCGAGGCCGGTGTGATAGTCGATGATCGCGATCCGCCCGGCCTGCTTCAGGTTCTCGCGGTAGATCGCCTCCTGCGTTCGCCGGGCCCAGCTGGGGCCATCGCCGCCGTAGAAGACGCCCTTGGCGTGCCGGTACTGCCCGCCGCTCAACGCCTGCTGCAGCCCCATCGGCCCGTGCGCCTCGCCGTAGGCGCGCATCACCCGGCCGGTGGCGCGGCGGGTCTCCTCGTTCCACTGTTCGGGAACAGCGACCGCGGCGAGCTCGTCGTAGCCGGGGTTGGAGGGCGCGGGCTGGCCGAAGTCGATCCAGTTGCGATTGAGATCGATGTTCTCCTCGGTCACTCGCCGCAGCCAGGCGAAGCCGTAGGGGTTGATGGCGTGGATCATCATCACCGCGACGCCAGCAGGCAGCGTCGCCGCTTCCCCGCGTCGCAGCCAGTCGACCTGCGCGCCCGAGCCACAGAACCCCTCGCCGCCGTGGGTCGCCGAGACCATCACCAGCACCCGCTCGGCGCTGCGCGGCCCGAACCAGGCGACATCGGTGGAAAGGTCGCCGCCGTCCGGCCCGCGGTTCGGATTGGCGATCGCCTCCGTCTCGCCGCCGGCTTCTTCGGCGGCGGCGCGGAACTTGGCCCTCGCCTCGGCATAGGTGGCGCTGAAGCTGTCGGCTGAATTCACGCGCGTCTCCACATCGCTGTCCAGCCGGCCTATGACGCCCGCACCAGTTTTGGAAGGGCCCATGGCGCATCGCTACGACTTCGCATCCGACAACGTGGCCGGCGCCATGCCTGAGGCGCTCGACGCCCTGGTCGCGGCGAATGGCGGTTTTGCGGCCGGCTACGGCGCCGATCACGTCGGCCAGCGCGCCGCCGACCTGATCCGGCAACTGCTCGACGCCGACGCCGAGGTGCGGTTCGTGCCCTCCGGCACCGCGGCCAACGCGCTGACCCTGGCGACGCTAGCGCTGCCGCACGAGGCGGTGATCTGCCACGAGCACTCGCACGTCGCCACCGACGAGACCGGCGCGCCCGGCTTCTTCGGGTCGGGCGTGGGCTTGATCAAGATCGGCGGGGCGGCCGGGCGGATGGCGGTGGCCCCGGTCGCCGAAGCGGCGCGGATGCCGGACTACGCCCATCATCAGTCGCCGGCCGCGCTCTCGATCACCAACACCACCGAGTACGGCGCGCGCTATGCCGAGACCGAGATTAGCGCGCTCGTCGGCGCCGCGAAAGCCGAGGGCCTGCGCGTCCACCTCGACGGCGCCCGTCTCGCCAACGCCGTCGCCGGCGGGTTCGACCCGACCAGCCTGGCGAGGCTCGGGTTCGACATCGCGGTCATCGGCGGCACCAAGGCCGGGAGCACGCCCACCGAAGCCATCGTGCTCTTCGACAAGGCGCTCGCCCGTCGGTTCGACGCTCGGATGAAACACGCCGGCCAGCTGATCTCGAAGGGCCGGTTCCTGTCCGCGCCCTGGATCGGCATGCTGGAGAGCGGCGCCTGGGCCCGCCGAGCCGCCCACGCCAACGCCATGGCCGCGAAGCTGGCGGCGGCGATGCCGTTCCAGATCGCCCACCCGGTGGAATCCAACGCGGTCTTCGTGGAGATGGACGAGCCCACCCTGCAGCGCCTCCACGCCAGCGGCTGGTTCGTCCACCGCTTCATCGACGGCACGGTCCGCTTCATGTGCTCATGGGCCACGACCGACGAGGCGGTCGAGTCGATCAGCGCGGCCTTGAGCGGCCTCGTCTGATCGCTCCGCCGATGCGGCGGCGGGCTTCGGCGCTGTCACCGGTGCGACGGCCGGAGGTGGAAGGGCTGCGGCTGGGCTTGCGGCCCAGCGCTCGCATGACCTCGTCCATGTTGTGGAACCGCACGTGCGGGTCATCGGCCAGCATGCCTTCCAGCAGCGACTTCAGAGCACGCGGCGCGCGGGAGACGCCGGCGATCCGGCGCTGGCCCTCGGCGGTCTCCCCCGCCGGCCGCTGAACCGGGGCGCGGCCGGTCGCCAGCGCCAGGATCACCACGCCCAGGCCGTAGACGTCGGTCCATGGCCCGACCTCGCCGCCGAACTCGCCGTTCTGCTCCGGCGCGGCGTAGGGTCCAGGCGCGGCCCCTGCCGGCGCGAGGCCTTCGCCCACCCCAAAGTCGATCAGCTGGCATTCGTCCAGCCGGCCGCCCGGAACCAGGATGCTGGCGGGTGAGACGTCGCGGTGGACGACCCCAAGGTCGTGCGCGTGCTTCAGGCCGTCGGCAAGGCGCCCCGTCAGCGCGCGCAGCTTGGTCTCGGGCATGGTCACCTGGCCGATCAGGCCCGCGAGCGTACTCCCGTCGACGAAATCGCTGACGATGTAGAACGCGGCACCGGTAGGTTCGCGCGCCACAAGCCGGTGCGCCACGATCGCGGGATGGCTGAGGCGGACCAGCACACTCATCTCGCGCAGGAACCCACCTTCAATGGCCCCGGCGACCTCGCCGCGGAACGTCTTGATCGCCACGCGTTCGCCCGTGGTGACGTTCCTGCCTTCGTAGAGTCTGCCGACCGCCCCGGCGCCGACCAGACGCTGCACCTCGAAGAGACCGTTGAGCACCGTGCCATGGGCGAGGATGTCGCTCGAAACGGCTGGCTCCGCGTCGATGGGCGGCGCAGCGGGAGGCGTGTCCGCGGCCGGAAGCACGGGCGGCTCAACCTCGGCCGAAGCGGGATGGCCCCTCGCCTCGCGGATCGCGCCGACCAGCGCCCGGAAGGCCGCGTCCGTCGCCGCGCCGGTCCAGCCCTTGAGGTCGAGGCCCTGGCGCTCGCCGAAAAACAGCGGCGGATCGCACGGCTCGACGAACACCTGCAGCAACCGGTCCTGCTGGCGCGCCCAGCGCGCCTCGGCCTTGACGAACTCGCTCGAAACCGCCGACGGCGACCAGGCCACGATCACCACCTGCGCGAGCGCCAACTGCTGCTCGATCGTCTGCTCCCAGGCGGCGTTGGGGGCGATGTCCTGGTCCCACCAGACGTCGAGGCCCTCGGCGCGCAACGCCGCGACCAGCCGGCCGACCACGACGGCGTTGTTGCGCGTGTAAGACACGAAGACGTCGGACATTTCGGTGCGCGGCCCCTAGGCCATGACCCTACCGAGGCGCTCCGTCGCCGAGCAAGGAAAACGTCCTCGGCTTCAGCCGGCAAGCGCCGCCGCGAAATCCAACGGCGCCGCGCCTTCTTCCCAGGTGGGAAGGCCCTCGGGGATCTCGATCCCGGCCAGTTTCCGCTTAGTCCAAATGTGGGCGACGACCTTCAGTTCGTCGCTGCGGTCGAGGGTGCCCGCGCGGACCCCGGTGATGCCTGGCCGGGCCGTGTTCGTGTTGAAGACGCGAGTGAAGCAAACCGGACAGGCGCGTTGGCGCGAGGTGCGCGAGCCGTCAGGCGAAGTCAGCTCGAACAGGACGGGCTCGCCGGTCACCTCGAATTGGTCCTCCGGGAGGACGAAATTCAGGCTGAACGCGCTGCCGGACCAGGTCTGGCAGTCGCGGCAGTGGCAGGCGTAGACGCGCGGCAACTCAGGCAGGGCAGCCTTGTAACGGACCCGGCCGCAGCGGCAGCCGCCTTCGAGGGGTGTGCTCATGGCGCCAGTCTACTAGATCAGGACGCGATTTGGCGCCGCCAACGCGTGTCGCGGGAGGCTCAAGTGCGAAGTTGTCGCCCGCCGCCGCGTCCAGCAGCCGAGGCGCGCTCCGCGTCGAACATGTAGTCACGGGTAATCGGCAGGGCGTCGACGCGTTTCGTCAGCTGGACCTGCATCACCATGGTCGTGCCGGTCCGGAAGCTGAGTTCGCTGCTTGCCAAATAGAACTCGAACATTCGGCAAAAGCGCTCGTCGTAGAGGCGCGCGATGGCTTCTTGTTCGGCGAGAAAGCGCTCGCGCCAGTGACGCAAGGTCTCGGCGTAGTGCAGCCGCAGGATCTCCGTGTCGGTGACCCAGAGGCCAGCGCTCTCGACCGCGGCCATCGCCTCCGAGAGCGCCGGGATGTAGCCACCGGGGAAGATGTACTTGCGGATGAAGGGATCGGTCAGTCCGGGCGGCTCCATCCGGCCGATCGAGTGGACCACGGCCGCGCCATCGTTGGTCAAGAGCTCGCCGATCCGCTCGAAGAATACACGATGGTTCGGCGCGCCGACGTGCTCGAACATCCCGACCGATACGATCCGGTCGAACGGGCCGGTGACATCGCGATAGTCGCAGAGCTCGAACGCGACTCGATCGCTAAGTCCGGCCTCGTCGGCGCGCCGGCGGGCGGCGAACAGTTGTTCTTCCGACAGGGTGATGCCGGTGACCGTCACGCCGTAGTCGCGCGCCAGGGTCAGCGCCATGCCGCCCCAGCCACAGCCAATGTCGAGCACCCTAAGGCCAGGCTGCAGCCGGAGTTTCGCGGCCAGGTGAGCTTTCTTCGCGGCCTGGGCGGCTTCCAGGCTCATGCCCGGACGGGGGAAATAGGCGCAGGAGTACTGCATGTCGGCGTCCAGGAACTGCCGGTAGAGGTCGCCGGAGAGGTCGTAGTGGTGGGCGACGTTGCGGCGCGACCGGACCCGGTCGTTCACCTGCCGGATGCGCCGCAACAACGCATTCCGCACCCGATGGACGAGCATGGACCTCCCGACCGGCCGGATCGGCAGATTGTGGCCCACCAGACTCAGCAGGTCCCAGAGGTCGCCCTCCACGAACGTGAGCTCGCCCTCCATGTAGGCCTCGCCGAGGCCAAGGCCGCCTTCGAGCGCTATCCGAAGCGCCCCCTTGCGCTTGAGCCTGACCACCACCGGTTTGCCGCGGCCATCGCCGAAGGATTCGCTGGACCCGTCATCATGGATCACCGTCAAGCGGCCGGAACGCAGGGTCTTGGCGAAAAGGACGTGCAGCAGCACCGGACTTGGCTCCTTAAGGGCTTGCGACAGACTATTTTCGCAAAGCGCCTGCGGGCCGTAACCAGTTCCGCCGGCTACCCGACACAGCGGCGCTGACGACCGGTGCTACGGCAGTGCGAACGCCACGACCTGGTCGCCGCGCTTGGTGTCGGACTTGGCGTGGCCGCCGGCGGCGATGACGACGTACTGGCGGCCCTTCCAGACGTAGGTCATCGGCGTCGCCTGGCCGCCAGCGGGAAGGCGGCCTTTCCAGAGTTCCTTGCCGGTCGCGGCGTCAAAGGCGCGCAGATAGTTGTCGAGGGTCGCGCCGATGAACACCAGCCCGCCGCCGGTGGCGATTGGGCCGCCGAAGTTGGGCATGCCAGAGTGCGGCAGCGCGAGCTGCGAGCCAGGCGCCTTGTCCTCGGTGGTGCCGAGCGGGACCGCCCACAGCTGGTGGCCATCGTGCATGTCGATCGCGTGCAGCACCCCCCACGGCGGCGGATTGCAGGGCAGGCCGAGCGGCGAGAGCATCACCTGCCGGCTCATGCCGTAGGGCGCGCCCGCCTGGGCCGAGACCTCGACCTTCAGCTCCGCCGCCTTGGTCGCCTTCACCTTGTCGGCCGGGATCAGCTTGACCAGGTGCATCGCGCTGGAGGTGTTCACGTAGACGACGTCGCGGCCCTCATCGAAGGCGAGCCCGCCCCAATTGGTCCCGCCGCCGGTGAACGGATAGATGATCGTGCCCTGCAGCGAGGGCGGCGTGTACATGCCCTCGGCCCGGGCGCCGGCGATCGCTTTGCGGCAGGCGTCCTGCTCCCACGGCGTGATCCCCCAGGCGTCGTCCGGCTTGATCCGATCCGGCGCCAGCGGCGCGGGCGCGATCGGGAACGGCTGCGTCGGCGAGAGCACCTCGCCCGGCGCGCCGCCCTGCGGCACGGGGCGCTCGACGATCGGGATCAGCGCCTTGCCGCTTTCGCGGTCGATGGTGAAGAGCAGGCCCTGCTTGGTCGGCTGCAGCACCGCCGGGCGCACCTGGCCTCTGTAGTTGACCGTCCCTAGGGTCGGCTGAGCGGGATTGTCGTAGTCCCAGATGTCGTGATGGACGGTCTTGAACGCCCAGGCGACCTCGCCGGTCTCCACCTTCACCGCGACCACCGAGTCGGCATTGCCGTCGTCGCCGGGGCGCATCCCGCCCCAGAAGTCCGGGCTGGGGCTGGTGGTGGGCAGGAAAACGAGGCCGCGCGCCTCATCGACCGACATCGGCGCCCAGACGTTGGCGGCGCCGGCGACGATCGCCGGATTGGCGCCGGTCAGCGGATCGAAGCTCCAGCGCAGCTGGCCGGTCACCGCGTCGTAGGCCCGAACCGCGCCCGAGATTTCCTTGACCCGCTGGTTGTCGTCGAGCGAGGAGCCGACGATGACCACGCCGTGGGTCACCACCGGCGGCGAAGTGATCTGCATCTCGCCGGGCCGAGCCAGCACCACGCCGGCGCCGACGTCGACCACCCCGCCCGCGCCGAAGCCGGGGCAGGCCTTCCCGGTGGCTGCGTCCAGGGCATAGAGCCGCCGGTCGTTGGTGTTCATGAAGATCCGCGCCGCGCAGGGGGCATCCGCCGCCGCCTTGGGATCGCGCCACCAGGCGACGCCGCGGCAGTTGTAGCTGTTGGGATAGTTGACGCCCGGATCGACGTTGGGGTCGAACCGCCAGAGCGGCTTGCCGGTCGCCGGATCGAGGGCGCTGACCTCGTTGAACGAGGCGCAGACGTAAAGACGCCCGTCCGGCAGGATCGGGGTGTTCTCGAAGGCGAAGTCGTGGCTGAGCAGGCCTTTGCCGGCGGCGACGCCGGTCGAATAGGTCCAGGCGACCTTGAGCGCCTTCACATTGTCCGGGGTGATCTGGGCGGCGGGCGAGAAGCGCTGTCCGCCCTGGTCGGCTCCGTAGTAGGGCCAGTCGACGTCCGCGGCCGCCGGACGCTTCACCGGCGCCGGCGAGCAGGCGCTGAGCCCCGCGACCAGGAAGAGCGCCGATAGCCGCAAACTACCCAAGTTGGAGCCTCCCGAAGGCGGTCGCCGCTCAATCCTGAGGCGGCGACGCTCCGAGACGCCCGATTAGCAGCGGCTGCTGCCTCTGGCGAGGGCGTGGCCGGTCAGCGCGCCGGCGCCAGCGCCGAGCAGCACGCCGCCGCCGCGGCCGTGGGTGAGGGCGCCGCCGATGATCCCACCGCCGATGGCGCCGGCCACCGCGCCGATCGCGCCGTTGCGGTGGCGCTGGTAGCTACAGTGACGGTAGCCATGCCCGTAGTAACCGTGGCCGTAGTAGCCATGGGCATAGTACGCGTGATGGTAGTACGGATGGGCGGAAGCGACGTCAGCTACGCCAAAAGTCACCGTACCAAGCGTGGCTACAAGGCCAGCGGCCATCATCAGTTTTCGCATTGGATCCATTCCTTTTCCCCCGTCTCCTCCGGCAGAGCCGTCGCGGCGATGGAATGCCGGGGCCGCCGAAAGGTTCCGCGAACAAGCGGCGCTGTCTGACGCCGTCCCGCACGGTGTCGCGGAGTCAGATGGCGGACTTGTGGCCGCGCTTGGCGTCGGCAGCGACGCGCGTAGAGTGAGGTCGCGCGGACCCGGGAGAGTTCAGGTTGCAGGTGTGTCGAGCGTAGCGGCGTGGCGCGAACCGGCGCGGCTGGCGACGGCCGCGGTCCTGGTTGGCGCGGCGGTTGTCACCCTGGCGCTGAACCTGCCCGGCCATCTCTCTTACGACTCGGTGGTGCAGCTGGCCGAGGGGCGGACGCAGAGCTATGCTGGCAACCATCCGCCGATGATGTCGTGGCTGCTCGGGCTGGCCGACGCCGTGTCGCCCGGCGCGGCGCTCTTCGTCGTCCTCGATGTGCTGACGATCTTCGGTACGCTGCTGGTGCTGGTGCTGATCGCACGCCGAGTCTCCTGGCTGACCGCACCGTTGGCGCTCGCTGTCGCCGCCCTGCCCCAGCTGCTGATTTACCCAGCGATCGTCTGGAAGGACGTGCTCTTCGCCGGTTCGATGTGCGCCGGCTTCGCCGCCCTGGCCTGGGCCGGCTTGGTGTGGCTGTCGCGGCTGAAACCGCGGCGCGTTGCTTGCCAAGGCGCTGGCTCTCCTCTGCCTGGCCGCCCTGACCCGCCAGAACGGCGCCGTGGTGCTGCCGTTCGCCGCCCTCGCCGTCGGCTGGATCGCGGCCCGGTCCGGCGAAAGCCGCCGTCGCGCGTTCGGCTACGGACTCGGGTTCGCGGTCGCCGCGGCGGTTGTTTGCCTGGCGGCCTCGGCGGCGCTGGCAACCCGGCTCGACGGCACGCCGGCCATCGCCGAGGCCTGGGCAAACCTCGAGAGCTACGACATCGTCGCCGCAGCGGCACGCGACCCACCCGTCCAACTCCACGTCTTCGATGTCGTCCGCCCCGCCGCCGCGCGCCTGGTCGACGGCCCCGGCGTCGCCACCTACTCGCCGGAGCGGATCGACGCACTGGAGCCGGTGTTCGACCAGCTGCAAGCGGCCGGAGCGAGCCGGCGGCTGATCGCGCTTCAGTGGCGCGATCTCATCCTGCGCGATCCGCTCGCCTACCTGGGACTTCGCGCCCGGGCGTTTTACTGGGTGTTCGCTACGCCCCAGCCTGATCGCTGCGTCGTGATCGATACCGGCGTCGACGGCGCGCCCGCGGACATGGCCGCCGCTGGCCTCGCCCCCCGCAAGGATGCCCGCGACCTGGCGCTGGCGCACTACGCCCTCGGCTTCAAGCAAACCCCGGTCTATCGCCACTGGGCCTACGCCGCCGTGGCCGTCGCGCTGCTGGTCCTGCTACTCCGCCGCCGCACCGCGCCCGACATCGCCGTCGCCGCGATGCTGGCCAGCGCGCTCGCCTTCGCCGCCAGCTTCTTCATCATCTCGATCGCCTGCGACTACCGCTATCTCTACGCCCTCGACCTCGCGACGATCGCCGCGGCGCTCTACGCGGCAGCCGCGAGCGCCTTTTGCTCGCAGGTGATAGATTCACGCCAGGTCCCTCGCCCGAGGGGGGAACGGCTTTGACCCATCGGAAGGCCGGATGCTAAGAAGCGGTGAGGGATATTGCTTGGGGACCACAACGGTGAAGCTCACTTCAATCGTCGCAGCTGCGACGCTGGCATTGATTGCGGGTTCCGCAAGCGCGGCCACCTACACGGTCGCCGGCACGTCGGATCCGTTTCTTGCGGGCGCGCCAACAGGCGCTCAGATTCAGTTTGATACAGGCGACATCGACACGGCGCCGGCCGAGTCTCCCGTGTTCATATCGGTAGGACCGACGGCCAGGACGTTCGTGTTCTCCAACGTCGCGGGCGACGCGAACAACGTGCCCGGGGGCGGGGGCCCAGGACCTGCTGGCGGCTCGCTCACCGGGTCAAACTCCTTCACGAGCATCGGCACGTCGTTTAACGAGCTCGTCGCGGCCTACCCGACTGCGCTCCCGTTCGACAGCCTGATTGGCGTCTTTACGGGCGGCACGGGTCCGAGCGGCGACCTCGGCAAAGTGTTCGATATCGGCTTCGGTGGGACCTTCACCGCGCCGGCCGGTGCGACGGGGCTCTACCTGGCGACGGTGGACAGCTATCAGTGGAACAATAACAGCGGCGCCTTCACGGTCGATGTCGCTGCAGTGCCTGAGCCCGCGACCTGGGCGATGATGTTGTTCGGACTCGGCGCGATCGGGGCGGGCCTGCGGATGAGCCGCCGCGCCCAGCCTGCGGCGGTCTGAGCCAACCAACGCAAGGTTGGTCAAAGACGGAAAGGCCGCCGCAAGGCGGCCTTTTTCGTGTCAGCCAGCAGCTCCTGGCTCGCGCCACATGCTCCACATCGGCGGCGCGTCGGCCCTGGCGCGGTGTTCGGAGATGACTTTGAACCCGTGGCGTTCGTAGAGGGCGACGTTGCGGGTCGTGCCGGTCTCCAGGTAGGCGGGCTGAGCCGAAGCGTCGAGGCGCTGGGCGGCCGCGCGGAGCAGGGCCGAGCCGACGCCGCGGCCTTGGGCGGCGGGCGAGACGCCGAGAAACCACAGGTAGGCGTGCGGCCGGTCCATCGGGTGGTTGCGGTCCAGGTCGGCCCGGATCGCCATCATTCGGTTGAAGCGCGACCAGCCGGATGCGCGCAGCATCGCCGGCAGGCCCTGCAGCTCGGTCCAGAGCGACGCCGGGCCCAGCCACTCGAACGGCATCCAGATCGCCGCGGCGCCGCCTGCGGCTGGTCGGTCGATGCGGCCCTTGGGCAACCCCTCGTGGGCGATCAGCATGTGGAAGAAGGCGTGGCGGGCGGCCTCGCGCCGGGCGTCGCCCCGCATGAACCAATCCATGTGCGGGTCGCGGGCGAAGGCGTCGGTCAGCGTCTGCACCACCTCGGCGAGGTCGGCCGCACCGCCCAGCACCGGGCTCTCGGCGTCCCGGCGGACGGCCTCGACGTCCACCCCGCTCAGACTTTCTCGGCGATGCGGATCGCTGCGCGGCAGCCAGCGCGGACGATGGCGGTGAGCAGCGGATAGCCCGGCGCCTCGTGCGCGCCGCTGGCGACGGCGGCGTCGCGGTGAGCGAGTTCGTCGTCGCGGAAGCGCGAAAGTTCGGCGGCCAGCGCCGGCTCAGCGGTCTCGATCTCGGCGATCTGGGCGGCGTAGTGGCCCTCGATCACGGTCTCCACCGCCTCGGTGCAGGCGTGGGCGGCCTTCTCGCCGATCAGGGCCGTAGCGGCGCCCAGGCCAAAGCCGGCGGCGCGCCAGAGCGGCGAGAAAAGGCTGGGCCGCACGCGCCGCTCGGTCAGGATCGCGTCGAACCGGGCGAGGTGCTCATCCTCCTGCGCCTCCATGTCGGCGATCTCGGCCAGAGTGCGGCCGGCGCCGGGCGAGGCGCGCAGCACCGCGCGCTGGCCGCGGTAGATCGCCCCGGCCGCCATTTCGCCGGCGTGATCGACGCGCAACATCTCATGCAGCCGGGCTCTGCCGGCGCCAACGCCAGGGCGGGGCGGAAGCGGGCGCGCGGTCATGCGGTCTCCTTGCGCAGCGCCGCGGCCACGCTGGCCAGGGCAAGGCCGACCGAGGCCAGGAAGTTCCAGCCGGCCATCGAGATCCCCAGAAACACCCAGGCCGCCTTGTCGCACGCCGGCATCGCTGCGCCGCGCCCGGCCATCAGTTCCTTCAGGTCCTGCAGCGTCACCCGCACCCCGGTGCTGGAGCAGGTGACCGGCGCCGACCACCACTTCCACTCCGCGCCGGCCTGCCAACCGGCCCAGTAGGCGCCGTAGACGAAGGCGATGGCCAGCAAGGCGGCCCCGATGCGGATCGCCCGGCCCTGCAGCGGGGTCAGGCCGAGCGCGATGGCCGCGGCGGCGACCCCGGCGGCGATCCAGTAGGCCTCGCGCTGCTTCAGGCACATGTGGCAGGGCGGCAGATGACCGAAGGTCTCGAACCCATGGGCGGCCGCCAGCATCGCCGCCGAGGCGACGAGGGCGAAGATCGGCCAGCGTTTCAGCACGGGATCGAGGGCCTGCATCGGCGGGGCTATAGCGCGGCTGACCCCGGTTCGCGAAGTCTCAGAGTGCGAACTTCAGCGCCAGGAAGAGGCCGACCAGGGCCAGCGCCACCCCGCTGACCACCAGCGCGAGGCGCTTTTCGATGAACGCCTTGGCCTTCTCGCCATACGCCCAGACCAGCCACGCGACGAGCGAGAAGCGCAGGCCCCTGAGCAAGATCGAGGCGCCGAAGAAGAGCAGGAACGGCACCTTGTAGAGGCCGGACGCTATCGCGCTCAGCTTGTAGGGAATCGGCAGCGCCAACAGCAGGATGCCCCACTGCTTGTACCAGTGCTCGAACTCATGCGGGTCGCCGCCGGTGAGCGAGACCAGCCAGATGCCGACCGGGTGCAGGAACAGCCCCACAGTGTAGCCGACCGACCCGCCCAGCACCGAGGCCGACAGTGTGATCAGAGCGTAGCGCCAGGCGCGGTTCCGGTTCTGCAGCACCAGCGGCACCAGCAACACGTCCGGCGGAATCGGGAAGAAGATACCTTCGCAGAACGCCAGCAGCGCCAGCCACACCGGCGCGTTCGGCGAAGCGGCGCGCCGCATGATCCAATCGTACGTCCGGCGCAGCATGAGCATGCGGGTAGCAGGGGTCGCGCGGCTTGTCTCGCCCCCTCCGGCTTTCGGTCGCACGCCTGAGGCATTAGCTTGCGGCCGTGAGGAGCGCGCGCCACCGAGCATGACCGATCTGATGGACGACCTGGCCGAAATGGCCGCCGACGAGCTGGAGCGGGCGCTGACCTTGCGCTGGCGTGAACTGGCCAAGGTCGTCCCCTGGGGCGATGCCTACGAGGGCTTCTCCCCCGCCGGCCGCCAGGTCACGGTCGAACGCAGCTACCTCTGGGTCGGCGAGGCGGACGGCGACATCCTCTGCGAGGTCATGGTCTACGGCGGCCCCAGCCGCTGGGACGAAGGCGCCCGGGTGAAGGGTGTGATCGCCAAGGAGCGCCCGTGAAGCTCGCCTCGCTGAACCATGGCCGCGACGGCCGGCTGGTGATCGTGAGCGCCAACCTCATCTGGTGCGCCGACGCCTCGGCTATCGCGCCGACATTGCAGGGCGCGCTCGACGACTGGGCCAGGGCCGAGCCTGCGTTGCGCGACCTGGACCGCCGCCTGGCCGCCGGAGACGCCGCGCGCCAACCGTTCGACGAGGCCGGCGCCGCCAGCCCGCTGCCGCGCGCTTACCAGTGGGCCGACGGCTCGGCCTATCTGAACCACGTCGAGCTGGTGCGCCGCGCTCGGGGCGCCGAGATGCCGCCGAGCTTCCTGGAGGACCCGCTGCTCTACCAGGGCGGCTCGGACGGCTTCCTGGCGCCCCACGGCCCGATCCCGCTCGGCGACGAAGCCTGGGGCTGCGACTTCGAAGCCGAGGTCGCCGTGATCGTCGGCGATGTGGCCATGGGCGCGAGCCCGGCCCAGGGGCTGGCCGCGGTGCGGCTGGTGATGCTGGTCAACGACGTCTCGCTACGCAACCTGATCCCGAATGAGCTGGCCAAGTCGTTCGGCTTCTTCCAGTCCAAGCCCGCGTCGGCCTTCTCGCCGGTGGCGGTGACCCCGGACGAACTCGGCGCGGCGTGGCGCGGCGGCAAGCTGCACGGCCGGGTGAACGTCGACCTCAACGGCGCCCCCTTCGGCCGCGCCGACGCCGGCCAGGACATGAACTTCGACTTCGGCGCCCTCATCGCCCACGCCGCCAAGACCCGCGACCTCGCCGCTGGCACAATCGTCGGCTCAGGCACGGTCTCCAACAGAGGCGCGGACGGCGGACCCGGCAAACCGGTGGCCGCGGGCGGCGCCGGCTATTCCTGCATCGCTGAGCTGCGCACGGTGGAGACGCTGCTCGAAGGCGGCCCGAAGACCCCGTTCCTCGCGGCTGGCGACACCGTCCGCATCGAGATGAAGGACGCCGCCGGCCACTCGATCTTCGGCGCCATCGACCAGAGCGTGGTGGACGCCGCGCGTTGGCATCGAGATGCGGCCCAGCTATAAATTCACCGCTAGCCCCTGTGGTGGAATTGGTAGACGCGCTCGACTCAAAATCGAGTACCGCAAGGTGTGTCGGTTCGAGTCCGACCGGGGGCACCATCCTGCTTCGCCCGTTGGGCTTCGCAGGATTTCTTCAGCGCACCGAAGTCGGCTCCCGGCGCGCTCAGTCGTCGTCCTATGTGACGCCATAGACGTAGGCGCGAGGAGACGAGGCAATGCCCCCCACCATCACCGCGTTTGAACGGTCGCCCGACGGCGGCAAGGGGTTGGCGCGGGATACGCGGGTTCGCTGGGCGCTCGAGGAAGTGGGCCAGCCTTACGACGTCCGCCTGGTCTCGTTCGCGGCGATGAAGGAGCCGGCGCATCTTGCGCTGCATCCCTTCGGTCAGATCCCGACGTACGAGGAGGGGGGTCTCGCCGTGTTCGAGACCGGCGCGATCGTCTTCCATATCGCCGAGCGGCACGCGGGCCTGCTGCCGGAGGACGCCGACGCTCGGTCCCGGGCGATCACCTGGATGTTCGCCGCGCTGAACACGGTCGAGCCGCCGATCCTCGAGCTCACGACTGCCAGAATCTTCGAGGGCGACAAGCCCTGGGCCGACGAACGGGCGCCGCTGGTGATGGACCGGGTCCGCGTCCGGCTCGGCCAGCTGTCGACGCGGCTGGGCGACGCCGACTGGCTCGACGGCGCGTTCAGCGCCGGCGACCTTTTGATGGTGTCGGTCCTGCTGCGCCTGCGGATGTCGGGCCTTCTCGATGAGTATCCGAACCTCGCCGCCTTCGTCGCTCGCGGCGAGGCGCGGCCGGCCTACCAGCGGGCGTTCGCCGCGCAGTTGGCGATCAACGTTCCGGCCAGCTGAGAGTAGCTACCCCCGCCCCATCGTCGCCAGCGGCTGGAAGCAGCCGAGGATCAGGCGGGTGGCGTCGAAGGGGGCTCGCCGGACGTGTCCAGGCGGCCGTCTTCGTGCATCCGTGCCTCCGAGGCCTCGAAGCTCGCCTTGTCGGGCCAGACCTGCCAGGTGAAGACGATCTTCTCGCCCGGCCTTGCGGCGACCGCGCGCCGGAAGTCGGTCTGTTTGCCGTCGGGCACGAAGTCCTCCCAGCTTTCGACGATCTCCAGACAGCCGTAGTCCTTGAAGATCTTCGCGCCGTTCTCGGCCCACTGGCGATAGGCGTCGACCTTGTCCTCGGGGACCGGGATCACGAGACCGCAGACATACATGCCTTGGGGCTCCTGCTGATCGGCGACGCTTAGCAGCGAGATGTGCGCGGAGCCGTCAGCAGCGTCTCAGTCCGCGGTGGCGAGGCGCTTGCGGATGTCGCCGTAGGCGGCGGCGATGAGGGCGGTCAGCGCGGCGTCGTTGGCCGGCTCGCCCCAGCGCAGCTTGACGTGCCGCATGCGCTTGCCGGCGCCCTCCAGCAGGCCGCCCGGGTCGGCGAGGTCGGCGCCGTGGAAGAAGCCGATGTTCACGTGCGCCTTGAACGCGTCGACGTAAGCGAACGGGGTGTCGCCGACGCAGGCGTTGGGGTGGCCGTCGCCCATGGTCTCGCGGACGTCCGGCCCGCAGCCGCGCATCAGCTCGAACCAAGGCTGCGCCATCAGTCGCAGCTCGTGGTCGGGCTCCGCGAACCAGGCGTCGATCCGCGCATCGCGGCGGACGGCGCCGTCGAACCGAAAGAGCTTCTCCATGACGCGAGATTGCCAGCTTGGCCGGCGTTGTCGAGGCGCCCCATCAGGACGCGTTTGCAGCGGCCTCCGCCGCCTGCCTCATCATCCCGGCCAGCCAGTCGTTCATCAGCGTGTCGACGACCAGATGCACGCGGTCGGTGGTCCCGCGGTTATAGACCCGGTGCGGGTCGGCGAGGCGCAGGTACCAGACCTCGCCCGGCGCCATCACGATGCGTCGGCGGCTTAGCTCGAACTCGACCTCGGGGTTGGTGATCACCGGGATGTGCAGCCGCGCCGAGCCGTGCTTGGCGTCGAGATCGAGATCGTGGTGTTCCTTGATCGTCGAGCCCGGCGTCAGGCGCATCAGCCGCACGCACTGCAGCTCGCACTGGAACGCGGCCAGCACCTCGCGGAAGTAGGGACAGGGCGCCAGGAACGGCGTGTCCTCGAACTCGGTGGCGGTGGGATCGGCGTAGATCATCTTGATCGGATGGGTCGCACCCGCCGCGCCGCGCAGCGGGATCGCGCTCCAGTCGCCGTCGTAGTTCTGCGGCACGAAGTGGGCGATCCAGTCGGCCGATGAGACCGTGGCCAGATCCCGCGCCAGCCGCGCCGGATCGAACGAGAGTGGCAGCCGCAGGCGGTCGGGAAAGGCCATGCTTCAGCCCTATGCGAGGGTCCGGCGCCCGGCAAGGCGGCAATCCTAGGCGCCGCTGGCCGCGCCCTCTTCTGCGTTACTTGCCGCGTCAAGGTCTCAAGAGGTTTAGGTGCACGATTTTTGACGTTGATGAATATTTACGCAAAATGTCTGTCATCCTGACAAGTCTCGCCCATATCCAGTGCAGAGTGACCGCCGACCGACGGTCGACGTCGCTCGTAATCGAAAAGAGAAGGCCAGACCGCCGGCTTCAAGGGAGATACCCGATGAACGACGGGGTGACCAAGGTCGCAGTGCGGTACGGCGATCTGGACCTCAACAGCCGCCACGGATCGGTCGTGATGCTGAACCGGCTGCACGCGGCGGCGCTGAATGCCTGCGGCGCCAACGAGTTCAGCTTCGCCGACGTGCGCCGTGCGGTCGGCCGCTCGGCCTGCTTCGAGCAAAGCATGACCCGCGCGGTCGCCGACCTCGACGCGCCGCTGGTGACCCAGCTCTACAACGACCGCACCGTCGCCGAGAGCTGACGCCCGGCTGAAGCGGCGGATTTGGCGCCGTCGCCTCCTGAAGACGCGCGCGCAGCCGCGCGAATATCGCGGCGCGCAATTTCGCTTGGCGCGTCGTCCGAGCGGTGTCTTTAGGCCTCCTCGAGGCTGGAGGGTCGCCAGAGGAGAATTGGCATGCATTGGAACGTCTGGCTGAGTTTCGTTCTGGCCGCCGGCGTGGTCGGGGTGATCCCAGGGCCGGCAGTGACCAGCATCGTCGGCTATGCGCTGGGGTCCGGCCGCAAGGCGGCGCTGGCTTCGGTGGCCGGGATGTCGGTCGGCAGTCTGATCGCGATGACCCTGTCGCTGGCCGGGGTCGGCGAGGTCCTGCGCGCCTCGTCGACGGCATTCATGGTGCTGAAGTGGGCCGGCGCGGCCTACCTGATCGGGATCGGCACGCGCACCCTGATCCGCAGCCGCGGCCAGGCGGCCGAGGACATCAAGGCGCCCGATCCGATCCTGCCCCGCACCGCGTTCCTCAGCAACGTCCTCTTGGGGTCGTTCCATCCGAAGACGCTGGTCTTCTTCATCGCCTTCGCGCCGCAGTTCATCAGCGCCAAGGCCGATTACTGGCCGCAGGCGGCGATCCTGATCGCCACCTTCTGCGCGGTGGTCGGGACCACCGACACGCTCTACGCGCTGGCCGCCTCGCACGCCTCGCAGTTCCTGCGCCGTCCGCGCACCCTGCTGTGGTCGAAGCGCGCCAGCGGCGGCGTCCTGATCGCCGCCGGGGTGGCGACGGCCGCGGCGCAGACGTAGCCGGTATTCCCCGCCCCCTTGCGGGGCGGGGCTAGGGGTGGGGGTGTCGGCGGATTAGCCTATCGCGCCAATCTCTCAGCATCGCGCCGACACCCCCATCCCCGACCCTTCCCCACACGGGGAAGGGAGCAGGTCACGCCCTCCAAGTTTCGAGCGCCGGCCCCAGCGCTGCCTTCAGCGGACCCAACCAAGGCTCGTAGTTGCGCCACTGGTCGAGGCCGTCGCGAAAGATCGGGCGGCGGACCTGCTCGGAGCTGACTGTGCGCACCGCCCGTTCGGTCTCGTGGAAAGCCAGGCACGCCGGCTCGAACGGCAGGCCGAGGTAGTGCAGGAGGCGGCGCACCTG
The DNA here is from genome assembly GCA_036494265.1 of Caulobacteraceae bacterium. Classification (GTDB taxonomy): domain Bacteria; phylum Pseudomonadota; class Alphaproteobacteria; order Caulobacterales; family Caulobacteraceae; genus Acaudatibacter. The sequence continues at coordinate 17,301 of DASXOP010000062.1, read as the reverse complement.
GCCTTCGGTGTCCTCCACGACGTCTTCGTAGATCACCCGGCAGACCCGGCCCGGAAGCGCGGCGTCGACGTGCGCCATCAGCGCCACATAGTCGCGGTAGTAGCGACCGAGGTCGGCCAGATCGTAAGTGAAGGCCTGGCCCTGGGCGAAGTGCTGCTTGAACGCCGAGAAGCAGGTCGCCAGCGGGTGGCGGCGAGCATCGACGATCTTGGCGTTCGGCAGGATCAGCTGGATCAGGCTGATGTGCTGGAAGTTGTTCGGCATCTTGTCGAGGAAGAGCGGCCGTCCCGTTTTGCGCTGCACCTGGGTCGAGCGGAGATAGTCCTCGCCCAGCGCCGCCGACTCCGCCGCGGTCAGCCGGGCCAGGTCGTCCGGGTAGTCAGCGAAGCGCTGTGCGATCAGGCCGATATCGGGTAGCTCCATCGTGCCTTCGACCTCGCTGTGGCTGGCGAGGATCTGCTCGATCAGCGTCGAGCCCGCACGCGGCAGGCCGACGATGAAGATCGGGTCGGCGGCGGCGCTGCCGAAGCCGGCGCGTTCGGCGAAGAAGGACGGGGTGAAGACCCGGATCGCCGCGCTCGTGTCGGCGCTGGCGGCTTCGGCGTCGTAAGGCGTCTCGGCCCGGCGCAGCGCGGCGCCCTCGGCGTAGCTGGCGAACGACGCGGCGTACTCGCCCCGGTCTTCCAGCGCCTTGCCGAGCGCGAAGCCGAGTTGCTGACGGTCGGCCCGGGCCAGATCGGTGCGCGCAGCCAGCGCCGTCATCGCGGCGGTCTCCTCGTCGGTGAACGCCGCCACCTTCAGGTTGGCGAGGCTGAGGTACGGCTCGCCCAGCCCGGGGTCGAGCCCGATGCAGCGACGGTAGGCGGCGACCGCCTCGTCGGTGCGGCCGACGGTTCGCAGGGCATGGCCGTAGTTGAGCCAGAGCAGCGGCTGACGCTGGTGGGTGGCGATCAGGCCCTCGTAGAGCGCCATCGCGCGATCGTATTCGCCGAGCGCGGCCAGCGTCGCGGCGAGCAGGTTCAGGTAGGCCGCCTCGCCGGGATACGCGCCAGCCAGTTGCTCCAGCAGCGGCAAGGCGGCGGCGTACTTCTGCTGGCGGAAGCGGGCGGTGGCGAGACCGAACCGGGCGCCGTCGAAACCGGGCGAGAGCTCCAGGCAGCGCATCAGCACTTGCTCGGCGTCGGCGTTCTGGCCCAGGTGGGCGTAGGCCTCGGCCATCATCCCCAAGGCGGGAACATCGTCCGGCGCGCCGGCCAGGTACGCCGTCAGCAGGGCGCGCGCTTCGCTCGCTCGTCCTCCGTAGAGCGCCGCGGCGGCTGGCTTCAGGGCTGGATCGGACACCGAGGCGACGGCGTGGGCGGCGAACGCGTCGCCGGCCGCCGCGGTCTCGCCGCGCTGGAACAGCAGATCCCCGAGTACGCGCCAGGCGTCGGCATGATCGGGCGCCAGCTCGGTCGCGCGTCGCAGGGCGATGATCGCCGGGTTCGCATCCCCGCTTTCGGCCAAGGTCACGCCGAGTTCGTACTGGGTGAGCGCCGCGTTGGGGTAGGCCTCGGCGAGCGGTCCCAGCACCTCCAGCGCGCCAGCCAAGTCGCCGCGCCGACGCCGCGCCGCGCCCAGGATCAGGGCCGCCCGGGGATCGAGCGGCGACAGCCGAAGCACCGCCAGCGCTTCGCGCTCCGCGGCGGCCGCGTCGCTGGCCAGCAGCCCCGAGGCCCGTTGGATCGCAGCGCTCAGCGACGCGGAAGAAGCCTGATCCATCGGGGTCTGATTAGCAGAAAGAAGGCGGGGCGCGACCCGGGGTCGCGCGCCGTAGACGCCCGGGGGGAGCCCGGCGGTCAGAAGCTCAACGTGACCTTGCCGTAGTAGTAGCCGCCGTTGATGCCCCAAGGCGGCGGTGACGCCGGTCTGGCGCGTGCCGGTGACGATGACTTCGCCGACCGCGGTCGCACTCGAACTGGCCGTCGAATCCGCGGTCGAGGTGGCGTCCGCCGTCGCGTCGGCGGTGGCGGCGAAACTCGGTGCGGCGATCCCCATCGCCATCAGCAGGGCCGTGAGGCTCCCGCCATACATCAATTTCTTCACGCCCAGATCTCCGTCGGTTGAATATCCGCTCCGTCCGGTCGTGTTCCCCCCTCGTCGCGGCCAAGTCCTGCCGATCCCCGGCGCAGTCAAATTCGCATCCGTTGCGCACCTCTTGTGTCGAGGTGGCTCCGGCTAAAGTTTATTGTTTTGTTACGCCCTCTAATTTGACCCAGGCATCAACACCTGGACCGACCAACGCCCCGACAAGTCCTGCGGTCAGCGACCAGGCATGTGTCGAGCCCCATGATCGAGAAGGACGCGGCGACCTGGGCGGGGCTCAGGAACGGCGCCTGCAAGTCGCTGATCGCCGCAGTCATCAGCGCGTCCAGCGCAGGCAAGTCCGCCTCGGTCGCCAGGCGTAGGGTCAGGGTCGACGTCGCCACCATCATCGCACTCAGCCAATCCCTCCGTCGGGGTCAGCGTCGCCCGAACATCCGACGTCGCCCGAGCGGCTTGTGGACCGCCGCCTACAATTCGACCGGCCGGCGCCGGCGGCGCGCCCTCCCCCTAGACAGAGCTTGGCAAAGCTGCCGCGCGGGTCGTCATATCGGGCCAAGGCGCGTTTTCGGCCGCTAGACCGAACGCCGCCGCGGGGACGGCCGGGGACCGGGGCGCCGCGTATCGGCGCCGCGGGCGCCGTGTAAGGACGGGATTGGTTCGCATGCACGTTGAGAGTTTCGGGTGGCTCGTTCCCTTGGTCGCGCTGCTCTGCGCCGGCCTCTTCGCGGGGTTCGCGGCCGGCATGTTTGGGATCGGCGGCGGCTTCATCGTGGTTCCGGCCATGTTGCTGGTGCTGCCGTTGCTCGGCGGCGCCAAGACGGAATACGCCCACGTCGCAGTCGGCACCTCGGCGGCCACCATCATTGTCGCCTCGCTCCGTTCGGTCAGCGCCCACGCCAAGCGCGGCGCGGTCGACTTCGAGATACTCAAGACCTGGGCGCCCTGGCTGATCATCGGCGACGGGCTGGGTGTGATCCTCGCCGGTCACGTCGACGGCCACGGCCTGCTGCTGATCTTCGCGATCGGCGTGCTGGCGATGTCGGTGAACTTCCTGGTGCCGAAGCTGAGCGAACTGGTGATCAGCGAGCAGATGCCCTCGGGCCTGGCCATGGTCGCCATCGCGGGGCCGCTCGGCACATTTTCGTCGCTGCTCGGCATCGGCGGCGGCACGATCGCGATCACGGTGATGACCTGGTGCAGCCGCACGATCCACCGCGCCATCGCTACCGCTTCGGGCATCGGCACGCTGATCGCAGTGCCGACCGCGATCGGCTTCGCCATCATCGGCTTCGGCCACAAGGGCCTGCCGTGGGGCTCGATCGGCTACGTCAACCTGCCCGCCGCCGTCGCCATCTCGTCGATGTCGATCGTGACCGCGCCGTTCGGCGTCGCCGCCGCGCACCGGCTGCCATCCGGCCCGCTGAAGCGCTTCTTCGGCGCCTACCTGGTCGTGGTCTCGCTGTTCATGTTCAAGAACGCGCTCAAGACCTGACCCAAGCCGCCGCCTGGCCGTTCGGAACAGCCCCGCTCGCAGCGCGTTGAGACGCGTAGGTAGGGGGCTTTGGCCATGATGGCCGCCGATTTCAACGAACCGTACGCGGACGGCGAGCCGCGGGCGACCGTGCTCATTGTCGAGGACGAGGTGCTGATCCGCATGCTGCTGTCCGAGGCCCTGCGGAGCGCCGGCTTCGAAGTCATCGAGGCGGCCGATGCCGACGAGGCGCTGGCTGTGCTGCACACCTCGCCCTGCCCGGACACCCTGATCACCGACGTCAAGATGCCTGGCCTGGTCGACGGTCTCGGACTCGCTCAGATCGTGCGGCGAACCCAGCCGCAGTTGAAGGTGATCGTCACCTCCGGCCACGCAGCTGCCGACGCCGCCACGGAGATCGCCGACGCCTTCGTCCGCAAGCCCTACGATCTGGGCGGCCTCGTGCGTCAGGTGCGAGCGCTGACGGCGCCGCGATGAACACCGCAGGCATCACCAACGCGGCCGAGGTCGTGCAGACCGTGCTGGTGGTCGACGACGAGGTGCTGGTGCGGATGGTGATCGCCGCCTACCTGCGCGACTGCGGCTACCGGGTGGTCGAGGCGGCGAACGCTGACGAGGCCAGGCTGGTGATCGAGCAGGATCACGACGGCCGCATCGAGATTGTGCTCAGCGACGTCGAGATGCCGAACGAGCGGGACGGGTTCGCGCTGGCCCAGTGGATCCGCGCCCGCCGCCCGGAGCTGCAGGTGATCCTCGCCGGCACCCCGCGGCGCGCCGCGGAAGCGGCCGGTGATCTCTGTGAGAATGGCCCGACGCTGACCAAGCCTTACGAGCCGCAGGCGGTGATCGATCGCATCCGCAGGTTCCTCGCTCGCCGGCCGTCGCCGCAAGCTTAGCCGCAACCACCGGGCAAGCCTGGCGTTAACCTTGCGCGGCCACGCTTGCGGCCGAGAACCGAGGCGAGGCGGTGAAGACCTTCCATTTCTACATCGATGACGCCGGCAGCGGCGCCCCGCGCGAGCTGGTCGTCGAGACCCGCGACGAAGCACGGGCCCGCGAAATGGCCGAAGAGATGCTGCGCCAGTCGCCGGAGCACCTCGGCGTAGAGGTCTGCGACGGCGGCGCCCGCGTGTTCGGCATCGGCTCGTTCTCCGAGCGCACCTGGTGCGAGAACGGCGACCTGCCCCTTCGGCAGACGGCCTAGCGCGCGGCGGCCAAGCCCTTGCGGGCCTGGCGCCAAAGTCCGGGCCGCGTTGATCCAGGCGCCAAACACCGCCAAAGGTGGCCCCGATAGTTCGAGGGCGCCCGTTCCATGGTCATCATCGACGATCTGCGCGGGCTGAACAGCCAGCAGCGGTCCGCGTTCGTCGCCGCGCTGCTCGGCTGGGCGCTCGACGCGTTCGACTACTTTCTGCTGGTGTTCGTGCTGGGCGACATCGCCAAGGAGTTCCACGCCGACATCGCCGTCGCCAACTCGGCGATCCTGCTGACCTTGGTAGCCCGCCCGTTCGGCGCGCTGGTGTTCGGGCGCCTCGCCGACCGGTTCGGCCGCCGGCCTATGCTCATGACTGTGGTCGGCCTCTATTCGGTGCTGGCGCTGGCCTCGGCGCTGTCGCCGACGCTGCTCGTGCTGCTGGTCCTGCGCACCTGTTTCGGCTTCGCGATGGGCGGGGTCTGGGGCATCGGCGCCTCGCTGGCGCTGGAGACCATCCCGGCCAAGAGCCGCGGGGTGATCTCCGGCATCCTGCAGGAAGGCTACCCGATGGGTTACTTCCTGGCCGCGATAGCCAATCTGTTCCTGCCGACGATCGGGTGGCGCTGGCTGCTGGCGCTGGGGATCCTGCCCGCGCTCTTGATCTTCTACATCCACCGCTCGGTCGGCGAGAGCCCGACCTGGGAGGCCGCCCGCGCCGCCAAGGCCGCCGCGCCAAGAACGAGCGCCTTCGCCGCGCTGAAGGGCCACTGGGGCGTGCTCGCCTACGCCGTGCTGATGATGACCTGCTTCAACTTCTTCAGCCACGGCACGCAGGACCTCTACCCGCAGTTTCTGCAGAAGCAGCACCACTTCAACGCCGGTCTCGTCACCGCGCTGACCATCTGCCTGAACCTGGGCGCGATCCTGGGCGGCTTCATCTTCGGGCCGCTGTCCGAGCGCATCGGTCGGCGAAAGGCGATGGCGCTGGCCGCGGTGCTGGCGCTGCCGGTGATACCGCTATGGGCCTATTCGACCACGCCGCTGATGCTGGCGGCTGGCGCCTTCCTGATCCAGGTCTCGGTGCAGGGCGCCTGGGGGGCGGTGCCGGCGCACCTGAACGAGCTTTCACCGTCGGCCGCCAGAGCCACCTTCCCCGGCTTCGCCTACCAGCTCGGCAACCTCTTCGCGGCCATCAACGTCACCATCCAGACCAACCTCATGAAGTCGCACCACGGCGACTATAGCTTCGCGTTGGCGGTGGTTTGCGCCGTCGTGGCGGTGGTGCTGGCGCTGGTGACCTGGTTCGGGCCCGAGAAGCGGGGCGTCGCGTTCGGCGAAACGCCGGCTTGACCGGCGCCGGGCTGCTTCGCCGAAATGTCACACGGCGCGCCTAAGTCTACTGGCGGTCGCCTCTCCTGATCGCCTATGTCTCGTGGGGCCAGTCCGGGGGGCTTATGACCGACACGCATTTCGCCGCGATCGACGAGCAGAAGTTCTCGTCGTTCCACTGGCGCGCCATCCTGACCACTGGCCTCGGCGTGTTCTGTGATGGCTACGACATTTCCTCGATCAGCCTCGTCCTGACCCCGGCGCTGAAATACTATGGCGTCGCCGCCCACGATGTCGCGACCACCAAGGGCTTCCTGACCGCCTCGGCTCTCATCGGCTCGATGCTGGGCGCAGTGGTATTCGGCCTGCTGGCGCAGAAGGGTCGCAAGCGCTTCTACGGCTTCGATGCGATGATCCTCGGTGTCGCCGCGCTGGCGCAGGCGTTCATGCCCACTGTCGCCGCCCTTATCATCTGCCGGTTCATCCTCGGCATCGGCGTCGGCGCCGACTATGTGCTCTCGCCGACGATCATGGCCGAGCACGCCAACCGCGCCGACCGCGGCAAGGCGATCGGGCTCGGCTTTGGCACCATGTGGCCGATCGGCGCGCTCTGTGCGGCGCTGTTCAAGCTGCTGCTCGACTCTTTCCACATTCCCAGCGACGAGGTCTGGAAGATCGTGCTGGCGGCAGGCTGCGTGCCGGCGCTGGCGGTGATGTACTTCCGCCGCACGATGCCAGAGTCGGCCCGCTACCTCGCTCGCGTCGCCGCCGACCAGAAGCAAGCGCAGGCGGCGATGGAGATCGTCACCGGCCACGCCGCGCCGGCGCCCGACGTCGACACTCGGCCGATCTGGCCGCTGCTGATGAAGCACAGCCGCTACATCCTGGCCGGCGCGCTGCTCTGGATGATCTACGATCTCGTGGTCTACGCGGCGATCCTGTTCGGCCCGGATATCATCGCTCAGAACCTCGGCATCCCGGCGTCGATCTACCAGATCGAGACCGAGCTGATCTTCGTGATCCCGCCATCGATCCTGATGTCGTGGTTCCTGATCGACCGGGTCGGACGAAAACCGATGCAGGTCTGGGGCTTCGTCGGCGGCGCCGTGGTGCTGGGGATATTCACCTGGATGCGCGCCACGCCGGGCGTCTCGGCGCTAGCCGCGTATATCGTCTATGGCCTCTTCAACGTCGCCCAGACCGGGCCGGGCCTGGTGTCCGGCGCCGGGGTCTACGGGGTGGAGCTGGCGCCGACCCGCATCCGCAGCATCGCCCAATCGATCACCGTCATCGGCGGGCGAATCGGCGCGGCGATCAGCGGCTTTGCCTTCCCGGTGCTGAACGCACACATAGGTTTCGTCTGGACCATGGCCGGGCTCGCGGGGTTGTCGTTGGTCGGCGGGATCGCCAGCCAGTTGCTGGTCCCCGAGACGGCCGCTCGCTCCCTGGAAGAGATCAATCTGGAACACGCCCCAGCCGCTTGAAACACCCCGTTTCGGGGAGTTCCGCACGCCCGGGCTGAGGGTGTTAACCATTCGCTGCGCCGTTCCGTCGCGAGGGTCGCACGACGACAGTTGCACCACGTCAGTGCTACAAGACGGCTCTCGCGCGGCCACAGTGTTCGCGCGGATTCAATCGCGCGGCGGGGGCCGCGCGGAGTGCAGGGGTCCTGACGGGCGGCGCCGCCCGTCAGGCCTGCACGGGCCTGGTCAAGCCGGCTCCGCCTCGCTTCGGAACGCCCAGAATTTCGCCATCACGAACGTCGACGCCGGCACGATCACCACCACCGGGATCAGCGCCTGCCAGAGCGGCCAGTCGAGCGTATGGGTGGCGATGAAGACGACGCCGAGATTGATCGCCAGCCCCGCCAGCGAGATCGCCGCGAACCTGGCGAACTGCGGTCCGTGCAGCGCCGGGCGGCGGAAGGTCAGCAGGCTGTTGCCGAAGTAGGAGACCCCGACCGACAGCGCGTAGCCGACGAAGCCGGCGGCGAGCGGGGCGAGGTGCAGCAGCCGCTGGGCGCTCAGTGCGCCGACGTAGTTGATCGCTGTCGCCGCTCCACCCAGCACGCCGAACCAACCGATCTCGCGGACGATCTGCGGCGCCTTCATTGCGGCCGCCGGGCAATCACCACGATCGAGACCCCGATCGGCAGCGGCACGTGGCGCAGCCAGTGCAGCTCGGCCCCGAAGAGGCCGGCGAGGAGTCCGTTCAAGGGCGCCGGCGGCATCGCGTCGTCGTCGGCCGCGGTCGAGCCGGTGGCCATCTTCAACGCCCGGATCGCGGCGATCGGGGTGAAGAGCGCAGTGTTGAAGTAGCTGGCTTTGACGACCTGAAGCCCCGCCGCGTCGAACAGCGCCCGATAGGCGCCCATCCGATAGCGGCGCTTGTGGTGGTGCAGTTCGTCGTGCCGGCTCCACATCCAGGGCTGGCCGGGCACGGTGGTGGCGAGGTAGCCCCCGGGCCTGGCGAGTTGGCCGAGTGCGGCGACCGAGGCGGCGTCCTCGTCGACGTGCTCGATCACATCGAAGGCGCAGACCAGGTCGAAGCTGGCCGACTCGAATGGCAGGCCGTCCGGCAGCAGGCCTCCTTCGACAGCCACGCCGGTGCGCTCGGTGGCGTAGGCACGGCTGGCCTCGTCCGGCTCGACCCCGCTCACCTGTCCGAACTGCTGCAACATGGCGAGGTTACCGCCCGGTCCACAGCCGACTTCGAGCACCTTCGCCGGGCGAGGCAGATCCAGGCCGCCGATCAGGCCCGAGAGGATGCGCCGGCGGCCCTCGAACCACCAATGGCGATCCTGCAGTTCGCGCATTCGGTCATAGGTCGCGCGGTCCATCAGCGGTCGAAGCCGACCCTGGCGCGCACGACATAGATCGGACGACCCTTGGCCTCCTGGTAGAGCCGCCCGACGTATTCGCCGAGCACCCCAAACGCCATCATCTGGATCGCGAAACCGAACAGCACCACCACCATCAGCGAGGCGTAGCCTGGCACTTCGCGGCCCACCATCATCACTCGGACGATCAGGCCGATCGCGAACACCACCGCCACCAGCGCGCTGACGAAGCCGATCACAGACCAGACCCTGAGCGGCGCGGTCGAGAACGAGGTGATCCCGTCGATCGCGAAGCGCGAGAGCCGCAGATAGCCCATCGAACTCGACCCGGCGGCGCGTTCGGGCCTGGCGTACGGCACGCCGATCTGGCGGAAGCCGACCCAGGCGAAGAGGCCCTTCATGAACCGGTTGCGCTCGGGCAGCAGCCTGAGCGCCTCGACCACCTGCCGGTCCATCAGCCGGAAGTCGCCGGCGCTTTCAGGGATGTCGAGATCGGAGACGCGGTTGAAGATGCGGTAGAACAGCTGCGCAGAGGTGCGCTTCATCGCCGTGTCGCTGCTGCGGTCGGCTCGGGAGCCGTAGACCACATCGTAGCCTTCCTCCCACTTTCGTATGAACTCGGCGATCAGCTCCGGCGGGTCCTGCAGGTCGGCGTCGATCGGGACCACCATGTCGCCCGACGCGGCCTCGATGCCGGCGGTCAGCGCCGCCTCTTTGCCGAAGTTGCGGGCGAGCGCGATGACCTTCACTTGGCTGTCGACCCCGGCGCGCGCCACCAGCCCGGTCAGGGTCGCATCGCGGCTGCCGTCGTCGACGCAGATGATCTCGACGGCGACGCCAAGATCCTTGGTCGCCGTCTCGATGCGATCGAAGAAGGCGCCCAGCACCTCGGCCTCGTCGTGCATCGGCACCACGATCGAAAGCCGGCGCCCTTCCCGGCTTCGCGGCGAGAGCCCCGCCGGTGAAGTATCGATGCTTTGGCTCACGTCCGCCGAATATCCCGCGCCCCAACCGCAGGGCTACATCATCGCCCGCGCTTGGTTAAGCAAATCGCGCTGCGCCCGGGCCCGCTCGCACCGGCGGCCCGCGATCGCACTTGACGCGCGGCCCGGCGCAGGGTCGAGACGGGCGCGCCGCGCTCGCGGCGGAGGACCCGACCGATCTCGCTCGCCGAACCCTTCAATCCCCGGCTCGTTCAGGCCACGCGGCTGCGGCAGACCGTCGACCTGGCGATCCTGGGCGCGGCGGCGATTGCGGTGCTGGCGGTGGCCTGCTTCTCGGTGCGGGTATTCATCGACGGCGACACCAACTGGCACGTCGCTTCGGGGCGCTGGATCCTGCAGCACATGACGGTGCCGGCGACGGACCCGTTCTCCTACACCTACGCCGGCAAGCCCTGGGTCGCCCACGAGTGGCTGTCCGAGGTGTTCATGGCCTCGGCCTACCTCTGGCTCGGCTGGAGCGGGGTGGTGATCCTGATCGGCATCGCCGCCGGCGCCGCCTTCGCGATGATCGGCGCCGAATTGCGGCTCTGGATGGGGCCGCTGGGGGTGATCATCGGCCTGGGGCTGACCTTCGCCTGCCTGCAGCCGTTCCTGTTCGCTCGCCCGCACATATTGGCGATGCCGATCATGGTGTTCTGGACACGAAGCCTGCTCGCCGCGCGGCGCCAGAAGCGGGCGCCGCGGCTGGAGCTGGCGCTGCTGATGGTGGTCTGGGCCAACCTGCACGCCAGCTTCATCTTCGGCCTCGGCATCATCGGGCCCTTCGCGCTCGAGGCGCTGATGGAGGAAGAGGACAAGATGCGGGTGGTGCTGGGGTGGGGCTTCTTCGGCCTCATCGCGCTCGCCCTCTCGCTGGCGACGCCGCACGGGATCACCGGGCTGGAGTTCCCGTTCATGGTGCTGGGCATGAAGGTGCTGCCCAACATCCTGGAATGGCGCGGCGCCACCTTCCAGACCCCGACCCTGTTCGAGGGCGCGCTGCTGATCACGCTCTTCCTCGGGCTCTGGCGCGGCGTGCGCGTGCCGCCGCTGAGGATCCTGCTGCTGGTCGCGCTGGTGCACATGGCCCTGCAGCACATCCGCCAGGAGGCCGTGCTAGCGGCGCTGGCGCCGCTGCTGCTGGCCGAACCGTTCGGCCGCGCAATCTACCCCGAGCGGGCCGGGTTGCGCATCGCCCCGCCGGTTGGGTGGAAGCCGGCGTGGCGCGTGCCCAGTCTCTCGATCGCCGCGCTGCTGGCGGTGCTGGCCGCCGGCGTGATCGGCGGACGCCTGGCGACGCCGCTGGTGCGCACCGACAACGGCAACGTCCCGGTCACCGCTTTCGCCCACGTGCCGGCCGCCCTGCTGAGCCAGCCGGTGTTCAACGAATACGCCTTCGGCGGCTACCTGATCTTCAAGGGTGTGAAGCCCTACGTCGACGGCCGCGCCGACATGTACGGCGACGCCTGGGTGCAGGAGTACCTCGCCATCGCCGGCGGCGCCGAGCCGGATCTCGACCGGGCGATCAAGCGCTGGAACATCCGCTGGACGTTCCTCTCGCCGCGCGAGCCGCTGGTGAAGGTGCTCGACAAGACCCCTGGCTGGCGGCGCGTCTACGCCGACAGCTTCGCCGTGGTGCAGGCGCGGGATGCGCCGGACGCCGCAACCGCTTCGCCGAAACCCATTTCACCGACCCCGATTTCAAACCCGCCCGCCAAAGGAGCTCATTGATGCGCCTGATGATCTACGAGCCGGCCCTGCGCCGCGTCGCCGACCGGATATCCGCCCTGAGCGGCGACCTCGAGCTCGTAGTCGTCGGCGAAGGCGGCGCGATCACCTGCAATGGCGAGACCCTCGACCCCGACACCGCCCAGCCGGACGTCGGCTGGTTCTCGGCTGATGCGATGGGCGGCGGCGGTCGGGCGATCTTCGTCTCGATGCTGAAGTCGCAGAAGCTGGCTTGGGTGCACACGGGTGCGGCCGGGGTCGACAACCCGGTGTGGGCGCAGCTGGTCGACAAGGGCGCGGTGCTGACCACCGGCCATGGGCAGGCGCTCTGCATCGCCGAATATGTGCTGGCCGAGGTGCTCGGTCACTACCAGCGGCTAGGCGAGCGCCGCGCCGAGCAGGCCGCGCACCGCTGGACCCGGCTGCCGTTCCGCGAGATCGCCGGGACCGAGTGGCTGATCGTCGGCTTCGGCGCGATCGGCCAGGGCGTCGCCGAGCGCGCCAAGGGCTTCGGGGCCGAGATCGTCGGCGTGCGCCGCAGCGGCGGCGCCCATCCTCTGGCCAGCCGCATGGGCGCTCTGGCCGACTTGAAGAGCCTGCTGCCCAGCGCCGACGTCGTCGTGCTCTCGACCCCGCTCAATCACGAGACCCGGCACATCGCCGATGCGGCGTTCTTTGCGGTGATGAAGCCCGGTTCGGTGCTGGTCAACGTCGGCCGCGGCGACCTGGTCGACGAGCCGGCGCTGCTGGCGGCGCTGGAGAAGGGCGTGCCCGAGTTCGCTGTGCTCGACGTGTTCCACGACGAGCCGCTGAAGGACGACAGCCCGTTCTGGGACCACCCGAAGGTGGCGCTGACCCCGCACGCGTCAGCGTTCGGCTCCGGCCAAGCGGTCCGCAACGATGCGATCTTCGTGGAAAACCTGCGTCGGCGCCTGGCGGGCGAGCCGATGCTCTACGAGGCCGATCCGCGCGATCTCGGTCGGTAGCTGCTTCTGGGCCTAGTGCAGGAACAGTAGGGTGAGTTCGTAGATGCCCCAGCCCCAGGCGAGGATCACGCCGACGGCCAGCAGATTCTCAAGCTTCATCCCGCGGTCCGACGCGCGGCGGCCACGCGACCTGCGCGTCCAGCTGCGGGCGCCTTGGTGACTCGGCGATGACATCCAGCTTGGCGTGTTCATTGTTCCGCTCGGGGACAAACCTCAGTCTTACCCAGCCCGTCTGGCAAACCCGGCGCCAAGATTAATCGCCGGCCCGCAGCCACAGATCCAGAGCCAGGCCGGCCGGCACGGTGTCGAGCACCGGCGTCACCGGCAGCCCGGCGGCGTTCAGCGCCTCGGCGGTCCAGTGGTTGCAAAGGTGCAGCAGGCTGAAGTCTTCGCCGCTCTGGAAGTACGACTCGTCGTGAGCGTGTGGCGCTGGATCGGCGACCGGCGCACCGCCCGGACCAGGGCGGAACGAGCGGTCGATCCGCTTCAGCAGGGCCGCGAGGCCGGCGTGGGAGACGACGATGCGGCGCACGCCGGTCCGCCAAACCCGGTCCGGCTGGTCGTAGACGCCCTCCAGATGAGTCACGGTCGGTCTACCTCCCAGCAGCGCCCGCGCTCCGTCGAAGATGCGGCTCTGCCAGGCGCTCTGGTCCTCGTAGAACCGCGCATCGCCCCATCCGACCATCACCCAAGGATCGGCGGTCGTCTCGCGCAGCGCGGCGGAGATCGGGCCGCCGTCAGCCAGCACGGCGGCGCGTGGCAGAACCAGATCGGTGTGGAAGCCATTGTCGAGCAGGAAGATCGCGACGGTGGTGTCGGGCTTGGCCGGATAGAGCGTTGGGTCCCCAGGGCGAGCGGTCGCCAACGTGGCGAGCAGGACCGCCAGCGCGATGACGGCTGCGACGGGTGCTGCACCACGCTTGGCCACCCAATCCCCTCACCCTACCGGTCATCCCGGACGGCGCGGAGCGTCGAGCCGGGATCTCCTCTCCGCCATCGAGCCAGGAGGTCCCGGATCTGCGCCGCTGGCGCGGCTTGTCCGGGATGACACTTTTGTTGGAGCCGTGTGAGCTTTCTAGTCCCCTGTAATGTGCTCCACGATCGCTCCTGCGCACGCTTCCGCTGACGGGTGCGTGGTGTCCACCTCGACGTCGTACCTGAAACCTCGGTGCACCAGCGGCGCCTGCCGCGCCGACAGGCCGACGACGCGGTCGCCGCGGGCGAGTTCGCGCTGGTCGGCCACGGCTGGGTCGCAGTGGACGCCGACCCAGAGCACCCGCAGCCCCGTCATCGCCTCGGCCCAGAGCTTCTGGTCCTCGCCGCCGCCGAACATCACCTCGTCCAGCACCAGCCGCACGCCGGTGCGGGCCATCGCCGCGACGCCGAGGCGCCAAGCGTCCTCCATCGCCCGGTAGAGCCGCCCCACCGTGACCGCGCCGCCGGGGGCGATCAGCAGGCCGTCGGGCGAGCCATCCAGCTTCGGCGGCATGGCGTTGATCAAGCTGTCGACGCCGAAGGTCAGCCAGATCTGCGGCAGCAGCAGGTTCTGCAGGGCGCGCGCCAGGCTGGTCTTGCCGGCGCTGGAGACGCCGTTGAGCACGATGACGTCCACGTCCATGTCACGGCTTCCAGATCGGCGCGCCGGCGCCCGGCAAGCCAAGGCGGGGCCACTTCTCGCTGACCGCGCGCACCACCTCGTCGTCCATGCGGATCTGCCGGCCCCATTCGCGCTTGGTTTCCGGCGGCCATTTGTCGGTGGCGTCGAGGCCGATTTTGGAGCCTAGCCCGCTCTCCGGCGAGGCGAAGTCGAGGTAGTCGATCGGCGTTCCCTCGACGAGGGTGATGTCGCGGGCCGGGTCCATGCGGGTCGAGATCGCCCACATCACGTCCTTCCAGTTCCGCGCGTCGATGTCGTCGTCCACGACGATCACCCACTTGGTGTACATGAACTGGCGAAGATAGCTCCAGACGCCCATCATCACGCGCTTGGCGTGGCCAGCGTAGGCCTTCTTCATCGAGACCACGGCGATGCGGTAGGAGCAACCCTCAGGCGGCAGCCAGAAATCGACGATCTCCGGGAATTGCTGGCGCAGCAGCGGGACGAACACCTCGTTCAGCGCCTCGCCGAGCACCGACGGCTCGTCGGGCGGGCGGCCGGTGTGGGTGGTGAGGTAGATCGGGTCGCGCCGCATGGTGATGGCGGTGACGCGGAACACCGGGAACTGTTCGACCGAGTTGTAGTAGCCGGTGTGGTCGCCGTAGGGCCCCTCGTCGGCGTAGTCGTCCAGCAGCACCTCGCCCTCGATCACCATCTCGGCCTGAGCAGGGACCAGCAACGGCTGGGTCTTGGCCGGGACCAGCTCTACCGGCGCCCCGCGCAGCAGGCCGGCGAACTGGTATTCCGACAGCGTGTCCGGAACCGGAGTCACCGCCGCCAGGATGGTCCCGGGGTCGGCGCCGATCACCGCGCAGGCCGGCAGCGGTTCGCGCTTGCCCGCGCCTTTCCAGCGGCGGTGGTGCTGGGCGCCGCCCCGATGCGCCAGCCAGCGCATGATGGTGCGGTCCTTGCCGGTCACCTGCATGCGGTAGATGCCGAGGTTGACGTCGTCTTCGCGGCTGCCGGACGGCCCCTTGGTCACCACCAGCGGCCAGGTGATCAGCGGCGCGGGCTCGCCCGGCCAGCAGGTCTGCACCGGCAGCTTGCCGAGATCGATGTCCGCGCCTTTCCAGACCACCTGCTGCACTGGCGCGCGCGTCACCGTCTTCGGCCGCATGTCCATGACCGTGCGAGCCAGCGGCAAGAGGTCCAGCGCCTCTTTCATCCCGCGCGGCGGCTCCGGCGAGCGCAGGAACGCCAGCAATTCGCCCACTTCACGCAGGTCCGACGCGCTCTCGCGCCCCTTGCCCTGCAGCGTCACCCCCATGGCGACCCGCTTCACGGTGCCGAACAGGTTGGCGAGGCACGGGATCGGCGAGACCGACCCGTCCGCCATCACCGGCTTCTCGAACAGCACCGCCGGCCCGCCCTCGGCCAGCAGCCGCGTGCAGATCTCGGTGATCTCCAGCTCGGTCCGCACCGGCTCGGCGACGCGCACCAGCTCGCCCTCGGCTTCGAGCTTGGCGATGAAGTCGCGCAGACTGCGGTAGGCCATGACCCCTCCGGTTGGGGCGGCGAAGCTAGGGCTGGGTTGCGAGGAAGTCACCACCGCGTGGATAGTCGGCGGGACGCAAACAGGGAGCCGGCATGCGCAACTGGGTCAGGTTCGGGTCGGCCGCCATCCTGGCGCTCACCCCAGTCTTAGGTCTTGCCGATGCGACGCCGACCCCAGGGATTTCGCCTGGCTACCAGGCCTGCCTCGACAAGGCCGGCGGCGTGACGGCCGGTATGCGCGCCTGCACCGCCGCCGAGGACGCACGTCAGGAGGCGCGGCTGAACGCCGGCTACCAGGCGCTGATGTCCAAGCTTCCGGCGCCGCGCCAGGCGTTGCTGCGAGACGCCGAGCGCGCCTGGCTGGCGTTCCGCAAAAGCGACTGCGCCTTTGCCGGCTCGGCGTTCGCCGGCGGCACGTTCGAGCCGGTGGCGGCGGACGATTGCGTGGTGACGCTCACCGCCCGCCGCGCCGACGACCTGGCGGACCAGCTGGACCAGGAAAACGCCAGGTAGGCGGAGGAGTGGCGTGGGACCCAGGTAAGCCTTACCTAGCGCGCGATGGCTCAAGCCAAGATCTGCGGACTTTCGACGCCTGAGACGGTGGCGGCGGCGCTCGAAGGCCGCGCGGCGTACGTCGGCTTCAATTTCTTCCAGAAGAGCCCGCGCTATGTGACCCCGCAAACTGCTGGCCGGCTGGCGGCCGCGGCCCGCGGCAAGACCCGGATCGTCGCGGTCACCGTCGATCCCAGCGATGCGCTGCTGCGCGACATCACCGAGATGCTGAAGCCGGACTTCATCCAGCTGCACGGCCGCGAGACGCCGGCCCGGGTGCGCGAAGCCGCCATGCGCACCGGCGCGGGCACGATCAAGGTGATCCAGATCGGCGACGAGAACGACCTCGGCAAGCTGGCTGAGTTCGAGGGCGTGGCCGACCACCTGATGCTGGACACCAAGGCCCCGCCTGGCGCGGACCGGCCCGGCGGGCATGGCCTCGCCTTCGACTGGTCGCTCACCGCCGGCCGCAAGTTCGCGCGCCCGTGGCTGCTGGCGGGCGGCCTCGACCCCTACAATGTCACCGAAGCGGTGCGGCTCTCGGGCGCGCCCATCGTCGACGTTTCCTCTGGCGTGGAGCGCGGGGCCGGACTAAAGGACCCCGCCTTGATCGCGGCCTTCCTCGCAGCCGCCGCCCGCGCCTGACCGAGCCCGTGACCAACTCCCTGAATCGGAACGACTACTCGGCTTATCCCGACGCCACTGGGCGCTTCGGCGACTACGGCGGCCGCTATGTCGCCGAGACCCTGATGCCGCTGGTATTGGCGCTGGAGACGGCCTGGCGCGAGGCCAAGAACGATCCGGCCTTCCAGGGCGAGCTTCGCGCCGAGCAGAAGAACTACATCGGCCGCCCGAGTCCCCTCTATTTCGCCCGGCGCCTCTCGGAGCACCACGGCGCGCGCATCTGGCTGAAGCGCGAGGAGCTGAACCACACCGGCTCGCACAAGATCAACAACTGCAT
>DASXOP010000061.1:0-50031 GCA_036494265.1 Caulobacteraceae bacterium | reverse complement strand
CAAGTCCGGGCCGCCGACACCTCCCCCGCATCGGCCTGCGGCCTCGCATGGGAGGAGCGACTGTCCTGCTCCTCCGCCGCGTATCGCAGCGAAACGGGGGAGGGGGACCGCCGGGCGTCGCCCGGGGGTGGAGGGGGCGCTGCAGCGTCAACCGCGCCGTGACCGAAAGGCAACGCTGTGCAGCGACCTCACGCTCCTGCCTGGAACCGGCACAAAGGTTGCGTATTTGAGTCCCGGACGGGAGGCGGAGCCAAGAGCGCGCATGCCCTGGCCCCCGATCTCCATGCCTGCAACCGGGATGTCTCGTTATGTCCGCTAGCCATGTTGTCGTGTTCCCCTCGCAAGGCGAGGGCGACTCCCCCGCCGAACGCATCCGGCGCCTGCAGAACGAGGCGCGCAGCCTGGCGCGCGAGCACATCGAGATGCTCGCCGCGGCGCTGACCGAAGTCTCGCGACTCTCCGGCGAGATTGCTGACGGCGGTGACGCCTACGCCGTGGGCGCGCGCGAGCTGTCGCGCCGGCTGACCGAAGAAGCTGCGCACCACGCGCTGACCCTGACGGCGATCGTCGACCGAACCTAACTGCTCGTTCCGCAGTCAACCGTGCAGTGAAGCTTAAGCTCTGAAATAGCGCGTGATTGGCGTTCGGCCGCAAAGGCGCTAAGCTTTGCGTCGGGGGTCGAATTGGAGCGCCATGCGCGGACTGGCCCTCTCAGCTCTGCTCGTCAGCCTCGCCGGCGCTGGTCATGCTGCGGCGGTGGACGCCAGTGCGCGCACCGCGGGCGATTGGCGGCTTAGCGAAGTGGGCGGCAAGGTCGCCTGCACCCTGACCCTCACCCGCCAGTCCAGCTTCGCTGGCTTTGAACTGAAGGCGCCGCTCGCCTGCCGCCGCGCGTTCCCGGCGTTGAAAACGGTCGCGGCCTGGGCGCTCGACGACAAGGGCGGCATCGTGCTCTCCGACGCCCGCGCCCAGCCTATCGTCACCTTTCCGAGCAAGGGCCCTTATGAGGCCAAGGCCCCGGACGGTCGCACCTGGCGGCTGGAGCAGATGAAGGGTCCGGCGCCAGCGCCAGATGACGCGCCGCTCGTCACCGCACCGCCGATCGGCTGAAGTCAGAAGCTGATCTTGACCAAATCGTCGAGCGCGCTCTCCAGGTCGGGGAAACGGAAAGCGGCGTTCCAGCGCCGGCGCGGGTTGAGGATGTGCTGGCCAGCGAGGTTCACCACGGCGTCGCACTGAGGCAGGCCATCCCGCGCGATGTCTTCCCACGTCACTCGGTCCGGACCGGGCGCGCGAGATATCCAGGTGACCCGATCGCCCCGCGCACGCAGCGCCGCGGTTAAGGCCGAGCCCACGAATCCCGATCCGCCGCCAATGACCACGTGACGCGATGCGCTCATGCGCCTCGATTAGCCGAGACGGGTTACTCGGCAGCTACCGGTTGCGCAGCGCGAGGGCATTTTGGGCGCGCCTCGGTCAAGTCTTTCGCCGACCGCCGTCGCGCGATAAACCATCCGCATGCCTCAGCGGGAAACACCGACCGAAGTCTTCAAGCGCGCGCTCGCCCACGCGGCGCGGTCGCTTGCCGAACAGCCGGACCTGGAGGTGGTGTTCTCCGGCGACGGACCCAGCCTCAATGGCCACCGCGCGGTGCTGCCGCACCCGCCGCGGGAGCTCTCCGGCCCCGAGACCACCCGCATCCGCGGCCTCGCCGACCAGCTGGCCTTGCGCGTCGCGCACCATGACGAGTCGGTGCACGGCAAGGCGCGGCCGAAGTCGGTCGAGGGCGCGCAGGTCTACGACGCGCTGGAGCAGGCGCGGATCGAAGCCATCGGCGCCAATGCCCTGGGCGGCGTGCGCGACAATCTCGCGGCCGTGCTGGAGCATTCGATCCAGCGCAAGGGGCTGGACCACCTCATCGACCCAGCCGCCGCGCCAATGGCCGACATCCTTGGTCTGATCGTCCGGGAGCGGCTGACGGGATCGCCGCCGCCGCCGGCCGCGCAGGCGCTGGTCGACATGTTCCGCGAGCAGATCGAGGCCAAGGCCGGCCCTGATCTCGACCGGTTGACCGGCACCCTGGAGGACCAGAAGGCGTTCGCCCGCATCGCCCGCGCCATCGTGCGCGACATGGAGATGGGCGACGATCTCTCTGACGCGCCAGATCAGGATGCCCAGGATGACGACAGCCAGGATGGTGAAGCCGAGGCCAGCGACGAGGGCGACGGCGAGGGCGAGGACCAGTCGCCGCAAAGCGCGACGATGGACGACTCAGAGAAGTCGCACCGCGAGTCGGAAACCTCCGAAAGCACCCTCACCGAGACCGAAGAAGACGAAAACGCCGATCCCTCCGACGAGGAGCTGGAAACCGGCGACGGCGACCGTCCTGCCCGGCCCGACCTGAAGGACAACGGCAAGGCCGAGCCCGCCTACAAGGTCTACACCACCGCCCACGACGAAGTGGTGATGGCCGAAGAGCTCTGCGACGCGGAGGAACTGACGCGGCTGCGCGCCTACCTCGACCAGCAGCTGGCGCACCTTTCCAACGTGGTCGCCCGTCTCGCCAACCGGCTGCAGCGCCGCCTGCTCGCGCAGCAGAACCGCACCTGGACCTTCGACCTCGAGGAGGGCCTGCTCGACGTGGCGCGGCTGACGCGGGTGATCATCGACCCGACCGCGCCGCTGTCGTTCAAGATCGAGGAAGACACCGAGTTCCGCGACACGGTGGTGACCCTGCTGATCGACAATTCGGGCTCGATGCGCGGGCGGCCGATCATGGTCGCCGCGGTCTGCGCCGACATCCTGGCGCGCACGCTGGAGCGTTGCGGGGTCAAGGTCGAGCTGCTGGGCTTCACCACCCGCGCCTGGAAGGGCGGCGCCTCGCGCGACGACTGGTTGAAGAACGGCAAGCCGCCGTCCCCCGGCCGGCTCAACGACCTGCGCCACATCATCTACAAGTCCGCCGACCACCCTTGGCGGCGGGCGCGCAAGAACCTCGGGCTAATGATGCGCGAAGGGCTCTTGAAGGAAAACATCGACGGCGAAGCGCTAATGTGGGCGCACCAGCGCCTGCTCGGCCGCCCGGAACAGCGCCGGATCCTGATGGTGATCTCCGACGGCGCGCCGGTCGACGACTCGACGCTGTCGGTGAATTCCGGCCACTACCTCGAGCGGCACCTCAGGAAGGTGATCGGCGAGATCGAGGGCAAGAGCCCGGTCGAGCTGATCGCCATCGGCATCGGCCACGACGTGACCCGCTACTATCGGCGCGCGGTCACCATCGTCGACGTCGAGCAGTTGGGCGGCGCGATGACCGAGCAGCTGGCATCCCTGTTCGAGGAGGAGCCGCGGGCCGTCAGCAAGGCCGCGCTTGAAATGCTGAAGAGCCCACCCCCGACCCACGGCGGCGGGATGAAGACCACGTCGTTCCGCAAAGTCCGCGAGGCGCTGACTTGAAACCAGCCAGCGTCGCGGACTACCGCGAGGCGGCGAAGCGGCGCCTGCCGAGAGTGCTGTTCGACTATATCGACGGCGGTTCCTACGCCGAGGAGACCTTGGCGGCCAATGTCAGCGACATTGGCGCGCTGAAGCTGCGCCAGCGGGTGCTGCGCGACGTCAGCAAGCTCTCCACGGCGACCACACTCTTCGGGCAGGAGCTGGCGATGCCGGTGGTGCTCTCGCCGGTAGGACTGGCGGGGATGTACGCGCGGCGCGGCGAGGCGCAGGCGGCGAAAGCTGCGAAAGCGGCCGGCGTGCCGTTCACGCTCTCGACCGTCGGGGTCTGCACCGCCGAAGAGGTTGCCGAGGCGGCTGGAACGCCGCCCTGGTTCCAGCTCTACATGACCCGCGACCGTGGCTTCATGGCTGACGTCCTTGCACGGACGGCTGAGGTTGGGTGCCCGGTGCTGGTGTTCACTGTCGACCTCGCCGTCCCGGGAACGCGCTACCGCGACGTCCGTAACGGGATGGTGGCGACGACCAACGCCCAGCGGTTCTCCCAGGCGATGGATGGCCTCAGCCACCCCGGCTGGCTCTGGGACGTTCACCTGAACGGCCGTCCGCACACGCTGGGCACGGTGGCGTCGGCGGCCAAGGACTTGAAGCGGCTGGTGGAGTTCTGGACCTGGATCGGGCGCAACTTCGACGCCTCGATCACCTGGGACGACATCGCCTGGGTGCGCGAACGCTGGAAAGGCCCGATCGTGCTGAAGGGCGTGCTCGATGTCGCCGACGCGCGGATCGCCGCTGACTTGGGCGTCGACGGCATCGTCGTCTCCAACCATGGCGGGCGCCAGCTCGACGGCGCGCCCTCGTCGATCCACGCGCTGTCGCCGATCGCGCAGGCGGTGGGCGATAAGGTCAGTGTGCTGATGGACGGCGGAGTCCGCTCCGGGCTCGATGTATTGAAGGCGATGGCCTGCGGGGCGAAAGCCTGCCTGATCGGTCGGGCGTGGGCTTGGGCGCTGGGGGCCAGGGGCGAGGCGGGCGTGACCCACATGCTGCAGATTTTACGCGGCGAACTGCGCGTCGCGATGGCGCTCACTGGCTGCGTCGATGTAACTTCGGCCAGCCGCGAGCTTATCGCGGATTAGCCAGTTAGACCTTTTCAACGGAGGATTTTCAGCATGGACGAGATCGCCCTTCCGACGCCCGATGGCGACGCCCGCGCCTACACATTCAAGCCCGAAGGCGCCGGTCCCTGGCCGGCCGCGATCATCTTCATGGACGCCCCGGCGATCCGCCCGGCGCTGTTCGAGATGGGCGAGCGCATGGCCAAGAATGGCTATTTCACTCTACTGCCCGACCTCTTCTGGCGCGCCGGCCCGTACGCGCCGATCAACGTCAAGGAAGTCTTCGCCGACGAAGCCAAGCGGCGCGAGGCGTTCGGCAAGCTGATGGGCTCGACCAATCCCGAGAAGCAGGTCACTGACGCCAAGGCTTCGCTCGACTACCTGGCCTCGAACCCGAACGTGATCTCCGGCAGCAAGGTGGCCATCACCGGCTACTGCATGGGCGCCGGCGTGGTGATGCGCACCGCTGGGACCTACCCGGACCGAATCTCGGCTGCGGCCGGCTTCCACGGCGGACGCCTGGCCACCGACGCGCCGGACAGCCCGCACCTGTTGGCGCCGAAGATCAGCGCCAAGGTGCTGATCGCCGGCGCTGATGAAGATGCTGGCTTCCCGCCCGAGCAGGCCGACCGGCTGCGTGAGGCGCTCACCGCCGCCGGGGTCGCCAACGAGGTGACCATCTACGCCGGCGCCCGCCACGGCTACACCATGCCCGACCTTCCGGTTTACAACGAGGCGGCGGCGGAACGGCACTGGACCGAGATGCTGTCGCTGTTCGACGAAACCACCAAAGCGGCCGCCTAACGCTCGGACCCGGGCTCCCTCCGGGTCAGCGCCGGCCAGCTTTCTCGATGATCGCTCTCAGGGCGTCCGCCTCCACCAGGCGGACGCCCGCCGGCGTGATCAGCACCAGGCCGTCCTCGGCCCAGGCGTGGAGCTTGCGGTTGACCTTCTCGCGCGACGCGCCGAGGCGACGCGCCATCTCCGTCTGGGTCAGGGGGACCAGGCCATGGGCGCGGATCTCCATCAGCAGCAGCCGCGCCAGGCGTCCACCCAGATCCAGCACGTTGCGCGCTTCGAACGCGGCGTTGGCGGCGCGCAGCCGGCGGCTCAGCTCGGCCACCAGCGCGAGCGCGGCTTTCGGCTCGGCCTCGAACGCGTCGATCAGCGCGCCGCGCGGTATCCGCCAGAGCCGGCAGCGGGTTGCCGCGGCCATGTCCGCCGAGCGCACGCCACCGTCCAGCGCCGCCATCTCGCCGATCAGCGCGCCGCTGTCATGTGAGAAGAGACGCACTGGCTTGCCGCCGGCGGAGCGGGTCAGCACCTCGATCTCGCCGGCGATCACCACATAGACCGCGTCTCCGTCGTCGCCGGCCTGGCACAGCAGTTGGCCGGGCTCGAGTGCGAGCGGCGAGCCCGCGGCGGCCAGGCGCGAGCGCGCGGCGGCCGAGAGCAGATGCAGCACGCCGCTGGCTTCGAGGGCGGCGTCGACCGCGGGCTGGGCGTGAAGCTCCGCCACCCCAGCGTCAGGCGAACATCTCGGGGCGCAGGTCGCTTACCTCCACGATCACGTCCGCGGGCAGATTGGCGCGCTGCGCGGCGAGGCGGATGGCGTCGGCGTCGCGGGCCTCATAGAGGCAGTAGGTCTTCTTCTTGTCGGCGCTGAGGAAGGAGAACAGCCATTTGACGTCCGCCGCATCGTTGATTTCCTTTATGCCTGCAGCGACTTCGCTGGTCAGCTGGACCTGCTCGGCAAAGTTACGTTCGATCAGAAAACGAGCCACTTGGATCTCCGATGCTGGATGTTTTGTTTGTTACGCTCGGACTTGGACTGGGCACTCACTAGTTCTTGACGGTGGAGCGGCTGTCGGCGCCGCGGATACGCTCGTCGAGCGCGAACATCTGCAGTCTGCCGGCGGCCTCCGCGGCGCGGGCGATCAACTTGCCAGCCCGCATCCGGTCGCCCTTGCGATCGCGGGCCAGAAGCATCAGCGCGTACTCGTGCTGGGTATGCGCCAGCCATGGCCACGCGTTCATCTGCTCGTTCATCTGCAGCGCGTACTCGAAGTGGCCCTCGGCGGCGGACCAGTCGCCCAAGGAGCCGGCCAGAAGGCCGAGGTAGCGCGCCGCCGATCCGCAGCAGAGCGTGAAGCTGGGCACGGTCACCGCCTGGTCCTTGAATGGCAGCAGGTGCTGATAGACGCGCTCGGCGTGACCAGGTTCGCCG
Organism: Caulobacteraceae bacterium; assembly: GCA_036494265.1. Taxonomy (GTDB): domain Bacteria; phylum Pseudomonadota; class Alphaproteobacteria; order Caulobacterales; family Caulobacteraceae; genus Acaudatibacter. The sequence goes on along the minus strand of DASXOP010000061.1, from coordinate 43,233 downwards.
CACCGCGCTGCGACCTCGGCTACGTAGGTGAGGGTGACGAGCCGCTTGCTGTCGTGCGGGATCGAGAAGTCGGTCTCAGCCATCGTGTCCAGGGTGCGCCGAGCCGGGGCGTCGAACCCGAGGTCGCTAGCGATCAACATCAGGCCGGGGCGCCAGGTCGGTTCGTCCGGGTTTTCGTCCACGAAGCGCTTGATTAGCGGCGCCACCTGAGCGAGGCGACCCTGCTCGCGCCGGATGGTGAACATCTGCATGCCGAAAACGCCGGCCGAGAAGCGCGACTCGGTGCTGTCGGCCAGATCGGAGGACTCCTCGGCCTTGCGCTCCGCCAGGGCGAAGTCACCGAGCAGCATGGCGTGCATCGCCTGAACCCCGATGCCGATCCATCGCATCACCGCCTCAGGGTCCTTGACCAGGAACGCGTTGTAGCGAGCGAGTGCGGCCACGAAGCCGTCGTAGTCGCCGATTTCGAGGTGGGCGGTCAGGCTGCGGGCGCTGATGTTGCCGATCTGCTGCAGGTTTCCTTCCGCGTCAGCGGTGTCGCTCAACTCCGCCAGCACGCGTCGGCGCTCCGCGAAGTCCGATCGTGAGATCGGGCGCGCGCCGATGTGCATGATCTCGCAGCTCAACGCGTCGACCAAACCGGGCGCATCGCCGAGGCGCCGCGCCACGGCGATGGCTTCCTGGGTGACATCGTCGGCGCGGTCGAATGCGCCGGTCATGTGCAGCGTGGTCGCCAGGCGGCCAAGCAGGCGGCAGCGCTGGACGCCGTCTTCTTCGCCGATCATGGCCAGCGCCTCGTCCAGCATCGAGACGGCCGTCAGGCCGATGCCTTCGAGGAAGGCTTCGGCGTGGGCGAACGCCATCGTGGCCTCGATGAACAAGGCTGGCAGCGCATGCCGGCGAGCGAGCTCGGCCGCGCGCAGGTTGGTCTGGATGGTTTGGCGGCTGCCGAGACGGTACTCCGTGTCGGCACGCACCAGCAGCAAGGGCACGGTCAGCTGGGCGCGCTCGACCTCGTCGAACGGCAGAGCGGCGGCCAGTCGCAGGCCATGCTCGATATGGGCGAGGGCTTCCTCGTAGGCCGCGTTGGCCACGGCGTGCGCGCCGGCGCGCCGCCAGTAGTCGATCGACCGTTGGGGCGTGTCGCTCTCGGCCAGATTGCGCGCGATCAGTTCCGGCTGACGCTCCACGATCTCCGGATAGTGCGCCTCGAGCGCGGCGGCGATCTGGCCGTGGTGCTGGCGTCGCCGCGCCAGCAGCAGCGAGTTGTAGGCAATGTCCTGGATCAGCGCGTGGCGGAAGAGATAGGCGCCGCCGCCCTCGCTGCCCGTCGCTGGCATCACGATCTCGGCGGCGACGAGATGGTCGATGATCGTCTGCAGGTCTCCCTCGGACCTGCCCGAGACCAGCGACAGCAGCCGGCGATCGAACTCCCGGCCGATGCTGGCGGCGACGAGCGCGATCTCCTTCACGCCCGGGTCCAGCCGGTCGAGCCGCGATAGGAGCGATCCCTGCAGCGTATCCGGCACAGCGATCGCCTGCCCGGCGCCGCTCAGCTCGTAGTGTTCGCCGGCGTCCCGGAGCATGCCGCCCTGGAGCACGGCCTTGGTCAGCTCCTCGACGAAGAGCGGCACGCCGTCAGTCTTGGCGACGATCTGGTCCAGCACCGAGGCCGGCAGCGGCTTGCCGGCGGTCAGACGCTCGATCATCTCCAGCCGGTCGCGCCGCGAGAGACGGTCGAGGTTGAGCTGGATGAGGTGCGGGTAGGTCCAGTCCGGCTTGAACTCGGGCCTGGCGGTGAGCAGCACGAAGAGGCGCGTCTCGGTGAGGCGCTCCAGCGCCAGGCGCACGAATTCCAGGGTCGAGGGATCGATCCAGTGCGCATCCTCGATCACAAGCAACACAGGCCGGTGGCCGGCCATCGCGGCGACGACGCTGACCAGCGCGTTCAAGGTTCGCCGCTTGAAGGCCGGTGAGGCGGTGTCGAGCGCGGCGTAGCGGCTGGCAGCGGGCATGCCGAACAGGTGGGCAAGCACGAGCGCGGTCTCGGCGACGTCCGCCCCGAGCGGCGCCAGCGCCGCCTCCAGCGCCGGGGCCTCCAGCTCGGCGAAAGCCCTCGCATCGAGGCCGAACGCGGCGCCAAGCTGCTGCAGCACCGGCCAGAACGGGCTGTCGTGGTGATATGAGGTGCAGTGTAGCGAGATCAGGTCGTGGTCGTCGGCCGCGCAGCTGTCGCGAAAGGCGCGCAGCAGGCGTGACTTGCCGATCCCAGGCTCGCCGATCAGCAGCACGCCGCGCATCTCGCCGTCGCGGCTCTGGCTCCAGCGCTGGCGCAGCATGTCCAGTTCCGCATTGCGCCCGATCAGCGGGGTCAGCCCACGGACGGCGCGAATCTCGAAGCTGTCGATCGCTTCGGCGCGCGAGACGATGCGGTAGACCTCGATCGGGTCGGCGACGCCCTTCAACTGGCGCGCGCCCATGGGTTCGAGCACGAACGAGCCGTCGATCAGCCGTTCGGTCGCCGGGCCGACGACGACGGTGTCCGGCGGCGCCAGGGTCTGCAGCCGAGCCGCCACGATCGGCGTCTCGCCGACGATGGCGCGCTTGTCCCGCGCCGAGCCTGCGCCGACTTCGCCGGCGACGACCAGGCCGGTCTCGATCCCGAGCCGGACCCGCAGCGACACCGCGTGCTCGGCCATCAGCCGCTCGTTGACGCCGCGCAGGTTCTCGATCAGCGCCAGGCCCGCGGCGACCGCACGCACGGCGTCGTCCTCATGCGCCTGCGGGTAGCCGAAATAGACCAGCAACCCGTCGCCGCTGTATTGGGCGATATGGCCGTCCTGCGCCTCGATCGCGTCGACGCAGGCTTGGTGGAAGGCGCCCAGCACCTGGCGCATCACCTCGGGGTCGAACCGGGCGGCGAGCGGCGATGAGTCGATCAGGTCGACGAACATCACGGTCAGCTGTCGCCGCTCCGCCTGGCCCCCCTCAGCCGCCGGCGCCGGGATCGCCGCGGACGGGCTGATCTCGCCGGTCAGCGCGGCCCAGGCTTTCAGCAGCCGCTTGCGGGCGCCGAGGGTGAGGCCAAGTTCCTTCAGATCGGCCTCGGTAAGGTCGCCGAGGACGTCCCAGTCGATGCCCTGCTCGGCGAAGCTGGGCGCGTGCTCGCCCAGGCCGAGTTGGTCCAGCCATTGCGCCAGATCGCCGGTCATCGCCCAGCCGTCACCCCTCGCCATGCCTTAGCCCATTCCTCGCCACGGCGCATGGTCCGCCGCGCACGCCGTCCGCGATGTGACTGGGGTCACAGTGCGAGCCGCTGCCGCCATGGACAGGGGCAGGACTGAGAATAATCTCAGCGGATGGACCCCATGCTCGAAGGCGGCTGCGCCTGCGGCGCCGTGCGCTACCGCCTGACCTCGGCGCCGATGTTCGTCCACTGCTGCCACTGCCGCGATTGCCAGCGGCAGACCGGCGGCGCGTTCGTGATCAATGCGCTGATCGAAGCGGATCGGGTCGAGACGACGCACGGCGTGAGCGAGGCCGTCGCCGTGCCGACCGACAGCGGCGCGCCGCACGTGATCGACCGCTGCCCGGCTTGCCGTGTCGCGCTCTGGAGCACCTACGGCGGGCGCACCAAGGTGCGCTTCGTGCGGGTGGGTACGCTCGACCAGGCCGAGGCGCTGGCCCCCGACGTCCATATCTTCACCCGCACCAAGCTGCCGTGGGTCAGCGTCAGCGGCGCGCCGGAGTTCGAGGTCTACTACGACATGGACGCGCTCTGGCCCGCCGAGGGCCTGGCGCGGTGCAAGGCGGCGCTGGGCTAACAGCGAGAAACTCCGTCAGGGGCACATCGTCGAGACGTTGTTGTTGGCGTCGCGGGTGGTCTTGCAGCCTGAGCCGGGCGCCTGGGCGTTCTGCATGTCCTGCTGCATCTGCTGGCGGGTCTGGTTGGAGTCGGCGTCCATCTGCGCCCGCATCTGATTGGCGTCGGCGTTCATCTCGGCCCGCATCGCGTTGGCGTCGGCCTCGACCTTGGCCCGCAACGCTGCCGGATCCGTCTCGTTGGCCGCCGCTTCGGCGTCCGAGACGCATTGCCGGTAAGCGGCGCTGTCAGGCGCAAGGCCACTGCCGCACTGGCGCTCGGCGGCGGTTCCGCCCGGCTTGGGCGCGCATCCAACGACAAGCAGAGCCAGCGCGGACAGGACGACGATGATCTTCATGACGGCCAAGCTAACCCACGCCGCGCGCAGCCGCCTCGGTCAAATGGACTATGCCGGAGAAAGCCGCGGCTTCAACGGCGGCTCTATCCCGTCGGGCAACGGAACCTCCGCCACGGTCAGCGTCATCGAGACGACGTCGTAGTAGCCGCTGACCGCGATCAGATCGATCACGCCGGCCTCGCCGAGCAGCGCCTGCGCGCGGGCCAGGGTCGCGTCGCTGATATGGCGAGTGCCGCGCAGTTCGGTGCAGAAGTCGTAGACCACCGCCTCGTCAGCCTGCATCGCCGCTGGGCGACGGCCCTCGGCGATATCGGCGGCGACAGCGGGGTCGAGGCCAGCCTCCATCGCCAGCCGGTGGTGGGCGAACCACTCGTACTGAGCGTCCCAGTGCCGGGCGGTGATCAGGATCGCCAGCTCGTTCAGCCGGCGCGGCACCGACGACGAGAAGCGCAGGTACTCGCCCACCTTCTGCAGCCGCTGAGCGATCTCGGGGCTGCGCAGCCAGGCCTGGAACGGCCCGCGCAGGCCGCCGCGCGGGCCGGACGAGATCGCCTGGGCGACCTCACGCTGCGCTGGTGTCATCTCGTCCAGCGACAGCGGCGGATAGCGGGCGGGGCGGTCGGCGGTTCCTGGCATGGGAAGGCTCCTGTCTTGGTCCCGTCTCTTCATCAGAGGGCCAGCCCAGGGTCCAGACGCAAAAAGCCCCCCGGACGAGGTCCGAGGGGCTCTTCAGCGCGGGGCGGGTGGGGGGAGGACGCCGCCCTGCAGCTAACCGTTATCTGCTAGCAGGCGTAGCGGAACGAGCGCAGCACGTAGCGGCCATAGTAGGGGTCCCAGACGCGGCGCGTGCTCACGCAGCCACCGTCGTAGTAGCCTGGGCCGTAGCCGTAGTAGCCGGGGCCGTAGCCGTAACCGTAGCCGCGGTCAGAGGCGATGGCCGCGCCGATCGCCAAGCCGGCCAGGCCAGCGCCGGCGTAACCCCAGCCGCGTCCGCCGCGGAACCCGCCGCCATGCCACCCGCCATGATAGCCACCGTGGAAAGGGGCCGCTTCAGCCGGCGCCGCCGTGGCGCCGATGGTCGCCGCGCAGGTCAGTGCCGCTGCGGCTGCCGTCAAGATCTTACGCATGTTGGGAACCTCCTACGCGTTCCAGTGATCCAAGGTTAAACGCTCTGGAAGCCGTTAGGCTCCGACTGACGTTGGATCAGAAATTACGGCGCGGCGGCTGAACCTGGGCTGAACGGATGGTTAAGCGTCGTTCAGGTGACGAATACCTGCAAGGGGATCAGGCGTTCACGTCGATCACCACGCGGCCGCGCACCTTGCCTTCGGTGATCTCGGCGCCGAGGCGGGGGGCGTCGGCCAGTTTGGCGTCGACACGCATGGCGGCGAGCTTGGCGAGGTCGAGGTCGGCGGCGAGGCGGGCCCAGGCCGCTTCGCGGCGCGGCTTGGGGCACATCACCGAGTCTACGCCAGCGAGGGTGACGCCGCGCAGGATGAACGGGGCGACGCTGCCGGGCAGGTCCATGCCCTGGGCGAGGCCGCAGGCAGCGACCGCGCCGCCGTACTTAGTCTGGCTGAGCACGTTGGCGAGCGTGTGGCTGCCGACAGCGTCGACCGCCCCGGCCCAGCGCTCGCGCCCCATCGGCCGGGTCGGGCCCTGGAACTCGGCCCGGTCGACGATGTCGGCGGCGCCGAGGCCGGTCAGGTAGTCGGCCTCGGTGTCCTTGCGGCCGCTCGAGGCGACCACGCGGTAGCCGAGCTTGGCCAGGAGCGCGATCGCCACGCTGCCGACCCCGCCGGCCGCGCCAGTGACCAGGATGTCGCCCTGGTCCGGGGTCACGCCTTCCCGCTCCAGCGCCATCACGCAGAGCATCGCGGTGTAGCCGGCGGTGCCGATGGCGGCGGCCTCAGCGGTTGAGATCGCGGGCGGCAGCTTCACCAGCCAGTCGCCCTTGACCCGCGCCTTGCCGGCGTAGCCGCCGTGGTGGGTCTCGCCGACGCCCCAGCCGTTCAGCACCACGCGGTCGCCGGGCGCGAAGCCGGGATTGTCGGACGTCTCCACGATGCCGGCGAAGTCGATGCCGGGGGTCAGCGGCCAGGTGCGCACGACCGGCGCCTTGCCGGTGAGCGCGAGGCCGTCCTTGTAGTTCACGGTCGAGTATTCCACCGCCACGGTGACGTCGCCGTCCATCAGGTCGGCCGCGGTGAGATCGACGAACTTCGCCTCCTGGCCGGTGTCGGTCTTGACGAGGCGGATGGCGCGGAAGCTGTCGGACATGGCGTTTCCCGTTTCTTGTCCTTCTCCCCTTGCGGGAGAAGGTGTCGGCGCAGCCGACGGATGAGGGGTCGACGGACCTATCGGGGTTGGCGATCGGGCAGGCAAGTCATCGAGGTTGGCGCGACCCCTCATCCGACCCCTTCGGGGCCACCTTCTCCCGCAAGGGGAGAAGGAAAACTCAACCCTGCCCGAACCGCTCGCCGCGTCTGCCCTTTACCGCCAGGTCGACGGTGAGCAGGCGTTTTTCGGTCTGCATGCGCATGGCCGAGCCCGGCATGTGCATCATCGCCTGGTAGTCGCCCAGGCTGTCCTCGACCGCGTTGGTGAAGCCTTGCGCGTCCTGGGCCTTGTTCATCTGGATCTTGGCCATACGCAGCGCCTCGGGGCTGTTCTCGGCGACCCGGCGAGCCCAGGCGAAGCTTTCGCGCTCGAGGTCGGCAGGGGCGAGCACCCGGTTGACCAGCCCGTAGCGCGCGGCCTCCTCCGCCCGGATGAACCGGCTCTCGAACACCAGCTCCTTGGCCCGGCGGATGCCGATGTCCCAGGGGATGGTGTTGTATTCCACGAAGCCGCCCAGAAACTCGGCGGTCTCCGAGGCGAACACCACGTCCATCGCCGCCGCCAGCATCCAGCCGGCGTAGATGCAGTAGCCCTCGACCATGGCGATGGTCGGCTTGGGGAAGTTGCGCCACTTCAGCAGCAGGTCGAGATTGTACTTCTTGAACTGGTCGTAGGTCTGGATGCCCGGCTTGGCGCCCAGCGCCCGGCGGTACTCGATGCCCTCCTCGGTGCCGAGGTCGTGGCCGGTGGAGAAGACCCCGCCGGCGCCGCGCACCAGCAGCACCCGCACGTCCTCGTCGGCCCGCGCCAGATCGCACGCCGCGTCGATCTCGTCGAGCATGCGATAGCTCTGGGCGTTGCGAAACTTGGGCCGGTTCAGCGTGATGACGCCGATCGGGCCCTGCGGCTCGTAGAGGATGTCGTGGAAGGCCATCGGCTCAGGCCGGCGGCGGCTAGTGGAGAACCACCCTCTCGATGTCGCCGTCGATCTCGACCCGGCGCATCACCGCCATCCGGGTGCCGCCGCCGATCGGGTTGGCCACGGTGATCACGTACCAGGCGCCGTTGGGGATGCTGGAGAAGCTGAAGCGGCCCTGGCCGTCGCAGGTGGCGTGGCGGGCGTAGCGGGCATACTCCGCGCCGTGCTCCGGCGGGGTGCGCGCCTTCACATCTTCGACCGGCATCGTCGCCTGGCTGGTGGAGAGGTAGAGCGTGTGCATCCGCGCGCGGCTCCACGGCGTTTCCGGCGCCAGCACCACGTCCTGGCAATTGTACCGTGTGCCGCCGGATCGGTAGCCCATGACGCCATCGATGCCGCCGCCGCCCGAGCCGGTCGACCAGGCGAAATCGCTCTCCATGTAGGCGCTCGAGCTGACCCGCGACGGGGGCATATAGGCGGGGCCTTGCGCCGCGCCGGTGTTGCAGGCGCCGAGCGCCGCCGCCGCCAGAACGATGATGACAGTACGCTTCATGACCATCCGTCCCTGAAAAATCCAATCCACGCAAAGGTCAACGGCCTGCGCAAGTCAAGGCTCGATTCCCTCTTGGCGGGCGACCCTTAACAACGATAAGCGATCTCGAAAGCCGGGTATCTCCAACGCCCGAGCAGCGGAAACGAAGGGAGACGCATCATGAAGGCAGCGGTCATGCGCGAGGTGGGCAAGCCACTTCAAATCGAGGATGTGCAGATCGGCAAGCCTGGGCCGCACGAGGTGCTGATCCGCACCGTGGCCGCCGGCGTCTGCCACTCCGACGTCCACTTCTACGAAGGCTCCTACCCCTATCCGATGCCCGCGGTGCTCGGCCACGAGAGCGCCGGCGTCGTCGAAGCGGTCGGCAACGAGGTGCGTACGGTGAAGGTGGGCGACCACGTCATCACCTGCCTCTCGGTCTTCTGCGGCCACTGCGACCATTGCCTGGGCGGGCACATGTCACGTTGCCAGAGCCCGGAAGTTCGCCGCCAGCAAGGCGACGAGCCGCGCATCACTCAAGGCGGCGTTCCGATCCAGCAATTCCTGAACCTGTCGTCGTTCGCCGAGCAGATGCTGATCCACGAGCACGCCTGCGTCGCGATCCGCAAGGACATGCCGCTCGACCGCGCCGCGCTGATCGGCTGCGGGGTGATGACCGGCGTCGGCGCGGTCATCCACACGTCGAATGTCCGTCCTGGCGAGACCGTGGCGGTGATCGGCTGCGGCGGCGTCGGCCTCTCGGCGATCAACGGGGCGGCCATCGCCGGCGCCTCGCGGATCATCGCCATCGACATGTCGCCGGGCAAGGACAACATGGCCCGCTCGTTCGGCGCCACCGACTTCATCTGCGCGGCAGACACCGATCCGGTGAAGGCGGTGATGGATCTGACCAGCGGCGGCGTCGATCACTCGTTCGAAGCCATCGGCCTCGGCAAGACCGCCGAGCAGGCGTTCAACATGCTGCGCCGCGGCGGCACCGCCAACGTGATTGGCATGATCCCGGTGGGTCAGACCGTGACCCTGATGGGCGCGGCGTTCCTCAGCGAGAAGCGCATCCAGGGCTCGCTGATGGGCTCCAACCGCTTCCCGATCGACATGCCGCGGCTGGTCGACTTCTACCTCTCCGGCAAGCTGAAGCTGGACGAGATGATCTCGCGCCGGATCAAGCTGGAGGCGGTCAACGAAGCCTTCGCCGAAATGAAGGGCGGCAACATCGCCCGCTCGGTGATCATGTTCGACGCGTAGCTAAGACGCGCCACAAGCCCCTCCGCCACTTCGTGGTCCCCTCCCCTGCGTTCGCAGGGGAGTATCTCGAAGCGGCGCCGAACTCCTCCTCCCCAGCGGGGAAGGGGGACCGCGAAGCGGTGGAGGGGCCTAAGGCTCGATCGGGATACCGGCGCACTTGCCAGCGGCGCGGACCGGATTGCAGACGGTGATCGCGCCGTCCGGCAGGCGGGCGGTGTAGGTCGAAAGCCGGGTGTCGGCCTGGCGATAGTCGGTGGAAACGTACTGGGCGCCGGAGGCCAGCGCGGCGTCGCGCCGGGTGACATCGTTGGTGCGGGCCTCGACCGTGTCGGCGTCGGCGCGGGTGCGCACCACGTAGCCCAGCTTCACATCGGCCATGATCCGCGGTGCGTCGGCGCGCTCGTTCAGGGTGATGTAGCCGGCGGCCGGGGAGGCTTCGTCGGTGTTGACGAAGAGCACCCGCCCTTCGAGCGACTTGCGCGCGCCACGGTAGGCGGCGACATGCGGCGGCTCCTCGTCGAGGGCGAAGAGGATGCGGCCGCGCGCGGCGCCCAGGGTCGGCCAGCCGTGCTGCAGCACTGCCTCTCGCAGCGTGGGATATTTGCCACGCACATCGTCCGGCGTGATCAGCTCGCCAGGCCGGAAGACGTGGCGGATCTCGGCGTCGAGGGCGTCGTAGGCCTGTTCGGTGAACGGCAGCTCGTCGACACCGCCGGGGGCGCGGGTCTTCTCGTCGTTGGTGTTCATGGTGATCAGGATCGGCGTGTGGCGTGGATGCGCCCGCGACCAGTCGCGGATGATGGTCAGGCACGCCACGAACGTCAGGCAGTTGGAGGTGTAGTCGATGTCCTGGATGTGCAGCACCTTGAAGCCGGGCTTGGACATCGTCGCCACCCAGTCCGGCGCCAGGGCGAGGCCGGTGAGCGCGGCGCCGGCGGGGTGGGCGAAGCGGCCGCCTTCGGGGTCGTAGGCGAGGTCGAGCTCCAGCGCCCGGGCGCCGTCGTTCAGCTGATCCAGCAGTGGGCCGTGGTTGTAGTCGAGGCCCAGCCAGGCCTTGGGCGCAGCCAGCTTGATCAGGGCCATCACCTTGTCGGGCGTGCGCATGTGGTAGCTGTTGTGGGTGCCCATGGTCAGGATGTCATTGAGGTGGAGGTTGCGGTCCATCCAGGCCTGAGCGCAGTGCGGGCCGGCCTTGGCGGCGTCGGCCGCATGGAGATCGCAGGCGCTAGCCGAACCAGCGAGCAGAGCGGCGAATAGCCCGCCGACGAGAGACAACCACGTCCGTCCGGCTGCAGTACCCGCTGCGCGCATCCTGAACTCCCTTGCCTGCCTGGAGCTTTACCCGCCCTCGATCGGCTCGACCAGGAAATGGCGGCCTTCCGGGTCGTCGATCTCGACCACCCAGAGGTCCGGATCGCGCGTGATCGCTTTCTCGATATAGGCGTCGAGGTCGGGCTCGTCGGTGGAGGCGATCGGCTGCATCCAGACCCGTTCGCCGTCGAGCCGGGTGGCCTCGGCGAAGAGCCGCGCCTCGCCCTTGCGCCGGTTTAGCAGCTTCAGCAGCACCGCGCCGCCGCGGCTGTCGCCCCGTCGGCCGACCGTCGCGAACGCGCCGCCGAGCGAGGCGCGGCGGATCAGGGCGTAGACCCAGATGCTGGTGTCGAGCTGCACGAGGAGTTTGCGAGACCTTCCGTCGCGGGTTCCGGTAACCCGCCAGAAAGCACGAACCCGCTAGGAGTGCGCCTCTCTTTGGGGGCCACGGCATATGGCGATCAGGCGCACTCTAGCGCAAGCGGCGACGGTGCTCGGCCTGGTGGCCGCCGCGCCGGCGCTCGCCACGACGCCGGCGGCTGGCCTCTTCTACGAACGCGCGGTGATGACCGCGGCGGACGGCGCCTGCCGCCTCTTCGCGCCCGATGTGGCCACCGCCCTGATCGCCTCGAAGACGCAGGCCAGAGGCGCAGCGTTGCGCTCCGGCGACGACGCCGCCTCGCTGGCGTCGGTCGAGGCGCAGGCGAGCGACACCGTCAGCCGGGTCGGCTGCGCCTCGCCGGACCTCGCCAAGGCCGCCCAGCGCGTGCGCGCAGCGTTCTCGGGCTACGCCCACCTCGACCACCTGACCTTCCCAGGCGAGTTTGCGCCTTGGCTGGCGACGCGGCCGGTGTCGCTGACCGAGGACGCTTGGCGCGCCAGTCAACGCGCCCGCTTCGGCTGGGATGTGATGACGTTCGGCCTGGCCGGACACGGCGCCGACCGCCCGCTGACCGCGGTGGCCAGCTTCGCCGACGGCGCCCAGCCCTACGGCGCGCGGCTGGTGTTGCGCGATGCGTCGGCGACCAGCGGCCCGTTCCTCGACGCGCGCCTCGCGGACATCAACGGCCACATCCCGATCGACGGCCGGCTGGCGCCGCGGATGTCGGCCCAGGTGTTCAACGCCGGCGAGATGACCGCCGCGCCGAAGTCCCTGACCACGCCCGACACCGCCGCCGCATGGTCGTTCCACTTCCCCGCCGCGGCCACGGAGGCGTTGGCCAAGCTCGATCCGCGCGAGTCGGTGGCCGTGGAGTTCCTCTTCGCCGGCGACGATGGCGAGAGCGTCCGCACCGCCTATGTCGAAGTCGGCGACTTCGCCGCCGCCCAGGCCTTCCAGAGCGTCCCGCAGCAATAGTCACCTCTGGCATCCCTCCCCTTCATGGGGAGGGTAGATCGCGCAGCGATCGGGTGGGGGAGTCTGGTGGAGCCCCGCTACTCGCGGACTGGCGTTGCCGCGTTGGACATCCCCACCCGGCCGATCCTGACGGATCGTCCTTCCCTCCCCATGAAGGGGAGGGACCTAGCCCCTCGGGCTGAAGGCGATCACGTTGTCGGGGCGGGTGGAGGCGAGGTGCGGCGGGATCGGCGCGCCCGGCGACGGCGTTGTCTCCGGTTCCGGGGCGCGGAACTCCTCGTCCATGACCGGCAGGCGGATCGTGACCACGGTGCCTTCGCCCAGCACGCTTTTGATCACCATCACGCCGCCGTGCAGCTCCGCGAACGCCCGCACCAGCGAGAGGCCAAGGCCGGTGCCCTGCTGGCGCTGTTCCATGCCGCCGGCCTGCTCGTAGGGCTTGCCGAGCCGCTCGAGATCGGCCGGCGAGATGCCGACGCCGGTGTCGGCGACCATGATCTCCAGCTCCGGGCCGCGCGCCCGGGCCAGCACGTTCACCTGGCCGCCGGCGGGGGTGAACTTCAGCGCGTTGGAGACCAGGTTGAGCACGATCTGCTTCAGCGCCCGGCGATCGGCGACGACGTCGAGCGGCTGCGGCGGCAAGGCGCCGCGCAGCGCGATCTTGGCGGTGTCGGCCTGCACCCGGGTCAGGCGCAACGCCGCGGCCACCGCCTCGCGGGCATCGAACGGCTCGACGCTCAGGGTGAAACGGTCCGCCTCGATCTTGGACATGTCGAGCACGTCGTTGATCAGGTCGAGCAGGTGGCCGCCCGACTCGTGGATCAGGCCGGCGTACTCGGCGTAGCGCTCCGGCATCGGGCCGAACAGCTTGGAGCGCATAATGTCGGAGAAGCCGATGATCGCGTTCAGCGGCGTCCTCAGTTCGTGGCTCATGTTGGCGAGGAAGCGCGACTTCGCTTGCGCCATGCCTTCGGCCTCGTCGCGAGCGGCTTCGAGGTGGGCTTCGTAGGCGCGCTCGCGGCTGGCGTCGCGGACGAGGACCACGCCCTCGCCATTCTCCAGCGCCCGCAGCTCCACCGCCAGGAAGCGGTCAGGGGCCATCGGCGGGGCGAAGCCGATGCTGGCCGCCCCGGTGCGGCGCATCAGCTCGATTGCATTCTTGGCCGCCTCGCGATCGGGCTCGCCGGCCAGGCTGTCGAACGGCTTGCCGATCAGCGCCAGATCCCAGTCTTCCGGCGCGCCGGTGAAGACCTCGCGGACGATGCCGGCGCCGTCGAGGTGCAACATCAGGAACGGGCCCTTGTCGAGCAGGGTGCGCAGCCGCTCCGCCTCGTCCTCGCGCCGCGTCTCGCGTTCGTCGCCGCGCGAGCGGGCGAGCTGCAAGGCTGCGGCGAGCGCCAGCACGACGAGGGCAAGCATCGCCAGCGGCAGCCACGGACCAGCGGTCACCGGCACGTCGATCTGACCCGCGTTCGCGCCGAGTACGACGGCGGCGACGGTCGCCAGGGTGAGGGCCGCGCCGAGCGCGATGTAGCGTCTGCCGTCGAGGGCGGCCATTGCCGCGGCCGGGGCCAGGGCCAGGGCCGCCAGCGGACCGGCGAGCCCGCCGCTCAGCGCCAGCGCCGCGCCGATCCCGACCGGCCAGGCCAGCACGACCAGGAAGTTGGCGATGCGCCCACCGCTCCAGCGCAACAGCTGGCCGACCAGGCCGGGCGCGGCGGCAGCGGCGAAGGCTGCGGTCAGGTCGGTCTGCGGCGGGGCTTGCCAACCGACCGCGCAGATGGCGAAGGCGAGCAGCCAGACAGCGTGCCAGTCAGCAGCGGCCCGCCGGGCGCGCGCATCGATCTGGACATCCGCCGCAACCATGAGTCGCTTCACCACCAAGACTATCGCACACCCTACCTATTTCTTCGCGTTGTCGCGAGGCGGCTCAATCGACAGGCGATCTGCGCCCGAGAGCGGGATGCGTTTTGGTGGAATCACCAAAACGCTGAATCCTGCTCTCGAATCAAAAGTTTCGAGCCTGATTCAGAGTTCAACCCGAACTCACCAGGCTCTAGGCGGGGGCCTGTGGATGGAAACGGAATCGTAAGCGCCATGGGTGAAGCTGAGGTTTCAATGCGGACAATGTGAGGCGGTCACGCCATGCCCGACGGGGCGTTCCTAGCCAAAGCGCCTGAGCCAGAGACCCGCGAAGCGCCCGCGCGTCGCCGGTCGGTTCAGATGGACGCCCACAAGCGTTCTTTCCTGCGCATGGTCAGTCATGAACTGCGCACGCCACTCAATTCGATCATCGGGTTCTCCGAGATCATCTCGAAAGAACTCTGCGGTCCGCTCGGCTCGCCGCAATATCGCGAGTACGCCGAGCACGTGCGCCAGAGCGGCCTGAAGCTGCTGAAGCTGGTCAACCAGGTGCTGGAGATCGCCCGGCTCGAAGGTCACGTCACCGATCTCGATCCGATGCCCGAGCTGCTCGACCACGCGGTCGACGACGTGCTGGAGGCGCTGCGCGAGGAGATCTCCCACCGTGGGATCAAGTTGCGGGTCGAGGACGAGGGCCGGCTCCCGGCGGTGGTCGCCGATCCGCGAGCGCTGCGCACCATTCTGAACAATCTGCTGCAGAACGCTGTCACCTTCTCGCACGAAGGCGGCGAGGTCCGGCTTTCGGCGCAACGCACCCCCGGCGGGGTCAAGATCCTCATCGAGGACGACGGCGAAGGCATCGACCCCGCTGAGATCGAGCGGCTGATGCGCCCGTTCGAGCAGGGCCAGAACGCACTCACCCGCTCCACCGAAGGCGCCGGGCTGGGCCTGCCGATCGTCGCCCTGCTTTGCCAGGCGATGGGCGGCGCGCTGCGTATCGTCAGCGAGCCCGGCAAGGGCCTGCGGGCTGAGGTCTTGCTGCCCGCGGCGTGACCCTGCTGCGTTGCGGCTAGCGGCAAGCCAGCCTACATCCGGCTCTTCCTCGCGACCTGGAGCCCCACTCACTTGAGCATCGCCGCGGCGCTTGACGAACTCGACGCCGAATTCGAGCTGCTCGGCGATTGGGAGGAGCGCTATCGCTATGTGATCGAGCTCGGCCGGTCGCTGGCGCCGCTGACGGCGGCCGAGCGGTCGGACGCCAACAAGGTTCGCGGCTGCGCCAGCCAGGTCTGGCTGGTCACCGAACCGCAAGGCGACGGAACACTGGGCTTCCGCGGCGACTCCGACGCCCACATCGTGCGCGGCCTGATCGCGATCCTGCTGCGGCTCTATTCGGGCCGCGCTCCGGACGAAATCCTGGGTTTCGACGCCAAGGCGGCATTCGAGCGGCTGGGCCTTACCGGCGCGCTCTCGGCCCAGCGATCCAACGGCCTCTTTTCAATGGTCGAGCGCATCCGCCGCGACGCTGCGGCGCGGGCGGCCGCCTAAGCGGCGCGGATCCCGCTCAGCGCTTCGCCGCGAGGGGCGAGGACGGCGTCGTAGCCGAGGATCACGTCAACGTCCTTGCCGTTGCTGGCCAGCGGCAGCCGCAGCCAGAGCAGGGTCATGTGCGAGGCGCCGCGCCAAGCCATGCTGTGATGGCCGGCGCGCGGGCGGCGATCTTCCACTACCTGATCGAGTTCGGTGCGCCAGTAGTCGGCGGCGGCGGTGTTGTAGACGTCGGTGAGGCGCTTGCCGGTGATCTCGCCGCCGTAGACCCCGTAGAGGCCGGTACCGGCGAGGCGCAGACGGTAGTCGCGCGGCGCGCCGACCACCTGGGTGAGGCTGACCGTTGGCAGCAGGCGCTTGATCCGCGCCGGGTCCAGATCACCGCGTCCGGGGAGGCCGCCGGGCCGGCGCAGCTGCGCCCAGTAGGCGAACAGCTCTTCATGGGCCCTCAAGGCCGTAGTCGGCGCACCAAGCTGCGTGCTCATCTTCGGATTTGTTAACAACCCATTGGATTCCCGACGAATCACTATCGCTCATTGAGCGAATCGGTGAAAGCGCAAATCTAGGGGACGCGGAATCTTTCAACAGAGAGTCAAGACGACGCACCCGCCCGTGTCGCGACAGATGAACAAGGGCGATTGTGTGGCGAACGCGCCGCCACTCGCGCACCGACGGGCCACGAAAAAGCCCGCGCTCGGAGATCGAGCGCGGGCTGATGAATCATAGGTAGATCGCTCTAGCGGCGCTTGCGCGACGCCTGGCGGCCGCCTTGGCCGAGACCCATCTGCTTGGCCAGCTCGGAGCGGGCGCGCGCGTAGTTCGGCGCGACCATCGGATATTCCTTCGGCAGGTTCCACTTCGCCCGGTATTCCTCGGGGCTCATGTTGTACTTGGTGCGCAGGTGGCGCTTCAACGACTTGAACTTGCGGCCGTCTTCCAGACAGATGAGGTAATCGGGCGTGATCGACCGCCGTACCGGCACCGCCGGCTCCTTCGGCGCAACCTCGGCAGGCTCCGCGCCACCGGTGATGTTGGCCAACGCACGATGGACGCTTTGGATCAAGGCAGGCAGGTCGCTAGTGGCGATTACGTTGTTGCCCACATAAGCCGACACAATATCGGCGGTCATCTCAATGACCTCAGACTTTTCATCCATGACTTTGGGTTCCATCCTGCCCTGAACTAGGAATTCGACCTGATTCCTCAGATCATTGGCCGGCTTCTTATAGAAGCACTGGCGACGTCACAAGACTGTTTTTTTATGCTGTTTTCACAGTGCGTGGTGAAGATCAGCAAAGGATACCTCTGAGTCGGCAAACATTGGAATATGGGAAGTCAGCGTGATCGCACGCGATTGCGTTGCTGTGGTCGCCAGCGGCGCAGGAAAAACCAGCCCGAACCTGAAACAGACTCGGCAGCATCAGTGTCAGAACATGAGTGATTGCGCGGGCGACTGGCGCGCGATCACGCCTAACGCCCCGCCACGTGCAGCCTCAGCGCTTCAGTTCTGAGCCGAAAGCCAGCATCGCGGCGCGCTGCGGCACCGAGAACTCGTCGAGGGCGGCGTCGTCTTCGTCGCGGATCGCCTTGATCAGCGCTGGCGTCATCGCCGACGAGAGCGACCAGTTCCAGTACCGCAGCACGGTCTGCGCCCGGTCGACGGCGATCATGTCGTAGATGGCGAGCACGCGCTCGAGCCCTGGCACCGTCTCGCCTGCTTCGTTGGTCTCAGGCCGGCGCAGCGCGCGCCAGAGCTGGCGCAGCGAGGTGCGGGGCAGGCCGGTGGCCTTGCAGAGCACGGCCAGGCCTTCGCCGCCGGCGTCGCTCATGATCTTGGCGCCGGTCATCGGCTTGATCCCAGCTAGGTAGGAGATCTCTTCGGCGACTTCGCGCGAGAAGTTCTCTTCCGAAGCCGCGATCGCATCCTCCAGGCTGTCATACGGGCTCTTCTCGATGGCCGCGCGGTTGCGCTGGCGCCGTTCGATGAATTGCAGCGCCTTGCGGGTCAGCCCGTCCTGCCACTTCTCCTCGGCCGCCATCGGGAACACGTCGCCGGCGGCCTCCTGCATGATCTCCCGCGAGACGGCGAAGCGTTGCAGGATCGTCCGCCGGGCGTCGGCGTCGGCCCACCAGAACAGCACGTAGGCGTGGTTGGGGCGCAGCTCCGGCCGGCGCAGCAGCATTGGCACCAGCTGCGACTGCGACTGGGTCATCGCCACGACCTCTTCGATCGCCGCCGACGAGAATTTGGCCTGCTCGTTGCGCAGCAGCGCTTCGACCACCAGCGTCTCGCCGAGCTCGACCAGCGCCTCGGCCACGACGTCGGAGACCCCGCGTCGCCCGGCGATCAGCCGGCGATGGGCGCCGGTGGCGAAGCGGGCGCAGTGCAGCAGGTCGGCGTCGCTGAGCGCGGCGCACTCGGTGAGCAGCGGATAGGCGATGTCGAGATCGTCGCGCAGGATCAGCCGGATCAGACAGTTGGGGATCTCGGCGAGGGCGGCGATGCGGCGCGCGATGCGGGCGCGCTCCTCGAACTCGGCGTCGCGCAGGATCTCGACCAGGAGGTCGGCCGTGACCGAGCGCTCGAAGCTGTTGACGCGGCTGGAGGGCAGGCTGACCACGTCGGCCAGGCGCTTCATCAGCGCGAGCCGCGCGCGGTTCTTCGGCCGCTCGGGCTCCGCCGGGTCGGCGGCGTTGATCTGCAGAGTTTCGCTCATGGAATCGCGCCACAGAGTCCGGACTGAACGGCGATCAGACCAGAACGGCGTTAATCAGCCGTTTCGGATCGAGGTGAACGGCGGCGCTATCGCAGTTCCCCCGCCTTGGACTGCTCGGGTTTCAGCGCGAAGAAGTCCGGCTCGCCGGTGAAGTAGTGGGCGGCCGCGTCGAGCGCCTTCTGGGCGGCGTGCAGGATCAGGAAGTCGGCGTGAAACGGCCGGCATCGGTCCATCATCCCGAGGAGGCGCGTGCGGTAAGGCCGCAGTTCCTCGAAGGCGCGCTTCGGATCGTTGATCCCGTTGCGCCGAACCACCACCATGACCGATCTCCTTGCCCGGCGCCGCCGCTCGCGCGCCGTCCGCAATCGTCATGTTCCTAATTTGTTCTCGTGTCGAGTCGTGGTTGCGAAGCTCAACCACCGCCGGAGCGGCGGGCGCCGAGGCGGCCGGTGTAGTCCTGGATCAGGAGTTCGACATCCTCGCCGGATGCCTCGGCCGCGAAGGCCAGTGTTTCCGCGGCCTCAACCGCTTTGGACCGCGACATGCCCTGGCCGACGACGACGCCGTCGCGGAAAACGGTCCACTCTGAATCCTTCAGCGTCACGGCGAACTGAACCACGGGCGAGCCTCCTCGTCGGCATCCTCCGTCAATAGAAATTCCGACTTACGCTGAAGGTTGCGAGGTTCACCCGCGAAACGTCACCTGAACGTCGGCGGCGTCCATTGCGGCCAGATATCGGGCAGGTCGGCCGAGACCTTGTCCGGAAACGCCGGCGCGCGCTTCTCCAGGAACGAGTTGACGCCTTCGCGCACGTCGCGCTGGGCGCCGCGGATCTGGATGCCGCGGCTGTCGGCCATATGCGCGTCCATCGGGTGGGCGGCGCCGGCCATGCGCCAGATCAGCTGGCGGGTGATGGCGACCGAGACCGGGGCGGTGTTGTCGGCGATCTCGCGGGCCAACGCCCTGGCCGCCGGCAAGAGCTCGTCCGGCGCGTGCAGCGAGCGCACCAGGCCCTTCTCCTTGGCCTCTGAGGCCGGGAATACGCGGCCGGTGAAGCACCACTCCAGCGCCGTCTGCGGCCCGACCAGGTGCGGCAGGAACCACGACGAGGCCGCTTCCGGGTTCAGGCCGCGGCGGGCGAAGACGAAGCCGTAGCGCGCCTCGGTGGAGGCCAGGCGGATGTCCATGGCCAGCTGCATGGTGACGCCGACGCCGACCGCCGGGCCGTTGCAGGCGGCGATCACCGGCTTCAGGCTCTCGAAGATGCGCAAGGTGAGCCGCCCGCCGCCATCGCGCAGCACGTCGCCGACGCGGCCCTCCTCGCGGGACGGATCCTGCGGCCCCGAGCGATCGAACGTGCTGCCGCCGGCGGCCAGATCAGCCCCGGCGCAGAAGCCGCGCCCGGCGCCGGTGACGATCACCACCCGCACCGCGTCATCGGCGTCGGCGAGATCGAAGGCGGCGATCATGTCGACCATCATCTGGCCGGTGAAGGCGTTCAGCCGCTCGGGCCGGTTCAGGGTGATCGTCGCGATCCCGTCGTCGACGTCATAGAGGATGGTCTCGAAGGTCGGCATGGCGCGGCTCCTGAGTGTGTGGCCCACACCGCGCTGGCTTCACGCCGGGTGAGTCAAGCGGGCCGCCGCCGGCCTAGTCTTCTCAGAGCACGAACGGGATCAGCCGGCCGCGGACGCGGTGGGCGTAGTCGGCGTAGCCGGGCACGTTGGCGCGCAGGTGCGCCTCCTCGATGACGATCCGACCCACGGTCATCGCCAGCAACACGGCGCCGCCGATCGCCGCAGCGGCATAGCTGCCCAGCCACAGCGGTGCGCCGCCGGCCAGCAGCAGATTGCCGGCGTAGATCGGGTGGCGGATCAGGCCGTAGATCCCGGTGTCGACCACACGCTGACCTTGGCCGCCCTGGTCCTGCACGTTCGGCGTGGCGAACCGGTTTTCCCAGACTGCCAGCGGCGTCAGCGCCGCGCCAACGACAGCGCAGATCCCGCCGATGACCGAGATCAGCTCGCTCGGCTGCGGCAGTAGGCGCAGGGCGAAGACGTCGGTCGGGATGAACACGAGCCAGGCTGCGCCGAACGCCAGCAGGCCCACGGATCCCACCGCGTCAAGCAGCGGCTGGCGCTTCTCCTTCGAGGCCACCACGCTCTGCTGCCGCACCTGGAAGTGCTCGGGCCTTAGGCAAGCGAGCGCGACGTTGCCAACTGTGGTCACGAGCGCGAAGGCGCCCACCAGCTCCAGACCGCGCGACCAGAGCCACGTTCCGCCGGGGATGAGCCCGGCCGGAATCAGCAGCAGCACCGCGACCGTCAACGGGCCACGGAGCGCGGGCGCCAGGGCGGCCTGGATGCGGGCGAGCATTGCAACGACCTCGATAATCTAACGGTGTTAGTTTTGACGCTAACGTTGTTAGATTGACGTGGCAAGCGCCGATGGAAGCCGCTATCTCGGGGCATGCCGCGCAAGCCAGGACCACAGATCACCGCCGCCGATGTCGTCGGCGCAGCGGCGGTCGTGCTGGCGCGGGATGGTTATGACGGGCTGACCATGCGCGCCGTCGCCACCGAGCTCGGTGTCCGGGCGCCGTCGCTCTACTGGCATGTGAAGAGCAAGGACGACCTCAGCTTGCTGCTGTTCGATCACCTGATCGACAACCTCGACTACGCGGCGCCGAGCGGCGACTGGCGCGGAGACTTGCGCCGCATGGCCGAGCGCCTGCGCGCCAGGCTGGTCGGCACGCGCGACATCACCCGACTCTTCCCCGAGTCCTACGCTTCGGGACCGAGAGCGACCCGCTCGCTCGAGCTCGGGCTGGGCCTGCTCCGCCAGGCCGGCTTGCCAGCGGCGGAGGCCCTGCACGCCTATGGCGTCGCCCTATCGTTCATCGTCGGCTGGTCGCGGTTCGAAGTGACCCGGCGCGCGAACGAAGCGATGGCGACGCCTGCTGAGGTTCCCGATTTCCACGCCCTACCTAACCTTGCCTGGGCCGTTGCCGGCGGCGGCGCGCAGCCGGGTTACGACGACGGATTTCGCTACGGGATCGATCTGCTGATCGCCGGGCTGGAGCAGAGGCTCGACAAGTCGCCGGCGCGGTAGGACGGTGCGCGAGAAGCTAGGGGGCAGCAATGATCGGTGCACTTGGGCGGTGGGCTTGGCGGATAGGCTTGGCCGCGTGCGGCGGCTGCACTGCAGCGGGCGCCGTGTGGGCGGCGAGCGCCTATCCCACGATGGCGCCGGTGGGCGACTACCTGATGAACGACCCCGCCGCCGAGATCGCGTTCGCACGCACTGCCGCGCCGCCGTCCATCTCGGGTGACGCCGAGGTCATGGTGCTGGGAGCGAAGGGCTATCAGTCGGCCGCGCCGGGCAAGAACGGGTTCGTCTGCCTGGTGCAGCGCGCCTGGTTCAGCGGCCTGACGGATCCTGGGTTCTGGAACCCGAAACTGCGGGCGCCGATCTGTTTCAACTCCGAGGCCGCGCGTTCCGTGCTGCCTGCGCTAATTGCGCGTACGAGGTGGGCGATGGCCGGCGTCTCGCAGGCGCAGATGCTGAAGCGCACCCGCGCCGAGATGGCCGCCGGCAAGTTCCCTGCGCCAGCAGCCGGGTCGATCACCTTCATGATGGCGAAGGGCGGTTACCTCGGCGACGGGCCGGCCGGCCCGTGGCATCCGCACCTGATGTTCTTCATGCCGCCGTCCGTGAAGACGGCCGACTGGGGCGCGAACTTGCCCGGTACCCGAGTGCTGGGTTCTGACGCGGACGTCGATCCCTACACCATGTTCTATGTGCCCGTGCCCAAGTGGTCCGACGGAACGCCCGACGAGCCGGCCACGATGCAACACAACATGTGACCGTCTGGTGGCCCGGCCGCGCCGCGGCTAGAGGCTGCTGTAGACGGCGTCGATCAACGATTTGTTGCAGGGGTTCTGCCAGCGCGGGCCCATGTGGTTCATGACGTAGCCGAACGCCACGCCGGCGTCCGGGTCGCAGAAGCCGAGCGAGCCGCCGGCGCCGAAGTGGCCGAACGCGTGCGGGTTGGGGCCGATCGGGCGCTCGGTCTGAGTCAGCTGGTAGCCGAGGCCGAACCGGGATGGCCGCTCCAGGATCCGGTCCGTGCCATGCGAATGTTCCCTCGTCGCCTCGGCCAGCACGGTCTCATCGATGAGACCGTCGAGCAAAGCATTGTAGATGAGCGCGACGCCGCGGGCGTTGCCATGGCCGTTGGTCGACGGGATCTCGGCTTCGCGCCACCGGGCCGTGTTCACATGAGGGCCACCGCCTATGCCGGGCGGGTTGCTGTAGGCCATCATTCGCATCAGCGGATCGCCGCTGGTCGGCGGCGCTGGCGGGGTGGGGGTCTCGCCGGGTGGCGGCGGCGGACGCTCGGGATAGATGAACTCGGCCGCCCTCGAATGCTCGCTCGCTGGCAGGCCGATGTAGGCGTCGGCGCCGAGCGGGCCGGCGATCTCCTGGCGCAGGAGCGTTCCCAGGCTGACGCCGGTCACACGGCGCACCGGCTCGCTTAGCAGATATCCGAACGAGTTGACGTGGTAGCCGTGGTCTTCGTCCGGCGTCCACCAGGGAGCCTGGCGTTCGAACGCGCGCACCATTCGATCCCAGTCGTACATGGTCCCGGCGGGAAGCCAGTCGCCAAGTCCGGTTAATCCCGCGCGATGGGACATCAGCTGGCGCAGGGTGATGGCGTCCTTGCCGGCGGCGCCGAATTCGGGCCACCAGCACGTGACCGGCGCGTCCAGATCGAGCAGACCGCGCTGAACGCAGTGCAACACGCAGGTCGCGCTGATCGCCTTGCCGACCGAGAAGAAGTTGACCAGCGTGTCTTCGGCCCAAGGACGGGTGCGAGCCTTGTCAGCCCACCCGCCCCAGAGGTCGACCACCTTGCGCCCACCGACGAAGATCGCCACAGCGGCGCCCACCTCGCCGTGCTTGGCGAAGTTGCCGGCAAACGCCTCGCGCACCGCCGCGAAGCGGGGGTCGCAGACGCCATCGATCGGGACTGAAGCGGCTGTGCTCATGCGAAGACTCCCCTCGTGAACGCACCTAATCGCGACAGCGCCATGCGTGGCAAGCATGGCGCTGGGCTTGCGAGCAAGCGACCTTACGCAGGGTTGGCCTTTACGGAGGCGAGGCGAGGGGCATAACTCCGAGCAAGGACAAGCAAGGGAGTGGCGCAGCGTGGGCGATCCAATCGCGGCCGACTACATCATCGTCGGCGCTGGCTCGGCCGGGTGCGTGCTGGCCAACCGGCTGTCGGCCGACGGCAAGTCGAAGGTGCTGCTGCTGGAGGCGGGCGGCGACGACCGGCCGACCAAGAACCTCTCGCAGTTCATGTCCAACCTGATGATCCACGTGCCGGTCGGCTATTCGCAGACCCTGAAGGATCCGAAGGTGAACTGGCTCTATCCCACCGAGCCGGACCCCGGCACCGGCGGGCGAGCCCATGTCTGGCCTAGGGGCAAGGTGTTGGGCGGGTCGTCGTCGATCAACGGGTTGCTCTACATTCGCGGCCAGCACGCCGACTACGACGGCTGGCGCCAGCTCGGCTGCGAAGGCTGGGGTTGGGACGACGTGCGGCCCTACTTCCTGCGCGCCGAGCACCAGGAACGTCCGGCCGCCGGCGATCTGCACGCGACCGGCGGACCGCTGAACGTCTCCGACGTCACCCAGACGCACGAAGTCTCCGACGATGTGATCGAGGCCTGCGTCCAGGCCGGCATTCCGCGCAATCCAGACGTCAACGGCGCGAGCCAGGAGGGCGTTTCCTACTACCAGCTGACGGTGAAGAACGGGCAGCGGTGCTCGGCGGCGGTCGCCTATCTGCACCCGGCGATGGACCGGCCGAACCTGCGGGTCGAGACCGAGGCGCTGACCACACGGGTGCTGTTCGAAGGCAAGCGCGCGGTCGGGATCGAATATCGCCAGGGCGGCGAGGTGAAGACCGCCAAGGCGTCGGTCGAAGTGATCCTGGCTGGCGGGGCGATCAACTCGCCGCAGCTGCTGCAGCTCTCCGGCATCGGGCCGGGCGACCTGCTGCGCCAGCACGGCATCGAGGTGGTCGCCGACCTGCCCGGCGTGGGCGAGAACCTGCAGGACCACTACGTGATCACCTCCACCTTCCGGCTCAAGGCCGGGACGGTCTCGGTGAATGAGCTCACCAAGGGGGCGCGCTTCGTCGGCGAGACGCTGAAGTACGTCTTCCAGCGCAAGGGTCTGCTCACCCTGTCGGCGGCGCACATCGCGGTCTTCTGCAAGTCGCGGCCGGACCTCGCGGGACCGGACATCCAGTTTCACATCCTGCCGGCGACGATGGACACCCAGAAGCTGCTCGAGGAGCAGAAGATGGAGCTGGAAGGGGCGCCGGGCCTGACCATCGCGCCGTGCCAGGTGCGGCCGGAGAGCCGCGGCACGATCCGGATCAAGTCGCCGGACGGCACAGTCTATCCGAGCATCGCGCCCAACTATCTGTCCGATCCGCTCGACCAGGAGGTGGCGGTCGCCTCGCTGAAGTGGGCGCGCAAGATCGCCGCTCAGCCGGCGCTGACCAAGTGGATCGAGAACGAGATGATGCCGGGGCCGGACTTCACCACCGACGAGCAACTGCTCGGCTTCGCCCGCATGGCCGGCTCGACCATCTACCACCCGGTCGGCACCTGCCAGATGGGCCATGGCCCGGCGGGGGTGGTCGATCCGCAGCTGCGGGTGCATGGAGTCGAGGGCTTGCGGGTGGTCGACGCCTCGGTGATGCCGCGCCTAGTCAGCGGCAACACCAACGCCCCCACCATCATGATCGCCGAGAAGGCCGCGGATATGATCCTCGGCAAGGCGCCCGCAAGTGCGCTGGCGGCTTAGAGCAGGTTGAGGAAAAGTGGGTACTGGTTTTCCGCCCGCAACCCGCTCCAAGGTCTTTGAAGCTAGATCGCGATTCAGATTTTGGGTTGATTCAACCCAAAATCATCGCGCTCTAGGCAAGGGCCGAGACGATATCGGTATGAGTGAAGTCGTCGCCCTTGAAGAGCAGTGGCAGGCCTCGGGACTTGGCCAGGGCGTAGGCAAAGCAGTCGCTGTAGTTCAGTCGCGCAGGATGCCCGAAGCCGCGGCCGTATTTGATCCTCGCCGCCAAGGCCACGCGCGCCTGATCCTCGTCGACGACGGCGAGGCTGATCAAGTTGATCTCCAGGAATGCATGGAAGTCAGCCAAGGTCGCATCGATCGAGGTGGGTTTGCGCTGCGCCAGCACCTGGCCGGTCTCGACGTAGTTGGCGACCGAGAGAACGGCGCCGGCTTCTTGAACCAGACGCTCGCCGAACCTAACCGCGTCAGGTTCCGCGAGCAGGATCGCCACCAAGGCGGAACTATCGACGGCGATCAATCGGTGTCGTCATTGATTTCATCCCACTCCTCTTTCGTCACGGGACGAAGATCGGTGAGATGGCGCCGGACATCGGCGGCGGATTTCTGGAGGGCCGCCAGGCGCTCCTCGTACGTCCGCGGCTTGGCCTCCTCGCGTGCGCATTGCTCGCGCAGCGCAACGGTCACCGCTTCGGTTATGGTCACGCCGCGGAGATGCGCCAATTTGCGCGCCAGCCGGTCCGCTTCTTCTGTCTTGATGCTGAGCGCCATGACTCACCTATCTAGACAATCAATCTAGAAACCCAGCCCGAACCCCGCAAGGCCACCCGAATGCATCCGTCCCACCACGCCAAGACGACCCCGAACAAGCCCGCTTACATCATGGCAGGCACCGGCGAGACCGTGACCTACGCCGAACTCGATGCACGCTCGAACCAGGGCGCGCAGTTGTTCCGCTCGCTCGGCATCGGCCGCGGCGACTCGGTCGCGTTCTGCATGGAGAACACGCCGCGTTACTACGAGCTGCTCTGGGCCGCCCAGCGCTCCGGCCTGCGCTACACCGCGGTGTCGTCGAAGCTCTCGCTTGGCGAGCTGGAGTACATCGTCAAGGATTGCGAGGCGAAGGCGTTCGTCATCTCCGCCAGCCTAGGCGAGCTTGCCCAGCAGCTGGCGGCCCTGATCCCCGGCGTGAAGCTGTACATGGTCGACGGCGCGGCGGCGCCCTACGAGAGCTTCGAGGCGGCGCGCGCCGCCTTCCCGACGACACCGATCGACGACGAAGGCGCGGGCGGAGCGATGCTCTACTCGTCCGGCACCACGGGCCGGCCGAAAGGGGTCAAGCGCGCGATCACCGGCGATACGCCGATCGATGCGGCCAACGGCCTCGCGATGCTGGGGCAGGCGCTCTACAAATGGACGCCGGACAGCATCTACCTGTCACCGGCGCCGCTCTATCACGCTGCGCCGCTTGGCTGGTCCACCGCCGTGCATGCGCTCGGCGGCACTGTGGTGGTGATGGAGCGGTTCGACCCGGAAGAGTCGCTGCGGCTGATTGAGCAGTACAAGGTGACCACCGCGCAGTGGGTGCCGACCCATTTCGTCCGTATGCTGAAGCTGCCGCCGGAAACGCGGGCCAAGTACGACACCTCGTCGCTGACCCAGGTGTTTCACGCCGCCGCGCCATGCCCGGTGCCGATCAAGCAGCAGATGATCGAGTGGTGGGGACCGATCATCAGCGAGTACTACGCCGGCACCGAGGGCAACGGCTTCACCGCGATCAACTCCGAGGAATGGCTTGGCCACAAGGGCTCGGTCGGCAAGGCGCTGACCGCCCAGGTGATGATCTGCGACGAGGACGGCGAGCCGGTGCCGCCGCGCACCGAAGGCACGGTGTTCTTCGCCGGCGGCGGCCAGTTCGAGTACCACAACGATCCGAAGAAGACCGCCGAGAGCCGTAACAAGCACGGCTGGACCACGCTGGGCGATGTGGGCTGGCTCGATGAGGAGGGCTTCCTCTATCTCACCGACCGCAAGAGCTTCATGATCATCTCTGGCGGGGTGAACATCTATCCGCAGGAGATCGAGAATCTGCTGATCACCCACCCGAAGGTGGCCGATGTCGCCGTGGTCGGGGGTCCGCACGAGGAGATGGGCGAGGAAGTGATCGCGGTGATCCAGCCGGCCGACTGGTCCGAAGCCGGCGAGGCGCTGGCGGCCGAACTCTCAGCCTTCGCCCGCGCCAACCTCAGCCACGTGAAGACCCCGCGCCGGATCGACTTCATGGCCGAACTGCCGCGGCACCAGACCGGCAAGCTCTACAAGCGCCTGATCCGCGACGCCTACTGGTCGAAAGACGGCCCGAAGATCGGGTGAGTAAATCCTCCCCCTGCGGGGGAGGAAATCACACCCGTTCGGGGATCCGCACCATCAGCTTGCGGTAGGCGCGCAGGAAGTTGGACTTCAGGCGCACCGGTTCCTCGACGATCTCGATGGTCGGGAAGCGGTTCAGGATTTCTTCCCAGACGATCCGCAACTGCATCTCAGCCAGGCGCATGCCGACGCAGCGGTGGATGCCGAAGCCGAAGGCGATGTGCTGGCGGGGGCGGGCGCGATCGATGATGAACGACTCGGGGTTCTCGATCGCGGTCTCGTCGCGGTTGCCCGAGACGTACCACATCACCACCTTGTCGCCGGCCTTGATGGTCTTGCCGCCGAGCACGAAGTCTTCCTTGGCGGTGCGCCGCATGTGCGCCACCGGCGTCTGCCAGCGGATCAGTTCGGGCACCATCGTCTCGATCAGCGCCGGGTTGGCGCGCAGCTTGGCCAGCTGTTCCGGGTGTTGGTTCAGCGCCAGGACGCCGCCGGTGATGGTGTTGCGGGTGGTGTCGTTGCCGCCGACGATCAGCAGCAGGATGTTGCCCAGGAACTCCATCAGCGGCATTTCCTTGGTGGATTCGCCGTGCGCCAGCATCGAGATCAGGTCGTTGGTCGGGGGCTGCGTCGCCTTCACGTCCCAGAGCCCCTTGAAGTACATCGCGCAGGCCATGAACTCGTTGCGCACGTCTTCATTGCTCATCTCGTCGGTGGTGTCGCTGGTGGTGAGGTCCGACCAGTACTGCAGCTTGCGCCGCTCCTCGAACGGGAAGTCGAACAGCGTGGCCAGCATCTGGATGGTCAGCTCGATCGAGACGCGGTCGACCCAGTCGAAGGGCTCGCCGATCGGCAGTTCATCGAGGATTTTGGCGGCGCGCTCGCGGATCAGGATCGCCATGTTGGCGAGGTTCTCGGACGAGACGATCGGCGCGATCACCTTGCGCTGACTGTCGTGCTTGGGCGGGTCCATGGCGATGAACATCGGCATCTGGAACTCTTCGTCCTGCTGGTCGAAGATCGAGATCGACTTCTCGGACGAGAAGACCCCGTGGTTGGTCTCCACGGTCATGATGTCGTCGTACTTGGTCACCGACCAATAGGGGCCGAACTCGCTCTCGGCGGTGTAGTGCACCGGGTCTTCGTGGCGCAGGCGCTCGAAGAAGGGCCAGAACGTATTGGTGACGAAGCGCTCCTGGATCGCCGGGTCGATCTTGTCGAGCGGCGTCGAATAGGCTTCGGCGCGCGCGGCGTCGAAGATGGTGGCGTCATCGGCCATGGCTGGCCTCCCCGTTTGTGTCGTTGCCGCAAAGGTGACACCCCCGTCACCGAACTGGCAAGGGGCACGCTGATTAAACCTTCGACAGAACTTTGTGAGTCAGAGGCTGAGGCGAAGCGCCCCCTCCGTCGCCCCGCGCTTTCAGCGCGCGCCGACACCTCCCCCGCATCGCCCTACGGGCTCGCATGGGAGGATTAGCGGCTGTAGGCGGCGTCCTCGGCGGACATCAGGCCGGGGGTCTCGGCGCCGCGCTGGGCCAGCTGGTGGATGGCCGGGATGGCGTCCGGATTATCCATCAAGGTCAGCGTCTCGCGCACGAACTTGGCGTCGGTGACGATGCCGATCGACAGGTTCTGGCTGTTGAGCTCGACCTGCTGGGTCAGCATGCCGGCGATGAAGCCAGGCTGCGAGCCGTTGTTGGCCGGCGTCGGCGCGTGCGGCGAGCCGGTGACGTAAACCGGGCCGCCGGAGTTGCCCGGGAAGACGTTGAAATCGAGCAGGAAGGTCGGGAACGCGGTCGAAGGCGACAGCGGGAACGAAGCCACGCGGCCCGAGCGCAGGATCGGGAAGCCGGCGGTGTTGGCCGAGAGCCCCTCGGGGAAGCCCAGCGCCAGCATCTCGTCGCCGGGGGCTAGCGAGTACTTGGCGAAGGTGTCGTCGCCGGCGAGCCACTTTTCGGGGATCGCCGCCTTGGTGAATTCGGGTGGGGCATCAATCGAGATCGCGGCGACGTCGCGGTTGGGGTGGTGAATCCAGAGTTCTTTCGAGCCGTCGCGAATCTTGAGCGGCGCCGGATCGTAGCGCCAGGAGCCATCGGCGTTCTCGACCCGGAAACCGATCGTGGCGATGGCGCCGGGCATCTTGGCGAACACGTGGTTGGCGGTGACCAGGATGGTGCGCGGGCGGCCGTCGGGGGTGGGATCAGAGATCAGGAAGCCGGTGCCGACAGTGCGAGTGCCATCGCCGAGCGGCTGCTCGACCTGGACGGTCGCCTGGATCAGCTCGATGGAGAGGTCCACGGCCACCGACACCCCCTGCTACGCTGTTGATTCTAGACCGATGATGCGGGTGTCATTTGACCAATTCGTTGACGGCGCACAAGCTGCCCTCATGCCGCAGGCGCCCCTGAGCCCAACATACGATGGCCGCTGAGGGCGCCCGCAGGCTGGCGCTGGTCACCGGGGCGTCGGCCGGCCTCGGCGCGGCGTTCGCCAGGGCCTATGCGGCGCGGGGCTTCGACCTGGCGCTGGTCGCGCGGCGCGGCGAGCGATTGCAGGCGCTGGCCGACGAGGTTTGCCCCGCCTGCGACGTCCAGGCGCTGGTGATCCCGGCCGACCTCTCCGGCTGGGAGGCGCACGTCGCGGTGATGGAGCAGATCGAGGCGGCGGGCCGGCATGTCGACGTGCTGATCAACAACGCCGGCTTCGGCATCCCGCAGAGCTTCACCTCGGTGCCCTGGCAGCGCCAGCGCGACTTCCTGATGACGATGGCGGTCAACGCTTGCGGTTTCGCCTACGACGTGATCCCCGGCATGGTCGGCCGCGGCTACGGCCGGATCATCAACGTCGCCTCGATGGCGGCGTTTTCGCCGGGCGTCGCCGGCAATTCGCTCTATCCCGGAGTGAAGGGACTGATGCTGAGGTTCAGCCAATCGCTCGACGCCGAGTATCGCGCCGCGGGGGTGAAGGTCACCGCTGTCTCGCCCGGCTTCACTCGGACGGAGTTCGCCGAACAAGCGGGCGTGCAGGAGATCATGGATCAGGCGCCGCGCCATTTCTGGCAGACCGCCGAGGCTGTGGTGAAAGCCGCGATCGAGGGCAATGAACGTGGCAAGGTCGTCGTCATTCCGGGCTGGCACAACCGCCTCGCCGCCGCGATGATGCGCGGCCTGCCCGAGCCGCTGGTGCGCCGCGTCATCGCCGCCGGCTCGGCGAAGTATCACATCGACTAGGGGGCGCGTTGTAGGGCCCCTTCGTCCCTCCGGGACACTTCCCCTGAAGGGGAAGAGATCGCGCTACTCTCCTCCCCCACTGGGGGAGGAGCACCACGAAGTGGTGGAGGGGCCAAGCGCCTTCGCCAGACTAGGGAGGGGCTTGAGAGATGCCGCACTTCGATATCGTGGTGATCGGGTCGGGGGCTGGCGGGGCGACGCTGGCGCAGCGGCTGGCGCCGACCGGCAAGTCGATCCTGATCCTCGAGCGCGGCGAGCATGTGCCGCGCGAGGCGGAGAACTGGAGCCCGAAGTCGGTGTTCATCCAGCACCGCTATCGCACCCAGGAGAAGTGGTACGACAAGCACGGCCACCCGTTCACGCCGAACTGCCACTACTGGGTCGGCGGCAACACCACCTTCTATGGCGCGGCGTTGTTCCGCTTTCGGAAGGGCGACTTCGACGAGACCCAGCACGCGGGCGGGGTCTCGCCGGCTTGGCCGATCAAGCTGGACGACCTCGCGCCTTACTACACCGAGGCTGAGAAGCTCTGGCAGGTGCACGGCCAGCGCGGCGACGACCCGACCGAGAACGGCGACGAGCCGCCCTACGCCTACCCGGCGATCCGCCACGATCCGGGCATCGCGGCGCTGAAGACCCACTGGGAGAACCAGGGCTGGAAGCCGTTCTCGCTGCCGGTGGCGATCCGGCTCGACCAGGACAACCCGGTCACCTCGCAGTGCATCAAGTGCAAGACCTGCGGCGGCTATCCGTGCCTGCTGCGCGCCAAGTGTGATGCCCGCACCGCGGCGATCGAGCCGATGCTGCACCTGCCGAACGTGACCCTGCTCACCGGCCGCAAGGCGGTGCGGCTGGAAACCGACCCGTCCGGCAGGACCGTGACCGAGGTCGTGTGCGAGACCGAGCACGGCGAAGAGCGCTGGAGCGGCGACATCGTCGTCGCGGCGGCCGGGGCGGTGAACACGGCCGTGCTGCTGCTGAAGTCAGCCAGCGCGGCGCACCCGAACGGCCTCGCCAACGGCTCCGATCAGGTCGGCCGCAACTACATGTTCCACACCCTGACCGCGATGGTGTCGCTGACCGCGGAGCACTGCCCGATCCTGTTCCCCAAGACCCTGGCGGTGAACGACTTCTACTGGAAGGACCCGCGCGGCGGCTTCGACAAGCCGATGGGGCACATCCAGCTCTTGGAATACATGACCGGCCAGACGCTGGAGGGCGAGGTGAGCGACTGGCTGCCGCCGGCGTTCGTGCCAGACAGCCTGGCCAACGCCGCTGCCTCGCGGATGCTGTCGATGCTGGTGATCTCCGAAGACCTGCCCATGCCTGACAACCGGGTGCGGGCGACGCCGGACGGGCGCATCCACGTCGATTACGAGCACAACAACCTCGAGGGCCACGAGCGGCTGGTTAAGACGCTGCGCGAGAGCCTGAACGACTTCACCTCGCACACCCACCCGATCTCGCAGCACCACTTCCAGTTCGAGAGCCTGCTGCCGCTCTACGGCACCGCCCACCAGGCCGGCACCGTGCGCTTTGGCGCCGATCCGAAGAGCTCGGTGCTGGATCCCTGGTGCAAGGCGCACGAAGTGGACAACCTCTACGTCGTCGACACCTCGTTCTTCGTGACGTCGGCCTCGGTCAACCCGACCCTGACCTGTGTCGCCAACGCGATGCGGGTGGGAGATCACCTGATCGAGCGGCTGGGGGCGAGAGTTCCTGCTCCCCTTGCGGGCTAAGGTGGCCGCGTAGCGCTCGGATGAGCGGGTGGCGCCTCGATGCTTGGCAGATAGGCCACCGCCATCGCTCGAAGGGGGGTCTGCATCGGTGTGAATCGCAAGGACCGCGGAGCCAGCGAGCGGCGACGCGACAAAGAGGCCGAGCGGTACCTGCTCGGAATGCCCACAAGGCTCCGACCGTCGGTGATCGTGGCCATGGCAGACACGATCTCCATTCGAGTTAGACGTAGAACTTGAACGGTTGCTTCTCCGCGCCCCTGGCCGATCCCATCGTCAGGACCTCGCCGACCATCTTTGCGAAGCGCACCGTCACAGGCAGGCCGTCGTTGTAGTTGCAGGAATTGTAGTTGATTTTGGTCAGGCCCATGATGTCGCCGAGGATCGTGTTCATCTCGGGCATCCGGTCCTTGCTGCGCAGGGCGGTGATGAACAACGGGTTCGGGGTTTCCGCCCCGATGTACGTGTCCAGCTGGGGCACGTAACCGTTGGTCCAGAGGTAGGCGTTCCGCTCGTCCAACATCAGCGCCGTCCCGCGAAGCACCGGGTAGTCGCCGTCGCGGAAAAGCTTGGCCTCGCCGCTGGTCGACCGATCCGCACGCCAACGACGTTGGTTCCCTTGGGCGCCGCAGCTTCGAGAGCGCGCCATTCGTCATCGCGGAAATAGGTCTGGCCGTGGATGAACAGCTCGTTTGGCGGGTCGGCGTGGGTGTCGGCATAGGTCTCCAGGACCATGTTCACCAGGTCTCGGGCGGCGTCGGCGCTCAGGTGAAAATCGTTGCGCCCCGTTTCCCAGGGCCCGTTGGCGCCGCGGAATACCACGCCATCGCCTTCCGCCAGGAACATCTGGGCGGCGCAGCAGGCGTGGCCCCTGGGGTCATTCGGCAGGTTCTTGTAGACGAGGCCGACATAGCAGACCCCCGGTCGGACCCCCGCCAGCTTCCAGGGCGGTGCGGGCTGGGTCTTGTAATAGAGGCCGGTCGCGACGTTCCAGGCAACGGTCGCCTGGTCCTGGGTCTTGCGGATTGGGTATCCGTGTTTGTTCTTGAAGCTTTCGGGCGCGAGCGTGGTCTCGCGCAGGAGCTGGGTCGGCGCGATGGATAGGAATTCCGCCTTGATCTGCCGATGGAAGTCCGGGGCGTCGTCGAAGATCTCCTCCGCAGCGTGATCTACGATGTCGCCGAGCAGGGGAAGGTCGGACCGCTTCTTCTGCTTCTTGCCGAAATCGCCTTTGATCAGCGGCAGACCGGTTCGCTTAGAGCCGGTCCGGCACCGCTCGAAAATGATCTCCGGGACAACGAGCACCCAAAGATCGACCGAGCGTTCGTCGTTGCGTGCGTGGCGCCGGGCGACGTTCACATAGAGCTGAACCGCCTGGCCGACCGCTTCGTGCAGGTTCACGAGCCGGGTGGCGCGATCGATGCCGGGTTCGTCGATACTATGGGAGACGAGTTCGTCGAGGCTGATGGTGATTCCGAACGCCTCTTCGAGTCCCGGGAAACTGGCCAGGTGCAGGCGATCCTTCTTCTCCGCTTTGCCCGGCGGCGGGACTTCGACCCTACCCTTGAGCTGCTGGAGGTACGTGCGAAAATGCGCCAGGCCCGCGGTTGTGCCAATGACGCCGACCCGGATTTCCTTCACCTTCTTGGGCCGCGAATGGGGGCCATACAGAAAGAGGCCATCCTTGGGATGGGCCGTCGACTGGCCGAGGCCGAACTCCAGCGCCGGCTCGTCGAAATGCACGACCTCCAAGACGCGTTCCGGGAAGTCCATCACGGCTCCTCCTCCGGCTCGGGGCGCCCGAGGGTCGAGTCATCCGCCTCCTCGTCGTCCTCGCCCGACTGGTCAGGCAGAACCGTGCTGACGGGTGAGGTGAAAAGGATCGGCGCGGCCTCAAGCCGCACGATGCTGGATGGGCCGAGCCGAAGGTCGATGTAGGCGGTATCTCCGCACAGCAGTTCCAGGAACGCCAGCAGCCGCCCCCGCCACTGCTTGTTGCGCCAGCCCTTGCAGACGCTCCGCCGCAGGCGGTGCTGCTTCTTTGCATCGTCGAACGGCGCATCAGCGTCGTCGCCGAGCGGGCTGGCGAACAGGACGCGAGACTTGAGCCTGAAGTGCGGGAATGGCCAAAACATCGGGCTCGCGGAAACGCCGAATTGCCAGACGTGTCCGCGGGCGACGTTCCGCAGCATCGAGGAGCGACGGTCGCCCTGCCGGCCCCAGGCAATCTTCTGGCCGACCTTCACCTGGTCCTTACCAGCATGGAAGCCCACCGCAGCCGAGTAGGCGTATTCGAGTAGCCCGCGGTCGCGGCACATCCGGTTCCAGGCTTGGCGCAGCATCGACTGCACAAGGTTGGAGGCGTCCTGACCCTTCAGGTTCTGCGCCACCAGGCCCGCCTCGACGAAATCCAGGAGTGGGATTTCGGCGCCAATCTGGAATCGGCCCATTTCGCCGAACGCCGCGTTGATTTCGTCGATAGTGCCGAACGCGATGAACCCGCCGCCCAGGGGCTCGACGGGGTACGCGCTGGCCTTGCAGGCGCGGGCGATCATGTTCCGGTCGACGACGCCGGTGGGCTCGAAATACCGGATCACATCGGGTGCCTGCACCACGCGGAGCCAATTGGAGGTGAGCCGCTCCGGCTCACGTTTCAAGGGAATGGCGCCCCGCCGGCGAAACTGTTCCCAATGTGGATTGACGACGCATTGCGGGTTGGCTTGCACGACCTTCTGGCGCCTCAGCGCTTCCAACAGCTTGATCAGGCCCGCGGCCCAGCCGCGGACGAAATCGACGTATTGGAGTTCTCCGATGCCGAAGATTTTCTTGTAGGGCTTGAGCCTGAGCGGGATGATGAAGGTGGGATCGGACAGTTCCTTCACGAGATCGCTGGCTATGCCGATCTCCTCCTGTACCCCTTCGCGGGCGAGCGTGTCGTCGCTGCAGCAGAGCAGCATTTTCACGGCGCGCTTCTGCAGGCCCTCGGTGATCGCTTTGCGCCAACGCCCACCTGCTTCGAGCGTGATGACGTCGGCGAAGACACAATAGCCCGCTGCTTCGAGCTTGGGCGCAAGCCACAGCGCGAACTCATCGTCGCCAGGCGTCGCCTTGCTGATGAAGATGAGCGTGCGATCCTGGGCCGAACCGTCGGGCGGCATGAACGTCGGAGTCTCGTAGACAGGCGGCGTCTACCCGAAGCGGGTTGCCGAATCGCCTGACTCTACAACCATGCCGCGGGGCGGGCATCCCGATGTGGCGGTGCTATGTCAGCGCCTTGACCAGGAACGGCAGGCTTTCGTCCATGCGGTAGTCGACCGAGGAGTGGTTGTCGGGGAACTCTTCGAAGCGGTGGGCTATGGCGAGTTCGTCCAGGCGGCGGTGGAAGCGGCGGGCGCCGTAGACGAGGTTGAACTGGTCGTTGGCGCCGCAGTCGATGTAGAGCGCCTTGAAGCCGCGCAGGGCGTCGGCCTGGGTCTCCAACTTCACCACCGGGTCGTGCGCCAGCCAGTTGGCCCAGCGTTCGGGCATGATCTCGCAGGTGTCCGGCGTCACCGGCAGGCGCAGGCCCAGGTACTGGGTCGGGTCGGGGTCGTAGTGGCCGGCCATGGCTAGGATGTTGAGCGCCTTGAACGCCCCCTCCGGCGTCTTGCGGGCGCCCTCGAAGGCCTTCCACCAGGTTTCGATCGTCCCATCGTTGCGAGCCAGGGCGCGCAGGGTGTCGGTCATGTCGGGCAGGTAGCAGAGCTCGAACGCCATATCGCCGGAATGGCAGGCGGCGGCCGACCAGACGTCCGGGTGGTCGAGCGCGTGGACGATCGCGCCGTAGCCGCCCGAGCTCTTGCCGAAGACGCCGCGCTTCCCTGCGCCGCCGCAGCCGAACCGGCCCTCGACCGCCGCCAGCATCTCGCCGGTCAGGAAGTCGGCCCATGGCCCGGTGCAGGCCGAGTTGACGTACTGGTTGCCGCCGAGCCGGGTGAAACAGTCTGGAAAGGCGACGGCGACCGGCGGCATCGCGCCGTCGCCGATCAGCCGGTCGAGGCGCTCGGGCACGTTCTCGCGGAAGCCGACCCAGTTGGTGTGCGCCGGGCCGCCGGCGCTGAAGCCGACCAGGTCGACCAGCAGCGGCAGTCCCGCGCCATCGTGCCCGGCCGGGAGGTAGACATCCACCCGCCGGGTCGCCGGGTCGCCGAGCAGGTTGGCGCCCAGGATCTGGCTCTCGACCATGAGCCGATGTACGGCGCCGGCCGGCTGCTCTGACTTGCGCATGAACGCTCTCCCTCGATTGCCAACCCTGCCGCCGTGCCCGAAGAGAGTCAAAACGCCAGCAGCCGCCGAGCCGGGAGACGCGCATGAACCGATACTGGACCTTGTCCGGCAAGCCGCTGGGCGGCTGGCCCGACGCCGAGACCTTCGAGCTGCGCGAAGCCGACGTGCCGACGCCGGCGGACGGTCAGGCGTCGACCCGGACGATCTATATCTCCCTCGATCCCTACCAGTGGGGCTACAAGCGGCGCGGGGTCGAGGCGCCCGGCGCGCCGTGTCACGCCCGCACCGTCTCGCAGGTGATCGAGAGCCGGATGGACGGCTTCGCGCCGGGCGACTTCGTCTTCAACACCAACGGCTGGGCCGAGTACGGGCTGATGGGCGAGGGCGTCGCGCGGCCGAGCTACATGGTCCCGCGCAAGCTCGACCCGGCGCAGGGGCGCATCTCTCAGGGGGTCGGCGTGCTCGGCATGCTGGGCCTGACCGCTTACGCCGGAATGGTGCTGATGGGCGAGCCGAAGGCAGGTGAGACCGCAGTGGTCTCCGCCGCAACGGGCGGCGTCGGCCAGATCGCCGGGCAGCTGGCGCGCTTACGCGGCGCCGGCGTGGTTGGCATCGCCGGCAAGCCGGAGAAGTGCCGCTTTGCGACCGAGGAGCTCGGCTACGACGCCTGCGTCTCGCACCTGAGCCCGACCTTCGCCGAGGATCTGCGCGCTGCCTGTCCGGGCGGCGTCGACGTCTACTTCGAGAATGTCGGCGGGCCGGTGTTCGACGCGGTGCTGCCGCTCTTCAACGCCAGCGCGCGGATGACGATCTGCGGCCTGATCGCCACCTACGGCGACGCTGGCGGCGATGCGCGCAGCGCGCTGATGAAGCGCGGCGAGGCGACGTTCAAGCACCGCGGCGTCACCGTGCGCGACCTGTTCGTCGGCGACTACATCGGCTTTCACGACGAGATGCTGCGCGAGGTCGGACCGTGGGTGGCTTCGGGCGACCTGCGCTATCGCGAGGACATCCGCCAAGGGCTGGAGACCGTCCCGACCTGCTTCGCCGAGATGCTGCGTGGCGACAATTTCGGCAAGATGCTGGTGCAGGTGGGCGAGGATCCAACGCGCTAGTCGCCTGAGGCGCTAGTGCGTTGGCGTTGGAGGTGGAATCTGTATCTAGTCGGCAGAACTGGCAGCAGCGACACGTTCGGGGAGAGATGATGCGAGGCTATCGTGCACTCTTGTCCGCGGTCGTTTCGGCCGCGTTCGTGGTGGGGATCAGTGCAGCGCCCGCCAGCGCAGCTACCATCGTCTACACCTACCACGGGCGAATGGAGGACGGTTACAAGGACACGTTCGACGCCTTCGGGCTCAAGGGCGCGGCTTTAGACGGCAAGCTCCTGACCGTAGTTTTCACGTTCGATACTGATGCTCCCCCGGCGCTGCGCGAAACACAAGCCGTCGCCGGAACCGACAAGCTCTCCGGAGGCCCTGGTGACGCCTTAATCACCAACTCAGGTTTTGCTTCTCCGCTGGTGGATGCGACGCTGACAATCAACGGCCAGACGAAAACGTTCACCGGCGCCGCCTTCTCGGGGGTCGGGGACGTTTATCAACTCGAAAACGAGTCAAGCGCGATCGACGACGTCGACACCTTCCTCGATGTCGTCGTTTTCTCGCTGTTTGTGCCGGCAAATGTCGAAACGCCATTCGATGGGACTGGTGCTGGAGGCGGCGACTTCGCATTCACGCAACCGGGGGCGCTGGACGCCGATGGTGACCCGATGATCGAAACGGGTTTCTTCGAATTGGCCGCACCAGCCCCGGAACCGGGTGTTTGGGCCTTGATACTGTCGGGAGTCGGCGCGATGGGCTCAGCGCTGAGGATCCGCCGGCGCCGAGCAGGTCTGGTGATCGCTTAGTCGGCGCTCAATTCTGCTCGACGCCCTGGCAAATCCTTGCAACGGCTCGACACGAGCGCCAAGACCGCGCGCATGACCCTCCCGACACCGCCGAAACCCCGCAAGGACCCCAAGCGCATCGAGCAGTTGGGGCGTGTGCGGGTCGACGACTACGCCTGGATGAAGGACGACGACTGGCAGGCGGTGCTGCACGATCCGTCGAAGGTGAAGGCGGAGGTGCGCGAGCATCTGACGGAGGAGAACGCCTACGTTGCCGCCACCCTCGCCTCCACCGAGGGGCTGCAGGCGCAGATGTTCGAGGAGATGAAGGGGCGGATTAAGGAGGATGACGCCTCCGTCCCTGACGCCGACGGGCCGTTCGAGTATTTCAGCCGCTACGAACTGGGCGCCCAGCACCCGCGTCATCTGCGCAAGCCTCGCGCCGCCGAGGGGCCGGAAACGCTGCTGGTCGACGAAGAAGCGCGCAGCCAGGGCCACGCCTACTATTCTCTCGGCGCCGCCGAGCACTCGCCCGATCACGCGCTCTACGCCTGGGCCGAGGACGTGCAGGGCTCGGAATACTACCGCATCCACGTGCTCGATCTCGCCACCGGCGAGCCGCAGGGCGAGCCGATCGACAACGCCTACGGCGCCTTCACCTTCTCGCCCGACAGCCAGTGGCTGTTCTGGGTCTGGCGCGATGAGAATGCGCGGCCCTCGAAGGTGTTTCGCCGCCCGGCGCGGGGCGGCGACGACGCGCTGATCTACGAGGAGCCCGACGAGGGGATGTTCATCGGCGTCGACGTGGTCGCCGACCGCAGCCACATCCTGATCACCGCCCAGAACCAGGGCACTAGCGAGGCCTGGCTGATCCCCGCCAGCGACCCCACCGCCGCGCCGGTGGTGGCCGAGCTGCGGCGCGAGGGCGTGCGCTACGGCCTCGGTCGCTGGAACGGCGGCTGGATCATCCGCACCAACGACGGCGGCGCGGTGGACTTCCAGCTGATGACGTCGGACGCGGCGATCCCGTCGAAGGACACCTGGCAGACCTTCGTGCCCTACCAGCCCGGCCGCCTGATCGCCGGAACCGCCAGCTACGCCGGCCATCTCGTCCGGTTGGAGCGCGAGAACGCCACCGACCGCCTCGTCGTGCGTAGCTTGGCCGGCGAAGAGCACGCGATCGCCTTCGACGAGCCCGCCTGCGCGCTCTCGCTCAGTGGTGGCTACGAGTACGACACGGCCGTCACCCGCTTCGTCTACCAGTCGCCGACCACGCCTAGGCAGTGGTTCGACTACGACATGGCGAGCCGCGAACGCACCTTGCGCAAGACCCAGGAGATTCCCTCCGGCCACGATCCGGCCCGCTACGAGACGCGGCGTCTCTATGCCAGAGCGCCCGACGGCGAGAGCGTGCCGATCACCGTGCTGATGCTGAAGGGAACCCGGCTCGACGGTTCGGCGCCGCTGCTGCTCTACGGCTACGGCGCCTACGGTTTTCCGCAGGAGGCCTCGTTCTCGATCCGCAACCTCAGCCTCGTCGACCGCGGCTGGATTTGGGCGATGGCGCACGTCCGCGGCGGTTCGGACAAAGGCTGGGGCTGGTTCCTCGATGGTCGTGGTATGAACAAGATTCATACCTTCACCGACTTCATCGCGTGCGGCGAACACCTGGTCGCCGAGGGTTACGGCACGGCCGGCAAGATTGCGGCCTATGGCGGCTCGGCCGGTGGCATGCTGATGGGGGCGATCGCCAACATGCGGCCGGACCTCTGGGGCGCGATCATCGCCGCGGTGCCGTTCGTCGATGTGCTCAACACGATGAGCGACACCAGCCTGCCGCTGACCCCGCCGGAGTGGCCCGAGTGGGGCAACCCGCTGACCGACGCGGCCGCCTACGACTACATCGCCAGCTACAGCCCCTACGACAACGTGGGCGAGAAGCCCTATCCGCCGATCTTGGCCACTGGCGGGCTCTCCGATCCGCGCGTCACCTGGTGGGAACCGCAGAAGTGGATCGCCCGGCTGCGCGAGCGCTCGACCAGCGGCGCGCCGATGCTGCTGAAGATCAATATGGAGGCCGGCCACGGCGGCGCCTCGGGCCGGTTCGACTTCCTGAAGGAGATCGCGCTCGACTACGCCTTCGCGGTCTGGGCGATCGAGGGGGAGCGGCAGGGGTGATCGTCCGCGCGGCGAGCGAGGCCGACGCGGCGGCGGTGGCCGCGATATACGGCCACCACGTGCTCCACGGCCTTGGCACCTTCGAGGAGGTCCCGCCGGACGGGGCCGAGATCGCCTCGCGCATCGCCACGGTGGTGGCGTGGGGGTTGCCCTACGTGGTTGGCGTCGAGGGCGACGGGACCATCGTCGGCTTCGCCTACGCCGCGCCGTTCCGGCCGAGGGCCGCTTATCGCTACACCGCCGAGGACAGCGTCTACATCCATCCGGACCACCTCGGGCGCGGCATCGGCAAGGAGCTGGTGGCCGAGGTGATCGCGGGGTGCGAGGCGATGGGCATCCGCCAGCTGATCGCGGTGATCGGCGACAGCGCCAACGCTGGCTCGATCGGCCTGCACCGCTCGCTCGGCTTCGAGCACAGCGGCGTCGGCCGCGCCTTCGGCTTCAAGCACGGCCGCTGGGTCGACATCGTATGGATGCAGAAGGCCCTCGGCGGCGGGGACACTAACGCGCCGGAGGGTGTGGGGCTGGGCGTCTAGATCCGGGGTCCCAAGGCCCAGCGCGATCGGCCGCAGCACGCCGTGTCGGGGGCGTGACGGCTGCCCTCTGGACGCTGGCGAATATTCCGCAGAGGCTGAAGCCCAAGCGCCCCGATACGAAGAGGCGCGGGCCTTAAGCAGCGGGTGGCGTGATGCTGGGTATCCTGATCCTCCTGGCCTGGATCGCCGCCTTGGTCGCCGTGCTATTCATCGGGCCGGGCTGGGTGTTTGTTTGGGAACTGCGCAAACGCAGAACCATCCCGCCGTTCCGAATCGAACGCGCGAAGCAGCCAGGCTGGTATTGGTTGTGCATCGTGACCCACGCCCTGCTCTGGGTGTTATGGGTCCTTGTCGGTGTGTTCTGCTTCCTGGTGTTCTTCATAATCCCGGGGCTTGAGAACTAACCCGCTACCCGTGGACCGAGTGAGCGCCCGAACGCGGCCGGCAGGTGGCGGCGCGCAAGCTGGTGGAGGAAGTCGGACGAACTCCGCAACCAAGGTTCCAGATCGCCTCACGAGCGG
This sequence comes from Caulobacteraceae bacterium, assembly GCA_036494265.1. Lineage (GTDB taxonomy): Bacteria > Pseudomonadota > Alphaproteobacteria > Caulobacterales > Caulobacteraceae > Acaudatibacter. The sequence goes on along the minus strand of DASXOP010000061.1, from coordinate 1,552 downwards.
TGGGTGTTCCGCGACGCCCTATGCCGAGAACAAGGACGCCCTGAGGAACTGACTAGGGACTGCGCCGTTTGGCCAAGTGACTTCCATCTGAAGCAATTCCGTCGGAATCGCAGAGGAATGGTGGCCCCCGGCAACCGGACTAAAGTCGAGCTACGAACATGGACAACAATACCCTCATGATCGTCGGCGGCATCGTCGTCGTCCTCTTGATCATCGGACTAGCGTTGCTGTGGCGACGACAGCAGACGGCTCAGTTGCAGTCACGCTTCGGGCCGGAATATGTGCGCGCGGTCGAGGACGCGGGCGGGCGCCGCGAGGCCGAAGCCGCCCTGCAGACCCGCGCCGCGCGGGTCAGGAAGTACGATCTTCGCCAGCTTACCGCGGAAGATCAGCGCCGCTTCGTCGAGTCCTGGCAGTACGTGCAGGCGAAGTTCGTCGACGATCCGAGCGCGGCGGCCCAGTCAGCCGACGACCTGCTCGGGGAAGTGATGAGCGCTCGTGGCTACCCCGCCGCCGCGCTGGATCAGCGGTTGGAAGACCTCTCGGTGGACCATGGTGAGGCGGTCCAGAACTACCGGGTCGCGCGGGACATCCTGCAGAAGCATGGCCGCGGCGATGCTGGCACCGAGGATCTGCGTCAAGCGATGATCCACTACCGCACCCTGTTCGAAGACCTGCTTGGCGAGCCAGCTGACACAGATGACGCATCAGCGGCGGAAACTAGCTATGCCTGACGCCCGTGAGCCAAGGCTGACCGCTCGTCGCACACGCTATTGCTACCGCTGGACTGCCGCAGTCTTATAGCCCGCCCCGCTCTCGGTGTGACCGAGTGGTGAGTGCGGTGCGCACTCGTCACGCATTTTCTATTGGCATAACCGACGGTATTCGTTGCCGACACGCAATTGTGGTTGTGGCGACATTTCGAGAATGGTTAAGCTAGCCATAATCAGGAGTGCGGTCGCCTTACGAGGCGTGTCGTAAGGCAGACGAGGGGCGGACATGCGATCGGTGAATCTGAGCAGGTTTCAGGGTGTTTCAAGAAGCGCCGCGGTCGTGCTGGCGTTCGCTCTTGCGGCCAGCAGCGCGGCGCATGCTGCGACGCTGAAGTGGACGCTCCAAGACTCGTTTCTGGAAGACAGCGCCCAGATTACGGGGTCGTTCGACTACAATGCCGCAACCAATGTGTATTCGAACGTTGATGTCAGCGTGAGTCCTGACAGCGATTTTACGACTAGCATGACTTTCACAAATCCGATTTTGCCTGGGGTCTACACCGGCCCTGGTAGCCTTGATCTGCTTCCCAATACTTATTCAGGTGGCGACGCTACTGGATTTGAGCAGCTGTATTTCGCGTATCAGACTTCGCTGACCAACGCGGGGGGCACGATCCCAATCAGTAATGGGGCCTTCTCGCCCAGGGCAACGAATCGGGGTTAACGGGTTTGGGTGTTGAGGAGTGAGGCGAGGTAGTCTTCGCACCATCCGGCGAGCTTGCGCCTTGTTTTGAGGCTGTGTTTGTCGTTTGCGCCGCGCACGAGGTTGAGGGCGAAGT
>DASXOP010000060.1:0-143738 GCA_036494265.1 Caulobacteraceae bacterium | reverse complement strand
AGACCAAGGTCGTGGCGGTGCACACCGCCGTCTACGGCATGGAGGCTTCGCGCGCCCCGCAGTTCCAGCTCTTCTACGGCACCCTCCGATCCCTTTCGCAGCAATGAGCAACCCATGACCTACCTCGCGAAACCGAAGCTTCATCACCCCAGCCTGCCGAAGAACAAGCTCGGCTTCACCCGGCGCGACTACGAAGGCAAAGTCAGCACCCTCTGCGCCGGCTGCGGCCACGACTCCATCTCCGCCGCGCTGATCGAAGCCTTCTACGAGCTCGACATCCAGCCGCACCGCGTCGCCAAGCTCTCCGGCATCGGCTGCAGCTCCAAGACCCCGGACTACTTCCTCGGCAACTCGCACGGGTTCAACTCCGTGCACGGACGGATGCCGTCGGTGCTGACCGGCGCCAACGTCGCCAACCGCGAGCTGATCTACCTCGGGGTCTCCGGCGACGGCGACTCCGCCTCGATCGGGCTCGGCCAGTTCGCCCACTCGGTCCGCCGCGCGGTCAACATGACCTACATCGTCGAGAACAACGGCGTGTACGGCCTGACCAAAGGCCAGTTTTCCGCGACCTCCGACCCCGGCTCGAAGTCGAAGCGCGGCGTGGTCAACCATGACCAGTCGATCGACCTGGTTGGCCTTGCGCTGCAGCTTGGGGCCAGCTTCGTCGCCCGCAGCTTCTCCGGTGACAAGGACCAGCTCGTGCCGTTGGTCAAAGCCGCGATCGCCCACAAGGGGGCGGCGTTCATCGACGTGATCAGCCCTTGCGTGCAGTTCAACAACCACGTCGGCTCGACCAAGAGCTTCGACTATGTCCGCGAGCACAATGCGGCGATGAACCGGCTCGATTTCATCGAGCCGCGCGCCGAGATCACGGTCGACTACGCCCCCGGCGAGGTGGAGCTGGTGACCCAGCACGACGGCTCGATCCTGCGGCTGCGCAAGGTTTCACCTGACTACGATCCCACCGACCGGATCTCCGCCATCGGACATTTGCAGCTGCATCAGGCCAGGGGCGAGATCGTCACCGGGCTGCTCTATGTCGATCCGGAGGCAGGCGACATGCATGATCACCTGCATACGGTCCAAAAGCCGTTGAATCAGCTTAGCGATGCCGAATTGGTCCCCGGTTCCGCGGCGCTTGCCGCGATAAACGACTCGCTGCGATAGCAAAGACTGAGCTTGGGAACGTGGCTTGCAAGGGCCGCATTCCTGGTCTCAAGTCGTAACGATAAGGGTGTGGCGATGCAGGATGGACGTGGCGTGGCGGCGGGAAATGCGATTCCAGGATTGCATCCGGCGCCCACCAATCACCGTCGGCTGATCGAGTGGGTCGAAGAGATCGCGACTCTCACCAAGCCTGACCGCGTGGTCTGGTGCGACGGGTCCGAAGACGAGTGGGAGCGCCTGACCGGGGAACTTGTCGCCGCCGGCACGCTGAAGCGGCTGAACCCCGCCAAACGTCCGAACTCGTTCTACGCCGCCTCGGATCCGAAGGATGTCGCCCGCGTCGAGAGCCGCACCTTTATCTGTTCCGAAAACCCGGCCGATGCCGGCCCGACCAACAACTGGCTCGATCCGACCGAGATGCGGGCCGACCTCGACGGCCTCTTCGACGGCGCCATGCGTGGCCGCACCCTCTACGTCGTACCGTTCTGCATGGGCCCGCTGGGCTCGAAGATCAGCGCGCTTGGCGTCGAGATCACCGACAGCCCCTACGTCGTCGTCTCGATGAAGATCATGACTCGGATGGGCAAGGCCGCGCTCGACGCCATGGGCGACGACGGCTTCTTCGTCCCGGCCGTGCACACCGTCGGCAAGCCGCTGTCGCCCGGCGAGGCCGACGTCGCCTGGCCCTGCAACGACATCAAGTACATCGTCCACTTCCCCGAGAGCCGGCAGATCTGGTCGTATGGCTCCGGCTATGGCGGCAACGCCCTCCTCGGCAAGAAGTGCTACGCGCTGCGCATCGCCTCGGTGATGGCCAGAGACGCTGGCTGGCTCGCCGAGCACATGCTGATCCTCAAGCTGACCTCGCCCGAGGGCAAGGCGCACTACGTCGCCGCGGCCTTCCCGAGCGCCTGCGGCAAGACCAACCTCGCCATGCTCCAGCCGAGCCTGCCCGGCTGGATGGCGGAGACTATCGGCGACGATATCTGCTGGATGCGCTTCGGCGACGACGGCCGGCTCTACGCGATCAATCCGGAAGCCGGGTTCTTCGGCGTCGCGCCCGGCACCGGCCTGAAGACCAACGCCAACGCCATCGCCGCGCTCTCGAAGAACACCATCTTCACTAACGTCGCCCTGACCGCCGACGGCGACGTCTGGTGGGAAGGCCTCACCGAGAGCCCCCCCGAGGGCCTCACCGATTGGCAAGGCCGCGCCTGGTCGCCCGCTGTCGGCACGCCCGCGGCGCACCCCAACGCCCGCTTCACCGCGCCGGCCGGCCAGTGCCCGGTGATCGCGCCGGAGTGGGAAGATCCGATCGGGGTTCCGATCTCGGCCATCCTCTTCGGCGGCCGTCGCGCCAGCGCAGTGCCGCTGGTGACGGAGGCGTTCGACTGGGCGCACGGCGTGTTCATGGCCGCCAATGTCGCTTCCGAAGGCACCGCCGCGGCTGAGACTAAGGTCGGCGAACTGCGCCGCGATCCGTTCGCGATGCTGCCGTTCTGCGGCTACAACATGGGCGACTACTTCGCGCATTGGCTGAGCCTCGGCGTCGATGCCGCCGACCCGGCCAAGCTGCCGCGCATCTACTCGGTCAACTGGTTCCGCAAGGACGCCGCCGGCAAGTTCGTCTGGCCCGGCTTCGGCGAGAACGCGCGGGTGCTGAAGTGGATCGTCGAGCGCCTGGAAGGTTCGGCCGACGCCGAGGACACCCCGATCGGCCGCGTGCCGGCCGAGGGCGCGCTCGACCTCAATGGGCTGAGTATGTCGCCGGCCGCCGTCGATCTGCTGCGCACGGTCGACACCGCCGTCTGGCGCGAAGAGGCCGCGCTGATCCCGGCGTTCTACGAGCGGTTCGGCGATCGGCTGCCCGCCGAGCTATGGTCCCAGTACGAGGCGCTCACCTTGCGTCTGGAAGAGGCCGAGGAAGCCAGCGACACTCCGGCGCGCCGGATCGCCTTGACGGCCTAGCGCCGGGCCGGCAATCAGCCGGCGGGGATTTCAATCACGCCTTTGGCGCTTTGCTCGCGGGGGACCTCTTGCGTTCGACGATCACTGTGGCCGCGCAATTTCGCGGGCCGCCGAACTCGGTCAATGGCGGTTACGGCTGCGGGGTGATGGCGCGGCTGATCGACGGCCCGTCGACCGCCGTGCTGCGCGCGCCGCCGCCGCTTAATACGCCGATGGTGCTCGCCGTGGCCGACGACGGCGCCGTGCGGCTTGAAAGCGAGGCCGGTGATCTGATTGGCGAGGCCAAGCCCGCGCCTGAAACGGCGATCCCGGATCCGCCGATCGTGCCGACGATGCGGGCCGCCATCGCCGCCGGGCCGCTGTTCCCGGGTCTCACCAGGCCGTTCCACCCGATCTGCTTCTCGTGCGGCGACAAGCTGGATGAGGGCTTTGGCCTGCGAGTCTTCACCGGCCAGCTCGCCGGCGCGCCAGACGGCGTGGTCGCGGGTCCCTGGACCCCGCACGCGGTTTTCGCCGACGACGAGGGTCTCATCCCAGCGGAGGTGATCTGGGCGGCGCTGGACTGCCCCGGCTCGGTGTCGTGGGTGGTCACCGGCCACGGCGGCGGCCTGCTCGGCACCATGACCTGCGAGGTGCTGCGCCGGCCGGCCGCCGAGGAGCCCTGCATCGTGCTGGCCTGGCCGATCGAGAGCAGCGGCCGCAAGCGCATCTCCGGCACCGCGCTCTTCAGCGCCGACGGCGAACTCCTGGCCAAGAGCCACCAGGTCTGGATCGGCCGCGCTCCAGTCGCCGAGGCGGCCTGACCCAGGGCCCGCCGGTCAGAAAATCCGGTGGGCGTAGCCGGTGGCTTTGGCGTCAGTGCTGAACGCGCCAATGAGCACGTCGTCTCCGGTCGCCTCGCGGAAGAGCAGGCTGCGGCTCTCGACCGGCGCCGCGGTCATGTAGATCACCACATAGCGCTCTCGCCCACCGCGCTGGCCGGCGAACACCCTGACATGGCAGTCGCGCAGGAAGCTGACGGTCAGCTGCTGGCCGCCGGCCTGGGTGATGCGCGCCTCCTCGGTCGCCAGATACCGTCTCTCCTCCTCACGCGGCATGAGGCAGAACGGTGCGAAGTCGAAACCCAGAGCTTGCGGGGTCACTTCGACGAAATCGGTCGGCGCGGGGTGCTTGCGCCTCAGCGCCGTGTAGAGACGGAACGCGAAGTCCGGATCGGACATCGGCGGCGCGGCGGCCCCCTTCGCCGCGGCGATGCCGGGAGCGCTTGGCGCGTGCACGGCTGCGGAGGCGATGCACGCGCCGGCCATCAGCCCCAGCGCCGCGCCCAGGCCGAGATGTCTAAGCAGCCTGCGAGTCGGGTCCATGCGATCTCCTATCGGGCTGGCCGGAACCGGTCGCCAACACCATCTCACTGGCCTGTGGCTTTTCCCTGTGGAGCGTTTTATGGGGAAGGGCAGAATTCAATCGAACGCTTGTTTGGGAGGAGTCACGTAAATGCGTGAAGCAGTCGTCGTTTCCTACGCTCGTACCGGTCTGGCCAAGGCCGGCCGCGGCGGGTTCAACATCACCCCTACCGTCAGCATGGCCGCCCACGCGATCAAGCACGCGGTGGCAAAGTCCGGCGTGGAAAAGGAAGCGGTCGAAGACTGCTTCATGGGCAACGTGGCCCACGGCGCCTCGAACCTGGGCCGCAACGCCGCGCTGTTGGCCGGCCTGCCGATCACCACCGGCGGCGTCACCATCAACCGCTTCTGTTCGTCGGGCCTGCAGTCGATCGCCATGGCCTCGCGCTACATCGTCGATGATGGCGCCAACGTCGTCGTCGCCGGCGGCGTGGAGTCGATCTCGTTCCCGGGCGGCGGCGGCTCGCGCGAAAACAACGATCCCGAGCTGATGAAGATCGCCCCGGCGATCCACATGGCGATGATCGACACTGCCGACATCGTCGCCGAGCGCTACAAGGTCAGCCGCGAATACCAGGACGAATACTCGCTGGAATCCCAGCGCCGGATGGCCGCCGCTCAGCAGGCCGGCAAGTTCCGGGACGAGATCGTCCCGATGAAGACCAAGATGAAGGTCGTCAACCGGGAGACCAAGGAAGAGTCGATCGTCGACTACGTGGTCGACAAGGACGAATGCAATCGTCCGGACACCACTGCCGAAGGCCTCGCCAAGCTTGAGCCGGTCAAGGGTCCGGGCAAGTACATCACCGCTGGCAACGCCTCGCAGCTCTCCGACGGCGCCGCCGCCGTGGTGCTGATGGAAGCCAAGGAAGCCGAACGCCGCGGCCTCGCGCCGCTCGGCCGGTTCATGGGCTGGGCCGTCGCCGGCTGCGAGCCTGACGAAATGGGCATCGGTCCGGTGTTCGCCGTGCCGCGGCTGCTCGAACGTCACGGCCTCAAGGTTGACGACGTCGACCTGTGGGAACTCAACGAAGCGTTCGCGTCGCAGTGCCTTTACAGCCGCGACACCCTCGGCATCGATCCCGAGAAGTACAACGTCAACGGCGGCTCGATCGCCATCGGCCACCCCTTCGGGATGACCGGCGCGCGGCTCACCGGCCATATCCTGCAGGAGATGCGTCGGCGCGGCACGGGCAAGTATGGCGTCGTCACCATGTGCATCGGTGGCGGCCAAGGCGGCGCGGGCCTCTTCGAGGTCTACCACTGATCTGAAGCGCGACAGCGCTGAGGTGAAAAGGGGTCGCTCCGGCGGCCCCTTTTCTTTTGGTGGTTGTCGGATTGGGGTGGCGAGCCTATCTTGCAATTTGCCGGTAGGCGCCCGGCATTTTGATTGGAGCCGCAATGGCCGCGATCGCCGCGCTGCAGGAACTGCTCGGAGGCGAAGCGGTGACCGGTCCGCTGCGGACCGAACTCGATGTCGTGCGGCTCGTGCGGCGGGGCGTGCCGACCGAAGCGGTCGACCGGTTCCTTGAAGCTTCGGAACTGTCGTTCAACTCGATCGAGCGTCACGTGCTGCCCAGGCGGACCTTCAAACGTCGGCAGGATGCCTCACAGCCGCTCGACCCTGCCGAATCCGACCGGCTGATGCGGCTCGTGCGGCTGGTGGCGGCGGCGCGCGAGACATTCGGCGATGCGAAGAAGGCAATGGCCTGGCTCGGCAGGCAAAACCGCGCGCTGGGTGGCGAGACGCCGCTCGCGCTCGCCGACACCGATCTCGGCGCGCGCAATGTGGAGATGCTGCTGGGCAGGATCGGGCACGGCCTGGCTGCGTGATCGTCTTCCGTCTGGCCAAGGCGGCGTTCACGGCGTTGGACGGTGAGGGCGCGCGACTTTACGGCGGTCGCTGGAACTCTGTTGGGCGACCGATGATCTACAGCTCAGCAGGCCCCAGTTTGGCCGTGCTCGAGATCATCGTGCACCTCGATTTGCCACTTGAGTTGATCCCCGACGACTACCGATTGCTGACCATCGCGATTCCCGACGATGCGCCGGTCGAGCGGTTGGAGATCCTACCTACGGATCCGACACCCTGCGCCGCGTTGGGCGACGGCTTTCTGGATCGCAACCAGGCGCTGACTCTCTCGGTTCCCAGTGTCGTTGTCCCTCAGGACCGCAACGTCCTCATCAACGTCCGCCACCCTGCCATGGCCGCTGTCCAGATCGTTGGTGATGAGCCCTTCGGGTTCGATCCGCGTCTGTTTGGAGCGGCCGACTAACCGGCGCTCGGTTCCACCGCGCCGCGGCCGCCTTCCAGCCATGCCTGCAGAGCCGGCTCGACCCGCTGGGCGGCGAGTTCCTGGTAGAGCGCCTGGTTCTCTTCGTTCAGGACGCCGCGCCAGGCGTCGAGGCGGCCGCTGGTGAAGAAGGCGGCGTTGTCGGCCCAGTCGCCGAGGTGGGCGCCGGGCGCGATATCATCGGCGTGCGACTTCATCGCGCCGAAGTCGGCGGCGGAGACCAGCCCGGGCCAGGCGTCGGGTGCGACTGGAACGTCTAGGAACCGCGCCAGCCGCCGCATCTCGCCTTCCAGATCCAGCCGCAGGTCGCGGTAGTGCAGCAGGTGCAGGTTGGGCAGGTCGCGGTGCGGCCAGGCGGCGCGCGCCGCGCCGAACACCGAGCCCGTCGGGAAGCCGTCCTCCACCCAGCTGTGCATCGGCGCGGTCATCCAGACCGGGAAGAACGCGTTCGGGTCGGTCGGGAACCAGAAGTCGACCGGCAAGCCGATGCGTTCGCGCACCTGGGACATGATCGCTTCGGAGGCGTTCTGCATGTTGTCGACCATCGACAGGAACGCATCGCGCGGATCGCGGCCGCAGTAGACGTAAACGACGTTGTCGAAATAGGGCAGGCCATCGAGCGCCGTGTGGGTCTTGATCACCCGACGCCACGGCTGGTCGTCGAGCTGGCGCAGCAGCTGGTCCAGCGGTGTCGCCAGCCGGTCGAAGTCCGGCGAGAGCCGGGTGAGCGGCATCGGCAGCTCGGGGCCGTGAACCAGCAGCGCGCAGAGCATCTGGGTCCAGGTGGTGCCGCATTTCGGCGCGGTGGTGACGATGATGTCGCCGTCGCGGGGACGATAGCTGTCCCACCGCTGACTGTCGGCGGCGGCGGTCTCGTAGCGGTGCAGGCGCTCGGGCAGGGCCAGCGGCTGGTACGCTGGGACGGCGGAGGTACTCGGGCTCATGCGTCGACGACCACCGCCGTTCCGTAGGCGAGCACTTCGGTGATGCCCTCCATGATTTCGTTGGCATCGTAGCGCATGCCGATGATGGCGTTGGCGCCGGCTTCGGTGGCGTGCTGCACGAGGTGCTCGAAAGCTTCCTGCCGCGAGGTCTCGGCCAGACTGACGAACACCGACAGCTTGCCGCCGAACAGGGACTGAATACCGCCGGCGAAGTTGCCCAGCGCGCTGCGCGACCGCACGGTGATGCCGCGCACCAGGCCGATGTGCCTGACGATGGTGTGGCCGGGAATGTCGTTCGTGGTCGACACGAGCATGCTCAGTCCCCGTTGCAAGTCCGAAACAGACGATAACCAGCGTTGCGGACTTGCGAAAGAGAGCGTTGCCGCCCAACTGCGCTGTTTTCGCTGCGCCGTTGCGTTTGTCACCCCGCCAGACTCTGCTAGAGCCTGATGAGTTCAGTGAACTCTGAATCAGGCTCGCTCTCTTGGAATCTGGAGCAGGATTCAGCGTTTTGGTGATTCCACCAAAACCCATCCTGCTCTAGGAGCAGTGCTGATCACAGAACGATAGGTGGAAGGCCCGAGGGCCGTCGGGCCTCGGGACAGCGCGCGTGGATACGGCTGGAAGCATAGAACAGATCGAGGCGCAGTTGGCGCCGGAGACCGACCTCGAGGCCGCAGAGGCCGAGTTCGAGCGTTTCGTCGACAAGAACCTGCCCCGCAACTTCGCCGGCCACTTCATGCACGGCATGCTGGGCATGACCGGCTTTCGGATTTTCAACGCGCCAACGTTCCTGCCGGCGTATCTGCACCTGATCACGCGCGCCATGCCGGGGTCAGACTTCCTGGTCAGCCTGGGCGTGTCCCTGCAACAGTTGGGCAGCGTTGTGTCGCCGGTGATCGGCGCAGCCCAGGTCGAACATCGCAAAAAAGTCCTGCCGGTCTCGATGCTGATGGGCACGTTGATGCGGGTTCAGGTGGCGGCGATCGCCATCTGCGCATGGGTGTTGCACGGCCCGATCCTCGTCGTCGCGATCATGGCGTTTCTGCTGCTGCTGGGACTGTTCCAAGGCGCGCAGGGCGTCGCCTTCCAGATGCTGCTCGCCAAGGTGATCCCGACCCGCCTGCGCGGCCGCCTGCAAGCGCTGCGGAATATAGCCGGAGGGCAGGTGTCGGCCGGCGTCGCCTGGCTGGCGGGCACCTATCTGATCGGCAAAGACCCGCTGCATGGGGGTGTATTCGCGCTCTGGCACAACGGGTACGCCACAACGTTTGCGCTGTCGGCGGTCCTGACCACGCTTGGTCTTTCGCTGCTCGCGATCCTCATGCGCGAGCCGGAGCCACCGACGGTGCGACCGCGAGCCCGCACCTGGGACCGCATGCGGGAGTTCCCGGCCCTACTGGTGGCTGATCGCGGCTACATGTTCTTCATGCTCGCGCAGACGTGCGCCACCGCCGGAAGGATAGCGGTGCCGTTCTACGTCCTCTTCGCGCGCCACGTGATGCCGCTCACCGGCGCCAACATCGGACTGGAGAGCCTTTTCCTGCTCGAAGGCGACAGCCTCTCGAACTTGATCTGGGGCACGATCGGCGACCGCTTCGGCTTTCGCGCCTCGTTCATCGGCGCCATGGCGCTTTGGATCATCGTCACGGCGGTGCTCTTGATCGCCGGATCGCCGATGATGATCCTTGTCGCTTTCGCCGGACTGGGCGCTGCGCAGGCCGGCTTCCAGATGAGTTCGCAGACCATGGTGCTCGAGTTCGGCGCGCGGCAGGACATGCCGATGCGGCTCGGCCTTTCGCAAACGGCGCAGGGATTCATGAACACGATCGGGCCGCTGGTCGGCGGGGTGATCGCCTGGCTCGCCGGCTACGTGCCGGTGTTCGTGCTTTCGATGGCGTTCGAGGCGATCGCCTTGGTGCTGTTGATCACTGTCGTGGACGAGCCGCGCTATCGGAAGCAGGACGCCTAGTTAGATCGCCCGGCCTTCCCAGTATTTGTCCTTCAACAGGCGCTTGTAGAGTTTGCCGGTCGGCAGGCGCGGCATCTCTTCGATGAAGTCGACCGAGCGCGGGGTCATGTAGTGGGCGAGGCGTTCGCGGGCGAACGCGATCAGCTCGGCGCCCAGCTCGTCGGTTGGCGCGATGCCGGCCGCGGGCTCGATCACCGCCTTCACGCCCTCGCCCATCTCGGCGTCCGGCACCCCGAACACCGCCACATCGCCGACCTTCGGGTGCAGGATCAGCGCATCCTCGATCGCCTGCGGATAGATGTTCACTCCGCCTGAGATGATCATGAACGCCTTGCGGTCGGTGAGGTAGAGATAGCCCTCCGCGTCGACGTAGCCGACGTCGCCGAGGCTGGTCCAGTTGTCGTGGGCGGGGTGCTGGGCCGCCCGCGTCTTGCCCGGATCGTTGTGATAGGCGAACGTCATCTGCTCGCGCTCGAAGTAGATCAGCCCGCTCTCGCCGATCGGCTGCTCGACCCCTTCCTCATCGCAGATGTGCAGTATCCCCAGCGCCGGCTTGCCGACCGAGCCGGGGTGCGCCAGCCAGTCGGCGCTGTCGATGATCGTCGCACCCGTGCCCTCGGTGCCGGCGTAATACTCGTGAATGATCGGGCCCCACCACTCGATCATCTGCCGCTTCACGTCGACCGGGCAGGGCGCCGCGGCATGGATGGCGACTTGATGCGATGACAGATTGTACGCGGTGCGGGCCTCAGGCGGCAGCTTCAGCATGCGCACGAACATCGTCGGCACCCACTGGCTGTGGGTCACCTTGTACTGATCGATGTAGCGCAGCGCCGCCTCGGGATCGAACCGCTCCATCATGATCACCGTGCCGCCGTAGCCCAGCACATTGGTCACGTAGCCCAGCGGCGCGGCGTGATAGAGCGGCGCCGGCGAGAGGTAGATCGTGTCCCGCGAGAAGCCGTAGCGGTTCATCGCTTGGCGCGCGGCGAAACCCTCGGCCACGGTCTGGTTCGACAGCGGTCGCAGGATGCCCTTCGGCCGGCCGGTCGTGCCCGACGAGTAGAGCATCGAGTCGCCCATCGGCTGCTCGGCCAATGGCTCGGACGAGGCGCCGGCGATGGCGTCTTCGTACGCGTCCCAGCCATCGATCACGCCGTCAACCATCAGCCGGATTGGGCAGTTCGGGATCAGCGGGGCGACCGGGGCCACCACCTCGCGCCGGTCGAGCGAGCTGACGATCGCCTTGGCCATGCAGTCGCCCACGATATAGGCGGTCTCGTCCGGCGGCAGGTAACGGTTGACCGCGGTCAGATAGAGCCCTGAGCGGAACGCCGCCCACACCACCTCGGCGTAGCGAAGGTTGTTCTCCATCAGGATGGCGATGTGGTCGCCGCGTCGCAGGCCCTTTGCCCAGAGGAACTGCGCCAGCCGGTTCGAGCGCTCGTTCAGCTCGGCGTAGGTGACTTGCTCGCCCGTCGAGGCGGCGATCATCGCTGGCTTGTCAGGCGTGTCGCGGGCGTGGTCGGCAACGTACATGCGGGCTCTCGAAGATGGCTAAATCAATGCGCCAGACCCTCAGCAAGGTGGCGCGAGGTCCGTCAAGCACTCTTGTCGCCTCCACAGCCCTCACCTCTCCCACCTTCGTGGGAGAGGGCTACTGAAAGGCGCGGGTAGCGGATAGTTGGATAAAGCAATGGTGACGCTGCCGCTCGCTCTCGGTAGCCCTCTCCCCGACCAAAGGTTGGGGAGAGGTGAGGTGAGGGGCGGTGGGGATTAGCCCCCGTTGATCGGGGGCTTGAACTGGTCCGTGGCCGAGGCGGTGAATACCTCCAGCCCGGTTTCGGTGACCCCGATCGAGTGCTCGCACTGGGCTGAGAGCGACTTGTCGCGGGTGACCGCGGTCCAGCCGTCCGCGAGCAGCTTCACCTGGTACTTGCCGAGGTTCACCATCGGCTCGACCGTGAAGAACATGCCGGGCTTCAGCTCCGGCCCGGCGCCCTTGGAGCCGTAGTGCAGCACGTTCGGCGCGTCGTGGAACACCCGGCCGACGCCGTGGCCGCAGAAGTCGCGCACCACGCTGCAGCGCATCGCTTCCACGTAGCTCTGGATCGCATGGCCGACATCGCCCATCCGCGCGCCGGGTTTCACCTCGGCGAGGCCGCGCATCATGCCCTCATAGGTGACGTCGACCAGCCGCCGGGCGCGGGGCGAAACGTCGCCGACGCCGTACATGCGCGAGGTGTCACCGTGCCAGCCGTCGACGATCACGGTGACGTCGATGTTGGCGATGTCGCCGTCGCGCAGGGGCCGCTCGCTGGGGATGCCGTGGCAGACCACGTGGTTGGGCGAGATGCAGACGGTGTGGCTGTAGCCTTTGTAGAACAGGCACGCGGGCAGGGCGCCGTGGTCGAGCACGAACTCCCGCGCCAGCCGATCCAGCTTCTCGGTCGCGACGCCGGGCACGACGTGCGGGATCAGCATGTCGAGGCAGTCAGCGGCGATCCGGCCGGCCTTGCGCATGCCCTCGAAGTCGGCGGGATTGGTGTGGATCTTGATCTCGCTGGTGCGCGTCTCGGCTTCCAGCACGTCGTCGATGAAGGCCATCAGTCTCAACTCCAGGCCCGCCGATGCGAGCCCCCTTGCCGCCTATGTCGCAACCCTAGCACAGAAGTTCAACGGCGGGTTCACACGCGCCCCCTAAAGTTCGTCATGGCCGGGCGTCAGTCCCGGCCACCCATGCACACCGTGGTTGGAATGGCCCTAACATTTGCTCTTCCATGGCCGACTAGGTGTTCTTGGGTCCCCGGGACTGACGCCCGGGGATGACGGGATTGGGGAGACTGGCAATCCGCACCCACGGCATCCGTCGTTCGATCGTCACCGCTTGGTGACTCATCGCGCAGCCGTAGATCAGCACCTCCACCCCAGCGTCCGCCGCCGCCTCGAGCCCTGCGGCGAAGGCCGGGTCGAGGTCGGCGCAGGCGCTGAAGGCGTCGCAGTCCGTGCGCTGAACCACGATCAGCGCCACCGCCCGATGTCCCTCTGCGACCATGGCGGTCAGCTCGCGCAGATGCTTGGTCGAGCGCGCCGCAACGCAGTCGGGAAACTCCGCCAGCGTCCCGCTGCGCCGCAGGTGGCAGTTCTTAACCTCGACGTAGGCCGACGGCCGGTCCGCACCCTCGAGCAGGAAATCGACCCGGCTGGCGGCGCCGAATTTCACCTCGCGCCGATGCACCGCGTAGCCGGTCAGCTCCGGGATCGCGTCGGCCGCCAGCGCCTCGGCCACCAGGCGGTTGGGGTTCATCGTGTTGACCCCGGCCAGCGCGCCGTCGACCTCGACCAGCTCCAGCGTCCACGGCAGCTTGCGCTTCGGCGCCGCCGACTTCGAGAGCCAGACGCCCAGCCCCGGCAGGTTCAGCCCCAGCATCGCGCCGGGATTGGGCACGTGGGCGGTCAGCGCCTCGCCGCTGTCCAGCACGACGTCGGCGAGGAAGCGCTTGTAGCGCTGGATCAGGCGGCCGTGCGCCATCGGTTGCGGCAGGAGCATGGGCGGCCTATGCCGTCAGCCAACCGCAGCGTCCAGAGGTAGCCGATGGCAGATCGCGTGACCGCCGCCGTGATGATCATCGGCGACGAGATCCTCTCCGGCCGCACCCAGGACACCAATCTCAACTTCATTGCCAAATATCTCGGGACCTACGGCGTCGATCTGGCCGAGGCGCGGGTGGTGCCGGATATCAAGGAAGAGATCATTCCGGCGCTGAACACGCTGCGCGCCAAGTACGACTACGTGATCACCACCGGCGGCATTGGGCCGACCCACGACGACATCACCGCCGACTGCGTGGCCGAGGCGTTCGGCGTGGAACTCTATGAGCACCCCGAGATCATCGCGATGATGCAGTCTCGCTGGCAGGGCGAGCTCAACGCGGCGCGGCGGCGGATGGCGCGGGTGCCGCAGGGCGGCTCGCTGGTGAAGAACGCGGTGCAGGGCCCGCCAGGCTTCCAGATCGAGAACGTGTTCGTGCTCGCCGGCGTGCCGATGGTGATGCGCGGAATGATGGACGATGTGGTGCCGAAGATGCGCACCGGCGCGGTGGTGGTCGCCCGCACTGTGCGGGTGGAGGGCGCCGGCGAGGGGGTGATCGCCGAGCCGCTGGCCAATCTCGCCAAGGCCCACCCGGAACTCTCGATCGGCAGCTATCCGTTCTACGGCCCGCAGGGCTATGGCTCCAACCTGGTGGTCCGCGGCCGCGACGGCGAGGCGGTGGAGCGAACCGTGATCGACCTGATGGAAGCGCTGGCCGACATCGGCGCGAAATCCATCGCCCGCGTCGACGCCTGACGTCCGCGCTCCGCCGCAAACAGGAACTGTACTTCATGCGCCCCGCCTTGCTTGCCGCCGCCGTCCTCGCCCTCAGCGGCGTCGCGGCGCCCCTGGCTTCGGCTCAGCCGGGCGTTCCGGCCTCGGTCACCGACATCCGCTGCGTGATCGTCGCTGGCACCCTCGCCCAGAGCGAAGATCCGCAGATGAAGACTCTCGGCACCGCCAGCATCCTCTACTTCTGGGGCCGGATGGAGGGGCGGGGCGACACCGCCAACGTCAGCGCCCGGCTGCTGGCCGAGGCGCAGAAGATGACCCCCGACGACATCAAGGCGCAGGCCAAAACCTGCGGCGACATGGTCAGCGCCGCCGGCCAGGCCCTGCAGCAGGTCGGCGATTCCGTGCAGAAAGGCGCCAGCCCCGCCCCGGCCCCGCCGAAGTAGGCTGGAGTCCGCCTTAGCGGACTTGCGTGAACGCCCCGGCGTAGCCCGGCAGGTCCGGTGACGTCATCGTGCCGCGGATCATCCGAGAAGAGATCACGACGCCGTTGAAGTTGGTGACGCTGGTGATGCCGCGCGCCGTCGTGGCGACGTGGCTCCAGTTCCACGAGACCCGATTGCCGATCACCGTGCCCGACGCCGGCCCGGTCGCGTTCGGTCCGGTGCAGGCGCCGGCGATCTGGCCGCCCGACTGGCGGAAGGTGCAAACCGGGCTCGCCGAGAAGAACACCCGTCCGGCGTGGATCACGCCGCTGACCCGCCAGGTCCCGCTGAGACTGGCCCCTTGAGCGCCGGTGGCTGCGGCGAGGCTCGCCGCGAGAAATCCGAACATCAACGATCTGCGCAACATCGCCTCCCTGGATGGCATCGAGCTTGAGTATGCCGGCGTGGACGCCGGCGCATCACTCATCTGCACTACGCCGCGGCGATCGCACGGCGGCGCCCGCCTCGCTTGGCGGACCCGCCGTGGCCCACTATCGTCGGCGACGCGCGGGCGTGGCGGAATTGGTAGACGCAACGGACTTAAAATTCGTAGGGCCGAAAGGCCCGTGCCGGTTCGACCCCGGCCGCCCGCACCAGAGGCCGGCCTGGGCGCCTCACCACTCTTCGCCCATCGCCCGCAGCATTTCGACCGACACGCCATCGATCGTGCCATCGAAGGTGTTCGGTTCGCCGGATATCTCGGCCGTTGCCAAGCCGTCTGGCACTTCCCAGGGCACGGCCTTGGCAAGGGCCAGCACGGCCTCCTTGCCTTGGTCCAAAATATGCGTCGCCGCATAGCTCGGTCGATAGGCGTAGGTCTGATAAGCGCCGCCTCGCCACATCTCGCAAATCTTCAGTACCAGCGGAAGGGTCTCGGCCGATAAGTAATCAGCTTTCGCCTCTTCAAGAGATTCATATTTGGCCTCGTATTCGACGCCACTCGCGTAGTATATGCTGAGAACTGTGCCACGATCACAATTCGGCTGTGCGATGATCCATTCGAACAGCTCGGTCCCATGGTCCCAATTCCAGCTGATCGCCCACCGGTGCCATTCATCCGGGCCGTTCTCCTGCAGCCAGGCGAGAAACAAGTCGATCTCATCTTCGGGTTTGAAATCCGGGTTCTGCTCTCGAAACCGGCCAACGAACTCTTCCATCCGCGTCATCGGACTTCCCTTTCTTCCGCTCCTCGGCCTGCCTCCGCGACACTCGTAGGTCGAGCCCGGAGCGCGATGTGCGCAATCTGACCTTGATAAAAGAACAAATCAAGAACATAATGTTGCCGTTGTGAGAGAGGCGATATTCCGAATGATCACCAATGCAGAGCGTTCGTACGGGCTGGTATCGCGAGGCGGGCCGGGACTCGCATGCGACGAGGACGGACTGGCCTTGGGCACGGTACAGCTTGCATCCGCCAGACGTGACGAAGATGGAGTTCGCTGCGAAGTCCGACCGCCAGCGGAAGTCGAACGAGCCTTGCGGGCGGCTTATGGGCCGCAGCCCAACGCGGTCGTCAGTCGAGTCCAGCGCGGCCTGCGGCGGGCGGCTGCTTGCATTGAAGCGGGCGACTTGAGCCTCGCCGGTATCGAAGCCGTGATGCTTGGCTTGCCGGGTCTTACGCCGGGCGCCCTATCTAAGCTGGCCGAGATTGCTGACTTGGAGAAGGCCGGCACAGCGTGGGAGGACCAGCCGCGCGTCTCTTCCGGACAAGCCGATGGTGGTCAATGGACAGCGGACGGCGGCGGCGCCGCGACGCCGTCGTCGGGCGACGAGCAGGCCAGCGCTCCGGCGCCCAGCGGCGGCGGTCTTCGAACGGAGACGGGCGATGCTGCCGATGAGGCCGACCGCGCCGCCCCCGCGGATAACCCCCTCTTGGTTCCGGTAAGCACCGCAGCCGTCGCCGCTCACGGTGCGCCGGGAAGCGTTGCATTGCCAAGAGGGGTGTCAGCGGCAGGCGGACTGGTGGCGCTCGCCGCAGCGTTTCTCGATCAATGGGGCGAGCGCAACGCCCAAGAAAAGGTCACGAACGTTTTGGCGCGTTTTGGGCTCGATCCAAGCCGGCGGGCCGATGTCATCGCCGCGAGCGCGTTCGTTTGGTCCGGTTATCAGCTCGGAATGCTCACGGATGCGCCGTTCAATGGACCGGCGCTCGATGCGGCCTCGCAAGCCGTGATGCGCTTTGCGCTGGTCAACCCAGACATCTTTCTCGCGTGGAATCGGGACCCGAAGGTGCTCGACTTAATCAAAGCGGCAGCCAACGCGGGACTGGCCGACTACGCGGCCGAAAGTCGTGCAAGACCTACCGGCGTCGATCCGTCTCTTCAGACGACGAGTGAGAAGGCTCGGGCCGCCATTGTCAGTCAGCTCATAACTCGCGAGATGCAGGCGCATCACCTCATACCAGCGGCCGCGTGGGGCAAGAATCTCGATCTCGCAAGACTGGCGTATCAAGCAGGTTGGCGAGTGGACGCCCCAAGCAATCTGATTGCGCTTCCTTCCGATCCAGCGACGCAGGCGATGTTTGGCGGGCTTCTCCCTATTCACAACAGCCGCCACGGCAACTACAGCCAGATTGTAGAATATAAAATAGATATCGCGCGCGGAACATTCGCGTCTCCGATCACCCCACTTGAAGCGCGTGCCATATTCGACAATATCGCGTTGCAGGAGCGGGCTTCTATACTTTTGGGTGTCTATAATCCAATAATGAAAGGCGCCGAAGCGGGAGATTCAGTCCCGTATGTCACTCAGTGCGGCTCGGAACGTGACCGCGCTCCCGTCACCTTTAGCCACCTTCAGCCTTAGCAGCTCGGCCATCAGCGGCTGGACGTCGACGTTGTCGAACGGTTTCAGCCTCACCCCGGTGCGGAACGCCGGCCCGTGGGCGAGGAAGAGCGCGGCCATTTCGGGGGCGTCGGGGCGGTAGCCGTGGGCGCCATGCTCGGTCATGGGTCTCTTGGCGACCATGGCGTGGGTGGTCAGCAGCCAGCCGACGTCCGCGGTGCAGACGATCGGCGGGATGCGGGAGTTCGTACCGTAGTGTAGCTCTGGCGGGACATCGGCCTTCTTCCAGCAGCGAGCGTGGTCTCGCAGCGCCAGCAGCTTCGCTTCGGCGCCAGCCGGGGCGCTCGGGTCGATGGCCACACCCACGGTCGGCCCCCAGCCCATGTGTATGGCGTCGGCGCCCGCCACATCATCCAGGTAGACCAGCCGGTCGGCCGAGACGCTGGCCATGCCGTGATCGGCGACGATGATGATGTTAGTGTGATCCAGCCCGCCGCGCGCCCTCAGGCCGTCAACGAGGCGCTTGATTGAAACGTCGACCGAGCCAAGCGCGGCGTTCATCTGCGGCGAGTCCGGCCCGTAAGCGTGGCCTGCGGTATCGATGGTGTCGAAGTAGAGCGTCAGGAACGTCGGTCGCTGCGCCGGCGGCAGGTCGAGCCAGATCAGCACCTGATCGACGCGCGCATCGCCGGGGACGCTCTGGTCGTAGGTTCGGTAATAGTCGGGTCGATGGCCGCGGATCTCGCGGTCCGAGCCCGGCCAGAACATGGTCGCGGTCCTAAGGCCCTGTTCGTCCGCTGTCACCCACAACGGCTCTGCCCCATCCCACCAGCGCGGATCGAGCGAAGCTTTCATGGTGAAGCGGCCCAGCACCGGATCGGTCATGGTGTTGTCGACGATGCCATGGTGGTCCGGCCAGAGCCCGGTGACGAGGGTGTAGTGGTTGGGGAAGGTCAGCGACGGAAACGACGGTCGCATCGCCGCCGCCACGCCCTCGCGGGCCAACCCGGACAACGTCGGCGTCTGGCCGCGACCGAGATAGTCGGCCCGGAAGCCATCGATCGAGATCAGGATCAGCGTGTCGGGCTTTGCCTCGGCCGGCGATGCGCCGAGCGCGGCCAGCACTGTCAGGAGGACGGCGAAGGTGGCTCTCCGGGCGGCGATCATGGCGTCACCTTAGCCGACGTCGGTGACAGCCGCGACTGGCGTCGTCGCCCGTGTCGGGCCGAGGCGATCGACGTCCGAAAACCGCGAGCATGCCGCCGCGGCGGCCCTATATTCCGACCATGATCAACTACACCCTCTTCGACACCGCCATCGGGTTTGCCGGCCTCGCCTGGAACGACGTCGGGCTCGTCGGCGTCCACCTGCCAGAGCGCGACGCCGAGACAGCGCGGCGCAGTTTCATCCGCCGGTTCCCGGACGCGGTCGAGGCGCCCGCACCGACCGATTTGGCGCCCGTCATCGACGGCATCCGCGCACTGATGCGGGGCGAGAAGGCGGATCTCACTGAGGCCGTGCTCGACATCGGCCGCGTCGCCGAGTTCGACGCCCAGGTATTCGAGATCGCGCGGCGCATTCCGGCCGGGGCGACGATGACCTACGGAGAGATCGCGACCCAGCTCGGCGACCGGCTGCTGGCCCGCGATGTCGGCGCCGCGCTGGGACGCAACCCTTGGCCGATTGTGGTGCCCTGTCACCGGGTGACGGCGGCGGGCGGCAAGTTGGGTGGCTTCTCGGCGCGAGGCGGCGCGCGCACCAAGCTGAAGCTGCTCGCGATCGAAGGCGCGCCGGCGGCGGCGCAGGCGGACCTGTTCGCGTAGGACGTTCGAGCGCGGGTCGTCTAGCCGGCCGTCACGCGGCGTTTTTTCGGCGCCGGGGTGTCATCCGACCAGGCCTCGACGTCGCCCTCGGCCCAGACTTTCTCGCTGGCGCGGAAGTCTTCCATCTCGGTCAGCGGCGTGCCGAGCGAGAGCGCGCTCAGGAGGTTGCGCAGGCCGTCGTAGACGGCTTCAGGAGAGAGTTGGCGCGTGCGCATGCCAGGAAACTGGTGACCCCAGTAGCTGGTCAGCTGCTCCAGGCGGCCCATCCGCTCGCCCAGCCGGGCGAAAAGCTTGGGGCCGTCGAGCAGGAAGCGGCGGAACGGCTCTGGGGTGCGCTGCTCGGTGAGCGCATCGAAGACGTCGTCGTAGATGCGGAACATGTCGGCGATGCGCCGCTCGCAGTCGACGACCAGGCCTTCGAGCTGGCTGACCGCGGCGCGCACGAACCTGGCGGCGTCGATGTCGAAGCGGCTGATGTTGATCCCGGAGATCGAGCGGCGTGTCGCCTTCACCTCCGGCCCGATCGTGCGGCTGCGCCAACGGTAGTAGAGCACCGCCTTCCAGCAGAACATCGCCTGGGCGAACTCTTCTGGCTCCATCCGCAGCGCCAACCGCAACGGCGCCAGTTCCGGGCTGTCGCCTTGGGCCAGGATCAGCTCGGAGAGCCGCTTGGCCTGGGCGTCGGAGACGGTCGCACCGCCGAAGCAAAGGCCAATCAGGGTCTCGACCTGGTGGGCGACGAAGTCGCGCATCTCCGATTTGTCGGTGACGCTGAGACGGAAGTAGCACGGCGCGACGTCGAGTTTGTTGGCGGTCAGCGCCTCGTGCAGGAGGAACGGGTCGAGCGTCGGCAGGCGGTCGAGCAAGCGCAGCACCGCTAGGTCGCGCTTCATATCGATCGCCAGCCAGTCGAGGTGGCGCGCCAGGAGGTCGGGCAGCTCAGGATCGTCGACCAGCAGGAACTGGCCGCCGAGATCGAGATCGCTTGAATCGAACGGGAAGATCACCTTGGTGACGATGGCGCCGCGCTCGGAGCTCGACTCGAACTCGCCGGGACGCGGATGGTGCTTGACGATGACGGTCCGGTTCAGCACCGGATGGGCGAACATCGGCTTCTCGCGGTGCAGCGGATCTTCGCCCTCGTCGAGGGCCAGCGAGTGCAGGTCGAGCACGCGCGCCGAGGAGGACCGCGCGGTGATGTTGCGCAGGCTTTGGACGCCGGAAACGTGTAGGAGACCACGCATGCACTGCCGCGTCTTGGAGTTGAGCCTGCGTCACTAAGCAGGCTGACTCCTTAACAAACGACCGAAGGGCGGGCCGATGGATCGCGAAAATCTACAGGGCGCGCAGAGTGCGGGTGGGGCGCCGGCCCTTGCCCCTGCGACGAGCCGCCGCTGTGGCCAGATTGCCTTGCTTAGGCCGAAAAGGGGCCGCTTTCGCGCCTGCGTCGGGCGGTCTGATTGGGGCAGTACCGGGACGGGCGGGAGGCGGGCGTGAAGGATTATATCGACATCACCGGCGCGTCCGGATCGAACTACCGTTTCATGCGCCTGAAGGACGGTCGCCCGCTGTCGCCGATGGGCGGCAACTTCCTCTTTGCCCGCTACACCGGCGACACGTTCGAGATCATCTACGCCGGCGAGGTGCAGAACCTGCAGAAGGACGCCCGTGAGCGCTGGCCCGAGGCCCAGAAGCGCTATCAGGTGATCGATCTCTACTCGCGGCTCAACATCTCCGAGCGCGTGCGTCAGCTGGAGTTGGTCGACATCGTCAACGCCAATCATCCGCCGATGAACACCGGCCCCGACCGCAAGGCCGGATGAGGAGGCCGGCGTCAGGCGCCGCCGTACACGCCGACCAGCGTGCCACTCCTGAAGGGCAACATGGCCGACCGGTAGGGCGCGCGTGACAGCCGTTCCAGCACCGACCGCAGGTCGGCGCGAAACTGCGCGACATTGTCGACCATGACGATGGCGCCATCGCTCAGCTGCGGTTCGACGATCCGCAGGACCTCGATGCCGAGCGCTGGCCAGCCATCCAGGAGAAGCAAGTCGACGGGCTCGCCGAGGCTGCGCAGCGTCTCGCGCGCATCGCCCTCGCGGATATTGACGTAGTCGGCCAAGCCGGCCTCAGCGAGGTTGGCGCGCGCCTTCGCGGCCTTGGCCGCGACCAGTTCGGTTCCGATCACCCTGCCGCCAGCGCCGCCATCGCGCACCCCCGCGGCGAGATAGATTGTCGACACGCCGAAGGAAGTGCCGAACTCGACCGCACAGCGGACGCCCTTGGTTCGGGCAAGCAGGTACAGCAGATCTCCCTGCGCGGCGTTGAGGGCCAGAAGTTTGTCGTCGAAGTAGCTCATGTCCTTCGTCGACGGCGCCGGCCGCCCGAGAAGCATGCTCGGCAGCATGGGCAGATAGTGACCGATCATCGACCGGAACTGCGTCTTCGCTAGTCCGTGCAAACGGTCGAGGACGGCCTGTGCAGCCGGATCGAGCAGAGAGGGATGCGGTTCGTCTGTCATGGGTCTGGCCTCCACGAGCGAGACTAGCGAGCCCATTGCGACGGCTGTAGACTATCGCTGCCATTGAATAGCTGGAATCCGCCATGGACACCGCCTACGGACCAACCGCTGTGCCACTGCCTCCGGGTCAGGTTCTCGTCGCCGCACGCGGTCGCGATCCGGAAGGGCATGGCTCAGCCCCGCACCGACATCCAGAGGGCCAGCTGCTCGGGTCGTTGAAGGGACTGCTGTCGGTCGGCGCAGGGGCCAGCGTCTGGGTGGCGCCATCGATCCATGCCGTTTGGCTGCCGCCGCATCAAGCGCACTGGACGCGCTCTCATGGCCCATTCGACGGCTGGACGGTCTATGTGGCGGAGGAAGTGTGCCAGCGGCTGCCGCAGAGCGCATGTACGATTCGCACCTCTGGCCTGTTGCGCGAGGCGGTGCTGCGGGCCGCGGCATGGCCGCCCGGCCCCAGGAGCGCGGCCGACGCGCGGGTCGCCGGCGTGATTCTCGATGAGATCGGCGCGCTGCCGATTGAGCCGTTCGGCCTGCCGCTGCCGCGCGATCCGCGCTTGTTAAGGGTCGCACAAACGATCGTCGATCAGCCGGCTGACGCCCGCGCCATCGGGCGCTGGGCGGAGCTGGCGTCAGTCAGCGAACGAACGCTCACTCGCCGGTTCGTCGAAGAGACCGGCTTCAGCTTCACGAGTTGGCGCCAGCGTGCGCGCCTGCTCCGCTCACTGGAGATGCTGGCGAACGGACAGCCGGTCACCACGATCGCCCTCGACCTGGGCTATGCCACGGCCAGCGCCTTCATCGCGCTGTTTCGGCGCGCGTTCGGCGAACCCCCGGCGTCCTACCGCACAAGGCTGATCGGTGCGGACGGTAGCTCACCGTGAGCGAGAGCGCGGGCCGGCGCCGTCACCCTTGCGCGAAGATCGGGTTGAGCCGGGCTCGCGGGGCCTGGGCAAGCGCCGTGAACGTCCCTTGCTCGGCGATCTCCTTGGCTGCGGCCAGCAAGTGGTTGAAGGCGACGGTGGCGAGCGCGCCGCCGAGGCTGACCCGCCGCGCGCCCCACGCCGCTGCGGTCGCGACCGGCAGGCCGGTGGCGAGGAAATTCACCGGCTTCGATGTCGCGCCGACCACGGCGCGAACCTGCGCCTCCTCGCCGATGCCAGGGACGTAGACGCAATCGGCGCCCGCCTCCGCGAACGCCTTCAGCCGGCGCAAGGTCTCGTCCATGTCCGGTGCGCCGCGCAGGAAGCCTTCGCTGCGGGCGGTGAGCAGCACGCCCGACTGAGTGCGGTCGATCGCGGCGCGCGCGGCGGCGACCCGGGCGACGGCGAGGTCGAAGTCGTAGAGGCCGCGGTCGGCGTCTCCGGTGAAGTCCTCGATCGAAAGCCCGGCGACGCCGGTGTCCACCGCCAGCGCCACGTTGTGGGCCACATCGTCGGGCGCGTCGGCGAAGCCGTTCTCGAAGTCGGCGTTCAGCGGCAGATCGGTGGCGTGGGCGAGGCTGGCGCAGTGCAGCAGCACCTCGTCGAGGCTGACCTGACCGTCACCGCGGCCCATCGCCCAGGCCATGCCGGCGCTGGTTGTGGCCAGCGCCTTGAAGCCGGCGTGCTGCAGCAGCTTGGCCGAGCCGATGTCCCATGGGTTGGGCAGCACGAAGCAGCCTTCGTCATGCAGGTGGCGGAAGGCGGCGCGCTTTTCGGTGGCGGAAACGGCCATGGGGAACTCCTCGGGGCTGGTCGGTGGCGGGCTTGTCGCGGCCGGGACGGTCGAGCACAATAAGATGCGCGTCGTAGCGACCGAAACTCGCCAGCAGCGAAGCCGGCTGGTATGGCGCGGGCCATGAACAAGGTTGCATTGATCACCGGCGCGGGCAGCGGCATCGGCAAGGCGAGCGCGCTCGCGCTGGCGGCGGAAGGCTGGTCGCTGGCGCTGTGCGGACGGCGGCTCGACCGGGTCGAGGGCGTGCGCGCCGACGCGGAGGGGCTGGGCGTCAAGGCCGTCGCCATCGCCGCGGACGTCGGCGATGCGGCGGCGGTGCAGGCGGTGTTCGCCGAGGTGGAGCAGAGCTTCGGCCGGCTCGACCTGCTGTTCAACAACGCTGGCACTGGCGCGCCGCCGAAGCCGCTGGAGGACCTGACGCTGGAGGAATGGCGCCGCGTGGTCGACACCAATCTGACCGGCCCGTTCCTCTGCACGCAAGGCGCGCTCAGGCTGATGAAACGGCAGGACCCGCGCGGCGGCCGGATCATCAACAACGGCTCGATCTCGGCCCACGCGCCGCGGCCGAACTCGGCGCCCTATACCTCGACCAAGCACGCGATCACCGGCCTGACCCGCTCGACCGCGCTGGACGGCCGCGCCTTCGACATCGCTTGCGGCCAAATCGACATCGGCAACGCCGAGACCCCGCTCACCGCACGAATGGCGGGCGGCGTGCCGCAAGCGAATGGCGAGGTGATCCCCGAGCCGGTGATGGACGTCGCCGATGTGGCGCGGGCGGTGGTCTACATGGCCAGCCTGCCGCTCACCTCGAACGTCCAGTTCATGACCGTGATGGCGACCAAGATGCCTTACATCGGGCGAGGCTGATCGTCTGACGCACAAGAAAAGGCGACCGATCCTGCGTGGATCGGCCGCCCAATCTCACTAGCAACTTAGAAGGCGAGGCCCAGTTCGCCCAGAAAGCGGATCTGGGTGTCGTTGACGCCGGCGGCGCCGAACTCGAGGCCGGGCGTGGCGCTACTGATGCCGGTGTAGGAGAACTCGCCGCGGGCGAAGAAGATGCCCTTCTGGTAGGTCGGCGTCAGGGTCAGCGACCAGGCATTGGAGCCAACGCCGTAGCCGAGCAGGTTCGCCGGACCGCTGGACGAGGTGTATTCGAAGCGGCCGGCCAGCGACCACAGCGGGTTGAACTGATACTTCCCTAGCACCGCTAGGCCCCAGACGTCGCCAGGCAGTGAAACCCCCGGGATATTGGGCGACGAGTTGTACTGGAAGTAGGGCGAGATCGTCAGCGGGCCCATGTTGTGGGTGTAGATCAGGTTGTAGATCTGGCCGTTGTTCTGCTGCACCGGGGTTACGAACGAGGAACGGGTCACGGTGCTGGTGTTGCCTTCAGCGGCGAACGCCAGGGTATCGGTGTTCTTGAAGGTGTAGGCGACCAGGCCTGAGACCGACGAGAGGTTGTCGGAGTAGTAGCCGTCGGTCACCGCCAGGGAGAGCGCCCACGGACCGTTCGAGTAGTTCGCCTGAAGGCCCTTGCTGACCGCCGGCTCCTGGTTCCAGAGCAGGCCGCGCTCGATGTTCATGTTCTCGAAGCTGAACGTGTATTCGTCGCCAATCAGGGTCGGGAGCGCGCCGACCATGACGTTGAAGTTGGAGTTCCCCACGATCTTCAGGAAACCTTGCGGGATATAGCCGAATTCGTTGTCCGTGGTGACCTTGGCCTTGTAGTAGGGCGTGCCGAGGCTGGGCGTGTCGTAGACGCCGGCCTGGATGTAGAATTGGATCGGGCCGTCGGTCTTGTTGATGATGATCTGAGCGTTGCTCACGTCACCGTAGAAATCCTTGTTGCGATTGCCGAAGGCGTCGAACGCCGGGTTGGTCTGGTACATGCCGTAGCCGGACAGCACCCCATCGACCATCACCTTGCCGAGTGGGCCGGCATCGAAGGTGGCCGGGGCGCCGTTGGCTGCGATCGGACCGGCCATCGCCGGATAGGGCATCGGCGCCGGCGCGGGCGCGGCAGGCGCTGCGGCAGGCGCTGTCTGGTCATCGGCGAATGCGGCGCCGGCGAAAGCGATGACCGCGCCAGCCGATCCGGCGCACAGCAACAGCTTCAGATGAGTCATTGTAGTTTATCCCCTTATGATGCCCCGCCCGGCCATTACCGATGCGGCGCCTGGCCGGCGGGCGTTTCTTGACCGCCCAAGCCTCTCTCGGGCGCCAAGGTGCGGCGCGAATAGTTCGGGCATGCCCCCACGGGAGAGTGCAGACCGAGCCGAACGTTTCTTGAGCGCAGCGGCGCCTGTTCTGCTGCTTTCTTAGGCAATTCCTCCGCCCAAATTTAGGGCGGCGTGGTGGAAGCTAAGGCAGCACGGCGCAAGGATTCGAGACGGCATCTCGATCGCGGGCGTAAGCGGGGAATAAGCCGAGCAGCTGGATCGCTCGATCCGTTTGACGGTTCGTTGCGGCGCTCAGCGCATCGCCAACGACGCCCGGCCGAGGTGCGAGCCGGCGTCGACGAGCAAGGTCTCGCCGGTGATGTGGCGCGCCGAGGGCGAGGCGAAGAAGATCGCCGCGCCGGCAATGTCCTCGGGCTTGGAAGCCAGCTGCAGCGGCGTCGAAGCGGCCGCGTTCTGGCGCAGGCGTTCGACCGCCGCGTCCGGCATCCCGCGCCCGAACCAGGGGGTGTCGATATAGCCGGGGCAGATCGCGTTGACCCGGATCTTGGGGGCCAGCGCCCTGGCCAGCGACAGCGTCATGGTCACCAAGGCGCCCTTGGAGGCGGCATAGGGCACCGACGAGCCGATGCCGGTGACGCCGGCGATCGACGAGGTGTTGACCACCGCGCCGGGCAGCGGCGCGGATTCGAGCAGGGCGCGGCATGCGCGCACCATCTGGAACGCGCCGATCACGTTGACCGCATAGATGCGCGAGAAGTTCTCCGCCGAGACCGCATCGAGGTCGGCATGGTTGGCGAACGTGGTCTGGCCGGCGTTGTTGAAGAGGGCGTCGACGCGGCCGAACGGCTGGGCCGCAGCGGCGATGCGCTTGCAGTCGTCGTCGTTGGCGACGTCGCCCTGCACCAGCACCGCCCTGGCGCCGGCCGCCTCGACCCGCTTACCGGTCTCTTCGGCTTCGGCGGTGTTGGAGGCGTAGTTGATGATGACGGCCGCGGCGCCACGCTCGGCGGCTTCCTCGGCGATTGCCCGGCCAAGCCCGCTCGAGGCGCCGGTCACCACTGCCACGAACCCGTCGAAATCCTTGCCCACCATCTCGGCCTCCCGCGTTCTGTTGCTTGGCCGGCTTGATAGCCGAGCCGGCTTCGGTTTGTCGCGTGTCGCGTCAGGGTCTACATCGCGGCCATGGACGATACTCCGCTCACCCAGCTCGGCCGCACGGTCGAGGCGCCGGCCAGCCCCGCCGCCGCAGTGCTGGAGCGCGTGCCGAACCCGCAGGCCGGCACGCTCTTCGTCGCCCGCTTCACCGCGCCCGAGTTCACCTCGCTCTGCCCGGTGACCGGCCAGCCCGACTTCGCGCGACTGGTGATCGACTATGCGCCGGCCGATTGGCTGATCGAGTCGAAGTCGCTGAAGCTCTATCTCGGCTCGTTTCGCAATCACGGCGCCTTCCACGAGGACTGCACCCTCGCCATCGGCAAGAAGCTCGTCGAGACGGCGGCCCCGACTTGGCTGCGCATCGGCGGCTACTGGTACCCGCGCGGCGGCATCCCGATCGACGTCTTCTGGCAGAACGGCCCGCCGCCCGAAGGGCTTTGGCTGCCCGACCAGGGCGTCGAGCCCTACCGCGGCCGCTAGCGCCTAGTCGGCGCCGCTGTCAGGCGCGGGTAGCGCGCCAGTCTTCTCGGCCAGCCGCGCCGCGCGTCTGGCCACGCGG
This sequence comes from Caulobacteraceae bacterium, assembly GCA_036494265.1. Taxonomy (GTDB): domain Bacteria; phylum Pseudomonadota; class Alphaproteobacteria; order Caulobacterales; family Caulobacteraceae; genus Acaudatibacter. The sequence continues at coordinate 116,434 of DASXOP010000060.1, read as the reverse complement.
TCTTCGCGGAAGTGGTGCAGCTGGGCCAGCTGGTTGATCAAGAGCGCGATCTGGAATGCGACGACCACGCCGAGCGTGGTCAGGTCCTTGGGCGAGCCGACCGCCTTGCTGATGGTCGTGAACGACGCGCTGATCGAGGTGATCAGCGAGACGCCAAGCAGGGCGTTGTAAAGCCGTCCGACGTGTTCCTTGAGCCAGGTGTCGAGCACATCGGCCCAGGCCAGTATCTCTCGGATCATCCAACCCTCCCGGCGTTCGGGTTGAGCCTAACCCACCGGCAAGCCGCGCCGCAAAGGGGCTGCTGGAGACAGCTGGATCGCACGTGTTACAAACCTGACACCGCCCGTCCGAGGCGGAAGGGGAAACGACAAATGCGCGCCACTCTGGTCTGCCTCGCTGTGGGCGCCATTCTCATCGCCGCCTGCTCGAAACCCGCCGCGAACACGACCATCGCCGCCAATACGCCCGCCGCGGTCCCACCCGCCGTCGCGGCAGCCACGCCGGCGCCGGCCGCGAGCGGCGCGCCGGTCAGCGGCGTCTTCACCGCCGACGGCCAGCAGGCGAACCTGACCCAGGTCACCGCTCATTCCGACGATCCGTTCGACGGCCAGCCGGTGACGGCGATCGTGATGACGGCGAAGGACCAGGGCGGCGACGCCAAGGCGGCGACCAGCGCGCTCTTCGGCAACTACGGCGAGGCGATCGTGGTCAGGATCACGCCTGACGGCAAGGTCGTCGGCGCCGACGTGATACATCCGGGCTTGAAGAGCCCGAACGGGTCGGTCTCGCTCAGCGGCGTGCTGACGATCGAGGACTACAAGAACGCCGGCGGCCAACTCTCGGGCCACCTAACGACGGGCGGCGACAACGACGTCTTCGACCACAAACTGAACGTCGACCTCACCTTTCACACCAAGGCGCCGTAGCCGACCTCGTCGGCGGTTAGCCCCGCCACTCCTCCACCACCGCCGTCAGTTCGGGGCGGACGCGTTCGAGCGGGGGTTCGGAGCTCGTGCCGAGGTGGACGAAGCCGGCCACGCGCTCGCCCTCGGCCAGGCCCAGCAAGCGCTCGGCGTCGGCGTCGTAGGCGTACCAGTCGGTGATCCAGTTGGCGCCGTAGCCCATCGCCTGGGCGGCGATGATCAGGCTCATGCAGACGGCGCCGGCAGAGAGCCGCTGCTCCCACTCCGGAATCTCGCCGGGCTTGGGCTGCGAGATCACCGCCAGCGTCATCGGCGGCGCCTTGATCTTGCCGAGCTTGGCGCGAAGCTTGTCGTGGTCCGGCCGGGCGGCGGCGATCGTCTCCAGGCAGGCGATGAACCGACGCTTGGCGTCGTCGCGGAGCACCACGAAGCGCCAGGGCGCCAGCTTGCCGTGGTCCGGCACGCGGGTCGCCAGCCGCAGCAGGGTGGCCAGTTCCGCATCGCCGGGACCGGGCGCCGTCAGCGCCAGCGCGGAGGCCGAGCGGCGGCGCGCCAGGAAGGCCAGGGTCTCGGGCGAGGCTTCGATCGGCGCCGCCTCGCCGAACGCCGGCGCGGCGGGAACAATGTGCAGCAAAGGAAGCTTCCTTGAATTAAGGACTTGGCCAATTCAGCCGAGGTAAAACCCCAACCGGCCACGTGCAATGTAGCTGGGCTGGCATTTTAATTAGAAACTCTGGCTGGCGCCTTCTACGGCGCGAAGCCATATCGCCAGGTGAGTGAGACGCTGGCAAGGCGTCCGAGAGGGAAGGTGAGGACGGCCATGGTTCAACGACTTGAAGTCGTCGACGCCGAAGGCGCGCCGCCCGTCTGGGCCGCGCTGCGCAATGAAGCCGAACATATCGCGGCGACCGAGCCCAGCCTGGCGTCGCTGCTGAACGCCGTGATCCTGCGCCACGGCAATCTGGCCCGCGCGCTCTCCTATCAGCTGGCGCGCAAGCTCAGCGACCAGGAGCTGCGGGCCATGAGCCTGCGCGAGACCTGCGAGGAAGCCTACAGCTCCGACCCGACCATCGTGCCGGCGGCGGAGGCGGACCTGCGCGCCGTGTTCGAGCGCGACCCCGCTTGCAGGGGGTACGTGCAGCCGTTCCTGTTCTTCAAGGGCTTCCTGGCGCTGGAGACTTACCGGGTGGCGCACTGGCTCTGGCGCGAGGGCCGCGACTCCATGGCTTTCTACCTGCAGAGCCGGATGTCGGAGCTGTTCCAGGTCGACATTCACCCGGCTGCGGTGATCGGCAAAGGCGCCTTCTTCGACCACGGCACTGGCATCGTCATCGGCGAGACGGCGGTGATCGGCGATGACGTCTCGATGCTGCACGGCGTAACGCTGGGCGGCACCAGCGCCGACCGAGTGGACCGTCACCCGAAGATCGGCCGTGGCGTCCTGCTGGCCGCCGGCGCCAAGGTGATCGGCAATATCAAGATCGGCGACTACGCCAAGGTGGCGGCGGGCGCGGTGGTGCTGCAGTCGGTGCCGGCGGGCTGCACCGCGGTCGGCGTGCCGGCGCGGCTGGTCAACTGCCCTACCTGCGCCGAGCCCTCCAAGACCATGGACCAGACGTTGCCGGACTCGGCCTACGACTACGTGATCTGAGCAAATCGGCGCCTGATCGCTTGCTCCGGCGGCGATCCTAGGTAGGTTCGCGCCCGATCATCATCGGAGCGCCGACCCCGTGGACCAAAGAGACATCGACCGCATTCAGGCCCACCTGAAGCGCGTGTTCGGCAACCCGCACATCGCCCTGAAGGCCCGCGAGCGGCAGAAAGACTCTTGCGAAGTCGAGCTCCGGGGCGAGTTCATCGCCGTTGTCTACGAAGACGAGGACGACGACGGCTCGTTCATGTTCGAGATGGCGATCCTGCCGGAGGACCTGGAAGTCTGAGCCGCGGCCCCGGCCCCTCCACCACTTCGTGGTCCCCCTCCCCTGCAAGGCAGGGGAGGACATCGCAGCGGCGCCAATCCTCTCCTCCCCCAACGGGGGAGGGGGACCACGAAGTGGTGGAGGGGCCTGCTGCAAGGCGCGATTTTCGCAGTGACATCAACGGCCTGAGGGCGATCTCGATCGCGCTCGTCGTCGCTTATCACCTCGGCGGCGGGCTCGCGCCGGGTGGGTTTATCGGGGTCGACGTGTTCTTCGTCATCTCCGGCTTCCTGATGACCAACATCATCGCCGGCCGGCTGCGCGAGAACCGTTTCGGGCTGCTCGACTTCTACGCCGCCCGGCTGCGGCGGATCTGGCCCGCGCTGGCGGCGCTGTGCGCGGCGTTGACCCTGGCTGGCTGCCTGGCGCTGGATCCGTGGACGTACCAACGCTTGGCCGCCGATGTGCCGGCGACGTTGCTGTTCGGCTCGAACCTGCTCTTCGCCGCGCGGCAGGGCTATTTCGCCACCGACGAGCGCGACAACTGGCTGCTGCACACCTGGTCGCTGTCGGTGGAGTGGCAGTTCTACCTGCTCTATCCGCTGCTGCTGATCGGCCTCTTCGCGATGCCGACTCTGCGCAGGAGCCTGTGGCCGACAATTGGCGCCCTGACAGTGGGCTCGTTCGTGCTTGCCGTGGTGTTCTCGGCCCGGGGTCAAGGCTGGACCTTCTACGAGCTGCCGACCCGGGCCTGGGAGCTGCTGGCTGGGGCGCTGTGCAGCGGCGCCGGCGCGGTGCGGCTCAGCGGCGTTTGGCGCGCGCTCCTGCACAGCGCCGGCCTAGCGCTGATCGGTCTGGGCGCCTGGCTGGCTGAGCCCGCCGCGGGCTGGCCATCGGCGCTGGCGCTGCTGCCCGTGGGCGGCGCGGCGCTGGTGATCGTCGGCGACCTGCGACGGAGCTTCTGGGCCGAGACCGCCCTCGTGGCTGCCGTGGGCCGAGCGTCCTACTCGATCTACATCTGGCACTGGCCGGTGCTGGTGGCGCTCCGCTACGCGGGCGTGACGATGACGCCCGAAGCGACCGTCTGCGCGGTCGCGGCCATGCTGACGCTCGGCTTTGCCTCCTACTGGTTGATCGAGCAGACCGCGACGCGTTGGCTCTTCGGCGCACCGCTCCGGCGCTGGGGACTTCTCGGCGCCGGTGCGCTGGTCGGGGCTCTGGCGTTCGCGGGCGGAGTCACGCGGGGGTTCGAGGCGTTGCGCACGGCCGGCGCCTCGCCGGCGGAACGCGCGGCGCTCGCCGACGACCGGGCGGCCAGCGACGACTGGGCGTATCCGAAGGTCTGCGGCGCCCTCGTGAAGGTGGGCGATATCAAGCTGTGCCGACTGGGCGATCCCGCCGCGCGGCGCGTGCTGGTGATCGGCGACTCGCACGCCGAGCAGTTCGCGCCGCGCTACGCCCACGCGTTCGACGGCAAGGCGGGCGACGGGATCACCTTCGTCACCGCCGGCGGCTGCGCGCCGATCCCGGGCGTAGGGCTGCGCCACCGCGGACCTGGGTGCGCGAGGTGGGCGAGGGCGGCGTTCCGCTACGCCGAGACTGCTGGCTTCTCTCGGGTGGCGATCGTCTCAACCTGGCAACAGTACTTTGACTCCGGGCCAGGCGCGCCGGATGGCATTGCCTGCTTGGCCGCCGGCGACGCATGCGGCCCTAGCGCGAGACCCCCGAACGAATTGGCGACCGGCGCGTTCGACCGGCTGACCGGCGCGATTCGGCGTCTTCAAAGTCGGGGGATCGATGTGGTGATCTTCGGTCCGGCGCCGCGAAGCCCGGCAGCCGATCCGATGCAGCTCTACCGCCAGACGTTCTGGACCCAGGACCTCTCGCCGAAATTCCTCGAGCGACCGGCCGCGGATCGGCTGGTGGGTCTATCCCGTGCCGGCCTCACCAACGTAAGCCGCGCCTGCGGCGTCCCGCTGGTCGACCCGTTCACGGCGCTCTGCACACCGAGCGTGTGCCCGGTCAGCGACGGCGCTCGCACCCTCTACAAGGATGCCAACCACGTCCGCGCCTCGGCGGTGGCAGGGCCGAGATTTGCTTACCTCGACGCCTGGCTGACGCCGGCAGGCTTGCCGATCTCGGGCGAGCCGACGCCATCGTCATCGGGCGCATGGACGCCGGGCAAGGCTTCGCCATAGAGCGGCGGCGGGGCTGAGCACTGCACGATCAGCTGAGCCAGGAGGTCCGGCTCGGCGTCGACCACGGGCGGCTGGCCGAACACCGCGGTCCAGAGCGCCTCGAGTTCTTCCTTCGCGTCCATCGCGGTCGTCCCTCTACTCAGATCGCACCGCCCACTGGGCGCGCAACCTCCTCGCCGCGCTTTACCAGGGCGTTGAGAAGGCTGGTTAATCTGGCGTCCGTCGGCGAGATATTCGCGCGCGGCGATCACGACTTGGCGAGGGGCGGCCAGACGCGACACCGACCATGCTTGATAATTGTCCGGCGCTGGGAAAGATTGCCCCGTCCAAGGGGGTAGTTCATGCGTTTGTCCACCGTCGCCCTGCTGGCCTGCACCAGCATCAGCCTTTCGGCCTGCATCACGCCAGATCATGCCGAACCGCCCGCGCATGCCGCAGCTGCCGCGGCCCCGCCACCGGCCGCCGTGGTCACGCCGACCCGGCAGGTCGCGGCGAACGATCCCGATCAGATGGTCTGCATCCGCGCGGAAAACACCGGGTCGCGTCTGCCGGGCCCCAAGGAGTGCCACACCCGGGTCGAGTGGGCCCGCATCCACGCCAACGGCCTGGATACGCTCGGCATCGCCAACACCGCCTCGCTGCCGAGAACCGACGAAGGTTCCGCGACCGGCCGCTAGACCCTTAGGCGGCTGACGCGGTCGCCCGGTCCTCGAACACTGGCGCGTCGAGCGGCGCCGGCGGGGCGCGGCCGAGAATCATGTCCGCGGCCTTCTCCGCGATCATGATCGTCGGCGCGTTGGTGTTGCCGCCCACGAGGGTCGGCATCACCGAGGCGTCGATCACCCGCAGCCCTTCCAGCGCCTGCACCTTCAGCGAGCCATCGACGACCGCCATCGGATCGCCGGCCCGGCCCATGCGGCAGGTGCCGACCGGGTGGTAGATCGTCTCGGCCGCGCGGCGGATCCAGGCGTCGATGTCGGCGTCGCTCTTCACGTCCGGCCCAGGAAACACCTCGTCGCCGGCGATCTCCTTCAGCCCGGCCTGACCCGCCAGCTCGCGGGTCATCTTGGCCCCCTCGCGCAGCGCGCGGCGGTCCTCGTCGGTGGCCAGGTAGTTGGCGAAGATGGCGGGGTCGGCCAGCGGATCGGCGCAAGCGAGGCCGACCCGGCCACGGCTCTCTGGCCGAAGCTGGCAGACGTGGATCGAGAACCCGTCCTTCGGCACCGACTGCTTGCCGTGATCCTTCATGATCGCCAGGACGCAGTGCAGTTGCAGGTCGGGCGTATCGAGATCGGGCCGTGACTTCAGGAACGCGCCGGCCTCCAGGAACTGTTGGCGCCCGAAACCTTGGCCCAGCAGCATGTAGGCAAGGCCCGTGGTCAGCCGGTTGATCCCGGTCGAGTGCGAGTAGGCGGTCTTCGTGGTCGGCGTCTCCCACGACAGGATCACATCGAGGTGGTCCTGCAGGTTCTCGCCGACGCCCTTCAGCTCGTGCACGGCCTTTATCCCTGCGGCCGCTAGCCGATCGGGATCGCCGATACCGGAGAGCTGCAGGATCTGCGGCGATTGCACCGCGCCGGCGCTGAGCAGCACCTCGGCGTCGGCCCTGAGCTCCCGCGTTTGGCCGTCCTGGACGATCTCCACCCCGACCGCGCGGCCTTTCTCGATCAGGATGCGCGTGGTGCGCGCGCCTACTTCGATCGTGAGATTGTCGCGCTTGCCGGCGATCGGCTGCAGATACGCGGCCGAGGCGCTCCAGCGTTTGCCGTCCTTGATCGTCAGCTGGTAGGGGCCAAAGCCTTCCTGCTGGTAGCCGTTGAAGTCGCTGGTGCGGCGATATCCGGCGGCGACGCCGGCGTCGATGAAGGCGCCGTAGATCGGGTTCTTCGACGCCGCCTTGGACACGTGCAGCGGGCCGCCCGCGCCATGGTAGGCGTCGGTCCCGCCCTCGAAGTCCTCGGCGCGCTTGAAGTAGGGCAGCACGTCGGAATAGCCCCAGCCGGTCAGGCCCATCTGCCGCCACAGGTCGTAGTCGCGGGCGTGGCCGCGGATGTAGATCATGCCGTTGATCGAGGACGAACCGCCGAGCCCGCGGCCGCGCGGCCACCAGAGCTTGCGGTCGTCGAGATTGGGCTCCGGCTCGGTCCAGAAGCCCCAGTTGTAGTCACCCTTCTGGCTGATCAGCCCGCCGACGCCGGCCGGCATGCGCACCATCAGCGAATTGTCCTTCGGTCCCGCCTCGAGCAGGCAGACCCGGGTCTTGCCGTCGGCGCTGAGCCGGTTGGCGAGCACGCAGCCGGCCGAACCGGCGCCGATGACGATGTAGTCGAAACTCTGGGACAAGCGCCCCTCCCGAAGGTGACGAGGCCGTCAACTTAGACCGCCAACCCTACGACAGGGAAGCACTGGCTGGCGATGGTCGCCGAAGCGGCGCCCGGCTCTTGGCTTCCGCCCGGTGAGGGCGCTCACTCTGTGGCCAATGAAGCCGAGGAGGCGCGCGTGACGGCCCATCACATCAAGTTTGACGTCGACGCCGACGGGATCGGCGTGATCACCATCGATCGGCCCGAGAAGCGCAACGCGATGACCTACGCGATGCTGGGCGCTTTCATCGCCGCGGTGGGCAAGGCGGGCGAGGACGAGCGGGTGCGCGTTCTGATCGTCACCGGCGCGGGCGGCGCCTTCTGCGCCGGCACCGACCTCGCCGACCTCGCCACCATCCCTGGCGAGACCCGCGGCGTGCGCGGCGAAGCCAGCGAGCACGGCGTCTGGTGGCCGCTGGTCGCCTGCCCCAAGCCGGTGATCGGCGCGATCGACGGCTATGCGGTCGGGATGGGCGCCGAGTTCACCAGCCAGTGCGACGTGCGGATCGTGTCCAACCGCGCGCGATTCGCCTGGAACTTCGCCCACCGCGGCCTGGTGCCGGACACCGGCGCCGGCTCCTGGCTGCTGCCGCGCCTGATCGGTCCGTCGCACGCGCTGCGGCTGCTCTACTCGGGCGGCTTCCTGGAAGCCGCGGAGGCCAAGGAGATCGGTTACGCCAACGAGGTCGTCTCGCCCGAAGCGCTGATGGAGACCGCGATGGTCGAGGCGCACCGCTACCTGCAGTCCTCGCCGTTCTCGCTGCGCCACATGAAGCAACTGGTCTGGCGCGGCCTGGAACGCGACGTCGCCGACCACATGACCGCCCACGTCGAAGCGCTGTCGGCGGCGTTCAAGTCCGCGGATCACAAGGAGGGCGTCGCCGCGTTCCTGGAACGACGGCCGGCGAAGTTCGTGGGGCGGTAGCTCCTCTCTTTGTCCGCTCATCTCGACGAACGGGTGAGGAGCAGCCTCGGCAGGCAATGCACGCGCCGCAGGCGCTCTGAAGATTCAACGCAGAGGTCGCCGAGGAAGAAGTGAGGACGCAGAGGACAGCGAATCTCTCTGCGACCTCCGCGCCTTCTCTGCGCCTCCGCGGTAAAATGCGATGCCTGCGGCGCGCTCAAAGTCTGCCAGCTGTGCTTCCTCGCACGCTCTATCCTGCCTGGGGTCCCGTTTTCCAACCGGAAGAGCGGGACGAAGAGAGACTTACCGCCCTTTCCACTGCGGCGGCCGCTTTTGCGAGAACGCCAACGGGCCTTCTTTGAAGTCATCCGAGCGGTAGAGGGCGGCGACGGCTTCGTAGCGGTTCTGGCCTTTGATCGCAGCTTCCAGGGTCGGTTCGTCGAGGCCCCTCAGCACCGCCTGCTTCGAGGCGCGCACCGACATCGGGCTGCATTCGGCGATCAGCGCGGCCCAGCGCTTGGCTGCGGCCATCAGCTCGCCCGGCGCGACCACCTCGTTGACGAAGCCGAGTTCCAGGCCCTCGCGGGCGGAGACCCGGCGGCCCGTGAGGATCATGCCCATCGCCCGCTTCAGCCCGATCTGGCGCGGCAGCCGGTGGACGCCGCCGGCCAGCGCGGCCAGGCCAACGCGCGGCTCCGGCAGCGCAAAGACCGCCGATTCTGAAGCGACGATCAGGTCGCACGCCAGCGCGATCTCGAAGCCGCCGCCCATGGCGACGCCGTTGACCGCGGCGATCAGCGGCTTGGTCAGGTCGAAGCGCGAGGTTAGCCCAGCGAAGCCCGACGGCGGCGAGCCAGTCTTGCCGCCGCCGGCCTGGTGCTTGAGGTCGTTGCCGGCCGAGAACGCCCGCTCGCCGGCGCCAGTGACGATGCCGACCCACTGGCTGTCGTCGGCGGCGAAGGCGTCGAACACTTCGGCGAGCTCGTAGTGAGCGTCCAAATGAAGCGCGTTCATCACCTCCGGGCGGTTGAGGGTGACGATGGTGACCGGGCCGTCGTTCTCGACGGCGACGTACTGATAGGCCATGGCGCTCGCTCCCTTGCTCGTTGAAGCGACGTTGCGCCCTTGACGTCGTGGCAGGCAACCGCTTCGAGAAGATGCCTTCAGGAACAACGCCATGTCTGACGCCGCCAACGCCAACGCCAGCCAGATCACCTACTGGAACGAAGCCGCTGGCCCAATCTGGGTGGCGATGCAGGACGACCTCGACGCCCAGCTGCAGCCACTGGGGCTGGCGGCGATGAACGCGCTGGCGCCGAAGTCCGGCGACCGTGTGATCGATGTCGGCTGTGGCTGTGGCGCGACCAGCCTGGCACTGGCGCGGCGCGTGGGGACGGAAGGCCGGGTGCTCGGCGTCGATATCTCCGAGCCGATGTTAGGGGTGGCGCGGGGCAGGGCGGCCGCTCAGGGTCTGGCGCGGGCGACTTTCGTCGAGGCGGACGCGCAGAGCCGCGCGTTCGATCCAGCCGACGCGATGTTCTCCCGGTTTGGGGTGATGTTTTTCGCCGATCCGACCGCGGCGTTCGCCAATATCCGCAAGGCGCTGCTGCCGGCCGGGCGGCTGGCGTTCGTCTGCTGGCAGGCAGCGGCGAACAATCCGTGGATGACCGCGCCAATGGCCGAGGTCGCCCCGCTCTTGCCCGCGCCGCCGACGCCGGCCGAGCCCGGCGCGCCGGGACCGTTCGCTTTCGCTGACCCGGTCAGGCTGCGCGGGATATTGGAAAGCGCCGGGTTCAAGGGCGTCGTGATCCAACCTCACAGCCAGATGATTGGCTGGCCGGACCTGGACACTGCTGCTCGGGTGGCGATCCGGGTCGGGCCGGTGGGCGCGGCGGTGCGGGAACATCCGCAGATGATCGATGCCGTCTCCGCCGCCGTGCGCCGCACCTTCGAACGGCATCTGACGGATGAGGGCGTGCGCCTGGAGTCCGCGACCTGGATCGTCACCGCGTCGGCGGCCTAGGAGCCGCTCGCCGCGCCCGGCCAGTGCACGGCCTCGCTGCACGACCCATCCCCAGCCTTCGTCGCCGACTGTAGGAAGATGCGGCCGCCGCGCACCTGCAGCGTGAACACCACGGCTCCGCCGTCATTGGTGGAGACGCAGAGCCGGCGGTGATCCTTGGCCAGCATCCAGCCGTCGAGCGAGCCCATGATCGCCCCGTTTGGCTCCCCCTCCGCGATCTGGCCGGCGATGAACTGGCTGACCTGGGCCGAGATCAGGTCCGGCGCGACAAGGTGCTGGCGGCCCAGCTCGTAGGCATGGTCGACCGCGTCGAGCCAAGGGAAGCTCATGGCTTCGCCGAGGTCTTGCACGCCGTTGGCCGTGAGCTTGAAACGCCAGACGCCTTGGCGGCCGGCGCAGCTGCCGCAGCTGAGGAAGCTCTTGAACTCCCCTTTCACTGGAACGCGCATGCTGTCGCCGACCAGCTTGATATCGCTGCTGTCGAGGAGGCTGGAGTATGTGCGAAGCAGGGACAGTGTCGGCGCATGGCCGTCCCAGCGCCAGAAGCTGAGCTGGGCGCTGACCGACTCGCCGCCCGGCTGTGCGTAGGTCCCGACGAGGGCGAAGCGGTGAGCGCCGTCAGCGGCGTCGGGCAGTGGATAGAATGTTGGATAGATGCCGCCGCAATCGGCCCAGTCGGCGTCAGGGCGATTGTCGCGGCAACTGCCGAGCGCGCTTTCGTCGGCCCAAGCGCGCAGGGCGGCGTCAGCGGGGTGGCCCATATCGGCGAGTCGCCAGGCGACGTTCTGTTTCCCGCTGGGTCCAGTCAGGATGAACACATCGCCCTGTTCGCCGAGCTGCAGCCCCACCAGCACGCTCGTCGGATCGAGGCTGACGCGGCTGACGCTCAGCGCCGGGTCCAGCTCGGCGAGCGCCTTGTTCAGCGCCGGGCCGTCGGCGTCCGGGTGCGCCGACAGAAACTCGGCCGTGAACGCCTCCGCCGCCAGCCACTGGCGCCTGAACGCCGGAACCGAGGTGGGGTCGTCGACGAAGAAGCCGTCGTCGTGGCCTGCGAGATCGGCCCGGGCGGCGGCGAAGGCCTGCGCCGGGCCTGCGCCCGGTTCGGCGTGGGCGGGGCACGTCGTCATCCCCAGCAGGGCCAGGGACGCGGCGAGGGAGGCCCAGGCGCGCATGCCGGTCAGAGCGCGCTCAACCCGGCTTTGAAGCGCTGCCAGTTGCGCACGTAGCTCTGGGCGCCCAGCCCCATCCGCGCGGCCTGCTCTGGCGCCAATTCGCGCACCACCTTGGCCGGCGAACCCAGAATCATCACCCCGTCAGGAAATTCCTTGCCCTCGGTGATCAGAGCCCCTGCGCCGACCAGGCAGTTCTTCCCGATTTTCGCCCCATTCAGCACGATCGAGCCGATTCCAATCAGCGTGCCGTCGCCAATGGTGCAGCCATGCAGCATGACCATGTGGCCCACGGTGACGTTTTCGCCGAGGGTCAGCGGAGAGCCGACGTCGGTGTGCAAGACGGAATTGTCCTGAACATTGGAGTTCTCGCCAATAACGATCGGATCATTGTCGCCGCGCAGCACCGCGCCGAACCAGACACTGGCGTTCCTCTTCAAGATTACATTGCCGGCTACCACCGCGTTCGGTGCTATCCAGTATTCGCCCTCCGGCGGCAGCGTCGGTTCTCGGTCGCCCAATCTATAGGCAGTCATCCGCACACACCCTATTCTTGCACAACCGGCTTGATTAACGGTTCAGAAAGCACGTTAGATCATACTAGTTCGGCGATTCGAGAGGGCCAAAGCCCTTCCGGAACGTCTCGCCCGGAGGGCGTTCCTCCTGGCGCCTCCTATACGGAGAACCGGGTGTCGCTTGCCAAGGTTGGGCGGTCTCTTTTCCCGCCCCCGAAGACGCGATCAGGACCGCCAAGCCGGCGCGTCCGCACCCTTCCTTCAAATCTGCCGAACCCAGGGCGAGCCATCTCGGACTCGCCCTTTTTCTTGTCCCCATGCGGAGGCAATTCATGACCAAGCGAGCCCTGAAGAGAATGACCCGTGAAGGCGCTTTCGACGCCACCCAATTCGAAGATGACGCCAAAGTGCGCCGTCTGCCCCTCGCCCGCAGCTGGTCGCCGGTCGCTTTGGAGTCAGAGCGGGAGCAGGGTTATCTGAAAACAATAAAACCCAAATCGATCGGCCAGGCGCGGCTGATCGAGGCGGTGGACGCCAAGTCGCTGGTGCTGGCGCTGGGTCCGGCCGGCACCGGCAAGACCTATCTGGCGATCGCCAAGGCGGTCGAAGCGCTGGAGAGCGGTAAGGTCGCCCGCATCGTGCTCTCGCGGCCCGCGGTGGAGGCTGGCGAGTCGATCGGCTTCCTGCCCGGCGAGATGGAAGACAAGCTCGCCCCCTACCTGCGCCCGCTCTACGACGCGCTCTCCGACCGGCTCTCGATGAAGCGGGTCCGGGCGCTGATCGCCGAGGGCGCCATCGAGATCGCGCCGGTGGGCTTCATGCGCGGCCGCACGCTCAACAACGCCTTCGTGGTCATCGACGAGGCGCAGAACTGCACCTATGTGCAGCTGAAGATGCTGCTGACCCGGCTGGGCTGGTCATCGACCATGGTCATCACCGGCGACCCCCACCAGTCCGACCTGCTGCCGGAACTCTCCGGCCTAGCCGAAGTGGCGAAGAAGCTGGAGCAAATCCCCAACATCGCCGTCGTGCGCCTCGCCGACGTCGACATCGTCCGCCACCCGCTGGTCGGCGAGATGCTGGCGGTGCTTTAACTCGGCCTTCCGCCCGCCACCGTCGTTCTGTGCAGCACTCGCAGGTGGCCGTCGTAGCCGCCGGTGGCGTTGTGCATGGCGCGGCGGTTGTCCCACATGGTCAGCATGTTCGCCGCCCAGCGGTGGCGGTAGATGAACGCGTCGGCGAGCATGTGCTTGAAGAGGAACCCTAGCAGGGCCGCGCTCTCGTCCTCGGTGAAGCCGTCGATCGCGATCGTGTAGGTGTGGTTGATGAAGAGCCCGCGGCGGCCGTCGTCCAGGGTGCGGACCAGCGGATGGACTTGGGTTTTCTCCGCTTCCGGACTGGAGAGGATGGTCATCCCTTTGCGGCCGGTCTCGCTGGCGAAGAAGCCTGACGGGCCATAAGGGCGGGCGGCGGAGTGGATCGTTCGCAGCGGCGCCAGCATCGCCTGAAACGCCGGGCTCAGCGCCTCATAGGCGGCGACGCCATCGGCGTAGAGCGTATCGCCGCCCACCGGCGGCACCACCTTGGCGTGGAGGATGGTCGCGGACGGCGGGGTTTCCTGGAAGCTCCAGTCGGAGTGCCAGCCGCCGCCGAAGATGCGAGCGGTCTCGTCCGGCTCGCGGCGAACCTCGAGGATGTGCGGTCGGTCGGCGAGCGGGGCGACGTAGGGATCCCAGCCGAACGGACCCAGCTGCAGGGTGAAGGTCTCGAGCTGGTCAAGGTCCAGCGGCTGGTCCGGGAACCACAGCACGCCGTGGGCCAGGAACGCCGCTCTCACGCCGGCGAGGGTGCGGGCGGGGAGGGGACGAGAGAGATCGAGCCCGGTCACTTCCGCGCCAAAGCCACTGGGGTTGGGAGCGATGTGGAGCTTGGCGGCGGTTTCGGCGAGGGTCATGGCGCGAAGACTGCGCCCGATTGGGCGGATCGCAAAGCCAGCGCCCGCTAGCCCGAGATCGCGAAGCCGCCGTCGACCGCGAGTGAGGAGCCAGTGACGAAGTCCGACGCCGTGCTGGCGAGGAACACCGCGGGCCCTTCGAAGTCGTCGATCTCGCCCCACCGGCCGGCCGGGGTGCGGCGGACGATGCGGTCGCTGAAGTCGCTTGCCGAGGTGCGTGCGCCGCCGGTCATCTCGGTGACGATCCAGCCCGGCAAGATGGCGTTGACCTGGATGTTGTCGACCGCCCAGGCGGCGGCGAGCGACTTGGTCAGCTGGATCAGCCCGCCCTTGCTGGCGGCGTAGGCTGGCGTGAACGGCGCGCCGAAGAGGGCGTACATCGAGCCGATGTTGATGATCTTGCCGCCGCCCGCCGCCTTCATCAGCGGATAGGCGGCCTGGGAGGCGATCAGCACCGCGGTCAGGTTGGTCTGCAGCACCAGGTTCCAGTCGGCCAGCGGCAGCGACTGCGGACGCCCGCCGCGGGCGATGCCGGCGTTGTTGATCAGGATGTCGAGCCGGCCGAACTTGGCGCGGGCCTCCTCCGGCATCGCCCGGCACGCGGTCTCGTCGGCGACATCGACCTCCATCGCCGCGCACATCGCGCCGAGATCCTTCAGCTCGGCCAGGGCGGCGGCGTTCTTCTCGGCGTTGCGGCCTGCGATCACCAGGCTGGCGCCAGCCTTGGCGAGGCCTCGCGCCATGCCCAGCCCAATGCCCCCATTGCCGCCGGTGACCAGGGCCACGCGGCCCGAGAGGTCGAAGCTGGCCATGCTCAGCTCCTCATCCCGCGCCGCTGCGCCAGCGCCATCACGCTCGACGTGCCGATCGGGCCTTCCTCGTCGTAGAGCCAGCACTCGCCGATCGCGACGCCGTCGGTGTGACCGTGGTTCTTCACCTCGAAGCCGACCCACTCGGTCGCCGGCAGGCGGTGCAGATAGAGGGTGATGTCGCTGTTGATCCAGCCCAGGCCTTTGTCGCCGGCGTTGGCGAACGGGCTGGCGAAATCGGCGGCGACGGCGACGCGGGTGAAGGGCGTGAACGCCTCGCCCTCGACGAGGTCGCGCAGCTCGCTCATCCACAGCTTCTTCTCGCCGACCGTGCCGAAGCCGCCGCTGATCGCCCGCGTCGCCCACATGCCGCCCATCGGTCGCTGATTGTCAGCTGGCGGCGGGATGTCGGCCGGCTTGGGCACATCCCAACTCGGCGGCGTCCAGACGTTGCCTTCGGGGTCCTCGGACTTGCGCAGGAAGACGCAGGTTGCGCGCGCCATCGAGACGCCGCCGACGCTGTACTCGGCGTCGATCACCTTGATCCGCCGCCCTTCCCGGATCGGGGTCATGCTGATCGAGGCGGCCGAGAGGTCGGGCAACCGGTACATGTCGATGGTGAAGCGGGCCGGGATCATCTCCGGTTCGCCGTACTTTTGCTCGATCACGTGCGCCAGCAGGCCGGCGACGACGCGGCCGTGCAGCGAAGTCGGGCTCCAGGGGCCGCGGCTGGAAGGGGTGGGCTGGTAAAGATCGCCGTCGCGGCGAAAGAACGGTTCGTTGCTCATCGGGGCGAGCTATGGCGGATTCGAAACGCCAGCGCGAGGGCGCCGCTAAGTCACGGTTCGCGCCTGCCCAAGCTTGGCGTACAACACCCGCATGAGACGCCGGAAAACCGGCGCGTAGGGTAGGGAGGCGTCGGGCTATGGGGCGTAATATCGTGCGCGGCATCGCGATCGCTATCGCCATGGCGGGACTTTGGGCTTGCAGTCCGGCCGCCAAGGGGCCCGGCAATGTCGACGCCGCGCGGCTGACGGCGGCCTCGGGCAACGCCGAGTGGCTGTCCTACGGCAAGGACTACTCCGAGCAGCGGTTCACGCCGCTCGATCAGGTCAATCTCACCAACGTCGGCCAGCTCGGCCTGGCCTGGTACGCGCAGTTCGACACCGACCGCGGGCAGGAAGCGACGCCGCTCGAAGTCGACGGTGTGATCTACACGACCACCGCCTGGTCGAAGGTGTTCGCCTTCGATGCGAGAACCGGCAAGCAGCTCTGGTCGTACGATCCCGCCGTCAAGGGCGCGAAGGGCTATGACGCCTGCTGCGACGTGGTCAATCGCGGGGTCGCGGTCTGGAAGGGCCGTGTCTACGTGGGCACGCTCGATGGCCGGCTGGTGGCGCTGAACGCTGAGACCGGCGCCGTCGACTGGTCGGTGCAGACCACCGATACCTCCAAGCCTTACACGATCACCGGCGCGCCGCGGGTGATCAAGGACAAGGTGCTGATCGGCAACGGCGGCGCCGAGTACGGCGTGCGCGGCTACATCACCGCCTATGACAGCGCGACCGGCAAGCAGGCCTGGCGCTTCTACATGACGCCGAACCCGACCGGCCAACCCGACGGCGCCGCCTCCGACGCGATCATGGCCAAGACCGCGGCCGCCACCTGGTCGGACGGCGAGTGGAAGAACACCGGCGGCGGCGGCACGCCGTGGGACGCCATCGTCTACGATCCGAACCTCGACATCGTTTACATCGGCACCGGCAACGGTAGCCCCTGGAACCACATGCGCCGCTCCGGCGGCAAGGGCGACAACCTGTTCCTCTCGTCGATCCTGGCGCTCAAGCCAGACACCGGCGAGTACGTCTGGCACTACCAGACGACGCCGGGCGAGAGCTGGGACTACACCGCGACGCAGCAGCTGATCCTCGCGGATCTGAACATCGGCGGGCAGGCTCGCAAGGTGATCATGCAGGCGCCGAAGAACGGCTTCTTCTACGTGCTCGATCGCCAGACCGGTCAGCTTCTGTCGGCCAAGAACTACACGACCATCAACTGGGCGACCGGCGTCGACATGAAGACGGGCCGTCCGATCGAAGTGCCCGGCGCCCGCTATGAGACCGCCGATCACGTGCAGATTCCGGGACCGCTCGGCGCGCACAACTGGCAGCCGATGGCGTTCGATCCGAAAACCTCGCTGGTCTACATTCCGACCAACGTCACGCCGTTCGATTACGCCGACAACAAGTCCTACAAGTACAACCCCGGCGGCTGGAACGTCGGCGTCGACATGGTGGCCAACGCCAAGACCCTGTCGCCCGAGCAGGCCAAATCCATGGGCGCCATGATCAACGGCGCGCTGATTGCCTGGGACCCCGTGCAGCAGAAGGCGGTCTGGACCGTCGCGCATCCGTTCTTCTGGAACGCCGGCGTGCTGGCGACCGCGGGCGGCCTTGTTTTCCAGGGCGACGCGGTGGGCGAACTCGCCGCGTATGACGCCCGCACCGGCAAGCAGGTGTGGACCTACAAGACCGGCAACGGCGTCATCGCCGCGCCGATGAGCTATCAACTGGACGGTCAGCAGTACATCGCCGTCATGGTGGGCGTCGGCGGGGGCGGCCAGATCTCGGCGCCTGCCTTCATGCCATTCCGGCCCCGGCTGCCGGGCCGGCTGCTGGTGTTCAAGCTGGGCGGGACCGTCTCAGCGCCTGACTTCAAGATCCCGCCGCCCTTGCCGATCGATCTGACTGGGGTGACCTCGACCGGCGACCCGCAGCGCGGCTTCGTGCTCTTCAACGACAACTGCCAGGTCTGCCACGGCCCCAACGCCACCGGCGCCTGGCTGCCTGACCTGAAGCGCACACCGATGCTGTTGACCGCCTCTGACTGGAACTCGATCGTGATCCAGGGCGATAAGGCCCCGCACGGCATGGCCAGCTTCGCCCGCTTCCTAACCCCGCACGACGCCGAGGATATCCGCGCGTTCGTGCTCGGCGAGTCCCGGAAAGCCGCGGCAGCGCCAGCCGCGCCAGCGAAAGGCGGCGGCGCGGCTGGGTAGGTCCCGGGGTGCGGATAAAATAGACAGTTGAGAATCTTACAGTAACTGTCACATTGACGCGGCATGGCCGAGCCGCGCCGCTTCACTGCCGAGCAACTCGCCTTCCACACCGGCGTGCCGCTGCGCACGGTGCGGTTCTACGTGCAGGAAAAGCTGATCGAGCCGCCGCTCGGCCGCGGTCGCGGTGCGCACTTCACCGACGACCATGTCGTCCAGTTGCAGCAGGCGCGCACGCTGCAAAATGCTGGCTTCTCGCTGCAGGCGATCCGCGAGCAGCGCCACGACCTGACCGTCGGGCTGCAGGCGATGGCGCGGTATAACACCTGGTGGGCGGCCTGGAAGACGCGCGAGCTCGACGAAAGCCAGCGCCGGGAGGTCGTCGAACCGGATGAAGACCAGGACGAGTTCGACGCGTCGAACGCCCTGCGCATCCCGATGGCCGACGGCGTCGACCTGCTGATCGACCAGAACCGCCGCCTGCCGAGCCCCAAGGCCCTGGTCGACCTCGCCCTCCACGTCCGCCGGCTCTTCGACGGCCTCTAGCCCAGGAAGCAACGCCATGTTCAACGCGTCCGAACTCACCACCCTGCGCCGCGCCTACGCCCGGCAGGTGACTTTCGTCGGCGGCCAAGCCAGCAACCGGGCGCTCGAGGACGCCTATGCGGCGGTGAAACGCGAGGCCTTTTTGGGCGAGGGGCCGTGGCCGATCCTCGGCGGCGGCGGATATCGGCAAACGCCGGACGCCGACCCCGCTTGGCTCTACGCCGACATCCTGGTCGGCATCGTGCCGGAGCGCAAATTGAACAACGGCCAGCCATCGGGACACGCGGCCTGGATCGCCGCCGCGGCGCCGCAGCCGGGCGACCACGTGGTCCATGTCGGAGCCGGGGTCGGCTACTATTCGGCGATCATGGCCCACATGGCTGGGCCATCCGGACGCCTCACAGCTATCGAGTTCGACCCAGTCCTGGCCGAGCGGGCGAAAACCAACCTCTCGCACCTGCCAAACGCGACGGTGCTGCAGGGCGACGGCTCGGTCACGCCGTTCGAGCCGGCCGACGTGATCTATGTCAACGCCGGCGCCTCGCGCCCCGCCGATCTCTGGCTGGACGGACTGAAGGACGGCGGCCGCATGATCCTCATGCTGACCACCCGGGCCAACTTCCCGACCGTGATCCCCGGCCAGATCACCGGCGGCATCTTCTTGGTGACGCGGCTCGGAGATAAGTTTCACGTCCGCTTCGTCTCGCCGGTCTGGGTGTTCCCGTGCGAAGGCATGCGCGACGCGACGTCCGAGCAGGCGCTAGCCGAGGCCTTCGCCAAAGGCGGATTCCGCGACGTGACGCGGCTCTACCGCGGCGAAGCGCCCGCCGGTGTCACGCCCTGGGTGCAGGCGCCGGGTTGGGCGATGGCCTAGTAGGCCCTGGCGATCAGCACGTCTTCCACCGCAGGATCGCCAGTGAAGAGGCACGGGCCGCTGATCGGGTTCTGATCCATCGGAATGTTGCGCAGGGTGAGTTTCAGCGCCTTCAGCCGCGCGTCGACCGCCTCCAGCGCCGCGCCGGTGGGGCGCGACCAGGGCGCGCGCACCCAGCCCTTGAACGCAGAGCCTTCGTCCTCGTCGACCGCTTCGCCGAAATACTCGGCGAGCTGATCGAACGTCTTGATACCGGTCCGGATGTTGGCGTCGAGCATCGCCTTGGCCTCGGTGAAGAGGTTGGCCTGGATCTCGGCCAGGATGCCGGGCGCCGCGGCGATGAACGTGTCGCGCGGCACGGCGTGCGAGGCGATCTTCTCGCCGTCGCGCAACCGGTCTCGTCGCATATAGGTGACTTGGCCGGCGGCGGCGTCGCGCGGACCCACCTCGACGATGATCGGCGCTCCGCGCCGCACCCACTCCCAGCGCTTGTCGGCCGAGCGCGCGCCGCGGACATCAAGCAAAGCGCGGACGCGCTCGCCGAGCGTCGTCTGCGCGTTCAGCGCCTTGGCCAGCGCCTCGCCGTAGGCCAGCACCTCAGCGTCCTCCGGCTTGTCGCGCAGGATCGGCACGATGACGATCTGGCGCGGCGCGATGGCGGGCGGCAGGCGCAGGCCGTCATCGTCGCCGTGGGTCATCACCACGCCGCCGATGACCCGGGTGGAGAGGCCCCAGCTGGTGGTGTGGCAGTACTCGAGCTCGCCGGCGGCGCTCTGGAACCGGATGTTCTGGGCGTGGGCGAAGTTCTGGCCGAGGTAGTGCGAGGTGCCGGCCTGCAGCGCCTTGCCGTCCTGCATCATCGCCTCGATCGAGTAGGTGGCGACGGCGCCGGGGAAGCGTTCGTTCTCCGGCTTCTCGCCGGCGATCACCGGCATCGCCAGCGTGGTCTCCGAGAAGTCGCGATAGACCTCCAGCATCTTCATCGTTTCGGCGCGCGCATCCTCGGCGTCGGCGTGGGCGGTGTGGCCCTCCTGCCAGAGGAACTCGGAGGTGCGCAGGAAGAGCCGGGTGCGCATCTCCCAGCGCACCACATTGGCCCACTGGTTGATCAAGAGCGGCAGGTCGCGATGGCTCTTGATCCAGCGCGAGAACGCATCGCCGATGATCGTCTCGGAGGTCGGGCGCACGATCAGCGGCTCGTCGAGCTCGGCCTCTGGGTCGACGCCGAGCACGCCGTCGACGGTCTTCAGCCGGTGGTGGGTGACCACCGCCATCTCCTTGGCGAAGCCCTCGACGTGGGCGGCTTCCTTGGCGAAGAACGAGAGCGGGATGAAGAGCGGGAAGTAGGCGTTCTGGTGCCCGGTCTCCTTGATCCGCCGGTCGAGGTCTCGTTGCAGTTCTTCCCAGACCCCGAAGCCCCACGGCTTGATGATCATCGAGCCGCGCACCGGGCTGTTCTCGGCGAGGTCGGCCTCGCGAACGACGGCCTGATACCATTCGGGAAAGGTCGAGCGGTTGCCGGTCATCCGGCTGACGCTGAGCGCGCGCTGCATGGGGAACTCCTTGGCCGGGTGGCATAGCGGCGGCAGGCGCCGCGCGCTACCCTGGCCGAGAAGCGGCTAGGCCTCGCTGTCGTGCCCGTTCCCGTTCGCGAGGCCGAAGTCTTTCGAGCGCATCCGGTCGTCGCTGCGCAGGAAGCCTTCGGCGGCCAGACCGCGCTTAAGCAACTCGCGCACCGCGGACGCGCGGCTCGGCATGCGTTTGTCGAAGCGCCAGTCGTCGAGGAGGCGCAGCTCCTCCTCGGTCAGCATGATCTGCAGCCGTTCGCCACGATTGAGGTCTTGCATGGGATTCCACCCCCTGAAGGTTCTAGCCAAACCATATAACGAACGCATATGGCGTCAATAGTGTTCCTAGCCAATTTGGCAAAAAAAGCGGTTTTTACTCACAAAACGTCTAGTAGGTAGTTGGAGTTGATTTTGCAAGTTGAGTTTGTGTAACAACTTGTACAGTTACAGAACTGAGTCAGTTGAAACTGTGACAATTTCGAACAAACGAGTTGATTATTGAGCGGCCCGCGCGCCTTATGTGCGCCGAACGGTTGTTTGACACATAAGGTGTCGTCGATCCCCTCCCGTTCACGGACGACAAATGCCTGATTTCGAGATTTATGTTGAGGACGACCGTTACTCGGTTCCGACGCTCTACTTGATCACCGCCGCCAGCCAAGCTGGGGCGCTGGCCATGGCCGACGACGTTTGGCGCAGTAGCGACCATCACCTGTCGGTCGAGCTGCTGCAGGACGGCGAACGCCTCGCGGTGCTGGGCGCAAACCCGACGACCGAGCAGGACTTTAACGGCAGCGCGGGCGCGGCGAGCGCTGCGTAGGGTCTAGGCGATCAGCCGGCCGTCCACGGCCGCCAGGCGCAGATGGCTGCCGGGTGGTTCGCCGGCGACCCCGTAAGCGCCAACGATCGCCAGCTCTTCGACCAGACCGCTCAGCTCGCCACTCAGCGGTTGGTACAGGCCCAGTAGCCGGTCGACAGCGCCGTCGGCGTTGGCCAGCGGGGCGAGCAGCATTTCCAGCCGAAGCCGCGCGCCGCCGTCGGTCCATCCCTCAGCGCCGATGACCACTGGCTCGACCGCGGCGAGCGCCGCTCCGAGGAGCCCAGCCGTTCGCCGTCGGTGAACCTGCCGCCAGATCGACCCGAAGGCGTCGCCGCGCAGCTGCCGCCCGTGCAGATCGATCACCGCTTCGCCCGCCAGCCGGAACCGGAACTCGCCGAACGTCTCGCGGGCGACGACGAAGCACTTGGGGGCCAGCGGCGCAAAATCGGACGGATCGACAGCGGCGCGCGCAGGCAGGCCCCCGGGTCCGGCGAGCCCACGCCAATAGTCTATCAACAGTTCCGTGTTCGAATGGAACATCGGCAGGTCGCCCTTCGGCCTCTCGTCGCGAGCCTGAAAGCCCGCACGAGGGTTGCAAGGCGAGGTCGGGCCAAGCCGCGGTTGCGCCAAAACGGGACATCGTTCCGGCGCGGCGACAGCGGCTGGCGACGCGTTTTGAAGTTCGAGGGGAGCCAGTGATGGCCAACAGAACCGGTTTCATGGGCATGATCGCCGCCGCGGGCGTTTGGCTCATGGTCGTCATGTCGCCCACGCTCGCCTTGGCTGGCGGCGGCGCCTGCGGCTGCATCCCGACCCCGCCGCCCCCCACCCCGCCCACGCCCACCCCGTGCTGCGCGCCATCGCAGAACATCGTGGTGCCGGGCGTCAACGTCTTCGTTGGGTCAAGCGTCAATGTGAATGTCACCACCAACGCGACCGCGTCCGCTTTGGGCGCCGTCCAGGCCCAGACTATCGTCAGCGGCGGCGGCGGAGGTGGCGGCTCGGTGATCGCGCCTGGCGCGGTGACCGCGGTGAACCTCAACGTCGGCGGCGAAGAGCGCAGCGCCTACGAGGCCGAGCGCACCCGCTTCGAGAAGGTGGTGATCCAGGCCTTCTGCTTCGACGACAAGGAGGTGCCCCACCCGGCGTCCCAGGTGTCGGCGGACCGTGACATCGACGAGGCGTTCGAAGGCGAGATCTATCGCTGCATCGCCGGCAGCCACATGCAGGTGACCATCGCCAAGTGGCGCGAACAGATCTCGTTCGAAGGCGGCCAGACTCTGACCTGTCAGAAGGGCGAGGCGCTATGGCATGAGCCCGGCAAGGGCGGCGGCCGGCTCGAGTGCCGCCTGCAAAAGCCGGCGCGCGACTGCAACGAGCGCTCGCTGCTGCGCCGCTTCGGCGCCGGCATCAAGATCCTGACCCTGCTC
Organism: Caulobacteraceae bacterium; assembly: GCA_036494265.1. GTDB lineage: Bacteria > Pseudomonadota > Alphaproteobacteria > Caulobacterales > Caulobacteraceae > Acaudatibacter. The sequence continues at coordinate 93,364 of DASXOP010000060.1, read as the reverse complement.
TACACCGAGAAGTACACCGCCTACCGCGAAGAGAGCCACACCAGCGGCAGCGTGATGATGAGCCTCGACGGCGGCGTCGGCGGGGTCGCCTACTAGCCTGATAGCGCGCGGCCGAGCCTCAGCGGGCTCGGCCGGCCGTCAGTGCGTGCTCGGCGGCGCCTGGACCGAGGCGACCGCGGTCTTCGGTTTGATCACCAGCTTCCAGGCGGTGTCATCCTTCAGATAGGTTCGCGCCGCCTTTTGCAGATCCGCGGCGGACACCCGTTCGAGCCCGGCCTCGGACGAGCGCAGCGCCGTCAGCAGGCGTGGATCGGCCTGCGCGCCCGACAGCCCCTGCAGCCAGTACTCGTTGGTCGCCATCGCTTTTTCCAGCGCCTCGATCGCCGGCTTCTTGGCCCGCGCCAGTTCGTCATCGCCGACGGGTGTCGCGCGCAGGTCGGCGGCGATCTGGCTGACGTCGACGAAGAAACCGTCCAGCTTCGCTGGCGGCGCCTCCATCATCGCATCGATGTAGCCGTAGTGCGGGAAGGTGATGCTGGCGACGGCGCCGGCGTTCGGCGAGTAGGTCACGCCTTCCTTCAGCCGAAGCACGTCCGTGAGGCGCAGTTGCAGCACGCGGCCGAGGATGCTGTTGGCGCGCGAGGCCTGCAGATCGGCGAAGAAGTCGTCGGTCGGCCAGGCGACTAACGCCACGCCTTGGTCGGCGCGGCCGTTGTGGGTCTCGACCACGGGGGTGGCAACCGGGGCGGGGAACGCGGCGCCGTGGCTTGGCGGGGCAATCGGCGCCGGATCGGGGCGCTGCGGCAGCGCGCCGAAGGTCTCGGCGACAGCGTCGATGGCCTTGTCGACGGTGATGTCGCCGACGATGTCCACCTCCAGCGGCGAGCCCGAGAGGGCCGGGCCGAGGGTCGCCTTCAGTTCGTCCGGCGACGAAGCGCCGATCTCGGCGCGGGTGGGGAAGGTCCAGCGTCGGTCGCCGGAATGCAGCAGCCCGGACAGATCGCGCGAGAGGAGCCCGGTGTCGGTGGCCTCGTACTGGTCCTCGAGCGTCAGGCCGTAGTTCTTCAGCCGTTGGAACGCTTCCGGCCGCCAGCCCGGCTCGGCGGCGTAGGCGGCCAGCACCTGCAGCTGCGTGTCGAGGTCGCTCGGCCGCGTATCGCCCGAGAGGCTGAACGAGTCGGCTTCGGCGGCGAAACCGGCGCCGTAGACGATGCCTGCCAACGCCCGCTCGCTGTCGTCCGCGCTGATCTGTTTCAGACCACCCTCAGGAAAGGCGCTCCCGGCCCAAGTGATGGTCTGGCGATCGGCGGGCAGCGCACTTAGGCCGCCGCCGAACCGCACCTTCACCAGCACCTGGTCTTGGCGGAACTTGGTCGGCTTGACGGTCAGCCGCACGCCGTTCTCGAAGCGCACGAACACCGTGTCGAGGTCGGCGATGTCCTTGCGCTCAGCGACTTTGCCGTCTGGCCCAAACGTCGTGTAGGGCCAGCTGACTTGTCGCGGCGCCTCGGGCGCGGTCACCGGCTGGGCCTGAGCGGCCTGGAACGCCGTGCGGATCGCCGCGGCGCCGCCATCGACCTGGGTCGGCGCCGACATAAAGACCAGCGGCCCTGGACCGGAGAACATCGCCTTCAACGTCGCGGAGACGTCGGCCGCGGTCAGGCCTTTGGTGGTCGCCTCGAAGAGGGCGAGGTCGTCGGCCGGGCTGGTGTCGATATCGTCGTCATCCAGCGTGCCGACGACCTCCTCGGCGAGCGCCGGCGTGCGGCGGGTGTCGGCGCCGGCGACCGCCAGCTTCAGCGCCGCCTCGCTCTCGGTGATCTCGCGGGCGAGCTCGTCGGGGCGCACGCCGAACTGGGCCGCGCGGCGCACCTCGGTCTCGGCGGTGGCGAGGCCGGCCTTCCACTGGTCGGGCTGGGTGATCACCAGCATGCCGGTCACCTGCTCGGCGCGCACCTGGTTGCCGCGGAAGGCGCCCGCCGAGATGAACGGGGGCTTCTCGTCGCGGGTGAGGGTGCCGAGGCGACGATTGAGCACCGCCAGGGCCAGGCGCTCGACGATCTCGCGCTTCTCCTTGGCGACGGTGTCGGCCGACAGGTCCGGAGACGCCACCCAGGCCAGCTCGAGGTTGGTCGAAGAGCCGGGTTCGACGTCCACGCTGAAATCGGGACCGCGCTCGGCGACCTTGCCGAGGTCGGGATCGCTGCCCGCCGGGCCCTGGCCTTGCCAACCGCCGAACCGCGCCTTGATCTTGGCCTCGATCGCGTCGGGGTCGATATCGCCCACGATCACCAGCGTCGCCCGCTCCGGCCGGTAATAGCGGTGATAGATGTCGGCCAGCAGGTCGGCCTTGGCGTTCTGGATCACGCTGACCTGGCCGATCGGAAAGCGGACGGGCGGACGCTGGCCCTGCATCATGAAGCCAAGGCGGGCTTTGGTGGCTCGGTAGCCGGGGGTGTCGCGCAGGCGCTCTTCGGAGAGGATCACGCCGCGTTCCTCGTCCATCGCCGTCTGGCTGAGGGTGAGGTTGCCGGCGATCTCGCGCAGCAGCATCAGCGAGGTGTCGACCGTCTGGTCGTCGGACTTCGGCAGGTCGAACTTGTAGGTCGTGGCGTCGAAGCCGGTCCCGGCATTGGTGTCGGCGCCGAACGAGAGGCCGAGGCGCTCGAGGTCTTTCACCATCTCGCCGCGGCTGGGCACATTGGTCGAGCCGTTAAAAGCCATGTGCTCGAGGAAGTGGGCCAGGCCCTGCTGATCGTCGCGCTCCATCAAGGAGCCGACATCGAAGCGCAGCCGCATCGAGACCTGGCCGGGGGGCGTCGCGTTCCGGCGAATCGCGTAGCGCATCCCGTTCGGCAGCACGCCGAATCGAATCGCCGGATCGGCCCTGAGGTCGGAATGTGACTGCGGCCAGTCCGGCGCGGCGCCGAACGACAGGGTCGGCAGGGCTAGGGTGGTGGCGCTCAGGCCAAGGGCAAGGGCCGCTGCGGCGAGCCTTGCACGTCCAAGTTTATTCATCCGGCCTCTCAGAACATCCCTCGCGGGCAAGGGACCATGACCGCGATGAACGGCCGCTTCAAGGCGCGGCTGGTCGCAGTTTCGACACCCCTTTGCAAACTATTGCAATCGCGTCGCAACCTCACCAACTCAACTTCGACGGCAGATGGTTGCGGCGCTGCAAAACGAGTCGGGAACAAGCGCTGTGGTTGCATCGGCGACACCTGTGGCACGTCCTTTCCGCGGGGGCGTCCAGCTCGACACCGCGGCAGGGGCGCTGGCCTCGCTCGGGTCTCCGGTCATCGTCTTCAACGCCTCACACTCCGGCAGCCGCCTGCTGGCGTTGATGCTCCAACGCCTCGGCGTGTTCATGGGCTCACACCTGAACGACAGCGAGGACAGCCTCGATGTCTTCGACCTGGTCCGCTACCTCGTCGAGACCCACGCGCCGGATTACAGCCAGCTGTTCTCCGATGGCGACTCGACGCTGCACATGCGGGTGCTGGCTGCCTTCGGCGCGCATCTGGCCGATCGGCCACCGGGGCAACCGTGGGGCTGGAAGCTGCCCGAGACCAGCCATGTGATGCCGGTGATGGCGCGGCTGTTTCCCGGCGCGCGCTGCATCCACCTGGTCCGCGACGGCCGCGATGTCGCCTTCTCGCCGTTCCTGGCCCCGAAGGCGCGCTTCTGGCGCAAGATCTACTTCAACCACGACGGCATCGCGTCGTGGCAGGGTCATGCGATGACCCAGCGCGCCTACCGCTCGCACGGGCATGTCTTCAACGCGGCGCGTTGGGTGAACAGCGTGACCCTTGGCCGGGCGCATGGGGCGATGCTGGGCGAGCGATACATTGAGCTGCGCTACGAGGAACTCGTGGCCGAGCCGGCGCGCCAACTCGAGCGGCTGGCGGCGTTCCTGGAATTGCCGCTGGTGGCAGACTCGGACTGGTCGGACGTGCGATCCCAATCGATCGGCAAGTGGCGACGACAGCCCGCCGGTCAGCTTGCCGAAGTGAGAGCGTTGATCGAACCGACGATGGCCGCGTTCGGCTACCCGTGGAACGACCCACCTTCTTTCGCCGAGCGCCTTGGCCGCGCGATGCAGGCCGCAAATCGTCTCCTGCCGCGGTAGAGCAGGGGTGTCGGCCGGGCCACGCCGAGCCCGGGGGGCTGGGGGGGCTGTTCAGGGTCCGGAACCAGCGTTCTAGCGCCCGACCGACGATTAGCCTTGTCGCAGCAGCATGAGGCCGCGGAAGGACCGGACTTGGGCGGTTTGGCGCCCAGCGCCTGCGCTCTGTGCCCGGCGAGTTACATGCCGAGCCAGATTGTCACATTCAGCGAACAGGCCCTTGCGGTCGGCGCGAGGTTGATCGAAAAATGGCGTCAATGAGTGCTTGGCGGTCGCATATTTGACCGCCGGGGAGTGGGGAAGGCCCGCGCGCGGCCTCTCGGAGGTGTCAAAGCCTCCGTCGCGGTGAGCCTTTACAAGAGCGCCGGCGAGGGCGGCTCCATGAGGAGCCGCCCTTCTTGCGTTTTGGACCTTAGTTTAGCGGCTACTGACCAGACGGGGATGAGACGTAGAAGGTGGCGGTGTTGCCGACCGCGGTGGCGACGCCGCGGACCGAGCGGGCGCTGTTGGTCAGGCCGACCGAGCTGGTCGAGTTCACGTCGCCCAGGTTGGTCTGGCTATTCTGCACGCTCATGACGCCGCCGCAGGACGAGCAGGCGAAGCCGGTGACGGCGTTGCCCGTGGCGCTGGAGTTGACGAAGGCGTCGAAGCCGTTGTCGCCCTGGAAGGTGGCGCTCGATTCCACGCCGCCGACGCCGTTCAGCTGCACGTTGTTCAGCACCACGTTGGGGCCGGCGTTGGCCGCCACGACCGAGTTGCCGACGCCCTCGGCGTCAACCGTCGCGCCACCGTAGGCGAACGAGGTGTCCACCGCCTGGGCGTGAACGAACGACTCGTTGTCCTGGTTCGCCGCGACCGTGAGCGAGCCCTGGGTGTTGGTGATGTTGGCGTTGTTGCCGGTGGCGAGCGCGCTGGTGTCGGTGATCTCGCTCTGACCGAAGTTGGCGAAGATCGCGCCTTGGGTGATCGCGCCGTTGTTGACTTGGTTCACCGCGAGATTCTGCGAAGAATTTCCCTGGCCGACGCTGGTCAGGTTGTTGCCGGCGCCGATGGCCGCGAACGAGCCCTGGTCGTTGAGCGCGCCCAGGATGACGCCGCCGTCGGCGATCGCGCTGGCGGTGTTGGTCTGGGTGACGGACGCCGCGATCGTGCTGTCGGTCGCGCCGAACTGTTCGCCGTTGGCCACCGCCTGCACCGAGAACGATGCGTCGGCCGTTTGCGCGTCCGTGGCGTTGATCTGCGACTCGCCGCCGACGTTGGCGTTGGTCGTGGTCTGCACGAAGTTGCCGGTGATCGCGCCGCCGCCCTGGATCACGGACGCGCCGGCGTTGCCGGTCGCCGCGGTGATCGACTGCGTGGTCGGGCCGGCGTCGTTCGCCACGTTGACGATGGTCGTGCCCTGCACGTCGCCGTTCAGCGTCTGGTTCGACTGAATGTCGACGCTGCCGGTGACCACCGAGCCGATGAAGCTGTTGCCGGTCGCCGTGGTCAGAGCGGTGGTGTCGCTGGAGTTGGTGACGACGTCGAGTTCTTGCGAAGCGACGACGCCACCATCTTGAGTCTGGTCGTTGGTGACCGTGCTCTGGCTAGTAGCGGTCCCGCACAGCGCCATCGACAGGGGGATCGCGGCGATCATTCCAACGATTCGGATCTTGGCGTGTCGCTGCATTGTTGGTTTCCACATTGTTGTAGGCGGGGACGAACGCGCCGGTCGGACCGGTGGTCACGTGGTCGCCCAGTGGGTCGGAACGCATGCAGGCTTGCGGGCCGGGCATGCCGTAGAGGTTGGCGACCATTTCGGTGGCTGCGCGCTCGATCACCGAGCGGACCGCGAGCTGCAGCGGCTCCTGGCCGCCTTCGCCGACTGCCGCGTCCCAGCCGATGCCGTTGGAGATCGCGAACAGGCCAACGCCGACCTGATGGGCGACGACTTGCTTCTGGTACGAGATCACGTCGACCACTTCGAGCGTGCGGGTGTTCACCAAGCGCAGGTCGAGGCCGACGTTCATGATGTAGGTCGAGGCGCCGACGGTGCCCTTGAGGTCGTTGGCGTTCACGCCGCCGGCGCCGCCGCTGGCCCCGTTTGAGGCGATGTTGAAGTTGAGCTCCGTGATGCCGCCGGCGATGTAAAAGTCGGAGCCAGGCACCTGGCCGGCCATGATCCGGCGGTAGTCGGCCGGCTTCTCGCCGCCCGCGACTGGATTGTCCGAGATCAGCTTGGAATTGGCGTACTTCAGCTCGAGTTCCGAGACCGAGGTGTCATAGCGCTCGACCAGCGGCACGCCGGCCTTGGCGAAGGCGCTCATCGCCATCAGCGAGGCGCCTTGGGTCAGCTTGCGGCCCGAGCCGTCAGCTTCGTACTTGCCGGTGTAGTCGGCGATGCGACCGATCGCGATGCGCGGCGCATTGATGTTGTGCGAGCGGGCGTATTCGGCCTCGCAGACCAGCGCCGCGGAGTAGGGCGTCGGATTGGCGATCACCGGCGCATTGCCGGTCGGCCGCGCGTACATGCCCTGTGGGCCGGCCACCGGGCTGGCGCAGGCCGAGAGGACAAGGCCGCTGGCGCCCAGCAGGGCGACCGCGCGTTTGCCGGCGGTGAAGATGCTAGTGACCATTGCTGACACCCCCGTTCAGCGTCGAGGTGGCGCTGACGTTGCCTGAGTTGTTCTGAGTTGAATTGACGATGACGGTGTTGTTGCTGCCGGTGGTGACAACGGTCAGGTTGTTGCCGATCGCGCTCGCGCCGCTCTGCGTGCTGACCCCGGAAACGGTGTCGAGCACCCCGGAGGCGCTGGCGAAGACGCTGCCGTCCGCCCCGGCCTGGATCACCCCGTCGACGACGGTAAGGTTGCCGTTGGCGTCGCGCACGCTGACGTCGACCGGCTGGTTCTCCTGATCGATGGCGCGGCCATATCCGGCGTTGTAGCTGGCGGAGTTGGCGTTCATGGTCTGGGCGTTGGCCAGACTTGTGGACGCAAGACCCGCCAATGCGGCCATCGCAGCGACGGCCAGCTTGCGCGAAACGTAATCAACCATGAGCTAGCCGCTCCAGGACAGGACAACACGGCCCGGCCTAAGCAACCGCCGTGCCACTTAAGGAAGACACCGGCACCTTCGCCTAAACCCCTACCCAATTGGTTAAAGGGCGACCCTTTTCAGCGTCCTAGCGCCGCCAGGACAGATGGATCAGACCGAAACACCCACCCTCGAGGCGCCTCACAACGAGCGTGAGCCGATGTTCAACGCGCCCTGGACGCTGGTCGTGCTCTGCGCCGGACTGATCGGTCTCTACGCGCTGCAAGCCGCCACGATGAGCGACGTCGAAGTCGAACACTGGGGGTTGACCCCGGCGGCGCTTGCCGGCGGGCGCTGGCAGACCCTGCTGACCTCGCTCTTCCTTCATGGCAGCTGGCCGCACGTGCTGATGAACAGCCTCGCGGCAATCGCCTTCGGGCCGCCGACCGCGCGGCTGATGGGGACCGACACACGCGGCGCCGCGGCTTTCTTCGCCTTCTACCTGACCTGCGGCGTGCTCGCCGGCCTGGGCTTCGTGCTCGCTGACCTGCAGGACGTCGCCCCGGTGGTCGGCGCCTCGGGCGCGGTATCCGGCTTGATGGGAGCGGCCTCGCGGCTGATCCAGGGGCGCGGCCGCGTGGGGCCCATCCTCGGCCGGACGGTGATCGGGATGGGCGCGGCCTGGACCGTCGCCAACGTCGTCTTCGGCGTCTCCGGGCTGACGCCGGGGGCCATGGGCATGCCGGTCGCCTGGCAGGCGCACCTGGCCGGCTACGCCGTCGGCGTCATCCTGATCGGGCCGTTTGCGCGCTTGGCCGGGGCAGCGAAGGTTTCAATCACGCAATAGCGCATTGCTTCTTCCCGGCTACGGCGCGACGCTCACCGCCAATAAGAACGAGGGAGGACACAAGCCATGCTTGTATCCCAGATTTTGAAGCAGAAGGGCGACATGGTGTTCACCGCCACGCCCGCCGACAGCGTGGCCGCGGTGGCCGCGCTGCTGCAGGCGCGCCGCGTCGGCGCGATGGTGGTGCTGGCCCCGGACTGCAGCGTCGCCGGCATCGTCTCCGAGCGGGACATCGTGCGCATCGTCGCCGAGCGCGGCGCCGATGGTCTCACCGAGCCGATCTCCGCCTGCATGACCCACGACGTGGTCTTCGCCGACCCGAACGAGACCGTCGACGAACTCCTCGAGCGGATGACCGACCGCCGCATTCGCCACCTGCCGGTCTGCCGCGACGGGCGCCTGATCGGCATCGTCTCGATCGGCGACCTGGTGAAGACCAAGATCGCCGAGACCGTCGCCGAGGCGGAAAACCTCAAAGCGTACATCTCCGCCTGAGGCCGCGTCAGCCGTGCAGGACTTCGACCTGCTCGAGAGTGATGAGGCTAATTTCGGCCGCGCCAGTCAGGCCGGCGGCGAATGCTCGCAGCTTATCCTCACTGTCGACCAGTTCGATCACCAGCGGCAGGGTGGCTGACAGGTCGAGGATGTTGGCGTTGTGGATCTGCTGGGAGGCGCCGAACCCCATAGGTCCTCGTAGCACGGTAGCGCCCGCCAGACCGCTGTCGCGGGCTTTCAAGACGATTGACTCGTAAAGCGCCCGTGTCCCGTCGCGCGCACCCTCATCGGTGTAGATGCGCAGCAGCGCCGCCTGAGCAGGAATATCCATTGTCGCGCCCTTCGTGACCCGGCGGGGATCGGCTGTTAGCTTCTGCCCGAGTCTGCGCGGCGCGGCGGCGGCGGACAAGGGGAGCGGCCTTGATCACCTATCTCTGGATCGCCCTCGGCGGGGCATTGGGGAGCATCGCGCGCTTCGGCTGTTCCAGCCTGGCCGCCCGTCTGGTCGGCGAGGCGTTTCCCTGGGGCACGCTGGTCGTCAACGTCGTCGGCTCGTTCGTGATCGGTTTTTTCGCCGCGCTCACGGGTCCTGATGGCCGGCTACTGGCGGCGCCCGACGCGCGCCAGTTCGTGATGGTGGGCGTCTGCGGCGGCTTCACCACGTTCTCGTCGTTCAGTTTGCAGACGCTGAACCTGATGCGCGATGGCGACGTGCTGCGCGCCGGGGGCAACGTCGTCGGCTCGGTGGTGCTCTGTATGATCGCGGTCTGGCTGGGCTACCTCGCCGCCACGACGCTCAACGGCGCCGCCGCCCAGCGATAGCCGGCGAGCGGCATCCCATTGGCAAAGCTTAAGAGTTGGGCGCTAGTCTCCCCTAAATGACCGCCACGCTCGACAGCCAGGACCAGCCGGCGCCCGCCACGGCCGCACCAGGCCCGTTCGGCCAGCGCCTCGCGCCGGCCGGCGATCCGCTGGAAGGGGCCTCGTTCGACGCGCTCTACGAAGCCAAGATCAAACCCCAACTGATCAAGCGCGAGGCCGAACGCCTGGTCGCGATGCGGACGTTCATCATCGCGGTGGCTGCCGGCTGCGTCGCGGTGTTCCTGGAGAACCTGTTCGCGCCGGATCTCACGGGCGGCGCCGTGCATGTGGTTGGCTGGCAGATCGCCATCCCGACGCTCGTGGGCTTCGCCATCTTTGGCAACATGCCGCTGATCAAGGTGTCGAAGAACGCCAAGGCGGGCGTGATCCAGGCGCTCTGCGCGCCGCTGGGGATCGGCTACTCGATCGCCGGCAAAGAGGCGCCCTCGTTCGACCACTTCCGCTCGCTCAACCTGCTGCCCAGCGGCGACACCGCGTTCGAAGATTTCTTCACCGGCCGCCGCGGCGACGTGGAGTTCGCGCTCTGCGAAGCGACCATCCACCAGGGCTCGGGCAAGAACCGCCGCCTGGTGTTCCAAGGTCAGCTTTTCCGCCTGATCACCCGGCGGCGGCTCGCCTCCACCACGGTCGTCCTGCGCAACACCGGCTGGCTGAAGTCGTTCGAATGTCCCCGCGGTCTCGAGAGCGTCGGGCTGGAAGACCCGGTGTTCAATAAGGCGTTCGCGGTGTTCGGGTCCGACCAGGTCGAAGCGCGCGAGGTCCTGACGCCGGTGTTCATGCAGCACCTGGTCGATCTGGAAACCGCCTACGCCGGTGGCCATATCCGCTGTGCGTTCAGCACGAGCGAGCTTCTCATCGCGCTGGAGGGTCACGACAGCTTCGAGATCGGCGGGATGTTCTCGACCTTGGTCGAGCGCTCGCGGGTCGAGGGCATCGCCCGCAACATCGAACAGGTTTTCAAGATGATCGACGAGTTCAGAGCCGCGTGAGGACCTTAGGCCTGATCGGCGGCATGAGCTGGGAGAGCACGACGCTCTACTACCAGATGCTCAACCGCATCGCCCGCGACCGCCTGGGCGGCCAGCATTCCGCCAGCCTGCTGTTGCTCTCGGTCGACTTCGCGCCAATCGCCGGGATGCAGGCGGCGGGGCTTTGGGACGAGGCCGCGGCGGTCATGATCGATGCGGCCAAGCGGCTGGAGGGCGCCGGCGCCGAGGCGGTGGTGATCTGCGCCAACACCATGCACCGGATGGCCGACGACGTGGCCGAAGCGGTCAAGATCCCGCTGATCCATGTGGCGGAGGCGACCGCCGCCGCCATCAACGGCGCCCGGGTCCGCCGCCCGCTGCTGCTCGCCACGCGCTACACGATGGAGCAGCCGTTCTATCGCGAGCGGCTGCGGCGTAGCGGAGTAGACGCCTCCATCCCGGCCGAGCCCGACCGCGAACGCCTGCAGGCGATCATCTACGACGAGCTGGTGCTCGGCCGCTTCAAGCTGTCGTCGAAGGAGGCGATGGTCGAGATCGTCGAGAGCGCGGCGCGGGGCGGCGCCGATGGGGTCATCTTAGGCTGCACCGAATTCGGCCTCCTGGTGACGCCCGACGACCTGCCGCTGCCGGTGTTCGACACCACCGAGATCCATGCCCGCGCGGCGATGGAATTCGCGCTGGCCGGGCAAGGTTAGCGCCCGGGGATCGTAGACACTCCGAATGCATAGGGATGGGCGTAGATCATCGCGGCCCAGATCGCGACCGCGAGCGCGATCCGCCACCAGCCGATCTCGCCCAGCCGCAGCGATTGGCGTCCGGACGCGATCGCCGCGAAGGGAACGGCGGAGGTCTGCGCGGCGAAGGCGTCCCACTTGGCGCCCAGGGCGCGGCGTCGCTTGGCATCGATGCTCGTCGTGCCGAACACGGCCAGCACCATCAGCGAGCCGAACAGGATCAGGCTGGCAAGGTCGCCGTTGACCAGCAGATGGCCCGCCGCCCAGAGCGCCACGCCGCACAGGAACGGATGGCGCGTGATCCGCAGCATGCCCTTCACCGCGTCCGGCTTGTCGAGCGCGCTCTCCTGGCGGACGCTGGTCGGATTGGGCGTGGCGAGGCCGGGGACGACCAGCAGGAAGGCGACCAGGGTCACGCCGAGCTGAACCCACTTGGTCGGCGGCGTCGACGCCCACCAGACGGGGTCAGGCCCGTGCCGCGCTGCGGCGTAGGCGAAGCAGAGCCAGACGATCGCGGCGACGCTGCCGAGGGCGAAGAGGCCCATGTAGGGGCCGGGGCCGATGCGGGCGGTGATCGAATCGCGTAGCGGCGTCCCGGAAACGACGAAGTGGATCAGCAGGAACGTCCCCGCCGCGGCGACCAGACCGATCATCACGCCCTCCTTCGATATATCTTAGACGTGGTGAGCGCGACCCCCCGCCGCAAGTCACTCGCTGAAGGTATCCTCTTCTTCGTCGGCGTCGAAGAGGTCGACCTCGTCGAGCGCTTCGGGCAGCGACTTTGGCGTGGACGGCCGTCTGACCGTTGGCGGCTTGGCGAGGGTGAGATCGCCGCCGGTGCGGCGCAGCAGCGTCTCGATCCGGGCGATCCAGCGGTTGGCCTCGGCGATCGCCTCGCGCGGCTTGGCGGGGCCGCCCTTCACCACCTTGCAGGGCCAGAGCACCAGCTCGAAGTCGGGGTGGCGCGGCTCGTCGAACAGGAAGCGCAGGCGCACCTCGCGCTCGGCGCCGGTGGACCGGTCGAGCATGCGCCGGGGTTCGCCCCGCATCGCCCGCGCCGCCACCTGGCCGTCGAGGTCGAGCTCGGCGCCGAGGAGTTCGTCCAGCGGATAGTCCATCCGCCAGCCGCCGGTGTCCCAGACGGTGACGATCTGGCGCGAGGTCAGGCTGAGCGCAACCCCGCGCCCCGAGCCGTGCGCGACCAGCGCCGCGTCGGGCCTGGCTTCCAACCCGGTCTGAAACGCGCGCGCCATCCGTCTGGGCTCGGCCATCAGCCGCGCCAACCCGGTCGCCAGCAGGGTCACCCCCACGCCGCCCAAGCCGATCAGGATCACGAGCCGAAACCACTCGCTCATGAGCGAAAGGTTAGGGGGAGTCTCGGGATGGGGAAACGGTCAGCAAGGATCCCAACCGGAGAGCGCAGGCGCCTTCAAGATTCACCACGGAGGCACGGAGGAGGAAGGGAGGACACGGAGCGGACCGACCAGATAGCGGGTACCAGCGCGGCAATCGACTCCGTGACCTCCGCGCTCCTCCGTGCCTCCGTGGTAAAAAGGCAATGCCTGCGGCGCCGACTGGCTGCGCCCGTTCTCTACGCCGCTTCGAAGCTCAGCTCGGTCACTACCGGCACGTGGTCGGAGGGTTTGTCCATCGCTCGGGCGTTGCGGTGGATGGTGACTCTGGCGAGATGGTCGGCGGCCTGGGGCGAGAGGAGGCAGTGGTCGATGCGGATGCCGTGGTTGCGCTGCCAGGCGCCGGCCTGATAGTCCCAGAAGGTGTAACCGCCGGGCGTGCCGTCGACCTCGGTGTAGGCTTCGGTGAGGCCTAGCCACTTCAGTCGTCGGAATGCGGCGCGGGTCTCAGGCTGGAAGAGCGCGTCGCCCAACCAGCCGGCCGGGTTGTCGGCGTCTTCGGGCTCGGGGATCACGTTGTAGTCGCCGCAGAGCGCCAGCGGCTCTTCCAGCGCCAGCAGTTCGCTGGCGTGGGCGGCGAGGCGGTCCATCCACTTGAGTTTGTAGGTGAATTTGTCGGTCCCGATCGGATTGCCGTTGGGCAGGTAGATCGACGCGACACGCACCGGATTGGGGCCGGAAACCACCGCCTCGATATAGCGGGCGTGGTCGTCATCGTCGTCGCCGGGCAAGCCCCGACGCACGTCTTCCAGCGGCGTCTTCGAGAGCAGGGCGACGCCATTGTACGACTTCTGGCCGTGGACAGCGGCGTTGTAGCCCAGGCCCTCGAACGCCAGGGCCGGGAACTTCTCGTCGACGCACTTGATCTCTTGCAGGCAGGCGACGTCGGGCTGGGCCTCACGGAACCAGGCCAGCACCGTCTCCAGCCGGGCGTTGACCGAATTGACGTTCCAGGTGGCGATCTTCATGTGCTCCAGCCTACGGGCGCCGCGCGATCGCCGCCACCCAGCTTTCGCCGGTGTGATCGGCGCGTCCATCTTCAGAGCGCCACACATCGATCGGCTCGAAGCCAGTTTCGGTCAGGAGCGTGCGCAGCATCGGCTGGGTGAGGTCGGTGAAGTGGCGGCCGTTCGCGGTCCGCTCCTCCGTGCCCTCCTTGAACGAGGCGTAGAAGACGCCGCCTGGCTTCAGCGCCTGGCGGATACGGCCGAACGCCGCGGGCAGGTCGGCCGCGGGGAGATGGAGCAGCGTCGCGCAGGCCCAGACGCCGTCGAACGCCCGGTCCCAGTCCATCTCGGCGAAGGTCAGGCAGCGGACGGCAAGGCCGGTGTTGGCGCTGGCGATGGCCGCGAGGTTGGCCGCGCCGTCGAACGCCGAGACCGCGTAGCCGCCCTTCACGAACGCCAGCGCATCGCGACCGGAGCCGCAGCCGGCGTCGAGGACCGCGCCGCCGTCAGGCACGTGCGCCAGGAATTTCGCGTGGTCGGACTCCATGCCGGGGCCGAACGTGCGGGCGACGAACGACTCCGCGTTCGCCTCGTACCAGTCGATGGAAGACATCCCGCGCCCCCGCGCCAGCCGCGCCGGTCAGATCGAGAAACTGACCCCGCAGCCGCAGCTTGACTTGGCGTTCGGGTTCTTCACCCGGAACTCCGCGGCGGCCAGCTCGTCGGCGAAGTCGATCTCGGAGCCGTTGAGCAGCGCCAGCGACACCACGTCGACCACCGCTGCCGCCCCGTCGTGCTCGACCTTCAGATCGTCGGCTTCAGCCGCTTCGACCAGGTCGAACTTGTACTGGAAGCCCGAGCAGCCGCCGCCCTCGACGGCGACGCGCAGCATCATCGGCCGGCCCTCCTGTGCGGAGATGGCGTTCAGCCGGCGGGCGGCGGAGCTGGAAAGGGTGACGGCGGCTCTGGTCATGGTTTCACGATATGTCAGGCCTCTTATATGAGAAGCCGTTGCGATTGGGCAAAGGGCAAGGTGAGGCGATAGATGGCGGTTGACGTGAAGAACCGCCAGCGCGCGCCGTTCGCCACCGATTGGCGCCACTCGCGGGGCCGTCGCTATCCCGGCGCCGAGAGCCGCACGCGCACCCCGTTCGCCCGCGACCGCGACCGGATCATCCACACCTCGGCGTTCCGGCGGCTGAAGGAGAAGACCCAGGTGTTCGTCGCCCACGAGGGCGATCTTTATCGCACCCGGCTGACCCACTCGCTGGAGGTGGCGCAGATCGCCCGTTCGATCGCCGCGGCGATGGGCCTGGACGCCGACCTCGCCGAGACCATCGCGCTCGCCCACGACATCGGCCACCCGCCGTTCGGCCACGCTGGCGAGGACGAGCTCGCCGCTCAGATGTCCGACCATGGCGGCTTCGACCACAACGTGCAGACCTTCCGGGTGATCACCGAGCTGGAGATGCGCTACCCCGACTTCCCCGGCCTCAACCTGACCTGGGAGACGCTGGAAGGGGTGGTGAAGCACAACGGCCCGGTAAGCGCGATGCTGGACCGGCCGGCCTGGAAGCCGATCGTCGATTTCGACGCCGCCTATACCCTGGAGCTGGGTGGCTGGGCCTCGGCCGAGGCCCAGGTCGCCGCGCTCTCCGACGACATCGCCTACAACAATCACGACGTCGACGACGGCGTTCAGGCCGGCGTCTTCCGCTTGGCCGAGCTCGAGGACGTGCCGCTGATCGGCCCGATCGTGTTCAGCGTGCGCAAGGACTGGCCCGACATCGACGAGCGTCTGACCCGGCTGGAGGCGGTGCGTCGGATGATCGGGGCGATGATCGAGGATGTGCTGGCCGAGACCGCGATCCGCGCCAAGGCCTCGAAGGTGACCTCCCAGCATGACGTGCGCGGGCTCGGCAAGGCGCTGGTGGCCTTCTCACCGACGATGAACGAGGATCTCTCGCGGCTGCGGGCGTTCCTCTACGAGCGCATGTACCGGCACTGGCGGGTCAACCGCACGCGAAGCCAGGCGCGCCGCATTCTGGCCGAGATGTTCCAGCTTTTCCTGCGCGAGCCGGACGTGATGCCGAACGAGTGGGGGCTGCGCGGCATGGCGGCGGCCGACGACCGCGAGCGGGCCCGGCTGGCGTGCGACTACATCGGCGGCATGACCGACCGGTTCGCCATCGAGGAACATCGCAAGCTGTTCCAGCTCGACAGCCTCGGCCGCGGCGAAGGCTGAGCGCCACGGGCGAAAGTAAAGACTGTGGGCTGAAGGTCGCGGGGGCTGACGGCGCGGGGCGGGGGTCTTGTAGACTGCCGAGACGCGCGCGATTCGCGAAAGAGTTCCTCGATGTCCGACCACGACAACGGCCCTTACACGCCCCCATCCGACAGGCTGTCGTTCGACCCCCGCGAGCCGGTGCGGTCCGGCGGCCCGGCGCCAGTGACGCTGATCGTCAGCGGCGTGGTGCTGGTGGCGATCATCGGCGCGGTGTTCCTGATCTACAGCCACGGAACCCGGCACAAGACCGGCGACACACCTGCCGCGGTCGGCACGTCGATGGCGCAGATCAAGACAGCGCCGTCCCCTGACGCGAACGCCGCCGCGCCTCCCCGCCTGACGATTGACCGCTCCGACATCACCAACACCGCTGGCAACACGGCGACGCTGGCGCCTGAAGCCGAGCAACCGCTGCCGCGCCCGTTGCCGGTGCAGGCCGCGCCGATCCAAGCCCAGCTGCCGCCCGCCGCGCCCGTCGCGGCTTCGGCCCCGCCCGTCGCTCCAGCGCCGGCCAAACCCGCCAAGCCGCTGACGATCGCCAGCCTCACCGACGCGGCGTTGTCGCCGAAGGCGGCGCCGCCCAAGCCTGTCCCGGCGAAGCTCGTGCCTAAGCCGCCGGTCGAAGCGACCGCAGCCGCCGCGCCGAAGCCGACGCCGATCTCTTCCACGGCCGCTGCGCCGCCCACTGGCGGTGGGTGGGTCCAGATCGGGGCCTATTCGTCGGCGGACCTCGCGGCGAAGGGCTGGAGCGACACGGCCAAGCTCGAACCGGCTGGTATGGCCGGCAAGGGCAAGCGCATCGAGTCGGTCGAGCGCGATGGCAAGACCCTCTACCGCGCCTACGTCACCGGCTTCACCCACGACGGCGCCGAGAGCTTCTGCGGCCAGCTGAAGGCGGCCGGGAAGGCGTGCTTCGTCAAGTGAGCCGGCTCGCCGCCATCTTCGGCTGCGCCGGGCTGCGGCTGACGGACGAGGAGGCGGCGTTCTTCCGCGAGGTGCGGCCCTGGGGCTTCATCCTCTTTCGCCGCAACGTCGAGAGGCCCGACCAGGTGCGCGCACTGACTGCCGCTTTGCGCGAGACGATCGGCGAGGCCAACGCCCCGGTGCTGATCGACCAGGAAGGCGGGCGCGTACAGCGGCTGGGGCCGCCGAACTGGACCCGCTATCCTCCTGGCCGCGCCTACGGCCAGCTCGCCGCCAACGACCCGCTGCTCCGACGCGAGATCACCCGCCTCGGCGCCCGATTGATCGCCCACGACCTCGCCGCGGTCGGGATCAACGTCGACTGCGCGCCGGTCCTCGATGTGCCCGAGCCCGGCGCCCACGACATCATCGGCGACCGCGCCTACGGCGAGACCCGCGAGGAGGCGGCGCTGCTGGGCAGAGCCGCCGCCGAGGGGCTGATCGCCGGCGGCGTGCTGCCGGTGATCAAGCATGTGCCCGGCCACGGCCGCTCCCACGCCGACAGCCACGAGCACCTGCCAGTGGTCGATGCGCCGCTGGAGGCCCTGCGGTCGCGCGATTTCGCCCCGTTCAAGATCAATTCCGACATGCCGATGGCGATGACCGCGCACGTGGTCTACGCCGCGCTCGACCCCAAAGGACCGGCGACGACGTCACGGACGGTGATCCGCCAGGTAATCCGCGGCGAGATCGGCTTCGACGGCCTCCTCATGACCGACGACCTCTCGATGAAGGCGCTGAGCGGCGGCTTCGACGAGCGGGCGCGGCGGGCGCTGGCGGCCGGCTGCGACGTCGTCCTGCACTGCAACGGCTCGATGGCCGAGATGACCGCGGTGGCGGCCGGCGCGAAGCCGCTCGTCGGCAACGCGGCGCGCCGGGCGAAGGCCGCGCTCGGCCGGCTTGTGCGGACGCCGGAGCCGTTCGACGTCGAAGCGGGCAGGGCGAGGTTCGCCGCGGCGTTTGAGGGACGGTGGGCGGCGTGACGAACGTTGACGCGGCTGCGCCCCCTCCGTCACCGCCCCGAACAAGTTCGGGCCGCTGCCACCTCCCCCGTTTCGCTGCGCTGCACAGGGGAGGAGCGAAGGTCTTGCTCCTCCCATGCGAGCCCGCAGGGCGACGCGGGGGAGGTGGCGCGGCCCGATGCAATCGCGACGTGACGGAGGGGGCGCACCCCCGTGTCTGACGCCTTCCAGCCCGATCTCGACTTCGAGGCCAGCCGCGAGGCGGTCGATGCGGGCGAGGCGCTGATCGTTGATCTCGACGCCTACGAGGGCCCCCTCGACGTGCTGCTGGCCCTGGCCAGGGCGCAGAAGGTGGATCTGCTGCAGGTCTCGATCGCCAAGCTGGCCGATCAGTTCCTGGCTTTCGTCCGCGAGGCGCGGCGCAGGCGGTTCTCGCTGGCGGCGGACTATCTGGTGATAGCCGCGTGGCTGGCGTGGCTGAAGTCGCGGTTGCTGCTGCCGCGGCCCCAGCGCGGCGCCGACGAGCGGCCGGCCGACGAAGCCGCCCAGCATCTGGCGTTCCGGCTGGCCAAACTCGACGCGATGCGCAAGGCGGCCGAGGCGCTGCTGACTGGACCGGTGCTGCAGCGGGACATCTTCGCCCGCGGCGATCCGGAGGAGGCGACGATCGTCTCCTCTTCGCGCATCGCCGGCGACCTCTACGAGCTGATGGACGCCTACGTCAGCCAGCGGAAGCGCCACGTGCAGCGCAACTACACGCCGCGCCCGCCGCAAGCCTACCCGCTGGAGGAAGCGCGCGACCGCCTGCGCAGCCTCCTGCCCGAGCTGCAGGCATGGACGCCGCTGACCGGGGTCGCGCCGATGGCGATGTCGGCCGGTGGCCCTAGCCGCGCGTCGTTCCTGGCCTCCACACTCTCGGCGACGCTGGAACTGGTTCGCGAGGGTGACCTCGAAGCGCGCCAACTCGACCACTTCGCCGAAATCTACCTGCGGCAGAGCAAGGCTGGTGGTCGACCAGGGGTGAGGGGGTGAGTTCGATGCCCGACGGGAATATTCCCCTGCCGTCCGACGTCATGGATCCAGACGACACCCACCAACCAGTCGCACCGCCGACGGGAGGGGAGCTGGAGCGCATGATTGAAGCCTTGTTGTTCGCCGCCGCCGAGCCACTCAGCCCGAAAGACCTCGCGAACCGGCTCCCTGAAGGCGCCGACGTGTTGGCCGGGCTCGCGGCGCTCCAAGCGCGCTACGCCACCCGCGGCGTTTGCCTCGTCGAGGTGGGCGGGCGTTGGCGGTTTCAGACAGCGGGCGATCTGGCGTACCTGATGACCGAGGAGCGTAACGAGCCGCGGCGGCTGTCGCGCGCCGCGCAGGAGACGCTGGCGATCGTCGCCTACCACCAGCCTGTCACCCGCGCCGAGATCGAGGCGATCCGCGGCGTGCAGGCGAGCCGCGGCACCCTCGACGTGCTGCTGGAGATCAATTTCGTCCGGCCCCGCGGCCGGCGGCGCACGCCGGGCCGGCCGGTGACCTACGTCACCACTGACGCGTTCCTGGAACACTTCGGTCTCGCCAGCCTGGTCGATCTGCCAGGAGCGGCGGAGATGAAGGCCGCGGGCTTGCTCGATCTCGACTTGCCGCCCGACTTCGAGGTGCCCGATCCCTCGGCGCCGGCGCCCGACGACGACCCGCTCGAAGATGAGGCGCCGACGCAGTTCCACACCGACTATCTGGGGGACGAGGCGCCTGAGGCTTGAAGTCGCAACGCCATTGTTGGCTTCTGCCGGTTTGTTGGCGTAAGGCGCGCCGGGAGCCTATATTCCCGACTGAATGCAGCCGGTCCGGCGTTTGAACGCCAGGCCGGAGAGGTTTTGGAGATTTCGTCATGGGCACGTTCGGCCCGATCCACTGGATCATCCTCGGAGCCATCGTGCTCCTGCTGTTCGGCGGCCGCGGCAAGCTTTCCAGCATCATGGGCGACGCGGCCAAGGGCGTGCGGGCGTTCCGCGACGGCCTGAAGGGCGAGGACGAAAAGCCCGCCACTGAACCGCCGCAGCCGCTGGCCGCGCCAGTCGCCGCCCCCGAGAAGGACCCGCTCGTCCGCTAGCCAACGACGACGCCGATGGGCCCGGCCGGACGCGGGCGGTCGGCCACATCCAGACAGGGCCCACCTGATCGATGTTTCCCGAAGGCCGGCTTTTCGACTTCCTGATCGTCGGGGCGGTGGCTCTGATCGTGGTCGGGCCGAAGGATCTGCCGCTCTTGATGCGCAAGGTCGGCCAGTTCATGGCCCGCGTGCGCGGCATGGCGGCGGAGTTCCGCGCGTCGTTCGACGAACTGGCGCGCCAGTCCGAACTCGATGAGCTGCGCCGCGAGGTGCAGGCGCTGCGCACCGGCCGCCCGCTCGACGTCGTCTCGCAGCACCTGGGCGCCGGCGACGTCATCGCCGACATCAACACCGACCTCGCCAGCGCCAACGCCGCGTTTCACGCCGAGCCGCCTGTGGTGGTCGAGCCGCCTGTCATTGCCGAGAGTGGGCCAACGCCCGAGGCGCCAGTGACGCCGCCGCCCGAGGGCGGCCCCAAGGTGCCGACGTCTTGAGCGCCGTCAACGACGAAGCCGAGATCGAGGCGTCCCGCGCGCCGCTAATGGACCATCTGATCGAGCTGCGCCGGCGGCTGATCGTCTGCGCCATCGCGCTTGCGGTCGGGTTCTTCCTGACCTTCATTTTCGCCACCCCGCTGATCAAGTTCCTGCTGCATCCGTTCGCGGTGGCGCAGACCCTGGCCGACGCGCGGGCCAAGGGCGGGGGCCAGATGGGTAGCCTCGACATGCTGCTGGCGCTGATGGGTCAGCACGCCACCGGCGCGCCGAAGTTCATCTCGACCCAGCCGCTCGAAGTGTTCTTCAGCAAGGTGAAGCTGGCCGGGTTTGGCGCCATCGTGGTCAGTTTCCCGGTGGTCGCCGGCCAGCTCTACCGGTTCGTGGCGCCCGGCCTCTACAAGCGCGAGCGCAAGGCGTTCCTGCCGTTCCTGATCGCTTCGCCGGTGCTATTCCTGATGGGGGCGGCGCTGGTCTACTTCGTGATGCTGCCGTTCGTGCTCTGGTTCTCGCTGAACCAGCAGATCCTCGGCGGGCCTGGCGAGGTCACGGTCCAGCTGCTGCCGAAGCTCTCGGACTACATGTCGCTGGTCACCACGCTGGTGCTCGCATTCGGGCTCTGCTTCCAGCTGCCGGTGGTGGTGTCTCTGCTCGGCATGGCCGGCCTCGTCTCGGCCAGCATGCTGAAGTCCGGATGGCGCTATGCAGTCGTGGGCGTCTTTCTCGTGGCCGCGGTGGTCACCCCGCCCGACCCCATCAGCATGCTCTCGCTCGCGGTGCCGATCTGCCTGCTCTACGGCGTCTCGATCCTCTGCGTCCAACTGATCGAGCTGCGCCGCCGCAAGGAGGACGCCGCGGCCTAGCGCTTATGCTTGGCGCCCCCGACGACGCGCCTTAAGGGGTGCGGTTTCCCCCGTACCCCCGGCGCGCTCCCATGCACGACATCAAGGCCATCCGTGACGATCCCGCCGCTTACGACCGCGCCTGGGCCTCGCGGGGCCTTGGGCCGCAGACGCCTGCGCTGCTGGGGCTGGACGAGCGCCTGCGCGCCGCCCAGACCGCGCTTCAGACCGCGCAGAGCCGGCGCAACGAAGCCTCCAAGCTGATCGGCCAGGCCAAGGCAAAGAAGGACGAGGCCGGCGCCGCGGCGCTGATGGCCGAGGTCGAGGGGCTGAAAGGCGCGATCGCGCAGGATACGGCGACCGAGGCCGACACCGGCGCGAAGCTGCGCGAATGGCTGGCCGCGTTGCCCAACCTTCCCGCGGCCGATGTCCCCACCGGCGCAGACGAGCATGACAACGTCGAAGTCCGCCGATGGGGCGAGCCGTTCAAGATCGAGAACCCCAAGGACCACGTCGATCTCGGCGCGGGCCTCGGGATGATGGACTTCGAGGCCGCCGCGCGGATGTCCGGCGCGCGGTTCGTGGTGCTGCGCAACGAGCTGGCGCGGCTGGAGCGGGCGCTCGGCCAGTACATGCTCGATTTCCAGACCAGTGAAAACGGCTACACCGAGGTCTCGCCGCCACTGCTGGTGCGCTCCGAGGCGGTGTTCGGCGTCGGCCAGCTGCCGAAGTTCGAGGAAGATCTCTTTCGCACCACCGACGACCGCTGGCTGATCTCCACCGCCGAGGTGGCGCTGACCAACCTCGTTCGCGAGCAGATCACCGACGAGGAGGAGCTGCCGCTGCGGCTGACCGCGCTGACGCCCTGCTTCCGCTCCGAGGCCGGGGCGTCCGGCAAGGACACCCGCGGGATGATCCGCCAGCACCAGTTCTACAAGGTCGAGCTGGTGTCGATCACCACGCCCGAGCAATCTCAGGCCGAGCACGAACGCATGGTCGAGTGCGCCGAGGCGGTGCTGAAGCGGCTGGAGATCCCGTTCCGCACCGTGCTGCTCTGCACCGGCGACATGGGCTTCTCGGCGCGCAAAACCTACGACATCGAGGTCTGGCTGCCGAGCCAAGGCATGCACCGGGAGATCAGCTCCTGCTCCAACTGCGGCGACTTCCAGGCCCGGCGCATGGACGCGCGCTGCAAGAAATCCGGCGAGAAAGGCACCCGCTTCGTCCATACCCTCAACGGCTCCGGCCTCGCCGTGGGCCGCACGCTGGTGGCGGTGATGGAAAACTACCAGGACGAGGGCGGCCGCATCGCCATCCCGCAGGCGCTGCACCCCTACCTGCGCGGCATGACCCACATCGGAGGCGACGCGTGATCTCCGCGGCGCTCAGCCCTCCCCCTCGTGGGGAGGGAAGTACGATGCGAAGCATCGGACGGGTGGGGCTGTGTGCCGCGTCAACGCTAACTTTCGAGACGAGCGCCCGGCTTCAGACTCCCCCACCCGGTCCGCTACGCGGCCCTGCCCTCCCCACGAGGGGGAGGGACGCATGAAGATCCTCCTCACCAATGACGACGGCATCCAGGCCGAGGGCATGGCGGTGCTGGAGCGGATCGCGCGGCAGCTGTCGGATGACGTCTGGATCGTCGCGCCGGAGCACGAGCAGTCGGGCGCGTCGCGGGCGCTGACGCTCTCCGAGCCGCTGCGGATGCGCAAGCTCGACGCTCAGCGTTACGCCATCTCCGGCACCCCGACCGACTGCGTGATGCTGGCGGTGGAAGAGCTGATGAAGGAGCACCGGCCCGATCTGGTGCTCTCCGGCGTCAACCGTGGCCACAACACCGCCGAGGACGTCACCGTCTCCGGCACCGTCGCCGGCGCGATCCAGGGGATGGCGCTGGGCGTGCCGTCGATCGCGCTCTCGCAATCGCTTCGCGTCTACCACGACGACGAGGTCGCGCCGTACGAGACAGCGGAGGCGTTCGCGCCCGGCATCATCCAGCGCCTGCTGGAGGCCGGCTGGCCGGACGATGTGGTGCTCAACATCAACTTCCCGAACCGCAAGCCGGATGACGTCCACTCGGTCGAGGTGACGCGCCAGGGCCGCCGCGACCTGCACAACATGATGGCCGAGCGGCGCACCGACCTGCGCGGCCGCGACTACTTCTGGATGGGATTCACCAACCGCCGGCCCAACGTCGGGGAGGACACCGATCTGGCCGCGGTGATGGCCGGCAAGATCTCGGTCACGCCCTTGCACATCGATTTGACGCACATGCCGACCGTTCACGCCCTAAAAGGCGTACTAGGCGGCGTTCCGCCAAAGCTTCGGGCCAAAGCATGACCGAGCCGGCGAGGCAGACGGAACCGCACGAAACCCAGCTAGCGCGCCTGGTGCTGGCGCTGCGCTCGCAGGGGGTCACCGATCCGGCGGTGCTGTCGGCGATCGAGAAGACCCCCCGCGACCTTTTCACGCCGGACCTTTTCAAGGAGCGGTCTTGGGAGGATTCGGCGCTGCCGATCGCCTGCGGTCAGACCATCAGCCAGCCGTTCATCGTCGGGCTGATGACCCAGGCGCTGACCCTGGAGCCTCGGGCGAGGGTGCTCGAGATCGGCACTGGCTCCGGCTACCAGACCGCGGTGCTCTCGCGACTATCGCGGCTGGTCTACACCGTGGAGCGCTATCGGACCCTCAAGAAGGAGGCCGAGGCGCGGTTCGAGAAGCTCGAACTCACGAATGTGATCACCAAATTCGGCGACGGCGGGCTGGGTTGGCCCGAGCAGGCGCCATTCGACCGTATTCTGGTCACGGCGGCGGCGCCTTCGGAGCCGAAGGCTTTGCTACGCCAGCTCAAGCCGTCCGGTGTCCTTGTCGCGCCGATCGGGAAGGGGCCGGTCCAGAAGCTGATGCGGTACGCCGGTGACGGCGCGGGGGCCTACCCAGCCGAACTCCTTTGCGAGGTCCGCTTCGTACCCCTGCTCGACGGCGTGGCGCGCGAACTTTGAATGAGATTTGGGACGGCTTGGGCCGCGACGCCCGAGGAGGTTTAACCGGTGATTAAGTACGAACCAGCCACTGGTTCGAAGACGCGAGTGAGGATGCGCCGATGAGGAATCTCTGGCGGGAGGCAGGCGTGGCCGCGCTTCTCAGCGGAACCCTGGCCGCTTGCGCGAGCCCGCAATACGCGACCGACGACAGCGGCCGACCCGCGTCGTCGCCCGTGACCATGGCCCGACCGCAGTACCCGGTCGCGGAAACCGCCGCGGCCGCGCCGATGCGCAGCGCCGCGCCTGCCGCAGCATCCCGTGACACCGATGCCGATATGGACGACGCGCCGACGTCTGCGCCGCTGGCCGCGCCAGTGCCGCACGTCGACTCAGAATCGTTGCCGCCGGCGCCGGGTCCGTCCGCTGCCGTGACCTCGCGCTCCGATGGCGCGCGGCTTCAGTACGCCTCCCTGACCACCGAAGCGCCAGCGGCGGGCGCCACGGGTTCGACCGCGGCGCCGACCAGCGCTGCGCCGGTGTCGACCGCGCTGCCGCCCCCGGCTTCGGCTGCGCCAGCAGAGTCGCCGCCACCGTCACCGCCTCCGCCGCCGCCTGCTGCCGACCCGACGTTCACCCCGCAGATGGTGATCCACGATCAGACCTCGCCGCCACCGCCCGCCCCTGCGCCGGCCCGCGTCGCCCGGCAAACCGCCGCGTCGTCGCTGCAAACGGTCGATCACCGCCTGAACGCCGCCTCGGGCGACACCGCGAACGCCGGCGACGTGATCGACTCACCCGGCGATATCTTCGAGAACTACGAGGTGCAGCGCGGCGACCATATCGATGCCCTGGCGCGCGCCTTCTCGACCACGCGCGATATCCTGCTCAGCGCCAACCACATCCGGGCGCCCTACGTCATCCACCCCGGCATGATCATGAAGGTGCCGGTGGCCAAGGCCTATGTGGCGCGCAGCGGCGACACCCTGGCCCTCGTCGCTAGGCGTTTTTCGGTGGGCGTCAGCGAGCTGGCGCAGCTCAACCACCTCACCGCCCGCGCCGACTTGCAGGCGGGCCAAAAAATTGGCCTGCCGTCGTCGATGCGCGACAACGGGCCGCTGCCGGCGTCCTACGCCTACGTCACGCCGCCAACGCGGCAGACCTATACGCCGATGCCGCCGCCGTCGCGGACCTACACTCAGATCCCGCCCTCGCAGTCGTCAGGTTATCATCCGTCGGCCGGCTACCAGTCCGGGCCGCCGCAGGGCTCGGTCACCCAGGTGGTGCCGCAGCTGTCCGACGCCGAGATCTCGCAGGCGGCGCGCGGCCGGTTCGTCTGGCCGGTGCGCGGCGACATCACCGCCAAGTTCGGACCCCAGGGCGTCGGCCGCCGCAACGACGGCATCGACATCCGCGCCAGCCAGGGCACGGCGGTGAAGGCCGCGGCGCCGGGCGAGGTGGTCTACGCCGGCAACCAGGTGCCGGGCTTCGGCAACCTGGTGCTGATCAAGCACTCGGACGGCTGGGTCACTGCCTACGCCCACCTCGATGCGATCGGGGTGCAGATGAAGCAGCAGGTGACGCAAGGGCAGCAGGTCGGCGCGGTCGGCACCAGCGGCGGCGCCTCCGAGCCGGAACTCCACTTCGAAGTCCGCTACGCCCCGACCCCAGCCGACAAGGCGCGCCCGGTCGACCCGGTGCTGGTGCTGCCGAACGGGTGAGGGGCGGGGAGCGCCCGCAAAGGGCCCCTCCACCACTTCGTGGTCCCCCTCCCCTGCGTTCGCAGGGGAGGATATCGAAGCTGCGCCGCCCTTCTCCTCCCCCAACGGGGGAGGGGGACCACGAAGTGGTGGAGGGGCCACTCGGCGCTCGCCGACTAAAGCGGCAGCGCTTTCCCCAGCTCCCCAGCCAGATCCCGCACGAACTGCCACGCCACCCGGCCCGACCGCGCGCCACGCAGCTGCGACCATTGCAGCGCGCGGCGGTCGAGGTCGGGGGCAATGAGGTCGAAGCGGACGGCGTAGGCGCGGACGGCGGCGAGGTAGGCCTCCTGGTCCATCGGCGGGAAGCCGATCCAGAGGCCGAAGCGGTCGGAGACGCTGACTTCTTCTTCCGCGTCCTCCGCGGCGGCGATCGCGCCGCGGCTCTCGACGTGGTCGCGCGGCATCAGGTGGCGACGGTTGGAGGTGGCGACGAAGAGCACGTTGGCCGGCGGGCCGGAGACCCCGCCTTCCAGCGCCGACTTCAGCGCCTTGGCCGCCGCCGCGCCTTCCTCGAACGAGAGGTCGTCGCAGAGCACCACGAAACGTTCGGGCCGGCCTCGCAGCTGATCGAACAGGGCGGGCAGGTGGGCGACATCGTCGCGGTCGATCTCCACCAGCTTCAGCGCAGCGTGCTCGGCCGCGCCGGCCATGAATGCGGCCTTGGCCAGCGAGCTTTTGCCGGTGCCACGCACACCCCAGAGCAGCACGTGGTTGGAGGGCAGATCGCGGGCGAAGCGGCTCAGGTTCTCGCCGAAGCGCAGCTTCTGCCGTTCGACCCCGACCAGCAGGTCGAGCGCCAGGGCGAAGTCGGGCGCCGGCAGGAACGCGCCGCCGGACGGGTCGTGCCGGAAGAGGCGCGCCGCGCCGAAGTTCGGGGCAGGGGCCGGCGCGGGGGCGAGCCGGTCGAGCGCGTCGGCGATGCGTTGCAGAACCTGGCGGTCGTCGTCGTTCATGGCCGCCTCCTTAAGCGAAGGCGGTCGCATTGCAAAAGGCGGGGCGACCCACTAGCTTCCGCCAACTTTCGCGGGCGGCGCTTTTTCGTAGCCGGCCGGCCCGCCAGATTCCTCGGAGCCCTGATGTCGCTTCTTCCCGCCCTCGTCATGGTCGCCGCGGCGCCCGCAGCCAGTGGAATCCAGGACTTCCTCGCCGGGCCTACCGGCACCGTCGTCTTCTTCGGCGGCATGCTGGCGTTCGCCTACTTCATGATGATCCGCCCGCAGCAGCAGCGCGCCAAGCAGCACCGCGACCTGATCTCGGGCATCAAGCGCGGCGACAGCGTCGTCCTGAATAGCGGCGTGATTGGCAAGGTGGTGCGGGTCGAGGACAAGGAAGTCGGCGTCGAGATCGCTCAGAACGTGACGATCAAGGTGATCAAGTCGATGGTCGCCGAGGTCCGCGCCCGCGGCGAGCCGGCCGCCGCTAACGACGTGAAGTCCTAAGGGCCAGCCGAACCCGCGATGCTCGCTCTTTCCCGCTGGAAGATCGCCCTTGTTCTTGCATCGGTCATCTTCGGCCTGCTGTTCACCCTGCCGAACCTGCTGCCAGACTCGGTGCTGGCCCAGTGGCCGGGCTTCCTGCCGCATGCGCGGCTGAACCTCGGGCTCGACCTGCAGGGCGGCTCGTCGCTGCTCTACGAGGTCGACGCTGGCGCGCTGAAGCAGGAGCGGCTCAACGACCTGATGGAAGAGGCGAGCTCGGAGCTGCGCGACGCGCAGGTCCAGTTCTCCGGCCTCAACGCCACCGCGGGCGTCGTCGCGCTCAAGATCACCGACATCGGCCAGATGGAGCAGGCCGCGACCGCGCTGGCCAAGGTCGGCGGCACGGTTCAGGGGTCGGGCCGCGAGGTGCTGGTCAGCCACGACGCCGCCGGCAACTTCCAGATCGCGCTGACGCCAGCGGCGCTGCAGCAGGGCGTGCGCAACGCCGTCGCCCAGACCATCGAGATCATCCGCCGCCGGATCGACCTGCTCGGCACCAAGGAACCTGACATCCGCCAGCAGGGCATCGACCGGATCGCCATCGAGGCGCCCGGCGAGAGCGACCCACAGAAGCTGAAGGACGTCATCGGCCAGACCGCCAAGCTGACCTTCCAGATGGTCGACGAGTCGACCCAGGCGGAGAACCTGCAGACCATCGTGCCGCCCGACGACATGGTGCTGCCCGATGAGGACAAGGGCGGCACGGTCATCGTCGTCAAACGCCGCGTGTCCGTCGATGGCGCGATGCTGACCCATGCCCAACAGGGCTTCAACCAGAATGGCGACCCTGTCGTCGAGTTTCGCCTGAACGGGCAGGGCGCACACCGGTTCGGACAGGTCACCACCGAGAATCTGCACCACCGCTTCGCGATCATCCTCGACAACAAGGTGATCGAGGCGCCGGTGATCCAGAGTCCGATCATCGGTGGGCAAGGCGAGATCAGTGGCAACTTCACCCCGGACAGCGCCAACCAGCTGGCGCTGCTGCTCAACTCGGGCGCCTTGCCGGCGCCGCTGCACGTGGTCGAGCAAGGTACGGTCGGGGCCGACCTCGGGGCCGACGCGGTCAAAGCCGGCGTGACCGGCCTCGCCATCGGCGCGGCGCTGATCTTCGCCTTCATCATCCTGGCCTACGGGCTCTTCGGCGTCTTCGCCGCGATCGCGCTGATCGTGAATCTCTTGATGATGTTCGGCGCGCTCTCGATGACCCAGGCGACGCTGACCTTGCCCGGCATCGCCGGCCTGATCCTGACCATGGCCGTCGCGGTCGACGCCAACGTGCTGATCTACGAACGAATGCGCGACGAGGCCAACACCGGCCGCGCCGCGATGGCCGCGGCCGACGCCGGCTACCGCCGCGCGCTGACCTCGATCTTCGACGCCAACGTCACGACGATGATCTCGGCGCTGATCATGTTCTCGTTCGGGGTCGGGCCGGTGAAGGGCTTCGCCTGGACGCTCTCGATCGGGGTGGTGACCTCGGTGTTCTCGGCCGTGCTGGTGACGCAGCTGCTGATCGGCTGGTGGTTCCGCGTCACGCGCTCCAAGACCCTGCCGATCGCGTGAGGAGACACCCATGAGTTCGCCTCAGATCGTCGCTCCCGGACGCAAGAGCATCTGGCCCTTCATCCACTTCGTGCCGCGCCAGACCCACTTCAACTTCGTGGGCCTCGCGCCCTATGCGGCGATCTTGTCGGTGCTGCTGGTGATCGGCTCGGCGATCTCGATCGGCGTGCAGCAGGTCAACTTCGGCGTCGACTTCGTCGGCGGCACCAAGATGGAAGTGACGACGCCGGGAACCGCATCGCTGGGCCAGATCCGCAGCCAGCTCGCGGCCATGGGCGCCGCTGACGCCGAGGTGCAGGGCGTCGGGACCAGCGGGGCGGCGATCCAGTTCCGTTCGGTCGGCGGCCAGGCGCCCGACGCGGCGCCGAACTTCGTACAGGGCAGGCTGCAGGCGGCGATCCCGGGCCTGAAGGTGACCGGCGTCAGCGAGGTTGGGGCCAAGGTCTCCGGCGAGCTGATCTGGGGCGGGGTCGAGGCGCTGGGCGTCGCCCTCGGCCTGACGCTGCTCTACATCTGGTTCCGGTTTCAGCTGCAGTTCGGCCTGGGCGCGATCCTGGCGCTGGCCCACGACATCGTGCTGACCATTGGCTTCCTGTCGGTGACCCGGATCGAGGTCTCGATGACCTCGATCGCGGCGTTGCTGACCGTGATCGGCTACTCGATGAACGAGAAGGTGATCAGCTTCGACCGGCTGCGCGAGAACCTGCGCAAGTACAAGACCACCCCGCTGGCCGAGGTGATCAACCTCTCCGAAAACGAGCGGCTCAGCCGCACGATCATCACCGGCACCACCGCGCTGCTGGCGCTCTCTGGCTCAGTGCTGAACCCGGCGTCTGCGCTCTTCTCGCTAACCGCGACGATGGCGTTCGGCATCCTGGTCGGCACCTATTCGTCGATCTACGTGGCCCTGCCGGTGATCCTGCTCTGGGGCGTCAAGCGCGACGACGACGAGCCCGCGCCGATCAAACTCCAGCAGGCGCGGCGCTAGCCTCCATCGTGCGTGAGCCGCCCGCCATCGACGGCTTTGGCGGCGGCGGCTTCCGCGTCGCCGGCATCTGGCGGCCGGGCTCGCTGCTGATCCTCGACGACGCGCCCCGCGACTGGCGGCCCGTCACGTTCGCCGACGTTTCCGCCGAAGACTTCGCCGCCGTGATCGCCTCGCCTCGGGGCTCGCTCGAGTTCGTTTTGCTGGGGACGGGCCCCACGCAGGCCCTGCCGCCGCGGCCTGTGCGCGAGGCGTTGCAGCTCGCCGGGCTAGGGCTCGAATTCATGGCCACCGACGCCGCCGCAAAGCTGCACAACGTGCTGGCCGAACAAGGTCGGCTCTTCGCGACCGCCCTCATCGCAATCTGAGCTCTCGCCTAGTTTTCAGGCGCCCGGAAACGCCCTATACCCCAAGCACGGGGCTGAAACGGCAAAGGGCACGGGCATGGCGGCGATCCTCAACAACTTGCGCAACACCATCATCGTCGGGTTGATCCTGGCGGTGCTCATGCTGGTCGCCTTCGCCCAGCTCAGTCCGCACCACTTCAACGACCGCACCTACTGGGAGGCGGTGTTCCGCTGGATGCACGTGTTCTTCGGCGTCCTGTGGATCGGCCTGCTCTACTACTTCAACTTCGTGCAGACCCGGAAAATGCCGGAGATTCCTGCCGAACTGAAGCCGGCGATCAGCAAGTACATCGCCCCCGAGGCGCTGTTCTGGTTCCGCTGGTCGGCGCTCTTCACCGTGCTGGCCGGCATCTGCGTCGCCGCCCTGCGCGGCAAGGAATACGCGGCCAACGTCTTCACCTTCGGCCTCGCCGGCGGCTACGACGCCTCCAAGCACGGCTACACCCTGATGGGCATCGGCATCTATCTGGCGCTGATCATGTTCCTCAACGTCTGGGGCATCATCTGGCCGAACCAGAAGAAGGTGCTGGGCATCGTGCCGGCCGACGACGCGGCCAAGGCGGCAGCCGGGCGCATCGCCGGCATGGCTTCGCGGGTGAACACCATGCTCTCGCTGCCGATGCTGACCTCGATGGCGATGTACCAGGCGCTGTTCGGCTGATTTGGCCGACGCGGACGCTGGGGACGATCTCGATCAGCTGATCCGCCGGGTCGATCCGGACCGCTGGCTGACCAGCCGGTTCATCGGCGATCCGGCGGCGCGCGCCGATGTCGTCGCGCTCTACGCCTACGACCACGAGCTGGCGCGGGCGCGCCGCGTCGCCTCAAACCCGCTGATGGCCGAGATCCGGCTGACCTGGTGGCGCGAGGTGCTAGACGAGGCGTTCGCCGGCGGGTCGGTCCGCCGCCACCCGGTGGCCGAGGCGCTCGCCGCCGCGATCCGCCGCCGAGGCCTGCCCCGCGCGCCGCTCGAAGCGATGATCGACGGCCAGATCGAGGCGTTAGAGATCGCCGAGTGGGACGCTGACGGCTCGATCCGCTGCGCGGATGCGGTCGAAGGTTCCGCGGCGATGCTGGCGGCGCTCGTCCTCGATCCCCAGTCGCCCAGCGACGCCGCGAAAGCGGCCGGACGAGCGTGGGGTCTGGTGCTGCTGCGTCGGTCGGGCACGGTCGAAGCGGTCGTTTCCGACGCACTGTTGCGGCAGGCGATCGCCGAAGCGCGCGACGGCGTCAGGGCCCTCAGCGCAGCGGCCTTTCCGGCGGCCTTGCCACTGCGCATCGCACGGCTCGAGCTTGGGCGAGGCGCCGCTGGCCCGCTGGCTCGGCGCCTGGCCCTGGTGTTGGCGGTTGCGCTGGGCCGGGCATGAGCGGCTTGCGGCGTGGCTCGGCATGGGTGTTGTGATGCAGCCATGACCCAATCCGACCGTCCCTACGAGATCGTCGAGCAGCGCGACGTCATGGTGCGGATGCGCGATGGGGTGGAGCTAGCCTCGAACGTCTACTTCCCAGGCCGCGACGGCGCGCCGGCGCCGGGCCGATTCCCAACGGTGGTGCGGCGCACGCCCTACGGCAAAGACCTCACGCTCAGCCGCTCGATGTTCTGGCGGCGTTTGACCCCCGCTGGCTACGTCGTGGTGGTGCAGGACGTGCGCGGACGGTTCGGGTCGGGCGGCCGTTGGCGCCCGCTGCGCGACGATGGGGCGGACGGGGCCGATTTGCTGGCCTGGATCGCGGACCAACCCTGGTCCGACGGCAAGGTCGGCACGGTCGGCACGTCGTACGACGGCGCGACCCAGCATGCGATCGCGATCGAGGGCGCGCCGGCGCTGGCGGCGATGGTCCCGGTGGACGCGATGACCAACCCAGGCTGGTTCGGCATGCGCAACGGCGGCGCGTTCGAGCTCAGGTGGCTGTCGTGGGTGCTCTCCCTGGGCAACGCCGTCGGCCCCGCGCTGACGCCGGACGGGCGCCACACCGGGCCGCAGCCTGACGGTCGCTACCTGATGGCCGACGGCAGCCTCGCCTCAGTCGCCGACAATCCCGACGTGGGAGCGCTGCTTGCCTCGGCGGAGACCGCGCTGGACCGGATCGGCGGCGGGCCGGAGGCGCGGGCGGCGCTGGACGCTCTCGGTCACCAGATCCGCGCGGCCGCCCAGGCGCTGCCGCTGAGAGCCGGCGCGACAGCGTTGAAGCATGCGCCCGACTACGAGGCCTGGCTGGTCGAGGCGCTTGGGCACGGCGACAACGATGGCTTCTGGACCGACATGGGCTCCAGCGTCGTCGACCACCTGGAGGCCTATCAGGACGTGCCGGCGATCCATGTCACCGGCGCCTACGACAGCTGGGGCGCGTCGGTCGCCAACCTCAGTTTCCCGGCGCTCACCGCCGCCAAACGCAGCCCGCAACGGCTCCTGTTCGGCCCCTGGACCCACGGTCAGCAGGGCGTGAGCCATGCCGGGATCGCCGAGTTCGGCTCTGCCGCGGCGCTCGACATGCCGGCGCTGCAACTGCGCTGGTTCGACCGCTGGCTGAAGGGCGAGGCGAACGGCGCCGAACACGATGCGCCGGTGAGGATCTTCGTCATGGGCGGCGGCGACGGCCATCGCACGCCCGAAGGCCGCCTTTACGCCGGCGGCCAATGGCGGGATGAACGCGCCTGGCCGCTATCCAGCGCGGCCGGGACCCCGTTCTACCTGCACGGCGACGGCGCGCTCTCCGTCGCTGCGCCCGGTCCTGCGGCGCCGACGTCCTACCGCTTCGATCCCCTTCATCCGGTTCCGACGCTGGGCGGCAACGTGTCGTCGCAGCGCGACCTGATGCTGGCCGGCGCGCAGGATCAGGTCTGTCGGCGAGACCTGTGGCCCTGCGAGGACGACCGACCGCTGGCCGAGCGGCCGGACGTGCTGGTGTTCCAGACCCAGCCGCTCGCCGAACCGCTGCAGATCATCGGGCCGATCACGGTGAAACTCTGGGCCAGCTCCGACGGGCCGGACACCGACTTCACCGCCAAGCTGATCGACGTATGGCCGGGTTGCGCGGACTTCCCGGAAGGCGTCGCGCTCAACATCGGCGACGGCGTCCGCCGTGCTCGTTATCGTGACTCGCTGACCCAGCCCACGATGCTCGAGCCCGGCCGGCCCTACGAGATCACCATCGAGCTTTATCCGACCGCGCTGGTGTTCGCCGCCGGCCATCGGATCCGGGTCGACATCTCGAGCAGCAACTTCCCGCGCTTCGACGTGAACTCCAATACCGGCGAGCCGCTGAACGCCAACACCACTTGGCGCACGGCGACCAACACGATCTTCCACGACCCCGAGCACCCGTCGCGGATCATCCTGCCGGTCGTCCCGCTGTAGCTGGGACGGGTCGGCGAAGGCTACGCCGCAGCCCAGGCGGCGAGGTCCGCCAACGCGCGCTCGCCGATGGCCCGCTTCTTCGCCCGGCCGCGGTCGCGCTTGCCCAGCTTCGGCGAGCCGGCGCAGCGCGGCGGCTCGTCCATCGGGGGCAAGAGGCCGTAGTTGATGTTCATCGGCTGGAACGAGCGGGCGCCGGCGTCGAGGTGGCCGCCCGTGATGTGGCCGACGAGGGCGCCCAGTGCGGTGGTCGGCGGTGGGGCGGCCAGCGTCTGCCCGAGGCGTTCGGCGGCGGCGAGGCGGCCCGCGATCAGGCCGATCGCGGCGCTTTCGACGTAGCCCTCGACGCCGGTGATCTGTCCGGCGAAGCGCAGGCGCGGATCGGCTTTCAGTCGCAGCTGGCCGTCCAGCAGGCGCGGCGCGTTGATGAAGGTGTTGCGGTGCAGGCCGCCCAGCCGGGCGAACACCGCCTTCTCCAGCCCGGGAATGGTGCGGAACACGTCAGTCTGCGCGCCGTGCTTCAGCTTGGTCTGGAAGCCGACCATGTTCCAGAGCGTGCCCAGCGCATTGTCCTGGCGCAGCTGGACGATGGCGTGGGCCTTCTTGTCCGGCTGGCGCGGATTGGTGAGACCCACCGGCTTCATCGGTCCGAAGCGGAGCGTCTCGCGGCCCCGCTCGGCCATCACCTCGATCGGCAGGCAGCCATCGAAGTAGGGCACGTGCTCCCAGTCCTTGAACTCGGACTTGGGGCCGGCGAGTAGCGCGTCGATGAACGCCTCGTACTGATCCCGCTCCATCGGGCAGTTGATGTAGGCCGCCGCATCGCCTCCGGGTCCTGTCTTGTCGTAGCGCGACTGGCGCCAGGCGATATCCATGTCGATCGACTCGGCGTGCACGATCGGCGCGATGGCGTCGAAGAACGACAGCTCCGCCTCGCCGGTCAACGCGCCGATCGCGCTCGCCAGCGCCGGGGAGGTGAGGGGGCCGGTGGCGACGATCACGCTGGACCAATCGACCGGCGGCAGGCCCGCGACCTCGCCGCGCGCGACTGTGATCCGCGGGTGTGCGGCGATCGCGGTGGTCACCGCATCGGCGAAGCCGTCCCGGTCGACCGCCAGCGCGCCGCCGGCCGGGGTCTGGTGCTGGTCGCCGCAGGCCATGATCAGCGAGCCCAGCTGGCGCATCTCCGCGTGCAGCAGGCCGACCGCGTTGGCCTCCCAGTCGTCGGCGCGGAACGAGTTGGAGCAGACCAGTTCGGCCAGCTTGTCGGTCTGATGCGCGTCGGTGCCGCGGACGGGGCGCATCTCATGCAGCACGACCTCGGCGCCGGCCTCGGCCGCCTGCCAGGCGGCTTCCGAGCCGGCGAGGCCGCCGCCGACGATGTGGATAGGCTGATCTGACATCGGCGACGTCCTACGCCGCGGGCCGGCTCAGCGAAAGTGGCGCGGCTCGGCCGAATAGGACTATGCTCGCCGCGGCTGTGTCCATCGGAGGGGATGGGTGACGGAGATTGCGGTCGCCCGGGCGGCCTTCGCCGGGTTCGGGGTCCTGAGGCGCAAGCCCTGGGCGCCGCTGGTCTGGTCGCTGCTTTACGTCGGCGTGCTGACCGCGTTGGTCCTGCTGCTCGGCGGCGCCTTCATCCTGGCGATCGGCAAGCTGATGCGAGCCAGCGCCGAGCACGCCGCCACGCCGAAGGTCGACGAGATCCTCGGGCTCTTTGGCAGCGTCGTCGGCGGCTACTTCCTGATGCTGTTCGCCTTCTGGATCATGGGCGCGGTCGTCAACATGGCGGTGGTGCGCTCGGTGCTGGCGCCCGAAGCCAGCGCCTTCGCCTACCTGCGCCTAGGCGCGGCGGAGCTCTGGCTGCTGCTGGCCAACTTCATCCTCTTCATCATCTACACGCTCGCTTCGACCGCAGTGACCATCCCGATGGCGATCGTGATCGGCGTGGTGGTGGCCGAGTGGCGAGACGCCGCGCCGTTCGTCACGCTGCCGCTGCAACTGGCCACCTGGACGGTGTCGATCTGGCTGGGCCTGCGGTTCTGCATGGTCGCGCCGCTGATCTTCACCGACCGCAAGTTCCGCCTCTTCGAGTCGTGGACCTACACCAAGGGCCGCGTCTGGCGGCTGTTTCAGGTTGGCGCGCTAACGGTGCTGGCGACGGTCGGCATCTACGTGGTGATGCTCGCCGTCGGCATCGGCGCGGGCTTTACGGTAGTCCGGGACCTGGTGAATTCGATGACACCGGAGGCCTTCTTCAGCCAGACGCCGCAGCAGGCCTGGCGTGCAGTGTCGCCGGTCGTGGCAGTCTATGTGGTGCTGGCCTGGCTGGGATCGGTGGTGCTCTTCCCGCTGGTCTTCGCGCCCTGGGCCGAGGTTTACCGCCAGCTCAAGGGCGATGAGATTGACGCGACATTCAGCTGACGAAGGATAGGGACCAATGTCTGTGATTTCCGTCGGTTCGGCCGTAGGCGCCGGCTTTCAGCTGATCGGCAAGCGACCGCTCAGCGTGCTCTTCTGGGGGCTGCTTCGCGTCGGTTTCGTCGCCGTGTTCTTCGCGATCTATGCGCCGGTACTGTTCTCAGTGTTCTCGCAGGCCGCTGCGGCCGGGGCGAGCGGGCAACCGCCGCAGGCCGCCGTCGCCGGTATGATGTCGCAGATGATCATGCTGCAGGGGCTGGGCTTCCTGGTGCAGATCGTCAGCCTGTTCCTGACCAGCATGATCTACTGCGCGATCGTTCGCGCGGTGATCCACCCAGAGCGGCGGGCGTTCGGCTCGGTGCGGTTGGGCGGGCCGGAGTTCTTTGTGGTGGTGGTCAGCTTCGCGGCCAGCTTCGCCTTCGCGTTCTGCTTGGTCATCTTCATGATCCCGGTCGCGATCGCCGTTGGTGTGCTCGCCGCGCAGCACCAGTTCGTGGCGATGGGCATCGTGATCGGGCTCGCGATCCTGGTCTTGGTCCTGGGCCTGATCCTGGTCGGCCTGCGCTTCGCCTTCGTCGTGCCGATGATGGTCGAGGACGGGAAGTTCCATCTGTTCGAGTCGTGGGGCCTGACCAAGGGCCACGTTGGCAGCCTGTTCCTGATCGGGCTCTGCCTGATGCTGGTCGGCTTTCTGCTGGAGATCGTGATCGGGCTGATCTTCGTCGCGCTGGTGCTGGGCACGCTGACCTTCGCTGCGGGTGGCTTTGAAGCGATCCCGACCTTCTTCCAGTCGCATCAGGCCAATCCGGCCGCGCTGATCCCGATCCTGGCGCCGTCGCTGATCCTGCTCGTCGCGCTGCTGATCCCCGTCGAGGGCGCAGTGCTGGCGATCTTCATCGCGCCGTGGGCGAAGGCTTACCGCGACGTCGTGCCAGGTCCCATGCTCGGTCAGCCGATCGTCCCGCCGCCGGCGGCCGCGCCGCTCGTAGCTGTGCCTTGAGGGTGACGCGGCGCCTCATCGCGACATCTGCGCAGGCCCGCTCCCTTGCGCCGGCGCCCAGGGTGCGGGATCAGGCGGCGAGGCCATGACCCGATTCTCCACCCTCGACGCTTCGCTGGAAGGCATCCGCGTGATGCGGCGCGAACCGATAGCGGTGCTCTACTGGGTCTGTGTCTGGGCGGTGGCGCTGACCGCGATCGCCGCGATCCGGTTCCTCACCGGCGCGGTGACGCCGCAACATGCGGTGCAGACCAACCTCAGCGTCTTCCAGCGCTACGGGCCCTGGGCGATGGTGCTGACGCCGGCGGTGCTGGCGCTCTGGATCATGACCACGGCGACGATCTACCGCGCCGCGCTCAGGCCCGGCGAACACGGCTGGCATCTCTTCAAGCTCGGCCCAGACGAGGCGCGCATCGGCGTGCTGAGCGCCGCCGAGACGGTATTGCTAGCTCTGCTCGGCGGCGTGCCGGCCTATCTGCTGCTGGTCCTGCTCAACCCAGTGTTCGAGCTCGCACCCGGGTTCAGCCGGCTCACCGCCATCGTCGGCTTCGTGCTGACCATTCTGATCGACATGTGGCTGGCGGTGCGCCTGTCGCTGGCGCCGGTGCAGACCTTCTACGAGCACCGCTTCCCGTTCAGCGACTACTGGAGCTTCGCCCGCGGCCACTACTGGCGGCTGCTGGCCAGCTACGTGCTGGTGGCGATCGAGGTGCTGGTCTTCCTGACGGTCTCGCTGATCATCGGCGGCCTCTTCACCGCGATGGCGGCGAACGTCGCCGGCTGGCACGACGGCGGGCTGGTGCGCCGGATCGTGCTCTGGCTGCTGGTGCCAACCGCGGCGCTGCTGTTCGGCATATTCTGGGTGGTTCCGCTGACCCTGATCTGCGGCTGCCAAGCCTATGCCTACCGCGCCATCGCCGATATCCGCGCCGGCCAGGCCGCCCCCGCCGCCGCCCCGGCATGACCCCGATCTCGGCCCCGTCGCCGAACTTCGACGCGCGCACCGTGACGCCCGACATCATCGTCCTGCACTACACCGGCATGCAGAGCGGCAAGGCGGCGCTGGCCCGTCTGCGCGATCCGGTGGCCAAGGTGTCGTCGCACTACATGGTCGAGGAGGACGGCCGCGTCTTCACGCTCGTGCCGGAGGAACGCCGGGCCTGGCACGCCGGGGTGTCGTTCTGGAAGGGCGAGCGCGACATCAACGGTCGCTCGATCGGCGTCGAGATCGTCAATCCAGGCCACGAGTTCGGCTACCGACCATTTCCCAACGTGCAGATCGAGGCGGTGATCGCGCTGCTGGGCGAGATTCGCGAGCGCTGGGACGTGCCGGATGCGCGCATCCTCGGCCACTCCGACGTCGCTCCGGCACGCAAGGAGGACCCCGGCGAGCTCTTCCCTTGGAAGCAGCTGGCCGGGGCCGGCCACGGGCTCTGGGCCGACCCGACCGCCGCACCCGGCGCCCCACTGAAGGAGGGCGACGAGGGAGCCGGCGTCTTCACGCTTCAGGCCGGCCTTACCCGGCTGGGTTACGACAGCGCCCCCAGCGGCCGGTACGACGCGGCGACCACGACCATCGTCCGCGCCTTCCAGCGCCACTGGCTGCAGTCCCGCGTCGACGGCCAAGCTGACGGCGAGACGCGCGCCCGCCTCATCGCCTTGCTGCGGATGGCGGCGGAGAGCGCCTAGGCCGCCGCGACCACCAGCTTGGCCTTCGCCGGCGCGCTTTCCACGATCAGCACGTAGGCGATCTGGCCGATCAGGGTGGCGGCGAAAAGGTACCAGGCGGGCGACATCGGATCGCCGGTGACCTTGATCAGCCAGGTGATCACGAACTGGGTGGTGCCGCCGAAGAGGGCGATCGAGGTGGCGTAGATGGTGGCGAAGGCGCCGCCGCGGATGCCGCTAGGCAATGTCTCGGTGACGGCGGTGTAGAACGCGCCGATGCCCATCGAGCTGAGGAAGCCGAGACCGATCGAACCTACCACGAGGGCCGCGGGGTTCCGCGCCGCGATGATCCAGAAGAAGGTCGGTAGGATCAGCACCAGAAAGGCCAGGTTGGGCCAGATCATCACCGGCCGCCGGCCGATCCGGTCGGAGAGCCAGCCACCGAAGAGGCCCGAGATGACGCCGGCGACGTTGCCGGCCGCACCTGCCAGGAACGCATCGCCCGGTTTCATGTGCAGCGTGTTCTGCGCAAACGTGGTCATGTAGTTGAAGACGTAGGTTCCGATCGTGCCGCTGGCGAGCACGACCAAGGCCAGCACAATGATCCGGCTGCTGGCTCGCGCCGCGCCGAGCCGGGCCCTGGCGCCGGTGATGCGAGGCTCGGTCTCAAGCCCCTCCAGCGTCTCGGGCAGATTGCTGCGGATCCAGAGGCCGAAAGGCAGGGTGACCGCGCCCAGCAGGAAGGCCATGCGCCAGCCGTATTCGTCGAGCGCGCCCGGCGACATCACCGCCGAGAGGCCGACGCCGACCAGGCTGCCGACGGTCGCGGCGATGCCCTGGCTTGCGCCTTGCCATGACACTGCGAACCCGCGGCCTTTCAGCGGCGCCGCCTCGAGCAGGTACGCAGTCGTCGGTCCGACCTCGCCGCCGAGGGCGAAGCCCTGAACCATGCGCGCCAGGATCGCCAGGATCGGCGCTGCGATGCCGATGGTCCGGTAAGGCGGGATCAGCGCGATGGAGACGATCGCCACCCCCATCAGCATGAAGCTGAGCAGCATCGCCGGCTTGCGGCCTACGCGATCGGCGTAGCTGCCGATGATGATCCCGCCGATCGGCCGGGTGACGAAGCCGACCCCGAAGGTCGCCAGCGACAGCATCAGGCTGCCGTAGGCGTCGTGCGTCGGGAAGAAGGCGTGGCCGATCTGGATCGAGAAGAAGGCGTAAGTGATGAAGTCGTAGAACTCGAGCGCATTGCCGATGGTGGCCGCCGCCACATGCCGGCGCGCCAGCGCCACGCGCTCCGGTGTGCTCACGCTCTCGCTCATACGGTTCCCCAACCCGACCGACCAGACAGTGGCGCAGAAGCGCGATCATTGGGCAACCGCCCGCGTGGCGAGCCAGGGCAGATGGCTGGTGGCCGGCTTCCGATCGGGCGGAAGTTGGCGCAAGGTCGACCGGGCAGGTCAGCAGTGGGCATTTCGGCAATGGCGGGCGAAACTGAGCTTGTGATCCACGCCGGTCGGCTGCTGGCCGATCCGGGGGCAGCGCCGCAGGACAAGCAAAGCGTCCGCATCGCCGGCGGCAAGGTGGTCGAGGTCGCCGCCGGCTTCGTCGATCCGCCGCCGGGCGCGGCGCTGATCGACCTGAGGGACAAGTTCGTCCTGCCCGGACTGATCGACTGCCACGTTCACCTGACCGCCCAGCTCGGGCCGGGCCAGCGGCTGCGGTTCGTCGAGGATTCCAACCCCAAGGTCGGGCTCGACGGCGCCTGGCGAGCGGGGCTGACGCTAGCCGCCGGCTTCACTACCGTACGAGACCTGGGCGCACGCCAGCCGGAGATCATCTACGCGCTGCGCGACGCGGTGGCCGAGGGCAAGGTTCCCGGTCCGCGCATCCTCTGCGTCGGCGCGATCCTGTCGCCGACCGGCGGCCACGGCCAGACCTATGGTTTCCGCCAGGATGTCTGCACCTGCGTGCAGTCGAACGTGGGCGTCTGCGACGGCGTCGACTCTTGCCGCCGCGCGGTGCGGCTGCA
This sequence comes from Caulobacteraceae bacterium, assembly GCA_036494265.1. Classification (GTDB taxonomy): domain Bacteria; phylum Pseudomonadota; class Alphaproteobacteria; order Caulobacterales; family Caulobacteraceae; genus Acaudatibacter. The sequence goes on along the minus strand of DASXOP010000060.1, from coordinate 52,602 downwards.
GGTGGCGCAGGGCGCCGACGCGATCAAGTTCGTGGCCACCGGCGGCGTCCTCTCCAACATCAGCGCCGGGGTCGATCAGCAGTTCACCACCGACGAGATCAGGACGATCATCGAGACCGGCCACCAGCTTGGCCGGCGGGTGTCGGCCCACGCTCACGGCCTCGCAGGCATCAACGCCGCGCTCTCCGCCGGCGTGGACTCGATCGAGCACGGCAGCTTCCTCGACGACGCCTCGATCGAGCTCTTCCTGAAGCACAAGGCCTTCCACGTGCCGACGATAATCGCCGGCGTCACCGTGCTCGGCATGGCCCAGAGCGGCGGCGGGGTGCTGACGCCGGCGCAGGCGGAGAAAGCCGTCATTGTCGGCGAGCGGATCAAGCAGGCGCTGGGCCGTACCTACCGCGCCGGCGTGCCGATCGCGTTCGGCACCGACATGGGCGTCGGCCCGCATGGCCAGAACGCCCGCGAGTTCGCGCTGATGGTCGAGGCCGGCATGTCCAGCGCCGACGCGATCAAGGCGGCCACGGTGACCGCCGCCGAGCTGCTCAACATCTCCGACCTCGCCAGCACGATCGCACCCGGCAAATCCGCCGACATCATCGCCGTCGATGGCGACCCGCTGGCGGACATCACGCAGCTCGAACGCCCGACCTTCGTGATGGCGCGTGGCGTCGGAGCCCTCGTGGGAGCCTAGGATGTTGAAGTTGTACTGGGCGCCGCGAACCTGTGCGCTCGCCTCGCACATCGTGCTGGAGGATGCGGGCGCCGACTATGAAGCCGTGCGGATCGATTTCGGGGCCGAGGAGCAGCGCGGGGCGGCTTATCTGGCGATCAATCCCAAGGCCCGGGTGCCGGCGCTGGTGACCGACCGTGGCGTGCTGACCGAGACGCCGGCGATGCTGGCCTACATCGCGCAGAGCTTTCCGGCCGCGAGGCTGGCGCCGACCGATGACCCGTTCGCCTTCGCCGAGGCGCAGGCGTTCAACAGCTACCTCTGCTCCACCGTCCACGTCGCCCACGCTCACCGCATGCGTGGCTATCGCTGGGCCGATGACGAAGCCACGATTGAAGGCATGAAGCGGGCCGTGCCGCGCTCGGTCGGCGCCTGCTTCGAGCTGATCGAGCACAAGATGCTCGCCGGGCCGTGGGTGCTGGGCGAGACTTACTCGGTCTGCGATCCCTACCTTTTCACCATCGCCCAGTGGCTCGAACTCGACGGCGTCGACCTGGCGCTGATCCCGAGAGTGGTCGACCACCGCAAGCGGATGGCCGATCTTGCGGTAGTGCAGAAGGTGCTGGCCGAAGAGCTCGCCTGACGCCGCCAAGGCGCCGCCGACGTTTGGCTTGCCCGCACCTCGCGGAAGTCGCGTATCGTGCGGCCAACGATAAGGGGCGGAGATGACGATGGGCGCGGTGCGGGACTATGACGCGGTGATCGTCGGGGCGGGCTTTTCCGGGCTCTACATGCTGCACCGGCTGCGCCAGCAGGGCGTTTCGGCGCGGGTGTTCGAGGCCGGGACCAACGTCGGCGGCACCTGGTACTGGAACCGCTATCCCGGCGCGCGGGTCGATATCGAGAGCCAGGAATACTCCTACTCATTCTCCCCCGAGCTCGACGCCGAGTGGACCTGGTCCGAGCGCTACGCCTCCCAGCCGGAGCTCCTCGCTTACCTGAACCACGTCGCCGACCGCTTCGACCTGCGCGGCGACATCCAGCTGCAAACCCGGGTCGCCGCCGCGGTCTTTGACGAGGGCAGCCAACGCTGGAGCGTGACCACCGACAGCGGCGAGACCGTCAGCGCGCGGTACTGCGTCATGGCCACCGGTTGCCTCTCGGCGCCCAAGGACGGCGAGCTGCCAGGCGCCGAGACCTTCCACGGCCCCAGCTGGCACACCGGCCGCTGGCCGCACGAGAGCGTCGACTTCACTGGCAAGACGGTGGCGGTGATCGGCACCGGCTCCTCGGCGATCCAGTCGATCCCGCAGATCGCCGCGCAGGCTAAGCACGTCACCGTCTTCCAGCGCACGCCCAACTTCAGCACGCCGGCGCACAACGGCCCGATCGATCCGGCGGTCGCCGCTGACTGGGCGGCCAACCGGGCGCGGTACCGACAGGAGGCGCGCGAGACCGGCTTCGGCATCCGCGCCATCTCGCAGAATCCGCAGCCGGCGCTGGAGGCGGCGGCTGGCGATCGCCAGGCGAACTACGAAGAGCGCTGGCGCTATGGCGGCTTCGCCCTGCTCGGCGCCTACGCCGATCTGGTCGTCGATACCAACGCCAACGCCACGGCGGCCGAGTTCGTGCGTGAGAAGATCCGCGGCATCGTCAAGAACCCCGAGGTGGCCGAGAAGCTGGCGCCGAAGAGCTTCCCGATCGGCGCCAAGCGGATCTGCGTCGACACCGGCTACTACGACACCTTCAACCGCGACAACGTCAGCCTGGTCGACCTCATCGAGGAGCCGCTGGAGACGATCACCGCCGCCGGCGTGAAGACCTCGGCCAAGGAGTACGCGGTCGATGCGATCGTCTATGCGATCGGGTTCGACGCCATGACCGGCGCCCTGGACAAGATCGATATCCGAGGGCGTGGCGGCGCGCGGCTGAAGGACAGCTGGGCGGCGGGGCCGCGCACCTACCTCGGCTTGATGGTCGCGGGCTTCCCAAACCTGTTCCTGGTCACCGGCCCGGGCAGCCCCTCGGTGCTCTGCAACATGGCGGTGGCCATCGAGCAGCACGTCGAGTGGATCTCCGACTGCATCGGCTGGATGGGCGAGCGCCAGGCCGGCAGCATCGAGGCCACCACGGCCGCCCAGGACGACTGGGTGGCGCACGTCAACGAGGTCGCCGCCGGCACCATCTTCCCGCTCGCCAACAGCTGGTACCTGGGCGCCAACGTGCCCGGCAAGCCGCGCGTCTTCATGCCCTACATCGGCGGCTTCCCGGTCTACCGCGACAAGTGCAACGAGGTGGCGGCCAAGGGCTACGAGGGCTGCGTCGTCGCCGCCTGAGCTTGACCGCCTGCCGGTCAGCGCCCAGGTTCCGCCTCGGACCAGACGGCCGGGCGATCGCGCCCGTGCTTCGGCGCGGGGGAGGAAAGTCCGGGCTCCACGGTGACAAGGCGGCGGGTAACGCCCGCCGGGGGTGACCCCAGGGATAGCGCCACAGAAAGCAAACCGCCGCGACGCCTCGGCTGAGCGGGAAGGGTGAAAGGGTGGGGTAAGAGCCCACCGCGGACCCGGGTAACCGGGACGGCATGGCAAGCCCCGCCTGGAGCAAGACCAAATAGGGGTCCTCATGTCTGCCCCGGGCGCTCTGCGTCTTTGGCGGGCGGCGCCGTCGCCGGCGCTTCGGGGATCCGGGTAGGTCGCGAGAACCGTCCAGCGATGGGCGGTCCAGAGGAATGATCGTCGCTTCCCTCGGGAAGGCACAGAACCCGGCTTACAGGCCGTCTGGTCCGCTTTCCTCTCTCTCCCGCTAGCGGGAGACCCTCACGGGAGATGTGATTTCAGGCCGACGCCGTCAGCACCGGCTCATAGAGCCCCGGCTTCGGGATCACGCCGCTGCCCAGGCTGACGCCGGCGAGGATTTTCGGCAGCCCTTCGCGCCACGCCTCGATGCTCTCCCAGACCGCGACGTTGACGAAAGCGTAGGTCGGATCGGCCGCGCCGAGGTTGCGGTGCAGCTCGGTGCGCACGAAGCCCGGCAGGCCCTCGCACCTGGCCGCCATCTCCTGGAAGCGGGCAAGGAAAGCGTCCTCCCCACCGGGTGGCACGGTGAAGAGGTTGATCAACGTGACGCTCATCGGGTCGGCCCTTGAGGCGAGCACGGCTCAGCTCGCCGCCCTCGATATCTATGCGCCGTGACACCCTCGTGCTGCCCAGAACGACCGCCTTTCGAGTCCCGCGGCATTCTGTCCCAAGTAGTTCGCTGTATGTTCTGTGGATAACCTGTGGACATTAACTATTCGGGACTCTGGAACATCTAGGCTTTGAGCAGAAAAGGGTAATCAGTGTCATTGTCTCCCAATTCATCCCGTGTTAACCCAATCACATCGCCATAGGCCAGGAGTTGTCCGCAGGGCGCGCGGACGACGGCGGGGTGAGGCGAGGGGCGGGTAGCGGGGGCTGCCGTCGCACTTGGATTTTTGAGGGCGGGGCTGGTGTTCATCTCGACGTTCGAGAAGCAGCTGGACACGAAACGGCGCATCGTCGCGCCGCAGGAGTTCCGCGCCACGGTCGCGCCCTTCGATGGCCTCTTCTGCTTCCCTTCGATCGAGGCCGACTGCATCGAAGGTGGTGGCAAGGCGCTGTTCGACAGCTACGCCGCCCTGATCGACGAGTTCCCGTTCGGCGACCCCACCCGCACCGCGCTTGAGACCTCGATCATGGGCGGCATGGTGCAGCTCTCGTTCGACACCGCCGGGCGCATCACCCTGCCGGAAGCCTTCTGCGACCTCGTTGGCCTGAGCGACTGGGTGGCCATCGTCGGGCTGGGTGAGCGGTTCCAGATCTGGTCGCGCGACGCCTATCGCGAGCGGCTTCGCGAGCAACGCCTGACGGCCCGCGAAGCTCTGGTGGCCCGGGCTCGCCAACGTGCAGCCGCCCCACCGGCCCCAGCGCCCGCCGCCGCCAATGGCTGACGTCGCTCATACGCCAGTCCTGCTGCCGGAGGTGATGGCGGCGCTGGCGATCGCACCGGGCCAGCTGATTGTCGACGGGACCTTCGGAGCGGGGGGCTACAGCCGCGGATTCCTCGAGGCTGGCGCCCGTGTCGTCGGCTTCGACCGCGATCCGACGGCGCGTCGCTTCGCCACCTCGCTCAGCGCGGCCGCGGATTTCAGACTGGTCGAAGATCGATTCTCGACAATGGCGATTCACCTCGGCGCGGAGGTCGCTGACGGCGTCGCGCTGGACCTGGGTGTGTCTTCCATGCAGCTCGACGAGCCCGAGCGCGGCTTCTCCTTCATGCGCGACGGCCCCCTCGACATGAGAATGGGCGGCGAAGGGCCCACCGCCGCCGATCTCGTCAACGAAGCGCCGGCCGCCGAGCTCAGCCGCATCTTCCGCGTCTTCGGCGAGGAGCCAAAAGGCCACCGCATCGCCGGCGCGATCGGTCGCCGCCGCGACGACAAGCCGTTCACCCGCACCCTCGATCTGGCCGAGTTCGTCGAGCGCACGCTGGGCGGCCGGCGCGGCGCCAAGGTGCATCCGGCGACGCGGGTCTTCCAGGCGCTGCGCATCGCAGTGAACGCCGAACTCGAGGAGTTGGAAGCCGGACTGCTCGCCGCCGAGCAGGTGCTGAAGACTGGCGGCCGGCTGGCTGTCGTCACCTTCCACTCGCTCGAAGACCGGATCGTGAAGTCGTTCCTGACCGAGCGGGCGGGGCGCACGCCCGGCGTCTCCCGCCACCATCCGCCCGCGGCCAAAGGCGCGGCGCCCAGCTTCGAGCTGGTGTTCAACGGCGCCCGCGCGGCCAGCGAAGCCGAGATCGCCGCCAACCCCCGCGCCCGCTCGGCCAAGCTTCGCGCCGCGACCCGCACCGACGCGCCGGCCTGGAAGGCCGTGGCATGAAACTGGTCGGCTTCGATGTCTCCGGTCTGCTGTCTCGCCGGGTGCGCGGCTTCCGCGTCGTCGACCTGGCGGCGCTGGTGATCTTCCTGGCGCTGGCGCTGACCGTCTACGCGTTCAAAACCTCCGCCGGCAGCGAGCGCTCCGACATCGCCGACACCGAGGACAAGATCGACAAGGAGCAGCGCGACGTGCGGCTGCTGCGCGCCCAGGTGATCCACCTCGAGGCGCCCGATCGGCTGGCGGCGCGGGCTCGTGACTACGCCGGCCAGGCGCCGGTGACGGCCAAGCAGGAAATCTCGCCCGACGGTCTCGCACAGGTGGCCGGGCCCGGGGGCCAGCCGTGAGCGTCTCCGGCGCCATCACCGGACCCCTGAGCCCGCTCGGCCGCTGGATCATGCGGCGGATGTGGTGGATCGAGCACGCGTTCGAGCGCGCCCGGGCCTCCGACAAAGCGGTCGACGACACCCGGCTGCGGATCTTCTTCGTGCTGGCGTTGTTCGCCGCCGGCTTCGTGACTTTGGCGCTGGGCGCCGGCAAGGCGGCGCTCTTTTCACCCTACGGCCGCGGCGGCGAATTGGCCGCGAACATGCCGGGCGCCCGGGCCGAACTCACCGACCGAAACGGCCAGACCCTGGCGCTCGATCTGCCGCGCTACGGCCTCTACGTCGACCCCCACGAGATGGTCTACAAGGCGCAGGTCCGCGCCGCGCTGCTGGCCGCCTTGCCGGACATCAAGCCGGCGACGCTCGACCGGGTGCTCGCTGGCGACCACCGCGAATTCATCATCGGCACCCTGACCCCCGAGACCAAGGCGGCGGTGCACGATCTGGCGTTGCCTGGGGTCAGCTTCGAGGAAGAGAGCGGTCGCGCCTATCCGCTCGATATGCTGGCCGCCCACCTGATCGGTTTTTCGTCCAAGGACGGAATCGGCCTCGCCGGGGCCGAGAAGGCGTTCGACCCGGCGATCCGCGCCGGCGCCGCCAAGGGCGCGGCCGTGCCGCTCTCAATCGATCTGCGTGTGCAGGGCGCGCTCGAAGACGAGCTCGATCAAGCCAGCACGGCGTACGGCGCCGCCGACGCGGCCGGGATCGTGGTCAACGTCCGCACCGGCGAGATCCTCGGCATGGCCAGCTGGCCGAGCTACGATCCCAACAATCCGGCCCACGCCGACCCGGCCAAGATGGTCAATCACGCCGCGACCACGGTCTACGAGCCGGGCTCGGTGATGAAGGTGTTCACCCTGGCGATGGGTATCGACTCCGGCGCTGCGACCCCAGACACCATGTTCGACGTCAGGACGCCGCTCGTCTTCGGCAGCCAGACCATCCACGACTTCGACTCCGGCGACTCTCAGCTGTCGCTAGCCAAGGTGTTCACCCACTCGTCCAACATCGGCGCCGCGCGGCTGGGCCTGAAGGCCGGCGCGGAGACGATGAGCCGCTACTACAAGGCCTTCGGCCTCTTCGCCGCCGCGCCCAGCGAGCTGATCGAATCCAGCCATCCGTTGCTGGCCAAGCAGTTCAGCCCGGCGATCGTCGCCTCGATGTCGTTCGGCCACTCGATTTCGGTGACCCCGCTCGCCATCGCCACCGGCATGAGTGCGATCCTGAACGGCGGCGTCTACCGTCCGCTGACCCTGAAGCCGCTCGCCGCGGGGCAGGCCCCCGCCACCGGCCGCCAGGTGCTCCAGCCGCAGACCTCGCGCACCATGCTCGATCTGATGCGGCTGAACGTGACCGAGGGCACGGGCGCCAAGGCGGATGCGCTGGGCCTGCGTGTCGGCGGCAAGACCGGCACCGCGACCAAGATCATCAATGGCCACTACCAGGAGGGCAAGAACGTCGCGAACCTCGCCTCGTTCGCGGCCATCTTCCCGACCGATGGGGCGCTTACCCAGGATCGCTACCTGGTGCTGATCATGATCGACGCCCCCAAGCCCGTGCCGGCCGATGGCGGGGTCACCACGGGCGCCTTCACCGCCGCGCCGGTCGCCGGCCGGGTGATCGACCGCATCGCGCCCTTCGTTCGCGTGCGCCGGGTGATCGTCACCTCGGCCCTGGGCGCGCAGACCAAGCCGGCCGCCGCCGCGACGCTCGGGGTGAACGAGCGATGACGCGCCGGCTCTCCGATCTGCTGAAGCGCGAGCTGGCGAGCGACCCGCAGATCGCCGGCGTCACCGCCGACAGCCGCAAGGTGAAACCCGGCTACCTCTTCGCCGCGCTGCCGGGGACCAAGACCAACGGCCGTGAGTTCGTCGCCCAGGCGCTGGCCTCCGGCGCCGCCGCGGTGATCAGCGAGACGCCGGTTCCTGCCGCCCAACCAGTGGTGGTGGTCGGCGACGCCCGCCGCGCCTATGCCCTCGCCGCCGCCGCGTTCTGGGGCGCGCAGCCGGCGACCTGCGTCGCCGTCACCGGCACCAACGGCAAGACCTCCGTCGCCACCTTCTGCCGCCAGATCTTCGGCCGCCTCGGCCATTCGTCGGCCAGCATGGGCACGCTCGGCGTGCGCGCCGGCGACGAGCAGATCACCCAGCCCGGCCTCACCACCCCCGACGCCGGCGACGTCGCCGCGCTGCTGGCCGACCTCGCCCAGCGGGGCGTCACGCACCTGGCGCTGGAAGCCTCGTCGCACGGGATCGACCAGCGGCGGCTGGACGGCGTCGCTCTGACCGCGTCCGGCTTCCTGAACCTGACCCAGGACCACCTCGACTATCACGGCACGATGGGCGCCTACCGGGCGGCCAAGCTGCGGCTCTTCGAGGCGCTGACGCCGCGCGGCCGTACCGCCGTGCTCAACGCCGACTCCGACGCCTATCCCGCCTTCGCCGCCGCAGCGGTGACCAGCGGACTGGGAGTATTTTCGGTCGGCTCGATGGGTGAGGGGCTGACGCTGGCGCATCGCACGCCGGTCGTCGCCGGTCAGCGGCTGCGCATCGGCACGGAAGGCCGCAACTTCGACGTCCGCCTGCCCCTCGCCGGCGCGTTCCAGGCCGCCAACGCCCTGGTCGCCGCCGGACTTTGCATCGCCGCCGGCGAGGACGCCGAAGCGGTGCTGGCGGCGCTGGAGCAGATTGAAGGCGCGCCAGGCCGGCTCGAGCGCATCGGCGCTGGCCGCAAGGGCGGCGAGGCCTACGTTGACTATGCGCACACACCAGACGGCCTCAGAACCGTGCTGATGGCGCTGCGGCCGCACGCGTCCGGCCGCTTGATCGTCGTCTTCGGCGCCGGCGGCGACCGCGACCGCGCCAAGCGCCCGCTGATGGGCCAGATCGCCGCCAGCCTCGCCGACATCGCTATCGTCACCGACGACAATCCCCGCTCCGAGGACCCGGCCGCGATCCGCGCCGAGATCCGCGCTGGTGTCACCGGCCTCCGCGAAATCGGCGACCGCCGCGAAGCGATCGGCGCCGCCGCGGCCATGCTGCGCGAGGGCGATGTGCTGGTGGTCGCCGGCAAGGGCCACGAGCGAGATCAGATCGTCGGCGCGATCATCCACCCGTTCGACGATGTCGCCGAAACCGCCGCCGCGCTCGGCCTGGAGCGGGCGCATGGCTGAGCCGCTCTGGACCTCCGCTGACATCGTCGCCGCCACCGGCGGGCGCCTCGCCGGCGACGGCTTCGCCGCAACCGGCGTCTCCATCGACACTCGCACCCTCGAACCCGGCGATCTCTTCGTCGCCCTGGCCGGCGAGCGCGACGGCAGCGAGTTCGTCCCGATGGCGCTGGCCCGAGGCGCGGCGGGCGTGCTGGCCAATCGGGAAACGAACGTCGCCACGGTGGTGGTCGCCGATACGCTGAAGGCGCTGGAGAAGCTCGGCGCTACGGCGCGGGACCGGGCGCCGCAGGTGCGCCGCGGCGCGGTCACGGGGTCGGTCGGCAAGACCAGCGTCACCCAGGCGATCCGCGCCGGCCTCGAGCTCGCCGGTCGCGCGCACTCGTCGGTGAAGTCGTACAACAACCACATCGGCGTGCCGCTGACCTTGGCGCGGATGCCGCGCGACACCGAGCGGACCGTGTTCGAGATCGGCATGAACCACGCCGACGAGATCACGTCGCTGGTCGGCATGGTCCAGCCGCACGCGGTCGCCATCACCACCGTCGCCCAGGCCCACATCGAGAACTTCGCCGACGGCGAGGCGGGCGTGGCGCGGGCCAAGGCCGAGATCTTCGACGGCCTGAGCGCCGGCGGCGTCGCTGTGCTCAACGCCGACAATCCCTGGTTCGACTACCTCGCCGGCGCGGCCAAGGCGCACGGGGCCGAGGTGCGGGCGTTCGGATCGAGTGAGACCTGCGCGGCCCAGCTCACCAGTTTCGACCTCGAAGGCAACGGGGCGCGGGTGAAGGCGATGCTGCGCGGCAAGCCGATCAGCTTCACCCTGCGCCAGACCGGCGCGCATTGGGGCCTGATGAGCCTGGCCTCGCTGCTGATGATCGAAGCGCTGGGCGCGCCGTTGGGCGCCGGCCTCGACGCCCTGGCAGCGTTCGAGCCGCTGGAGGGCCGCGGCGCCGAGCGCCAGGTCGCCATCGCCGGCGGCGTCTTCACCCTGATCGACGAAAGCTACAACGCCAACCCGGTCTCGGTGGCCGCCGCGCTCCGGACCGTCGGCCTGCGCCAGCCCGCCGGTCGGCGCATCGCCGTGCTCACCGACATGCTCGAGCTCGGCAAGGGCTCCGGCGCCTATCACGCAGGCCTGGCAACCGAGATCGAGGCGGCGAAGATCGATCTCGTGTTCTGCGCCGGCCCGATGATGAAATGCCTCTGGGAGGCGCTTCCGCCGACTCGCCAAGGCGGCTACGCCGGAACTGCGGAGGCGCTCGCGCCGTCGCTCACCCAGGCCGTAGAGCCTGGTGATCTGGTGATGGTGAAAGGGTCGCGGGATTCGCACGCCAAGGCGCTCTTCGAGGCCTTGAGCAGCCTCGCGCCCCGTTCCGGGGGGCCCGGCTGATGCTCTATCTGCTGTACGAGCGGCTGGCGGACAACCACCACTACATCCCCGTCCTTAACCTGCTGCGCTACCTCACCTTCCGCTCCGGCCTCTCGCTGATCACCGCGCAGCTGACCGTGGTGGCGATGGGTTCGCGCTTCATCCGCTGGATGCAGGCGCGGCAGGGCAAGGGCCAGCCGATCCGCACCGACGGCATCGAGCGCCACGTTGTCGAGAAAGCCGGCACGCCAACGATGGGCGGGCTGATGTTCCTGGCCGGCATCGCCGTCGGCACGCTGCTGTGGTCCGACCTGACCGACGTCTACGTCTGGGTCGTGCTCCTGGTGACGATGTCGTTCGGTTTCCTGGGTTTCCTCGACGACTACGCCAAGGTCACCCGCCAGTCGGTCGCCGGCATCTCCAGCCGGCTGCGGCTGCTGGTCGAGGCGGCGTTCGCGGTGCTCGCAGTCTATCTGATCATCAAGTACGGCCAGGTGACCCCGGACGAGCCGCATTTGGCCACTTCGGTGGCTTTCCCGATCTTCAAGAAGGCCCTGCTCGACCTCGGCCTCTTCTACCTGGTGTTCGGGGCCCTGGTGATCATGGGCTCGTCCAACGCGGTGAACTTCACCGATGGCCTCGATGGGCTCGCCACTGTGCCGGTGATGATCGCGGCAGGCACCTTCGGCCTGATCGCCTACCTGGTCGGCAACGCGCGCTTCGCCGACTACCTGGAGCTCCACTCCGTGCCCGGCGTCGGCGAGATCGGGGTCTACTGCGCGGCGATGGTCGGCTCGTGCCTGGGCTTCCTCTGGTACAACGCCCCGCCGGCCAAGATCTTCATGGGCGACTCTGGCTCGCTGGCGCTGGGCGGCGGCCTGGGCGCGGTCGCGGTGGCGACCAAGCACGAGATCGTGCTGGCCATCGTCGGCGGCCTCTTCGTGCTCGAGACCGTCTCGGTGATGGTGCAGGTCGCTTCGTTCAAGCTGACTGGCAAGCGGGTCTTCCGCATGGCCCCGATCCATCACCACTTCGAGCGCCTCGGCTGGGCCGAGCCGACAATCGTGATCCGGTTCTGGATCATCTCCGTCATGCTGGCCCTGGTCGGGCTGGCCACCTTGAAGCTGCGGTAGGGGAGGGATGCGCACGCCATGATCCCGGTCCGCGGTTTCGAGGGAAAGAAGGTCGCCGTCTTCGGCCTGGCCCGCACGGGCCTTGCCGCGGCGCGCGCGCTTCTGGCCGGCGGGGCCGAGGTCGTGGTGTGGGACGAGAAGGCCGCGGCCCGCGACGCCGCCGCAGCGCAGGGCTTCGTCGTCGAGGACCTGACCACCGCCGACTGGTCGACGCTGACCGCGCTGATGCTGTCGCCCGGCGTGCCGCTGACCCACCCGGAGCCGCATTGGACGGTCGAGAAGGCTAGAGCCGCCGGCGTCGAGATCCTCGGCGACATCGAACTCTTCGCCCGCGCCGTGGCCGCCGCGCCGCAGCACAAGCGCCCGCAGATCGTCGCCATCACCGGCACCAACGGCAAGTCGACCACCACCGCCCTCGTCGGCCACGTCTGCCGCCAGGCCGGTCGCGACGTACGCATCGGCGGCAACATCGGCGTCGGCGTCCTCGACCTCGAGGACATGCACGGCGGCGCGGTCTACGTGCTCGAACTTTCGTCCTATCAACTCGACCTGACCTCGAGCCTAAAGCCCGACGTCGCCATCATCCTCAACATCTCGCCCGACCACCTGGAGCGGCACGGCGACATGGACGGCTATGTCGCCGCCAAGCGCCGCATCCTACTGAACCAGGGCAAGGGCGACACCGCCATCGTCGGCGTCGACGATCCCTGGTCGGCCCACATCGTCACCGAGATCACCGCCGCCAACCGCCGCACCATCGTGCCGATCAGCGCGCGCCGCTCGATGGGCCGCGGCGTCTATGCGCTGCAGGGCATGCTCTACGACGCCACTGGCGAGCGGGTGACCGAGGTCGCCGACCTGACCCGCGCCGTCTCGCTGCCCGGCCGGCACAACTGGCAGAACGCGGCCGCGGCCTACGCCGCAGCTCGCGCCCTCGGCATCTCCGACCAGGTCGCCGCCCAGGGCCTGATGACCTTCCCAGGGCTGGCGCACCGGATGGAGACCGTGGGCGCGATCGGCCGCGTGCGCTTCGTCAACGACTCGAAGGCCACCAACGCCGACGCCGCCCGCCAGGCGCTCGCCAGCTATCCGAAGGTCTACTGGATCGCCGGCGGTCAGCCAAAGACCGGCGGCATCGACAGCCTGGCCGACCTCTTCGGCTCGGTCGCCAAGGCCTACCTGGTCGGCGAGGCCGAGCACGCATTCGCCGCCACGCTCGATGGCAAGGTTCCCTACGCCCGCTGCGGGACCATCGACGCCGCCGTCCGCGCCGCCTTCGACGATGCTCGGGCGTCCGGCGAGGACGCCATCGTGCTGCTCTCGCCGGCCTGCGCCTCGTTCGACCAGTTCGCCGATTTCGAGGCGCGCGGCGAAGCCTTCCGCGCCGCCGTGCACGACCTCACCGTCGTGCCCACCGCCAAGGCGAGGGCGCAGTCTTGATCTTGGCAAACGTACAGCGCGCTCCCTTCCCCCTTGCGGGGAAGGGTTGGGGATGGGGGTGTCGGCTCGCAGCCTGCGGATTGGCGCCCGGCCGGCTAGTCGGCGACCACCCAGCTTGCACCCCCACCCCTAACCCCTCCCCGCAAGGGGGAGGGGAACACGCTTCCGGGATCGGGGTCGCCTAGATGGCCGACGCCCCTATCACCCATGAAACCCACGCCTTCTCCCGCGCCGACACGTCACGGGTCGGACAGTGGTGGTGGACGGTGGATCACTGGCTGCTGGGCGCGACGCTGGCGCTGATGGGGCTGGGCGTGCTGCTCAGCTTCGGCTCCAGCCCGGCGGCGGCCTATCGGCTCGATATCGCCTTCCCGTTCCACTTCGCGGTGCGGCAGTCGATCTACGCCGCGCTCGGCGTCGTCATCCTGCTGGTCGTGTCGATGCTGCCGCCCAAGGGCGTCCGTCGCTCGGCCTTCTTCATCTACCTGGTCGCGATCGGGATGATGCTGGCGCTGTTCTTCCTCGGCCACGCGGCCAAGGGGGCGACGCGCTGGGTCGAGGTCGCCGGCTTCACGCTGCAGCCATCGGAGTTCATGAAGCCGGCGCTGATCGTGCTCGTCGCCTGGATGTTCTCCGAGGGTCAGAAGGGCGAGGGCGTGCCTGGAGTCTCGATCGCGTTCGGGCTCTATGTCGTCGCCGTCGCCTTGTTGCTGGTCGAGCCTGACGTCGGGCAGACCGTGCTGATCACCGTCGCGTTTGGCGCCGCCTTCTGGATGGCCGGCGTGCCGATGAGCTGGGTGATGGCGTTGGGCGCGATGGCCGTGGCCGGCCTCGGCAGCACCTATTTCCTGTTCCAGCACGTCGCCAGCCGGGTGAACCGGTTCTTCAGCCACGACAAGACCCTCGACACCCACCAGGTCGACCGCGCCAGCCAGGCGATCGCCGCCGGCGGGCTCTGGGGCCGGGGGCCGGGCGAGGGGATCATGAAGCGCGAGGTGCCCGACATGCACACCGACTTCATCTACTCGGCCTCGGCGGAGGAGTATGGCCTCTGGTTCTCGCTGATCCTGATCGCGCTCTTCATGTTCCTGACCTTGCGCGGCCTCTTCCGGGCGATGCGGCTCTCCGACCCGTTCGAGCAGGTGGCCGCCGCCGGGCTTTTCGTGCTGGTCGGCATGCAGTCGTTCATCAACGTCGCGGTGAACCTCAACCTGATGCCCACCAAGGGCATGACGCTGCCGTTTATCTCGTACGGCGGCTCGTCGATGCTGGCGATGGGGCTGACCATGGGTATGGCGCTGGCGCTGACCCGCCGCCGGCCCGGCGCCTACGCCCAGAAGGGCCGCCTCGCGAAAGCCGGAACCTTTGAGTGACCCGGTGAGCGGCTCGTCGCCCAAGCTTGCGGTATTGGCCGCGGGCGGTACCGGCGGACACCTCTTCCCGGCCCAGGCGCTGGCGCAGGTGCTGGTCGGCCGCGGCTGGCGGGTGGCGCTGGCGACCGATGAGCGGGTGCAGACCCTCTCCGCCGATTTCCCCGCCGAGCGCCGCATCCCGCTTTCGGCAGCGACCTTCAAGCCCGGCGATCCGCTGGGCATGGTCAAGGCCGCCGGCGCGATCTTTCGCGGCGTGATGCAGGCCCGGGCCGAGCTGGCGACGCTGAAGCCGGCGGTAGTGGTCGGCTTTGGCGGCTACCCGTCGCTGCCGGCGCTGATGGCGGCGATCAGCCAGGGCCGCAAGACCATCATCCACGAACAGAACGCAGTGATGGGCCGGGCCAACCGGCTGCTGGCTTCGCGGGTCACCGCCATCGCCTGCGCCTTTCCGACCCTGCAGAAAGCCCCGCCGTCGGTGCAAGCCCGCGCCATCGTGGTCGGCAACCCGGTGCGGCCCGAGATCCGCGCGATCTACGACAATCCCTACCAGTCGCCGACCGGGGAGGTGCGCCTGCTGGTCACCGGCGGCAGTCAGGGCGCTCGGCTGCTCTCCGAATTGGTCCCCAAGGCGATCGCCGCGCTGCCGGACGAAGTGCGCGCCCGGCTCAAAGTGCAGCAGCAGACCCGGGCGGAGGCCCTCGAAGGCGCCAGGGCCACTTACGCCGCCGCCGGCGTCGAGGCCGAGACCGCGCCGTTCTTCGATCGCATGGCCGAGCGCCTCGTCTCCGCCCACCTGATGATCGGCCGCTCCGGGGCTTCGACCGTCTGCGAGATCGCGGTGGCCGGGCGGCCCTCGATCTTGGTGCCGTTGAAGATCGCCCTCGACGACGACCAGGGCCAGAACGCCCGCCTGCTCGCCGAGGCCGGCGGGGCGGAAGTGCTGCGCGAGGACAGCCTCAGCGTCGAGAGTCTCTCGGGGTTGTTGAAATTGTTGATCGAAGACCCGGCTCGCCTCGCGACGATGGCCGCCGCGGCCAAGGCGGTCGGCAAACCGGACGCCGCGGATCGACTGGCCGACGTGGTCGAACGGATCGGCGGCGGCTGAGGTCCGGCGCGGCACTCGCTTAAGTGGCTGTTCAGCAACCTCCCGTAGGCTGCCGCGCGGTCAGTTAAAGGGAGTTGGCCATGTCTCGTTTCGCATTCGTGGCCATGGTCGCCGCCGTCGCCCTGGTTGGCGGCGGCCTTGGCTGGTGGCTTGGGCGTCCGACTGCGCTGCAGCCGAGCGCCGACCTGCCGCACTTCACCCGCGTCGATCCCAATGCGCTGCCGCCGCAATCGACCGGAGAGGACACCGCCCCCGGCTTCGAGAAGCGCAATGCGCTCCGCACCGAGATGGACGCGGCGCTCGACAAGATGGAGCTGTCGCCCTGCGACCCCGTCTCACGCAAGGCCTACTTCGACGCCTACGCCGACATGAATCTGGCCCGGATGAGAGACGAGGAGAACTCGTCCGATACGGATACGCCCCCCTACTGGCGCACCTCGCAGGACATGCTGCTCGGCGGCCGGGAGGAGCGGCTGCTGAAAGCCCAGTACGTCACCTACGACGAGATTTCCGTGCTCGCGGTAAAGCGGGTGTCCATGGGGCTATTCGGCGGCTCCAACGACCACCTGCCGATGCCGGCCGACAAGTGCGGGTTCACGCCGGCCTCGGTCAACTAACCCAAACGATCAGGGACACTGAGTGATGGCGCGGCCGGTGGCTTCGTCGATGACGCACGAGTGGCCAAGGCTGCCGGCGGGCATCGGCACGCCGGCGGCGAGCGAGAAGGTGGTGGCCTCGGCGCCGAAGAGTTCCGCCGGGAAGTGCGCGATCGGCTTGGTGATCCGGTAGCCGTCCTGCGTCTCGACCAGCGAGCCGGAGGCGAGCAGCTGGGCGATCCCGGCGCGGGCGGGCAGGATGTCGTAGGCGATCGCCGGCTCCGAGCCGTGCACATCCGCGGCGGCGAGTTGCATCACGCCGGCCGGCGTGAAGCGGCGGGCGTGGCTCCAGGCGCCGGCGTCGAGGCCGGCAGGTGTCGGCGCGTCCCCTTCCTCGAGCTTCGCCGCCATCCCAGACGGCAGCTGCACCGCGGCGATGTCATGGGCGGCGCCGACGACGTCCGGCTGTCGGCCCGTCATCAGGGCGACCCGGCTGGCGGCGGCGAGAGCCTGCGGCGAGCCGGGCTCGCTGAACTCGGTGAAGCAGTTGCGCAGCGGCGCGGTGGTGATCTTGTCGGCGCTGACGCCGACCGCGCCGGCGGCCGCCCCGCCGTCGGGCGCGGTTTCGTTTGTCATCAGCACCAGATGTCCGACCCGGCCCGCCGCGCCGGAGAAGCGCCAGACGATCGGACGCTCGGAGGCCAGCACCAGGTAGAGCGGCCGATCTCCCGCTTGCACCTCGACGTCCGCCGCCCGCGTCTCGAGGTTCACGTCGGCGACGGCGACCGAGGAGACGGCCTCACCCTCGGAGATGTCGAGGAGTACGACTTCGTCGCCGGCGCCGGCGTAGGGCAGCGAGCACGGGCCGTTGTAGCGTGGGGCCGGGTAGGCCTCCGCGTCGGCCAGGGTGGGCGCGGTTGCGCTTCCTTTGGTGGTGTCGATGGCGAAGTCGTAGGGGGCGGGCGGGCCGGTGCGATCGGGTCGGGACTGGCCGCTGACCATGCGTTCGAGCGCGGCGGTGCTGGTGGTCGCCTCGACGAACCATCCGATCGCCAGGCCGCAGACCATGACGCCAACAAGCAGGGCCAGAAATCTAGGAGTGGTCAACGCCGCCTCTTCAGGTTGATCCGGCGCAACCTGCCGCAGAAGCCTTAAGCGATCGAAACCAACCTCCTATCTTGAGGATGGGGACGAATGAGTTGCGTTCAAGAATTGGCGCAGCGGACGTTCCTGGCGATTGTCCGCTTCTTTCATCGGGGAGGAGCGGGCATGCAGGATTTGGCTGGGAAGACCGCGTTCGTTACCGGCGCAGCGTCCGGCATCGGCCGCGGTATCGCGACAGCGCTGGCGCAAGCCGGCATGAAGGTGATGCTCTGCGATATCGAGGCCGCGCCGTTGGCGGCCGCGGTGGAGGCGCTCAGGCTGACCAATGCCGATGTCGAAGCCGTGCAGGCCGACGTTTCGCTGAAGACTGAGCTGGCGGCGGCCGCCAAGGCCACGCTCGAACGGTTCGGCAAAGTGCACGTGCTCGTCAGTAACGCTGGCGTCGGCGGTGGAGGCCGTTATGGCAAAGGCTGGTCCGACGCCGGCTGGGACTGGATGATCGGCGTCAACCTGATGGCGGCGATCTGGGGCGTCGAGCTCTTCGGGCCGTTGATTGAGCGCCACGGCGAAGGCGGCCAGATCGTGTTCACCGCCTCGGCGGCCGGCCTCTTCTCCGGGTCGAGCAGCCCGTACAGCGTGACCAAGTACGGCGTCGTCGCGCTCTCCGAAGGCCTGCGGGTCGAGCTTGCGCCGCGGGGGATCGGCGTCTCGGTGCTATGTCCTGGCCTTGTGAACACCAACATCGCCGACTCTGTCCGTAACCTGCCGTCGCGCTTCGCTGCGCGAGCCGAGGCCTGGCCGGCCGGCGCGACGGCCACGCAACTCCAGCAAATGCGCGAGCTGCTGGCCACGGGCCACGACCCCGCGGACGTCGGCGAGCTGGTCCGTGAAGCGATCGAGGGCGACTGGCCCTACATCTTCACCGACCTCCAGTTCGAGCCCGCCGTCGACGCCCGCTTCGCCGCCATCAAAGCCGGTTTCGACCGCATCCGGGGTCGCGTCCCGCCGCGGACTAGCGGTTGATCGACCCTCCCCATTATGGGGAGGGCAGACCGCGAAGCGGTCGGGTGGGGGAGTCTGGTGAGGGCCCGCTACTCGCAGATTAGCGTTGGCGCGTCGGACGTCCCCACCCGGTCGCTGCGCGAACTCCCCCCCATGATGGGGAGGGATGAAAGGGGCGCTGAAGACTAGAAGTTGACCGTGATCACGGCGCGGCGGTTCAGGGGTTCCTTGACCCCGTCGCCGGTCTGCACGGCGGGCTCGCTCTTGCCCTTCCAACTGACGTCCAGGACCTGCTGGCTGACACCATCGGCGACCAGTTGGTCGGCGGTGGCTTTGGCCCGGCGTTCCGAGAGCCGCATGTTGTAGGCGACCGAGCCGGAGGTGTCGGTGTGACCGACGACGCCGACGTGGTTGGAGACTTCTTCGCCGGTCGCGTACTGAGCCGCTTCGGTCACCACCGACTGCGCGTCCGGGGTCAGCACGTACTGATCGAACGGGAAGTAGACGATGAAGTCCTTCATGTCCTTCGACGGCGGCGGGGGTGGCGGCGGAGGCGGGGGAGGTGGCGGCGGCGGTGGCGGCGGTGGCGGGGGTGGCGGCGGCGGCATCGGCGGCGGCGGCGCGGCTGGCGCGGAGAACAGGTAGCGCAGCCCCATCGTCACCGACTGGTCGCGGTAGTTGCCTTGCACGAAGCCCAGCCGGATCGGGTTCACTGTCTGGATCGCGCCGAACCGGTCGTTCTTGGTGCCGAGGAAGCGGTAGGTCAGATCGAGGCTGAGCCGATCGTTGAGCCGCATCGCGATCCCGCCGATGCCTTGGTAGGCAAAGCGCGTATCCCAGGAGTCGCTGCGGAACGACTGCAGCGGTCCTGGCGCCTCGAAGATGTCCGAGGTCTTCAGATGCACGCCGGCGACGCCGACGCCGGCGCCGATGAACGGATCGATCGGGCCGTTACCGAACAGGTCGATGATGAAGTTGCCCATCGCGGTCCAGGATTCGAGTTGCCCTGGCGGACGGCCGCAGCTGGTCACCGAGTTCGGACTGCAGAGCGCGATGGCGCTGCCGAACGGCCGGCCGGCGTAATTGGCCTCGACGATGGTGCCGAAGTTGCCGGGCCGATATCCGCCCTCGAGTTCGACCCGGAAGTGCGGCGAGATCTTGTAGCCGATCCGTCCGAACCCGACGATGTTGGGATCGGTGCGGAAGCGTAGGTTGGCCGGCGGGCCGCTGAGCTCGTTGTATTGCGACGTTGTCTTCAACGGCACCTGGACGTGCCCGCCCAGGTCGATCGCGCCGTACCAGCCACTATCGGCCGGCTCGGCGACAGCAGTGGCGCCCGCCAGCAAGCTGACGGCGGCGACTGTTGCGAACAACCGTGGCCGTATCGCGCCGCCGGCGCGCGCCATCGGACGAGAGAGTTCGAGCTTCATTGGAATCCCCACGCAGCGTTATTCAGGACCGGACCCGAACGTGGCCAGCAACGGGCGACTGAGCGAAAGGTTCCTGATAGCGAGCCGAGGTGCGTCGCACGTTGTTCAAAGGATGGCGGATCGGCCACAGGTATGCGACGGCTCGCCGACGGCAGACCAGTCGGCGGAACGGCGCGACCACGGCGCAAGAATGTGGACGTCTTCGCGACACAAGCCGCCCCTAGGAAGACGCCAACTACCGGTTCCGTCGAGATCGATCCCTGTGCCCAGATCCCTGGTTTTGTTCGCGCTTCTCTGCCTCGCCGCCGCCTCGGCGGCGCAGGGCCAGCCCCAGGATGGGCGCGGACGCCGCGGCGGCGGCGGGAGCGAGACAAGCGGCGGATCGCCCGGCTTCACCCCGCCGCCCGCCCATGTTCGCCCGCCAACGCCTCTGAACGAGTCCGAGATCGTCGGCGTGGTGAAGGCCATCGATCCGGCGGCAGGGCGGATCACCATCGCGTACGAAGCCATCGCGGCGCGCAACTGGCCGCCGGGCGTCATGCCTTTCACCACCTACAAGAGCGCGGTGCTGAAGGATGTGACCGTGGGCGAGAAGGTTCGCTTCAAGCTGGACGGCCAGCAGATCACCGAGATCGCCCCTTACTGAGCCGCCTGCCAGGTGGTGGACGATTCAAGGCACTTATGGTAACGTGCGGCTATGCCCAAACTGGTGATCGTCCGTCTACGTACAATGCGCAACCCTCAGATCGCGCCCGCGCCACAACTAGGGCGCCGTTATTATCGGTGTTTTTGCGGTCGGAGCGCCGGCCCGACACATTCGCACCGCCCCCATTTCTCGGCTAAGCAGCGCCGATGAATCGTCGTCCCGTCCCGTTCGACCTCGGGCCCGTCCACTTCGTCGGCATCGGCGGCATCGGCATGAGCGCCATCGCCGAGATCATGCTGCGGATCGGCTACCAGGTGCAGGGCTCCGACGCCCGCGCCGGGGCCAACACCGAGCGGCTGGAGAAGCTGGGCGCCAAGGTGTTCATCGGCCACGAGGCCGCGCACATCGAGGGCGCCTCGGCGCTGGTCTACACCAGCGCGGTCAAGGCCGATAACCCGGAGCTGGCCGCGGCCAGGGCGCGGCGCATCCCGCTGGTCCGCCGGGCCGAGATGCTGGCCGAGCTGATGCGCCAGCAGCACTCGGTCGCCGTCGGCGGCACCCATGGCAAGACCACCACCACCTCGATGGTCGCCGCCATCCTCGACGCCGCCGGGTTCGACCCGACGGTGGTCAACGGCGGGATCATCAACGCCTATGGCGCAAACGCAAAGGTGGGCGAGGGCGACTGGATCGTCGTCGAGGCCGACGAGAGCGACGGCACGTTTCTGCGGCTGCGCCCCACCGTCGCTGTGGTCACCAACATCGACCCCGAGCACCTCGACCACTACGGCGACTTCGAAGCGGTGAAGAAGGCGTTCCAGACCTTCGTCGAGAGCATCCCGTTCTACGGCTTCGCCGCCGTCGGCATCGACGATCCGGACGTGCAGGAGATGGCCTCCAAGGTCGAGAACCGGCGGCTGATCACCTACGGCATGAACCCGCAGTCCGAAGTGCGGGCGATGAACATCGGCATCGGCGCCGAGGGCTCGACCTTCGACGTACTGATCAGCGGCCCCAACGACGCGACCACGATGCTGGGCGAGATCAGGCTGCCGATGGCCGGCCAGCACAACGTGCAGAACGCGCTCGCCGCCATCGCCATCGGCCGCGAGCTGGGCGCCTCGGAGAAATCGATCCGCAAGGGGCTGGCCGGCTTCGGCGGCGTGCGCCGGCGTTTCACGTTCACCGGCGAGGCGCGGGGCATCAAGATCGTCGACGACTACGGCCACCACCCGGTCGAGATCGCCAACGTGCTGAAGGCGGCGAGGGCGGTGACCAACGGGCGGGTGATCGCCGTGGTGCAGCCGCACCGCTACAGCCGCCTGCGGGACCTCTTCCAGGAGTTCTGCCGCTGCTTCAACGACGCCGACGAGGTGATCGTCGCCGACGTCTACCCGGCGGGCGAGGCGCCGATCGAGGGGGCCAGCCGGGACGACCTGGTCGAAGGGCTGAAGCGCCGCGGCCACCGCCACGTGCTGGCGCTGGAGAGCCCCACCGCGCTGCCGGCGCTGATCGCCGCCGAAGCCCATGACGGTGACCTGGTGGTCTGCCTGGGCGCCGGCGACATCACCACCTGGGCCCAGGCCCTGCCCGGCCAGCTGGCGGCCTTGCCTGCGTGAACGACCGCCGTTACGCCCCCTCCGTCACGGCGCATACGCGCCGCGCCACCTCCCCCGTTTCGCTGCGCTACACGGTGGAGGAGAAGAGAGTTCGATGTCGCGGCTTTGCTCCTGCCCCGTGCAGCGAAGCGAAACGGGGGAGGGGGACCGCCGGGCGAAGCCCGGTGGTGGAGGGGGCGCGGCGCCCGCCGACTGAATGACCTGGCGCGATCATCTGCCGCCGGTTCGAGGCAAGTTGCTGGTCGACGAGCCGCTGGCGCCGTTCACCTGGTTCCGGGTCGGTGGACCGGCAGACGTGCTGTTCCTGCCGGCGGATCCGGCCGATCTCGAGGCGTTCCTACGGGCCCTCCCGCCGGAGGTTCCGCGCACGGTGCTGGGCGTCGGCTCCAACGTCATCGTCCGCGACGGCGGCGTCGAGGGTGTGGTGATCCGCATGGCGGGTCGGTCCTTCGGCCAGGTGATAATCGAGCCCGATGGCAAGGTGGCCGCTGACGCCGGCGCGCTCGACGCCGCCGTCGCCCGGGCCGCGGCCAAGGCCGGCGTCGCCGGGCTGGAGTTCTACGCCGGCGTCCCCGGCACGATCGGCGGGGCGCTAACCATGAACGCCGGCTGCTACGGCTCGGAGACCAAGGACGTGCTGCAGGTGGCCTGGGGGCTGACCCCCGCCGGCGAGCAGCGGGTCTTCACCGTTCGGGACCTCGGCTACGGCTACCGCCACAGCGCCCTCCCCGAGGGCGAGATAATCTGGCTGGGCGCGATCTTTCAGGGCGCCCTCGACGATCCGGAGGTGATCGGCGCCAGCATGGCCGAGATCACGAAGCGCCGCGAAGCCAGCCAGCCGATCCGCGAGAAGACTGGCGGCTCGACCTTCCGCAACCCGCCGGGGACCAGCGCCTGGAAGCTGATCGACGAAGCCGGCTGGCGCGGCAAGCCGATGGGCGGCGCGATGTTCTCGCCTATGCACGCCAACTTCATGATCAACAACGGCGAGGCGACGGCGTCCGATCTCGAGCGGCTGGGCGAGAGCGTGCGCGCCGATGTGGCCGCCAAGACCGGCGTGATGCTCGAATGGGAGATCAAGCGGATCGGGAGACCCGTTTAGGGTCACAAAGTCCTTGTCAGCGAGTCGATCGCGGCCAAGGTGTCGGGCATTCAAGGGAGCCAGAGCCGTTCGGACCTTCGCGACCATCGCCATTCTGCTTGCCGCCCTGAGTGCGCTGGGCGCCTGCAGCCGCACGGTCCACCGCGCGATCTGCCCGCCGCACGAGCAATGCCTGCTCTACGGCAACGGCGCCGAGCCGGTTTCGCTCGATCCGGCCAAGGTCGACGGCACCTGGGAGAACGTCATCGTCAGCCAGCTGATCGTTGGCCTGACCGAGCGCGCTGCGGACGGGTCCATTCAGCCGGCAATGGCCACCTCGTGGGAGACCAGCGCCGATGGCCTGACCTGGACCTTCCATCTGCGCAGCGCCAACTGGTCCGACGGGACCCCGGTCACCGCCGGTGACTTCGTCTACGGCATCCGGCGCGTACTCGACCCGAAGTCAGCGTCCTACTCGGCCTTCCTCGACTTTCCGATCAAGAACGCCGAAGCGGTCAACCAGGGCAAGCTGCCGCTGACGGCGCTGGGTGTCGAGGCGCCAGATCCCCACACCGTGGTCATCCATCTTGCTCACCCCTGGCTGCAACTGCCGGCCTACGCGACCGGCCGTTCGCTGTGGCCGGTGCCGCAGCATGTGGTCGAGAGGTGGGGCGACGCCTGGTCGAAGCCGGGTCACTACGTCGGCAACGGCCCCTACGGCCTGGTGTCCTGGAAGCTCGGCGACCAGGTGATCATCAAGCGCAATCCGGGGTTCTGGGACGCCGGCCACGTCTGCTTCAACGAGGTCTCGTTCTTCTCCGCCCCGGACGCGATCTCGACAGAACGGCGGGTGCGCAACGGCGAGCTCGACCTCAGCACCACGGTGCAATCCAACCGGCTCGCCTTCCTGCGCCAAAGCGGCATGGCGAACTATGTGCACGTCGCGCCGCTGGGCGCGGTCACTTACCTGACCTTCAACCTCAAGGATCCGTCGCTGAGCGACGTACGAGTCCGTCAGGCGCTCTCGATGGCGATCGACCGCGACTTCATCGCCAAGAAGCTGCTGCGCGGCGGGCAAATCCCGGCCTACAGCTTCATTCCGCCCGGCATTGGATATGACGGCGGCGCGCGGGCCTATTGGGCCGACTGGACGCTTGGCCAGCGCCAGGCGGAGGCGCGCCGGCTGTTGGCCCTGGCTGGGTATGGCTCGGAGCATCCGCTGCATCTGACCATCAAGCACCGCAACAGCCCCGATCCGACCCTGTTCATGCCGGCGATACAGTCGGACTGGAAGCAGATCGGCGTCCAGGTCGACCTGCAGCAGAACGACGTTCAGGTGGCCTACCAAGAGTACGAGATCCACGACTTCCAGGTCGGTGACGCCGGCTGGCAGTCGCCCGACCCGATCGACTATCTCGACCTCTCACGATCCGATACCGGCGGCCAGAACTATGGCGACTACAAGAACCCGGCCTACGACGCCGAACTCGACGCCGCAGCCGACGCGCTGGACTTGGCGACCAGCCAAGCTCACATCCGCCGCGCTGAGCAGATACTGCTGACCGACGCGCCGCTGGCGCCGATCTACTTCCCGGCCAGCCGCAATCTGGTGAACCCGCAGATCACCGGCTGGCTCAACAACCCTGGCGATGCGCACGGCGTCCACTATCTGTGCCGAGGGCCGAGTGCGCCGGCATCGGAAGGCGCGACGACGACCTGAAGCGGCCTGTGCTTGACTTGAACACCATCGGCGCGCACCGCCGAAACCGAGCTATCGGGGAGGGGACCATGCGGAACTTGTTGGCGGCGGCTGCTGTCCTGGCCTTGATGTCCCAGTCGGCCATGGCCGATCCGCTGCGGTCCGGCGCCGAAGCGGTGCGCGACAAGGCGATGAGCGACAACACCGCCTTCAACTATGTCGAGTCCCTCTCGGTTGACGTCGGCCCCCGGCTCGCCGGCAGCGAAGCTTCGGCCAGGGCGCGGGACTGGGCGATCGGCAAGCTGACCTCGCTGGGCTTCGCCAACGTCCACCCCGAGCCGTTCCAGATCACCGCCTGGCTGCGCGGCCCCGAGTCGGCTGAGATCGTTTCGCCGCGTCCGCAGAAGCTGGCCATCCTCGGCCTCGGCGGCTCAGTCCCGACCCCGCCGGAGGGGATCGAAGCGGAGGTCGCGCTCTTTCACTCCTACGCCGACCTGCTGGCCGCGCCGCCCGGCTCGCTCACAGGCAAGATCGCCGTGGTCACCCAACCGATGCCGAGGGCGACGGAAGGCACGGGCTACGGCGCCCTTAACGCGGTCCGCCGCCAAGGCCCCAGCGAGGCGGCACGGCGCGGCGCGGTCGCCTACCTGCTGCGCTCGCTCGCAACCGGCCTCAGCCGCGAGCCCCACACCGGCGCGCTGAACTACCAGGACGGCGCCCCTAAGATCCCGGCCGCCGCACTCTCGACCGTCGACGCCGAACTGATCGACCACCTCGCCGCCCGCGGCCAGCCGCTCAGGCTGCGGCTGATCCTGAACTCCACCAGCCAGCCGGCGACGGTCTGGACCGTCGAGGGCGAGATCAAGGGGACGACGCACCCGGACGAGATCGTCCAGGTCGGCGGCCACCTCGACAGCTGGGATCCGGGCACCGGCTCGATCGACGACGGCGCCGGCATGGCCATTGCGGTGGCCGCGGCCAGGATCGCCGGCGGCGAGAACCCGCCCAAGCGCACCATCCGCGTCGCCCTCTTCGGCGCCGAGGAGATGGACTTCGCCAGGGCCGCCTTCGCCGCCGCCCACCTCGCCGAGGCGCCCAAGATGGTGGTGATCGGCGAGTCCGATATCGGCGCCGACCGCGCCTGGCAGGTGCAGCTGCCCGCTGGCTCGGCCAAGTCGCCGGAGATGCTCGACTACGCCGCGACCGTCGCCCCGATCGGCGTCGTCGTCTCGCCTGACCCGAGCCGCGGCAGCGGCGACGACACCGTCAACATGGTCCAGGCCGGCGTGCCTGCCTTCGCCGTCCACCAGGACGCCAGCCGCTACTTCAACTGGCACCACTCGTCCGAGGACACGATGGACAAGGTCGACCCGGAACAGCTGCGTCAGGCGGTCGCCACCTGGGCCTCGTTCGTCTACGTCGCCGCCAACTCAGACATCGACTTCCGCGCCTTGGCCGCTGCGGCGACGCCGCCCAAGCCGGCCCCTTAACACCGCCTCGAGATTCAGCGACAACCCACGGCGTCGCTCGCCGGGAGTTCCTCGTCATGGCCAAACCCCTCGATGGCGAGCACGTCGCCGTATTGCTCGGCGGTATTTCGCCGGAGCGCGAGGTCAGCCTGGTCAGTGGCCGCGAGTGCGCCGATGCGCTGGAACGTCTGGGCGCCAAGGTCACCCGCGTCGACGCCGGCCGCGACCTCGCCGACGTACTGACCCGGCTGAAGCCGGACGTCTGTTTCAACGCCCTGCACGGCGCCTGGGGCGAAGATGGCTGCGTCCAGGGCGTGCTGGAAACCTTGGCGATCCCCTACACCCACTGCGGCGTGCTCGCCTCGGCGCTGGCCATGGACAAGGCGAAGTCGAAGGCAGTGATGGCCGCAGCCGGCGTGCCGGTGCCGGGCGGCGGCCTCTTCAACCGTTTCGAGGCGGCCCAGGGCCACGTCATGCCGCCGCCTTACGTGGTCAAGCCTAACGCCGAAGGATCTTCGGTGGGCGTCTTCCTGGTCTTCGAAGGCGCCAACGGGCCGCCGCAGGAATTGGTCGCACCCACCTGGACCTTCGGCGAGGAGGTGATGATCGAGCCGTACATCCGTGGCCTGGAGCTCGCCGTCGCGGTGATGGACGGCAAGGCGCTCACCGTCACCGAGATCGTCCCGCGCACCGGCTTCTACGACTACGACGCCAAATATGTCGAAGGCGGTTCCACCCACGTCGTCCCGGCCCGGATTCCGGCCAAAGTCGCTGCCGAATGCAAGCGTCTGGCGGAGCTGGCCCACGCTGCGCTTGGTTGTCGCGGCGTTACCAGAAGCGACCTCCGTTATGACGACATTAACGAGGTTCTGGTCCTGTTGGAGGTGAACACCCAACCGGGAATGACACCCACCTCGCTCGCCCCGGAGCAGGCGGCTCACCTCGGTATTGGGTTCGATGACCTAGTGCTCTGGATCGTGGAGGACGCTTATGCCCGCGGTAGTGCGGGGGGCCGGGCGCAGCAGCGCCAAGGTCCGGAGCAAAAGCTCCACCAGTCCACCTAAGTCCCGTCCCACCGGCAAGGCCGGCGCGGCGTCGCCGCCTCGCATCCACCTCTCGCCTCGTATGATCGGCGCCGGCGCTGGCATGGCCGTGGTCGGCGTCGTCGCCATCGTGCTGGCCACCGATCATCGCGGCGCCAAGCTGGTCCAGGCCGGCGAAGACGGCTTCCTGCAACAATCCGCCGCCGCTGGCTTCCGCCTCGACACCGTCCGGCTGGACGGCGCCTCCGCCCAGTCCAGCGCCGACATCCTCCGCGCTGCCGCCCTGCCAAAGGGCGTGCCCTTGTTCGGCGTCGACCTCGAAGCGGCGCGGCGCCGCATCGAACAGGTCGGCTGGGTCAAGGACGCCCATGTCATGCGTCTGCTTCCTAACAGCGTCGTCATCGCCGTCGACGAGCGCAAGCTGCTCGCCGTCTGGCAGCACGACGGCCGCACCGGGGTGATCGACACCTCCGGCATCGTCGCGCCAGAGGCCGACCCAGGCCGTTTCGCCAGTCTGCCGCTCGTCGTCGGCGACGGCGCCAACACGGCGGCCGCGACCATCATCGGCCCGGTGCTGTCGCGCCAGCGGCTGGCCGACCGGATCGACGCCTTCGTCCGCGTCGACGACCGGCGCTGGGACCTGCGGCTGAAGAACGACACGATCGTCGAACTGCCAGCGGCTGACGAGGAGTCGGCGCTGCTGCGGCTCGACCAGCTCGACCAGCAGTCGCGCATTCTGGATTTGGGGTTCTCACGGATCGACCTGAGAGATCCGGAGATGGTGGCGGTGCGGCCGCGGCAAGCGCCGACGGCCAGCGTGGGGGCGAGTGGGGCGGGATGAAGCTGGCGGTCAGAGAAGAACGGGCGGCCTTCGCCGAAGCCGAACGCAGAGGCGGCGGTCGCGAAACGCTTAAGGTCGGTCTTGGCCGCGCTCCGGTGACCGCGGCCGTCGATCTCGGCGCTTCCAAGGTCGCCTGCTTCATCATGAAGCCCGACGGCGTGCGTCCCGCCGATCGCACCATCACCACTGCAGGCGTCGGCTACGTCCAGTCTCGCGGCGTTCGCGGCGGCGCCGTGATCGAGGTCGACGAGGCCGCCAGCGCCATCGCCAAGGCGGTCGAGCGCGCCGAGGCTCTGGCCAAGGTCAGCGTTGGCGGCGTCACCGTCTCGACTGCCGGCGGCCAGCTCGCCAGCCGCCGCCTCACCGCCAACGTCTCGCTGGGCGCCCGCCCAGTCAGCGACGCCGACCTCTCCCGCGCCATCTCGACCGCCGTTTCCGGGCTGAAGATGCCCGGCCGCCGGGTGATCCACGTCCGACCGATCGCCTGGTCTGTCGATGGGGCGAGGGGCGTCCGCGACCCACGCTCGATGTACGGCCGTCAGCTTGGCTTGCAGCTGTTGCTGGTGTCGATGGACGAGTCGGTCTTCCAGACCATCGCCCACTGCGTCGAACGCGCTCACCTCCAGTTCGAAGGGATCGTCGCCGCGCCGTTCGCCTCGGCGTTGGCGACGCTCGAAGAGGACGAGATGGACCTCGGCGCCATCCTGATCGACATGGGCGGCGGCTCGACTTCGATGGCGGTCTATTCCGGGGGCAGCCTGACCCACGTCGACAGCCTGGCGGTGGGCGGTTCGCACGTCACCCAGGACGTCGCCCGCGGCCTTTCCACCTCCATCGTCGGCGCCGAACGGATCAAGACCCTGCACGGCTCGGCCATCGCCTCGTCCAACGAAGACCGTGAGATGATCGAGGCGCCGCCCCGTGGCGACGATCCCGGCGCGGGCCCGGTCGTCGCGCCGCGCTCGCTGCTCAAAGGCATTATCGCGCCCCGGGTCGAGGAGACCTTGGAGCTGCTCCGCGAACGTCTGCGGGCCTCCGAGGCGCCGGTCGAGGCCGGGGCCGGCATCGTGCTCACTGGCGGCGCCAGTCAGTTGGCCGGAGTGCGCGAAGTGGCGGTGCGGGTGTTCGATCGTCCGGTCCGCCTCGGCCGGCCGCGTCGGGTGCCCCACCTCGCCGAGTCCGCGTCCGGTCCGGCATTTTGTGCGGCCGCTGGCGTTTTGCACCGCGCGGCGTTCGGTCCCAGGGAGGCAGGTCCGAAGAAGCCTTCGCCGCGAACCCGCGACGCCAACGGCAATGTGGTTTCCCGCGCCGCCGCCTGGCTCAGAGACAATCTTTAGTATTTTCAGAGTGTTGTGATTCTGGCTGCGCTTCCGGCCAAGGTTCTGCTCGTCCGCTCAAGCTCGAATCCAGCAACGAAAAATTCTGACGGCCAAGCTCGACGTCGATCCGACTCATATTATGCAGTTAACGCGCAATTAAGGATGATGGTCGTTCAGTTAAGCCCATCCGCGAAGCAGGGTCGGCGGTTCGTTCGCCGGCCTTAATTTCATTGACATGGCGGAAGGTCGACGGGGTTCCTGATGACGTTCAAGGTATTCGCACCGGAAACCAAAGAGCTGAAGCCGAGGATCGTCGTCTTCGGCGTCGGCGGGGCCGGTGGAAACGCGGTCAACAACATGATCGAGGCTGGCCTCGAAGGCGTCGAATTCGTCGTCGCCAACACCGATGCCCAGCAACTGGCGTTCGCGAAGACCGACCGGCGTGTCCAACTTGGCGTTCAGGTGACGCAAGGCCTTGGGGCCGGCGCCCATCCTGAGGTCGGCATGTCCGCCGCCGAGGAGTCGACCATCGAGATCGGCGAGCATCTCGACGGCGCTCACATGGTTTTCATCACCGCCGGCATGGGCGGTGGCACCGGCACCGGCGCCGGCCCGATCATCGCCAAATGCGCCAGGGAGCGCGGCATTCTGACCGTCGGCGTGGTCACTAAGCCGTTCCACTTCGAAGGCCGTCACCGGATGCGCCTGGCTGACGCCGGCATCGCCGAGCTGCAGCGCTACGTCGACACCTTGATCGTAATCCCGAACCAGAACCTGTTTCGCGTCGCCAACGAACGCACCACCTTCGCCGAGGCTTTCGCCATGGCCGACCAGGTGCTGCATTCAGGCGTCCGCTCGATCACCGACCTGATGGTGTTGCCCGGCCTGATCAACCTCGACTTCGCCGACGTCCGCACGGTGATGACCGAGATGGGCAAGGCGATGATGGGCACCGGCGAGGCGCAAGGCGAAGGCCGCGCGCTGATGGCCGCCGAGAACGCGATCCAGAACCCGCTGCTCGACGAAGTGACCCTGAAGGGCGCCAAAGCCGTGCTGGTCAACATCACCGGCGGCCTCGACATGACCCTGCTCGAAGTCGACGAAGCGGCCAACGCCATCTCCGCCCAGGTAGATTCCGAGGCCAACATCATCTTCGGCGCCGCGTTCGATCCCACCCTGGTCAACACCCTGCGCGTATCGGTGGTCGCCACCGGCATGGACGGCGCTTCGATCTCGGCGATCGAACCGGCCCCGCGCCGCACGACGTCCACCGCCCGCCGCAGTGAGCCGCACACCGTGCCGCCGATGCCAGTGGTCGAGCCGGAACCGGTGCTCACCTTCGAGCCGGAAATGGTCGAGCCCGAACTCGAACCGATCGCCGCTTACGAAGCCCCGTCGCCGGAACCAGTCTACGAGCCCGTGGTCGAGCCGATCGCCGCTCAAATCGTGCAGCCGGAGTCGACCTACTTCGAGCCGCAACGCACCGCCGCTTACGTCGAGCCGCGCGCCGTCGAGCCCGAGATCACCCGCCTCGTCCCGGCGGCCGAACTGCCGCTCGTCGCGTCGCAGCCGACCGTCGTCCAGCCGCAGGCTCGCCCCATCGCCCGCATCGTCGACCCGTCGGTCGCCGACGAAGAGGACATCGAGCCGCTTTTCCCGGCATCCCACTTCGCCGACGACCGCCGGCAGAAACAAGGCGGCGGGTGGCTCAGCATCTTCGGCCGTCCGCGTCACGATGCGCCGTCCGGCCCCGCACCGGCCCTCCGTTCCACCGGTTCGGCCCAGCCTGCCGCTCAGCCCGTCGCCTCGCATGTCGAGGAAGCCGACGATCTGGAGATTCCCTCCTTCCTCCGCCGCCTGGCGAACTGACGGTTCGCCTGGCTGCCACGGCGGCTTGACGATTCAACGCGTTTGTGAGAGTACTTTCGGTATCGGCGGGATTGGGGGCAGACCTCAGTCTCGCCGTTGTCGTTCCTACTGAACCGCCGGCTTGGCCAATAGCGGCACGAGCGCGACCAACCCCGCCAGCACCCAGAACGACGCTGGCAACCCGATGGCGCGGGCGACGAACCCCACCATGGGCGGTCCGGCGAGAATGCCGACGTAGCCCGTGGTCGTGATCGCCGCGATCGCCAGCGATGGCGGCATCACCCGCTGACGTCCGGCAGCGCTGAAGAGCACAGGCACGACGTTGGCGAGGCCCAGGCCGATCAGCAGGAACCCGCCCATCGCCAGCGGCGTTGCCGGCGAAAGCAACACCGTTGCGAACCCAAGGATCGCCAGCACCCCGCCGCCGGCCAGCACCTCTCGCCGCCCCAGCCGCGCCACCACCCAGTCGCCAGTCAGGCGCCCGACCGTCATCCCAACCGAGAAGAGCCCGAACCCGAGGCCGGCCTCAGCCGCCGTCCCCAGCCGTCGGTTCAGCACCAGCAGCGCCCCCCAGTCGAGCACGGCGCCTTCCGCCAGGAAGCTCACCGCCGCGAGGCCCGCGATCACCAGCACCACCCCGCTCGGCCAGGCGAACGCGCGCTCTTCCTTTGGCGCCCGTGTCGCCAAGAGCCGGGGGGCGGCGAGGGCCACAGCGATCAGCGCCAGAGCAGAGGCGCATAGGGTAGCCATCAGGGCCGTCGCCCCGCTAGTCAGCAGTAACGTCATCAACGCCGCACCTGCGAACCCGCCCAGACTGTAGAGGGCATGGAACCCTGACATCAGCGGCCGGCCGGCCGCGCCCTCGACCTCGACGGCGTGGGCGTTCATCGAAACATCAATCGCCCCCAGAGAAGCCCCGAAGCCGAGCAGCGCCAGCCCCAGCGCCACCGAAGTCGCAGCCACCGCTAGTGCCGGCAGGATCAGGCACAGCCCCAGCCCGCCAGCCACGATCACCGGCCGGCTGCCGACCCGCGAGGTCAGCGGTCCTGCCGCGTTCGCCGCCGCCAGCGACCCGACCCCGGCGCAGAGCAGCAGAAGTCCGAGTTCGCCTTCGTCCACCCCCAGCCGCGCCTTGGCGAACGGCGCCAGCGGCGCCCAGCACGCCGTCACAAACCCGGCGACCAGGAACGCCAACCGCGTGGCCAGCCGCGTCGCAGGTCGGTCTACGGAGGTTGCGCTCATCGTCTGGCGTTAGAGCATGCCCGACGTCGTTGGAAAGCATGCGGTGATTGCGTCGTCGCCGTCGCGGCTGTAGCCCTCAGCCCGTTGACGGAGCGCCCGCCTTTGCCCTCGCCCTTCCAGACCACGCTCGCCGGCGACGTCCAGATCACCGGCGTCGGCATTCACGCCGGGCGGCCGGCGAACTTGACGATCCGGCCCGCGCCGGACGATCACGGCGTTGTCTTCGTCCGCACTGATCTGCCCGGTCGCCCGGCGATCGCCGCCCGCGCCGACAAAGTCTGCGACACCCGGCTGGCGACCGTGATCGGCGATCCCAAGGGCGCAACCGTCGCCACTGTCGAGCACCTGATGTGCGCCCTCTTCGGCATGGGGGTCGACAACGCCCTGGTCGAGATCGACGGCCCGGAGATCCCGATCGGCGATGGTTCGGCAGCCCAGTTCGCCGATGCCATCGACGCCGCAGGCCTCGCCCAGCAGGACGCGCCGCGCCGCTACCTGCAGATTTTGTCGCCGGTCGACATCGTGACGCCCGGCAAGCGTGTCGCCTTGGTCCCTGCAGACCGCTTCGAACTCGACGTCGAGATCATCTTTGACGCCCTCGCTATCGGCCGCCAGCACCTGGCCCTTGCCGTCGACCCGACTGCGTTCCGCGCCGAGATCGCCGCGGCGCGCACCTTCGGCTTCATCGCCGAGGTCGAGCAGCTACGCGCTGCCGGTCTTGGCCGCGGCGCCTCGCTGGAGAACACTATCGTCGTCGACGGCGATCACGTGATGAACCCCGAGACGCTGCTGCGTCCGGACGACTTCGTCCGCCACAAAGCGCTCGACGCCCTCGGCGACCTCGCCCTAGCCGGCCATCCGATTCTAGGCCGCTACGAAGCCTCCTGCGGAGGCCACGCGATCAACAACCAGCTTGTCCGCGCCTTACTGGACCGTCCCGACACCTGGCGCCTGACCACCGCCGAAGAAGCGGTCACCTGAGCGGCGGGCGGCGGCTTAGTTGCGCAAACCCGTCGCCGGGTGTTTGTGAGCAGCCAAGACCACAAAGAAACGGCCAAGATTCAGGGGAGGGGGCGATGAAACATTCAGCCCGGCGCTGGCTCACGCTGATCATCGGCGCGCTGATCGCGGCTCAGGCGTTTGGCGCGGCCGCCACGGTGAAGTCGATCGCCGCTGTCTCGTCGCGCCCGAACCTCGTCAGCGGCGGCGACGTGTTGGTCCAGGTCGCCCAGGACGATGACGCACCGACCCCCGTCGCCTTGAACGGCGCCGACGTCACCGCGGCGTTCCGGCCAGGCCCGGGTCACACCCGCATTGGCCTGGTCCCTGGCCTGCGTCTCGGTGCGAATGTGCTCAAGTCCGGCGCCGTCAGCCTCAAGCTGACGAACTACCCGGTCGCCGGCCCGATCGTCTCCGGCCCGCACGAGACACCGTTCATCTGCACCACTGCCCAGTTCCCGATCTACGCGTCCTTGGCCCCCACGCTGATCAGCCCGGAAACCTTTGGGCCATCCCTCGACGCCGACTGCTCGGCCAAGACCAAGGTCACCTACCTCTATCTACCAAAAGGCGCGGCCGCGTTGGTCCCCATGCCCGATCCCACTGCGCTGCCCTCGGATGTCGCCGCCACGACCACCACCACCGGCCAGACCGTCAACTTCGTCGTGCGGGTCGAGACCGCCACCATCGACCGCGGCATCTACCAGAGCACCGTGCTTTACGACCCGACGGCGGAAGCGCCGCCCAGCTGGCGCGCGCCGCCTCGCGCCTGGAACCACCGGCTGATCGCGATCCAGGGCGCCGGCTGCACCGGCGGCTGGTACTTCCAGGGCCTGCGCGGCGGCAGCGGCGCGCCTCGGGCCGGCGCCCCGGACGCCAGTCTCTACAGCGTCGCGCGCCTCGGCGAGGGCTACGCGCTCTACGGCAACACGTTGCAGAACGCCTCGCAGAACTGCAACGCCGTGCTGCAAGGCGAAGCGGCGATGATGGGCAAGGAGCACTTCATCAAGACCTACGGGCCGCCGCTCTACACGGTCAGCGTCGGCTGCTCCGGTGGCTCCTACGGCTCGACCCAGCCTGCCGATGCCCTGCCCGGGCTCTACGACGGCGTCCTGATCGCCTGCACCTTCCCCGACCCACTGGCGATCGCCAACTCTGGCTCCGACGCACGCCTGCTGGCCCATTACTTCGATACCGCCAAAGGTACGCTCACTGACGCCCAGCAGCTGGCGATCTCCGGCTACAAGGTCGACAAGGCGTTCCTCGACGCCGCGAACCAGGCCGCGCGCAACGACCCAGTCGCTGGCCGCGCCGACGAGCCCGGCTACAAGTCCGCGTCCTGGAGCGAGGTGGTGCCGGTGGCGCTGCGCTACGACCCCAAGAGCAACCGGAAGGGCGCCCGCCCGACGATCTACGACCACGCCCGGAATGTGTACGGCGTCGATCCGGCCACCGGCTTCGCCCGCCGCACCTTCGACAACACCGGCGTCCAGTACGGCCTGGAGGCCCTGCGGGCCGGCCAGATTACCGCCGCCCAGTTCCTGGACCTCAACGAACGTATCGGCGGCTTCGACCAGGACGCCGGCTATGTCCCATCTCGCAGCAGCGGCGACGCCGGCGCCATCAAACGCGCCTACCAGAGTGGGCTGGAGCTCAGCGGCGGCGGCGGGCTCGCGCAGATCCCGGTGTTCGACATCACCGGCATCTACAACGACGACGGCGGCTACCACTACCAGTGGTTCCACTTTGCCCTGCGCGAGCGGATGGCCGGGGCCAACGGCGACACCCGCAACCACGTCATGTGGCGCGGCAATCCAGTCCCTACCGACAAGGCCTGGGCTCAGTTCGTCGCCTGGGAGGAAGCGGTCCACGCGGACGCCGCGCTCGGCTCGCCGCGTGCGAAGACGCTGCGCGACAAGCCCGCCGCGCTCGCCGACGGTTGCTGGACCTCACCCACGAGCTTCGTCAGCGAGCCGCAGACTTTCTCACGCGAGCCCAGCTCAGCCTGCAACACCAGCTTCCCGTCCTTCGGCAGCCCGCGCCTGATGGCCGGCGGCCCGCTCGCCGCCGACGTGCTGAAGTGCCAACTAAAGCCCGCCGACCCAGCCGACTACGCCGACAAGCTCGCCGCGGCCGACCTCCAGCGCCTGCGCCACATCTTCCCCACCGGCGTTTGCGACTGGTCCAAGCCCGGCGTCAGTCAGGTCCCCCTGGTCCCCTGGGCCTCCTTCGGTCCGGCGCCGGAAAACCTGGTGTTCGACGTCAGGCGTGGAGGCCGCTAGGGGCGACAAACGGCTTCGCGTGCGCGGTCAGCCATTTGCCTTCCCTTCCGGCGCCGTCGCCATGTATCGAGCGCGCGTTCTGGCACGGCTGGCCAGGCGCCTGAAGACCGGAGGAAGCATGACCATCCAGATCGATCTTGCGGGCCGCACCGCCCTCGTCACGGGCGCAAGCCGCGGCATCGGCAAGGCCATCGCCCTGGCGCTCGCCGAGGCCGGCGCCGACGTCGCTGTCAACTACCGCCGCGACACCGCCGCGGCCGAAGAAACGGTCGCCGAGATCAAGGCGCTCGGCCGCAAGGCCAAGGCCTACTCTGCCTCGGTCGAGAACCTCGACGAGGACACCGCCATGGTCGCCGAGGTGCTGGCCGATTTCGGCGGCATCGACATCCTGGTCAACAACGCTGGCATCGCCAGCCGCGGACAGAGCGTCGCCGACACCGATCCGGCCGAGATGGAGCGCGTCGTTCGCGTCCACGCCTTCGGCCCGCACTACCTCGCCAAGCTCGTTGTGCCGCAGATGCGGGCCAAGGGCAGAGGCGACATCGTGATGATCTCGTCGGTCGCCACCCTCGGCATGGGCCCGCGCGGCGCGCCCTACAACATGGGCAAGGCGGCGATGGAGGCGCTGGCGCTCACGTTGGCCAAGGAAGAGCGCGTCCACGGCATCCGCACCAACATCGTCGCCCCCGCGCTCACCGTCACCGAGATGGGCAAGCGCCTGACCAAGGCCACCACCGGCGTCGACGATATCCACGAGCTCGACGCCCGCTCCCCCTTCGGCCGCGTCAGCGTCCCCGAGGACGTCGCCGCCGCCGTCGTCTGGCTAGTCTCCCCCGCCAACCCCTACGCCAACGGCCAGAAGATCAACATTAACGGCGGCGGCTAGAACGGCCGCATCCCGCGGCGCAGCCGCCCTTTCGTCGCCGCCTTCGCATGGTGTACAAGCGCGCTCTGCGCCGTTCGGCGGGGGACGTTCTTTCTTTCCGAGGTAACCCAGGCTTGTTGCGATTCCCCTCCGGCCGTCTCGCCGTGATCGCCACCGTCGCGGTCGCGCTGGCGCTCAGCGGCTGCCACACCTTCGGCAAGAAGCCCAAGAAGCCCGAGCTCGCCTACGAGGAGCACCCGGTCGACCTGCTCTACAACGCCGGCGCCACGCGGCTCGATCAGCATCAGTGGAGCGACGCGATCGACTATTTCCGCGAGGTGGAGCGCCAGCACCCCTATTCGGAATGGGCGCGCCGCTCGATCCTGATGACCGCCTACGCCCATTACCAGGCCAACGACTACGCCGAGGCGGTCAGCGACGCCGACCAGTTCATCTCGCTCTATCCCGGCAACCAGTCGACGCCCTACGCCTACTACCTGAAGGCCATCTGCTACTTCGAGCAGATCGTCGACGTCGGCCGCGACCAGGCCTCCACTGCCGAGGCGGGCGAGGCGCTTCGCGAGGTGGCCAAGCGCTATCCTTACAGCGAGTACGCCGCCGACGCCCGGCTCAAGATCGACATGGTCCAGGACCAGCTGGCCGGCAAGGAAATGAACATCGGCCGCTACTACCTGCGCGCCGGCGATCCGATCGGCGCGGTGACCCGCTTCCGCACCGTAGTCGACAAGTACCAGACCACCTCGCACACGCCTGAAGCGCTCTACCGGCTGGTGGAGGGGTATCTGACCGTCGGGCTCATCGCCGAGGCCAAGCGCAACGGCGCGGTGCTCGGCTACAACTACCCAGGGGACCCTTGGTACAAGGCCGCCTACGATCTCCTGACCAGCCGCGGCTACCGCCCTGGTGTCGCGCCGGATCCGGGTGGCAAGCGCGGCCCGCACTTCGGCATTTTCGGCCATCACGACAAAGGCTCGACCCTGGCGCCGCCCGGCGACGCCGGCCCGGCTCAGGCCACAGCCGCCAGCCAGACCACCGACGCCTCCGGAACCACCGCCCCGAACAGCGAAGGCAATCCGGATGGCCCGGCGCCGCCGCCGAAGAAGCCGACGGGCCTCATCCACGGCGTGCTCGGCCTTTAGCGGGTCGCAGGCCTTTAGAAACACCCGATTCTGGCCCACCTTAGGGCCATGTTGATTGGCCTCGGCGTCCGCGACGTCGTCTTGATCGAACACCTCGACCTGGCCTTCGGGCCGGGCCTGACGGCGCTTACCGGTGAGACCGGCGCCGGCAAGTCGATCATCCTCGACGCCCTCGGCCTCGCCACCGGCCGCCGCGCCGACGCCGGCCTTGTCCGTCGCGGCGCCGAGCAGGCCTCGGCCGCCGCGATCTTCGCGCCCGGCCCTGGCCACGCGGCGTGGTCGGTGCTCGACGAGAAGGGGTTGGACTACGCGCCGGACGAGGATCTCGTCCTGCGTCGCACCCTCTCCGCCGACGGCCGCTCGCGCGCCTTCATCAACGACCAGCCCGCCACGGTGGCAGTGCTGCGTGAGCTGGGCGCGTTGTTGCTCGAGGTCCACGGCCAACACGAGACCGTGGGCCTGCTCGACGCCGCGACGCACCGCCCCTTGCTCG
The DNA here is from genome assembly GCA_036494265.1 of Caulobacteraceae bacterium. Taxonomy (GTDB): domain Bacteria; phylum Pseudomonadota; class Alphaproteobacteria; order Caulobacterales; family Caulobacteraceae; genus Acaudatibacter. Next base: position 14,297 of record DASXOP010000060.1, on the reverse strand, counting down.
ACGCGTTCGGCGCGCTCGCCCCTGAACTCTCGGCCACGGCCAACACCTGGAGCGCCTGGCGCGCCGCCCGGGAGACCGCAAGCGCCCTCGCAGACGCCGCCGGCCGCTCCGCCGAGGAATCGGCCGAGCTCTCTGTCCGCCTCGCCGAGCTCGACCGGCTCGATCCCCGCGACGATGAGGAAGACACCTTGGCCGCCGAGCGCGCCTTGCTGGGCGCCTCGGAGAAGACCATCGCCGACATCGCCTCGGCCGCCGAGAGCTTCGGCGGCGGCACGCTGACCCATCGCCTCGGCCAGTCCCTGCGCGCGCTGGAACGAGCCCGCGACCGCGCGCTCGCCACCGGCGCCAGCGCCGAAAGCCGCGCAGTCCAAGCCGTCCTGCAGGCGATCGAGGCCGCCGACCGCGCCCTCTCCGAGGTCACCGAGGCGGAAGCCGCGATCGACACCGCCGCGCAGGCGTTCGACTTCGAGCCTGACCGGCTGGAGAAGGTCGAGGAGCGGCTCTTCGCCCTGCGCGCCGCCGCCCGCAAGCTCGGTGTTGCGGTCGCCGACCTGCCCGCCGCCCGCGCCGAGATCGCCGAGCGCCTCATTGCCATTGAGACCGGCGCCGACGCACTGGCTGAAGCCGAGGCCGCCGCCGCCCAGGCCCGCGCGGCCTACCTCGCCGCCGCCGCCGCGCTTACCGCCGCTCGCCGCGCCGCCGGCGACCGCCTCGCCGCCGCAGTCAGCGCCGAACTCGCGCCGCTGCACCTGGAAAAGGCCCGCTTCCGGGTCGCCCTCGAGCCTGCCGCCGAGGACCGCGCCGGCCCCTCCGGCGCCGACCGCGTCCAGTTCGAAATCGCCACCAACCCCGGCGCGCCATTCGCGGCGCTGGGCGACATCGCCTCCGGCGGCGAGCTCGCCCGCCTCGCTCTGGCGCTGAAGGTCGCCCTGGCCAACCGCGGCGGCGAAGCGCCGCTGATGATCTTCGACGAAGTGGACCAGGGCGTCGGCGGCGCCGTGGCCGATGCGGTGGGTCTGCGCCTGAAGCGCCTGGCGGCCGACGCCCAGGTGCTCGTCGTCACTCATTCCCCGCAGGTCGCCGCCCGTGCTGACAGCCATTGGCGCGTGATCAAGCTAGGGGAGGGCGCTAAGGTCCGCACCGACGTCGAGACCCTGACCCCCGTCGCCCGCGAGGAGGAGATCGCCCGCATGCTATCCGGCGCCGAGATTACCGAAGCGGCCAGAGCCGCGGCCCGCGCGCTGATGAATGCCTGATCAAGTTCCGGTCGCCGATCTCACGGAGGCGGGCGCCGCCGATGAGTTGACCCGGCTCGCCGACGAGTTGGCCGCGCACGATGTCCGCTATTTCCAGGACGAGGCGCCAACGCTCTCCGACGGCGACTACGACGCCCTGAAGCGCCGCAATGCCGAGATCGAGACGCGCTTCCCACACCTAGTCCGCGAGAACTCCCCGTCGCTGAAGGTCGGCGCCGCCCGCGCCTCGTCATTCGCGCCGGTCGAGCACGGCGTGCCGATGCTCTCGCTCGACAACGCCTTCTCCGACGACGACGCGCTCGAGTTCGACGCCCGCATCCGCCGTTTCCTCCGCCCCGGCGACGATCCGATCGCCTACACCGCCGAGCCGAAGATCGACGGCCTCTCGTCGTCGTTGCGCTACGAGCGCGGCGTCCTCGTCCAGGGCGCGACCCGCGGCGATGGCCGGGTCGGGGAGGACGTCACCGCCAACCTGAAGACCATCGGCGACATCCCGCACCGCCTCTCTGGCGAGGGCTGGCCGGAGGTGATCGAGATCCGCGGCGAGGTCTATTTCGGCCATGACGACTTCGCCGCGCTCAACGCGGCGGCCGAAGCCGCCGGCCAGCGCACCTACGTCAATCCACGCAACGCCGCCTCCGGCTCGCTGCGCCAGATCGTTTCCAGCATCACCGCCCAGCGCGGCTTGCACTTCTTCGCCTACGCCTGGGGCTCGCTCAGCGGCCCCTTCGCCGAGACGCAGTGGGGTGCGCTGGACGCATTCCGCCGTTGGGGCTTCCAGGTGACGCCCCAGGCGAGACAGGTGTTCGGCGTCGAGGGCCTGCTGGAGGCCTATGCCGAGATGGAGCGCCTGCGCCCGCACCTCGGCTTCGACATCGACGGCATCGTCTACAAGGTCGACCGGCTCGACTGGCAGCAGCGGCTGGGCTTCGTCTCTCGCTCGCCGCGCTGGGCCATCGCCCGCAAGTTTCCGGCCCAGCAGGCGCGCACGATCTTGAACGCGATCGACCTGCAGGTCGGACGCACCGGCGCCGTCACTCCTGTCGCCCGCCTGACCCCGGTCACCGTCGGCGGGGTCGTGGTCGAGAACGCGACCCTGCACAACGCCGACGAGATCGCGCGCAAGGACATCCGCGTCGGAGACACCGTGATCATCCAGCGCGCCGGCGACGTCATCCCGCAGATCGTCGGCATCGTGCCGGAGGAGCGGCCAGCCGGCGCCGAGCCGTTCGAGTTCCCCACTCACTGCCCATGCCCCCTGGCGAGCCCGCTCACTCGCGACGTCCAGGGCGTCGATGCCGAGGGTAGTCCGATCCACGGGGTCATCCGCCGCTGCACCGGTGAGTTCGCCTGTCCGTTCCAGCGCATCGAGCACTTGATCCACTTCTGCTCGCGCCGCGCGTTCGACATCGAGGGGCTGGGGATCAGGCAGCTGCAGGCCTTCTTCGACGAAGGCCTGATCACGGAGCCGGCCGATATCTTCCGCCTGGCCAAGAACGAAGTGGTGCTGGCTTCCCTCCGCGTTCGTGACGGCTACGGCGAGACCTCGATCCGCAACCTGGTCGCCTCGATCGAGAAGCGCCGGACCATCCCCCTCGATCGCTTCATCTACGCCCTCGGCATCCGCCACATCGGCGAGACCACGTCACCGGCGATGGCTCGCGCCTATGGGACGTCGACCGTTTTCCTGGAGACCATGGACAAGGTGGCGGCGCGCGACCCCGAGACAATCGCCGAACTCGACGCGATCGATCAGATCGGCGAGGCGGTGATCGAGGCGGCGGCCGCCTATTTCGCCGAAGACCACAACCGCCGCATCGTCGCCGAACTCGCCGCCGAGCTGATCATCCTCGACGCCGAACAGCCGAAGACCGACACCGCCATCGCCGGCAAGACTGTCGTGTTCACCGGCTCGCTCGAGCAGCTTACCCGCGACGAAGCCAAGGCCCAGGCCGAGAGCCTTGGCGCCAAGGTGGCCTCGTCCGTCTCCAAGAAGACCGACATCGTCGTGGCCGGCCCTGGCGCAGGCTCCAAGCTCAAGACTGCCGCCGACCTCGGCATCCAGGTGCTCACGGAGGCCGAGTGGCTGGAGCTGGTGAAGTAGCCCCATGCCGCGGTCGCCATGGCCAGGTTGATCGTACTCGCCGGCCTGCCAGGCTGCGGCAAGTCGACCCTGGCGCGGGAACTTGCCCGGCGCACCGGCGCGACGTGGTTGCGGATCGACTCGATCGAGGTGGCGATCAAAGCCTCGGGCGTCGTCCCTGGCGATCTCAAGGACGCCGGCTACCGCGCCGCCCACGCGGTCGCTGAGGACAACCTGCTGCTGGGCCGTGACATCGTCGCCGACTGCGTCAACGACTGGCAGGTCGCCCGAGACGGGTGGCAGGAAACCGGCGGGCGCGCCGGCACTGAGGTGATCTGGATCGAGATCGTCTGCTCTGACCCCGCCGAGCACCGACACCGGCTCGAGACTCGGGTGGTGAACCTGCCAGACCTTGACCTGCCCGACTGGACCGCGGTGACCGGCCGCGAGTATCACGCCTGGGACCGCGACCACCTGACGATCGACACCTCGGGGCGGACGCCGGAGGCGTGCGTCGACGAAATGATCGCCGCCATGCGCACGCCGTCAAACTTCCAGAATGGTTGAAGGGAAGGCGGCGCGACCGTCCGCCATCGCTTTGCCTATGCTGGCCACGACCGGCGCCATGATCTCGTTCCAGGCCGGCGCCGCCGTAGCGAAGGGGCTCTTCCCGACCATCGGGCCCGAAGGCGCCGCGGCGCTGCGGCTCGGCCTGGGCGCGATCCTGCTGCTGGTCATCGTGCGGCCGTGGCGCGACTGGCCGAGCAAGCCGCCGCTCCTGCCGCTGCTCGCGCTCGGCGTTTCGACAGCGCTGGCGATCCTGATGTTCTACCGCGCCATCACCCTGTTGCCGCTGGGCGTCGCCATCCCGCTGCAGTTCCTGGGGCCGCTCACCGTGGCGATCATCGGCTCGCGCCGGCCGAGCGACCTGATCTGGGCGGGGCTCGCCGCGCTCGGTGTCTGGTGCCTGGTCGGGCTCGGCGCGGCGAGGACGCCGATCAACCTCGCCGGCGTTCCCTGGGCGCTTGGCGCCGCGGTTGGCTGGGGCGTCTACATCCACTTCGGCCAGGCCGCGACGACGACGTTCGGACGTTCTACCGGGGCGCTCGCTCTCAGCGTCGCGGCCCTGGTGGCCGTACCGCTTGGGATATGGCACGCTGGCGGCGCCCTCGCCAACCCGCGCGTCTGGCCCACTGGCCTCCTGATCGGTGTGCTCTCCGCCGCGCTGCCGTTCTCGTTGGAACTCTTCGCGATGGCGCGCATGCCGGCCCGCACCTTCGCCGTCTTCACCAGCCTGGAGCCGGCCTTCGCGGTAATGTCCGGTTTCCTCCTGCTGCACGAGCAGCTCGCGCCAGGCCAGCTGGCCGGCGTCGCCGTGGTCATGACCGCCGCCGCCGGCGCGGCCTGGTCGAGTTCCCGCGCCGATCCCGGCGCCCACGCCATCGTTGCCGACGCCCCGCCGAATTGAAGCTGGCTCGGGCTACTGCGCCGCCATCGAGGCCGGACCTTGCACCGCCCGGGTCCAGCGCGTGCGCTCGCTCTCCATCGCCCGACGCCACTGGCTGCGCAGGATGTCGCGCCGCGCCGGATAGCGCTCATCGAGGAACTCGGCTTCCGAGACCCGGTCGGTGCGGAAGTGGCGGAAGTCCTGGCGCAGCTCGCACCATGCCGCGAGCAGCCGCACGCTCTCATAATAGGCGATGGCCACCGGCCAGACGGTGCGTTCGGTGGAGTTGTCGGTCTCGTCGCGATAGGTGAGCCGGATCTTGGTTTGGCCGCGGATCGCGACGCGCACCTTGGCCAGGTCGAAGCTGTCCTGCCGCACTGGCCGGTCGGGCGTGGTCAGCGCCGCGTCGAGCAGGAAAGGCCGCAAGTGCGCGGGGATCACCGCGCCGATCTTGGCCACCAGATCGTTGGCCGCCCGCGCCAGCGCCGGATCGCCGCGTCCGGCCACCCAGCGCGCGCCCAGCACCACCGCTTCGATCTCGTCCGGCGTCAGCATCAGCGGCGGCATATCGAAGCCGCTCTCCAGCATGTAGCCGATCCCGGCTTCGCCGCGCACCGGCACCCGCTGCGCGATCAGCTCGGCGACGTCGCGATAGACCGTGCGCAGCGAGGTCTCCAGCTCGTCGGCGATCGACGACGCGGTGATCGGCGCCCGTGCCCGGCGCAGGATCTGAATGATGGCGAATAGCCGCTCGGTCCGTCTCATGGCCGACATGATGGGAGCTCCGTCCTGACAGCAGGGTGACAGCAGAGAGCGTCTGTGCCAAGCCCCTCTCATGCCCCGCATCGTGCAAACTCGCCTGGCCTATGACGGTTACGCCAAGGTCTCGGTTCTGACGCTGGAGGAGGAGGGCGGTGAGCGGCACCAGCGCGAAGTGGTCAGCTTCGGCCAGTCGGCCTGCGTGCTGCCGTATGATCCGGAGCGTCGCGTCGCGCTGATCGTACGGCTGCCCCGGGCGCCGCTGTTGGCCGACCGGATCGTCGGTAATCTGATTGAAGCGCCGGCCGGCATGATCGGGCCGGATGAGACGGCCGAGGCGGCGATCCGGCGCGAGGCCATGGAGGAGGCCGGTGTTCGCCTCGGCGATCTTGAGCCCGTCGCCGTCTGTTGGCCGTCGCCAGGCGTGCTGGCCGAACGCACCCACCTGTTCCTCGCCGCTTACCGCGCAACCGACCGGGTCGGGGCCGGAGGCGGCCTCGCCGAGGAACACGAAGGGATATCTGTAGACGAAATTCCGCTGGCAGACCTCGAGCGTGCGGCGAACGCCGGCGATTTGCGAGACTTGAAGACCCTGACGCTGGTGCTCGCCCTGCGCCTGCGACGCCATGAGCTATTCGCGCCGCGACCGCGCGAAGCTTAACAATCGACAACTTCGCCGCGCCTGAAATACCAAACAGTAGTGACGCGCGACGGTTGCGGGTTGGGCTAGCGTTTGGACGTGGTCGACGACTTGGGGCTGAGTCCTTCTTCTGGGGGAAAGGTGCAGCGGGGCGGTGGGGACTGGCCCGCACTCTGGTTCGCGCAGGATGCTGCGGCGCGCCTCGTGGTGGCGCGCGACCTGACGGTCCTCGCCGCCAATCGCCACGCGGTCGAGCTCATTGAGGCCACTGGTCTGATCAATCTGCGCGACGGCGCCTTGGCCACTCGCGACCGCCGCTCGTGGGGCGATCTAACGACGATCGTGGGCGAGGCGCGAGCCAAGCCCCACTTCGGCGTGGTCGGCTCGGGCGGCGGTGCGCTCCTGGTCGATGCGCTGGCGCTCGGCGATACGCCGGAGAGCCCGGTGGCTCTGCTCCTGCGTGACTTGCGCGTCAGCGTCGAGATCGAGTGCGCCGATCTGGAGTCGATGTTCGGCGTCACCCCAGGCGAGCACCAAGTCATCGTGCAACTGGTGAAGGGCTATTCCAGCGGCGAGATCGCCCAGGAATTCGGCAAGTCGATCCTCACGGTGCGAACCCACGTGAAGCGCGCCTACGGCAAGATCGGCGTGAAGACCCGCGGCCAGCTCTTCGCCAAGCTGCTGCCCTATCTCTCGATCCGCTAGACCGGCGGGCAGCTAGTGGTGGAGTAAGGTGGCGACGCCCAGCTTGGCCGTGATCAACGGCAGGCAGATGGTGATCTCTGCAAGCGCGATGGCGTAGAGACTGGCGAGCACGGGCCGACCAGCTCTGAAATTCAACACCACGCCGGCGAGCAATGGGCCGGAGATCGGTCCGGCCAGGAAAAACGGGGCCAGACGCTTCACTCGAGGACTGATGCTAAGTCCGATAGCCGTCATGGCCCGAACAAATCAGGTGAGATGTCTGCTGTCCAGAAGATTTAATAGTTTGTTAACCTTATCACCGAGTTTTCTCCTGCTGCGCGAACTTAATCGTCACAGTTAAGCGCCGGATCCGCGGCTGCCCAAAGCTGGCTCATCAGGCTCCCGGCGCGCGCACGACGCCAAATCTGCGCCCCCAGATCACCACCTCCGGGCCGACGTCGCGGGCCTCGAAGTAGGTCACGGCGTGACGACGGCCGCGTCGATCGAACGACAGCGCCAGCGCGCCGTTGGCCACACGCTTCGCAAACACTAACCCAAAATCGGGACTGCTTGGATCGCCGCAGTCCGACCATGGCGAATCCTGCAAGCAGCGCGAGACGTGCGATGGTTTGTGGGATGACATGGAGGTCCTTTCAATGAAGGACCATCATGGCTACGAACGGTAATGACTGCTGTCAAGATGCCGATACTATCGGTGTCTTCGCGCCGGACTAGCGCAACCGCTGATACGGCCGGAAGGTCTTCAGGATCGCCAGCGCCTGGCTGCGGCGCTCTTTCGGGATCGCGATGACAGCATCGAAGATGGTTGGGTCGACCTCTTCCGGATCGAAGTCCAGCAGCCGGCCAGCCGTGGTGCTGAGGGCCGGCGCCAAAGCCCGAAGCAGCTTGTCGGAGATGTCCGATGCGCCCGACTCGAGTTCTGTGATCGTCTGCAGCCCCAGCCCAGAGGTCTTGGCCAACTCCGCCACGCTGAGACCGCGATATTCCCGCCAGGCTCGCAGATTGTTGCCCGGCTTCGTTTCGGGCTTGTCCTCTTCGCCGTCCTCACTCAGCCAGGGGACGCCGAGACCATCGAGCAGCCACTCCCAGCGAACGTTGAACGCTCGGGCGAACAGCTTTGCGTGATTGTACTCGAGGGGGATGAACTTCGCAGATCCAGGCCCGCGCTCGTAGCAGCGATAGGTGCCAGGCTCCATGCCCAGCGCCAGCGCCGCCGCAGTGGCGCTCGGGAACCTCCGACCACGCGCCCACTTCACACGCTCCCATAGCTCCAGCCCTTGCCAGCTGTCGTCTGCCATCGCTTGTCGGTCCCGAATTCGTTGGTGCTGCAGCACGTTACCACATTTCACGGCGCCTTGTGTAGCTTCTCGCTTGACGCCGTTCATCACCACAAGTATCAAGAGAACAAATGAAGAACAGACACACCGCCGACATCGTTTCATCCTGGACCGTGGAACGTGAACGGCGGGCGATCCGGCTGTTCCTGCATGAGGGGTTCACCGCCGCCGAAGTCGCCTTCGTCCTCGGCGGCCTGACCCGCGCGGCGGTGATCGGCAAGATGCGCCGGATGGGGATCCTGAAGCGCGAGCACGCACAGGCCGGGGCGCGGGGGCCGAGGGCATGGGCTGCGACCCCGCGCCCCCAGTTGGAACGACGTCTGCCGCCGCGCTGGCCGCCGATCCCGCTGCCGCCGCTGCGGGAAATAGCGCCGACCGGCCATCCAGTCCGCCTGGGCTACCTAGCGGAAGGCGCGTGCCGCTGGCCAATCGACGATCCGGGGTCCGGCCAAATGCACCGTACGTTGTTCTGCGCCGACCCGGCAGAAGGCGGCCCCTACTGCGCCGCGCACCGCACGCTCTCCGGCCGGCAGCCTGCCGCCGCCGCCAATGCGTCATGACCGGCGGCCCGGACGATCTCGCCGAGCAGGCGATCAGCGCGGCGCTAGCGAGCGGCGGCGACGACCGGGCGGTCTGCATGGCGCTGGTCCGCCTCGCTGGCCAGGCGCTTGCCCGCCTCGCCAGCCACGACGCAGCCAGTCGCCTGCACGCCCAGCTTGCCCGCCGCCATGCCGAGCGCGCCGCCCGTTCCTGGAGCACCCGATGAGCACCGCCAAGCGCCGACCGGTCACGCCGCCACTCGACCCTGACGCTCTGACCCGCGACGAGCTGCGGCGTCTCGCCAAGGCCGAACGCAAGATCGAAGGCGCCGACCGCACCGCACAGGCCAGCGGCCTGCGCGAGGTGCAGGAGATCGACCGCCGTCGAACCGACCGCCTCGAGGGCCAGAGCCTCGCCGCCCGGCTGGCGGAGACGTCCAGCCTGGCGTTGTCGCGCGGCGAGGAGGTGCGCACCGAGACGGTCCGCATCGCCGTCCCGCTCACCGACGAACACGGCGCCCGGATCGTCCGCCGCGGCCTGCCGCTCTATCGTCAGGAGACCCACGCCCGGGTCCGCATCGCCAGCCGCGGCGGCCTGCAGCTCGCCTTCGAGCGCGGTGATCTCGACGGCGGTCGGCTCAAGGGCGAGGCGCTCTACGAGACCGGCAAGACCTACCGCTGGGCGTTCGAGACTGCTTCGGCGCTCACCACCCCGCAGCGCAACCTCGCCCCGATCTCCGGGCGTTCCCCGACGCGGGCCAGCGCCGGCCCGCAGGACGCCGTCTTCGCGGCCGGCGAGATCCTCCGCACGTTCCGCGCCGACCTCACCTCGGCCCAGGTCGCCATGCTCGACCGCATCTGCGGCCTCGACCTGACCATCCGCGCCACGGCGATCACGCTGAGGACCGACCCCCGCACCACCCGCCGCCACCTGGTGGATGCCCTGATCCTCGCCACCGAGAGCCGTAAGGCGGCCAGGGAGAGCCGCTAGGGCGACGCCAATATCCGCCCTTTCCGAGCTCGGCCCCGGACTCAGGTTTCCACGGAAAACACGGCAAACACGGAATACTCGACGCATGTCGTCGGGCCGCCGTCAGAGCCGCCCGTCCGTGCTTTCCGTGTTTTCCGTGGCCTCTTAGAACCCGTCCACGTCACCCTTTCGCCGCCGCAAGGATCGGGCCCGCCTTCGCCGTCTGGACCAGGATCGCCGTAGCCAGCCCTGACTCCCTCGCCGCTGGCAGCGCCAGGGTCTCAGCCGCGCCGTTCCAGCCGCCGATCCGCACGAACTCGCGAACGATGTCCTTGTGCGGCAAGGTGCGGCCACCGTTCTCGCCGCCGCGGATCGGAACGTTCAGCACCCTGGGATCGTACCTGGCCAGCCAGACGTCGGCGCCGCCGACCGGCGTGGCCCCGGCGCCGATCGTCACCGACCCGGCCGCCAGGCTCACCGTCGGACCGGCCACTGCGGCCGGCGGAGTGATCAGTCGGCCGAAGTCGCCAGGATCGGCGCCCACCCCATCGCGCCGGCCGTCGACCACGATCTGGGGAGTGAAGACGTTGTCGTGGTGCAGGGCGTGGGCGTAGTCCCACTGGCGGGCGGTGAACTTCGGCTGCGCGAAGGTGTCGTTCCAACCCGGGCCGTCCCAGTAGGTCACCGAGAAGTTCAGCGCGATCACGTCCGGCCGGTCGGCCACCTTGGCCAGGTTGGCGTTGGCCGGCGGGCACGACGAACAGCCCTGGCTCTGGAACAGCTCCACCACCACCGGCCGCGGCCCGGCCTGAGCGGAGCAGCCACCGAGGATGGCGAGGGATAGGAGGCCAGCCAGGCGGAGCGGGGAGGGGATCATGATCGCTATTTCGCAAGACGCGTCCGATGGTTACGTCACCGCCAATCAGAAATCCTTCCCCGCCCCAACTTCAAGCTTGCGATTCAAACGCGTTTGTGGTGTTACTTTGGGTGTCGGACGAATAGCGCCCCGGCCAGCCCCACCCCCTCACGACGGAGCTGGCGTGCCAATGTTTCCCTCCCGCCCTTATCATCCAGACTACGCGGCGCGAGTGATCGAGCTCGCCGGCGCAGGCCGCACGCCTGCCCTTATCGCCGTCGAACTCAGCGTCTCGCTTGAGGACTTCGCGGCATGGGCGGCGGCCGACCGAGACTTCACGGTAGCGCTCGCCGATGCCCAGACCATCGCCAGGGCATGGTGGGAAGGCAAAGCGTGGCGCGCAATGGTCACGGGTGAGACCTTCCACATTGGCATTTGGTCGAAAGCGATGACCCAGCTGTTTGGGAGGGCCGGCCATACCTCGCGCCCCATCGAAGAAAAGCCGGCCGGCCAACCCGTCATCCGAGCCCGCGTCAACATCCCCGACAACGGCCGCAAGCGCCGGCCTGACCGCACCGCCAGCTGAAAGCGCTCCGAGCGAACCACTCTTCGAGCCACAGGCCGGTCCGCAAACCAAGTTCTTCGAGACCGAAGCTGACATCGCGATCTATGGCGGCGCGGCCGGCGGCGGCAAGACCTGGGCGCTCCTACTGGAGCCGCTTCGGCACCAGAACGAACCCGACTTCTCGACCGTGTTCTTCCGACGGACGACAGTTCAAGTTCGCAACCCCGGCGGACTATGGGACGAGAGCTTCAAGCTCTATGCGGACCTCGGGGGACAGGCGTTCACCGCCACGCTGGAGTGGCGTTTCCCGTCCGGAATGAAGGTCAAATTCGCTCACCTCGAACACGACAAGACCGTGCTCGAATGGCAAGGCGCGCAGCTGCCGCTGATCTGCTTCGACGAGCTGACTCACTTCTCGGCGGCCCAATTTTGGCACATGACGGCCCGCAACCGATCGCTCGGCGCCATCGCTCCTTACATCCGCGCGACCTGCAATCCGGACGCGGACAGTTGGGTCGCCGAGTTGGTTGGATGGTGGATCGACCAGGAGTCCGGTCTTCCGATCCGCCGGCGCTCCGGCAAGCTGCGCTGGTTCGTCCGAGTCGGCGACCGGCTCGAGTGGTCAAGCCATAAGACGCATCTACGTCGTCAGTACCCGGACCTTATCCCGCGTTCCCTGACGTTCGTGGCCGCGAGACTGCAGGACAACAAGGCTCTCATGCGAGCCGATCCGGAGTATCGCTCGAAGCTTCTGGCCCTCCCCAGGGTCGAGCGCGAGCGGCTCCTCTTCGGCAACTGGAAGATCCGCCCCGCTGCCGGGCTGCTCTTCAACCGCGCCTGGTGCCAGGTGGTGGGCGCCATCCCCGCCGGCCTCGTCGTCAAGCGCGGCTGGGATCTCGCCGCCACGCCGAAGACCGAGACCAACGACCCGGACTGGACCAGCGGCGTCAAACTCGGCCGCAGCGCCGATGGGAGGTATTGGGTGCTCGATCACCGCCGTATCCGCGCCACCCCTGCCGGGGTCGAGCGCTTCCTCGCCAACACCGCCGCCGAGGATGGCGAGAGTGTCGAGGTCGCGCTGCCGCAAGACCCCGGCCAGGCCGGCAAATCCCAGGCCGCTGCTCTGATCCGCGCCCTTGAAGGCTTCACCGTCCGCGCCACCCCCGAGAGCGGCGACAAGGTCACCCGCTTCAACCCCTTCAGCGCCCAGGCCGAAGCCGGCAACGTCAGCGTCCTGCGCGGCCCTTGGAACGAGACCTGGTTCGCCTCGCTGGAGTCCTTCCCCACCGCCCCCCACGACGACGACGCCGACGCTACCAGCCGCGCCTTCGGCGCCCACCAGACCAAGCTGGCGAGCGCGGGGTTCCTGGAGTGGGCGAGGGAGGAGATGGCGGGGCGAATCCCTTCTCCCCCTGCGGGAGAAGGTGTCGGCGGAGCCGACGGATGAGGGGTCGACCAAAGCTCTAAGTCTAGCGCCTTAGGCAAACTCGTACCTCATCGTGACCCCTCATCCGACCGCTTCGCGGCCACCTTCTCCCGCAAGGGGAGAAGGAAAGGAGGCCCCTATGCCCCCCCACCGGCGGATATCGCACGTCGCTCAGTTGGCAGACACGCTACGGGCCTCTTGGTCCGCGCGCCAGCAATGCGATCTTCTCGCCCGGCCAGCCGCTCGCGCCGCCGGAGCAGGAGCCGGTGCGGGTCTGGGACTTTCCGGTTGGCGTAAACTCCATCATGACGCCCCGGTCGGCCGAGGCTTTCGGCTTCGCCCACCTGCGCGCCTTCGCCAATGTCGAGCTGATCCGGCTCGCGATCGAGACCAGGAAGGACCAGCTCGAGACGCTGCATTGGCGCATCAATCCGCGCGACGGCGCCGCGCCGACGCCCGCGGTGCAGGCCCGCATCCAGACCCTCACTCGGTTCTGGCGCCGGCCGGACGGCGTCCATGCCTTCGCTGGCTGGTTGCGCCTCGCCATTGAGGACCTGCTCGCCATCGACGCACCGGCGTTCGAGAAGCGGCGTGACCGGGCAGGGCGGCTGATCGGCCTCGACGTCGTGCCGGGCGACACCATAAAGGTGCTGGTCGACGAGACTGGCCGCACGCCGGTCCCGCCTTCGCCGGCCTACCAGCAGATCATCAAGGGCCGCGTGTGGGCCGCCCTCACCACCGCCGACCTGCTCTACGCGCCGCGCAATCGGCGCCCGAACCATGTGCTCGGCTTCTCGCCGGTCGAGCAGATCGTCGTCACCATCCAGACGATCATCAACCGCCAGGCCGCCCAGCTGGCGTATTTTACCGAGGGTAACGCCCCGCTCGGCTTCCTCTCCGCCCCCGAAGGCTGGGGCCCGAGCCAGATCCGCGAGCTGCAGCTCTGGCTCAACACCCAGCTCGCCGGCCAGGCCGCCGAGCGCGCCAAGCTGATTTGGACCCCCGCCGGCGCGACCTACCAGTCGCTGAAGGACCCGCCGCTGAAGGACGACTTCGACGAGTGGCTCTCGCGCATCGTCGCCTTCGCCTTCTCGCTGCCGCCGACCCCGTTCGTGCGCCAGATGAACCGCGCCACCGCCGGTGAGGACCAGGACCGCAGCTTGGAGGAGGGCCTTGCGCCGCTGAAGCTCTGGGTCAAACGCCTGATCGACGATGTCAACGAGACCGAGTTCGGCGAGACCGACCTGGAGTTCACCTGGTCCGACGCCGCCGAGGTCGACGCCGCCGCCCAGTCCGAAATCGACGACCGTTCGCTTCGCAACGGCTCGGCCACCATCAACGAAGTCCGCGCCCGCCGCGGCCTGGCCCCCGTCCCCGGCGGCGAAACCCCGAGGATCTACGGCGGAACCGGCGCGACGCCGCTCACCGAGAACCCCCGCCCCCCTGCGGGGCGGGGGCAGGGGGTGGGGGTGTGAGCTCGCTGCTCGCCGACTAAGCCGCCCAGACGACCGCCGACTTCCAGCACACACCCCCATCCCCAACCCCTTCCCCGCGAGGGGGAAGGGGCTCTGACGGGTCCGAACCTGTCAGATAGGTGACGAAGTAGACTGGTCACATGGGTGACAGTTTCTTGGTCGGCAGGGAGGACCTTTGCCGATGTGGAGACGGGCTATTGTCGCGGAAGAGAAGCTTGCGTTCCTGGCGCGGCGTTTGG
>DASXOP010000059.1:0-7722 GCA_036494265.1 Caulobacteraceae bacterium | reverse complement strand
CGGCGCGCCTTACTCAAGTCAGGCGACTACATGGACGCGGCGAGGGCCGCGGCGACGAACAATGGAACGATGGTCCAGGCGACCGTGGCGGGCGTCTCGAGCGTCGAGGCGCTGCGGCGGACATTGTCGGCGAAGCGGGTCAGGCCTGATGCGGACCTGGGCGTTCGCCCTTGGTTGAGGAGGGACGACAGACGGACGGGCTTGGCCCGGTGGAGTTCAGCGGTGGGGGAGAGATCGGCTTGGCAGGTGAGGTTCAATGAAGTTCCTAAATGTTGTTTCGGAGAAAATACGCACGCGCACGACGCTCCGGCCTCCAAACGGAGTCGGGGAAGGGGATGAAGATGGTTTGCGACGGGCGGAGGAATACGCCGCCAAGGCCAAGTCTGCCAATTCTTGAACTCAACTATTTCAACCCCATATGAGTAGGGTCGCGCTGGTCGCCAGCTCGCCCGCGACGCTCCCAAGCAGCCTCGATCCTCCACCCCGATCCTCAGGTCGGCGGTACGCGCTTCGCTTGACAGGGCAGACATAAAGATATCTTTATATCCAATGCCGATCACGTCGGACCAAACCGTAGAGGTGCTGCGCGCGGCGGGAGAAGCCACTCGGCTGCGCATCCTTGCGCTGCTCGGCCGCGAGGAGCTGGCGGTGCTGGAGTTGACCCGCATCCTGGGCCAGAGTCAGCCACGCGTGTCGCGACATCTGAAGGTGCTGGCCGAAGCCGGCCTCGTCGAGCGGTTTCCGGACGGCGCCTGGGTGTTCTACCGCCTGGCCGGCGCGGGACCGGTGCGCGACCTGCTCGACACGGCGCTATCTCTGATTTCACCCAACGACGCCACGCTGCTGCGTGACGCCGAGCGGCTAGAGGGCGTCGCCGCCGAGCGCGCCGGTCAGGCAGCTGCCTATTTCGCCGACAACGCTGGCCAGTGGGACGAGATCCGCTCGCTTTACGTCTCCGAGGCCGCGGTCGAGGCTGCGATCCTGGAAGCGGCCGGCGACGGTCCGTTCCGCCGTCTGGTCGACCTCGGCACCGGCACAGGCCGGATGCTCACCCTGCTGGGCGGTCGCGCTCGCAGCGCCGTCGGGCTCGATCTCTCGCGTCAGATGCTCAACGTCGCCAGGGCGAATGTCGCCAGCGCCGGGCTCGGGACCTGCGAGCTTCGCCACGGCGACATCCTGAGCGTCGGCCTCGCCGACGGCGAGGCGGACCTCGTGGTCGCCCACCAGGTGCTGCACTATCTCGGCGAGCCTGCCGCCGCCGTGGCCGAGGCCGCGCGGCTGGTGGCGCCGGGCGGGCGGCTGCTGATCGTCGATTTCGCCCCGCACGACCTGGAGTTCCTGCGCGCCGAGCACCGCCATCGCCGGCTCGGCTTCTTCGACAACGAGATCGAGCGCTGGGCCGACGCCGCAGGCCTGGGCGAGGTCACCGCGCTCACCCTGCCACCCGCTGGCGCTGGTGGACTGACGGTCAAGATCTGGGTTGCTCGCCACACCGCCGACCGCATCAGGAGGGTCGCATGAACGCCCCCGTCTCCGCCCTTGGCCCGATCGCCCGCGCCGGCGGCCGCGCCGACCGGCGTCCCAAGATCTCCTTCGAATTCGGTCCGCCAGCCACGCCCGAGGCCGAGGAAACCCTCTGGAAGGCGATCCGCCGCCTGGAGCCGCTGAAGCCCGAATTCGTCTCGGTCACCTACGGCGCCGGCGGCTCGACCCGCGACCGCACCCACCGCACAGTCACCCGCATGCTGGCCGAAACTACTCTGACGCCCGCCGCGCACCTCACCTGCGTCAACGCCAGCCGCGCCGAAGTTGACGAGGTGGTGCAGGCCTACTGGGACGGCGGCGTACGGCACATCGTGGCCCTGCGCGGCGATCCGCCCGGGCAGCTCGGCGGCGTCTACACGCCGCGCGCCGACGGCTATGCCAACGCCACCGAACTCACCCGCGGCGTCCTCGCCGTGGCGCCCTTCGAGGTGTCGGTGGGCTTTCACCCGCAGATCCACCCTGAGAGCGGCACCCTGCAGCGAGAGCTGGACGTGCTGAAGGCCAAAGTCGACGCCGGCGCCACGCGCGCGCTCTCCGACCATTTCTTCGACGTCGACGGCTTCCTACGCTTCCGAGACGCTGTGCGCGCCGCCGGCATCGTCATTCCGCTGGTCCCCGGCATCATGCCGGTGTCGAATTTCGCCGGCGTAGTGCGGATGTCGAAGCCGATGCGCGTTCCGGTGCCGGCCTGGCTCGCCAACCATTTCGAAGGGCTCGACGACGACCCGGTCACCCGCCGCTTGGTCGCCGCCTCGGTGGCGGCCGAAATGTGCGCCAAGCTGCAGGAAGAGGGTTTCGACGAGTTCCACTTCTACACGCTGAACCGCGCCGAGCTGACCGTGGCGATCTGCCGGGTGCTTGGCGTGCGGGAGACCGCCTGATGGACCGTCAAGACCGCGTCGCCGCCCTCAAGTCCGCCGCTCGTGAGCGCATCCTGATGCTCGATGGCTCCTGGGGGGTGATGATCCAGCGCCGCGGGCTCGTGGAGGCCGACTTCCGCGGCGCGCGGTTCGCGGACCACGCCGTGCAACTGAAGGGCGACAACGACATCCTGTGCCTCACCCGCCCGGACATCATCGCCGACCTGCACGACCAGTACTACGCCGCCGGCGCCGACATCAGCGAGACCAACACCTTCTCGGCCACCTCGATCGCCCAGGCCGACTACGCACTGCAGAGCGCGGTGCGTGACATCAACCTTGAAGGCGCCCGTCTGGCCCGCGAAGTCGCCGACCGCTGGACCGAGAAGCAGCCGGCGAAACCGCGCTTCGTCGCCGGCTCGATCGGGCCGCTCAACGTGATGCTGTCGATGTCGTCGGACGTAAACGATCCCGGCGCGCGCAAGGTCACCTTCGACCAGGTCTATGCCGCCTATCGCGAACAGGCGCAGGCGCTGCACGAAGGCGGGGTCGATCTCTTCCTGATCGAGACCATCACCGACACGCTGAACTGCAAGGCTGCGATCAAGGCGATCATGGACCTCGATGACGAGGGCCGCGAGCCGCTGCCGATCTGGATCTCCGGCACCATCACCGACCGCTCCGGCCGCACGCTCTCGGGCCAGACGGTCGAGGCGTTCTGGAACTCGGTGCGCCATGCCAAGCCGTTCGCGATCGGCCTCAACTGCGCGCTGGGCGCCGACCTAATGCGGCCCCACATCGCCGAGCTCGCTCGCATTGCTGACACGCTGGTCGCCGCCTACCCCAACGCTGGTCTGCCCAACGCCATGGGCGAGTACGACGAGGGTCCGCATGAGACCGCCTGCTCGCTCGAAGAGTGGGCCAAGAGCGGCATCGTCAACATCCTCGGCGGCTGCTGCGGCACCACGCCTGATCACATCCGCCACATCGCCCACGACGTCGCCGGCCTGCCGCCCCGCGCCCTGCCGGAACGCCCCACGGCGATGCGCCTCGCCGGCCTGGAAGCGTTCGAACTCGCATGAGGTTATCTGTTTGTTCCGGGGGTAGTCCGGGGTTGTTGACGACTGCTGGTGCGAAGCCTAGCGTTCCGACTTCGGCGCAAGGTTGCAGCGATGGCCACCACCACGATTTCGGATTTCGTCATCTGGACGAAGCACATCCACGGCGACCCGGAGCTGACAGGGCGCATCCACGCTCTATGGGCCGGCGAGACGATCGAGCTGGAAGTCGACGGCGTCCGGGGCGTCTGGCGCAAGATGGACGATGGGGCGGATGGCCGGACCACGCCGGGGATCCGTCCGATCGGGGCGATGCAGGTGGTCTGGCGCTCGCTTTACAAACGACGCCGGGGCGAGGCGGTCTCGCTCCGTGCGCTGGAAGCGCGGGGCGGCGTCTCCGAAACCGCGCCGGACGAAGCTCGCTCGCGGCTCCTGTTTCCCCCGCTCGGCAAGACCGAGGAGGAGCGCAGGGCGGCGCTGCGATCGTTTCTCGACTTCGCCAAGCTCGGCTATCGGTCGGAGGGCCCGTACGGTCCCAGAGACGAGCTCTACGACCGCGAATGATCAGCGGCGACACCAACCTCTTCGTCTACGCCATGGATCCTCGCGAGCCGGCCAAACACATCGCGGCTAAGGCGATTGTCGAAGCTATGGGCGAGGTCCAGGCTGCGGTTGGTCTACAGGTCGTCGGCGAGTTGCAGAACGTGCTGCGTCGACGACTGCGAACACCGAGTGCGACCGCCTTCGAGTACGCGCGGAAGATTTTCGTCAGCTTCCCGACGTTCGCCTACGACGAAGCGGCCGTCGATTGCGCGTTAGGCGAAGCCTTCGGCGGGCGCCTGAGCTACTGGGATGCGCTTTTGCTCGCGGCTGCCGAGGCTGTCGGCGTCAGAACGATGATCAGCGAGGACATGGCCGACGGGCTCAAATTTCGAGAACTACAGGTGGTCAGCCCGTTCGGCCCGAGCGGCCCGAGCGACCGTGTCCGCCAGCTGCTGGCGCTGTAACGCATGACCCGTCCCCTCTTCGTCAATATCGGCGAGCGCACCAACGTCACCGGCTCGGCGCGCTTCCGTAAGCTGGTCGCCAACGCCGACTATCCGGCGGCGCTCTCGGTCGCGCGCCAGCAGGTCGAGGCCGGGGCGCAGGTGCTCGACGTCAACATGGACGAGGGGCTGCTCGACAGTCCCAAGGCCATGGTCACCTTCCTCAACCTGATCGCCGCCGAGCCCGACATCGCCCGCGTGCCGATCATGATCGATAGCTCGAAGTGGGAGGTGATCGAGGCCGGACTGAAGTGCGTGCAGGGCAAGGCGATCGTCAACTCGATCAGCATGAAGGAAGGCGAGGCCAAGTTCCTCGACCAGGCCCGCAAGTGCCTGCGCTATGGCGCTGCTGTGGTCGTGATGGCCTTCGACGAGGTCGGCCAGGCAGACACGCGTGAGCGCAAGGTCGAGATCTGCGCCCGCGCCTACAAGCTGCTCACCGAAGAGATCGGCTTCCCGCCGGAAGACGTCATCTTCGACCCCAATATCTTTGCCGTCGCCACCGGTCTCGAGGAACACAACAACTACGCGGTCGACTTCATCGAGGCGACGCGGGCGATCAAGCAGCAGCTGCCCTATGCGCGCATCTCTGGCGGCGTCTCCAACATCTCGTTCGGCTTCCGCGGCAACGAGCCGGTGCGCCAGGCGATGCACTCGGTATTCCTCTACCACGCCATCGCCGCCGGCATGGACATGGGCATCGTCAACGCCGGCGAGCTGCCAGTGTACGACCAGATCGATCCGGCGCTGCGCGAAGCGGTCGAGGACGTCATCCTCAATCGCCGGGCCGACTCCACCGAGCGCCTGGTCGACATGGCGCCGCGCTACAAGGTGGGCGCTGTGGCCGAGAAGCCGGCCGACGCGGCCTGGCGCAGCGGCACGGTGTCCGAGCGACTGAGCCACGCCCTGGTCCGTGGCATCACCGACTTCATCGACGCCGACACCGAGGAAGCGCGGCTCGCGGCATCCAAGCCGCTCGAGGTGATCGAGGGCCCGCTGATGTCGGGCATGAACGTCGTCGGCGACCTCTTCGGCGCCGGCAAGATGTTCCTGCCGCAGGTGGTCAAGTCGGCCCGGGTGATGAAGCAGGCGGTCGCCTACCTGATGCCGTTCATGGAGGCCGAGAACGAGGGCAAGCCGCACGTCGCCGCCGGCAAGGTGCTGATGGCTACGGTGAAGGGCGACGTCCACGACATCGGCAAGAACATCGTCGGCGTCGTGCTGCAGTGCAACGACTACGAGGTGATCGACCTCGGGGTGATGGTGCCGGCTGACCGCATCCTCGACGAAGCGGTCAAGCAGAAGGTCGACATCGTCGGCCTCTCCGGCCTGATCACGCCCTCGCTCGACGAGATGGTGTTCGTCGCCGGCGAGATGGAGCGGCGCGGCATGTCGATCCCGCTCTTGATCGGCGGCGCCACCACCAGCCGCACCCACACCGCGGTCAAGATCGAGCCGGCCTACCACCGCGGCTCGACCACCTACGTCACCGACGCCAGCCGCGCTGTCGGCGTCGTCTCCGGTCTGATGTCGCCGACCGAGCGGCCCAAGGCCGAGGCCGAGACCCGCGACGAATATGTCCGCATCCGCGAGCAGTTCACCCGCAGCCAGGAGGCCAAGGTGCGTACGCCTCTGGCCGCCGCCCGCGCCAACGCCTTCCGTCCCGACTGGCAGCTCTACGCGCCGCCGAAGCCGAGCTTCCTTGGAACTCGCGCCTTCGGCCCCTACGACCTCGCCGATCTCGCCCGCTATATCGACTGGACCCCGTTCTTCCAGACCTGGGAGCTCGCCGGCCGCTATCCGATGATCCTCGAGGACGACGTCGTCGGCGAAGCGGCGCGCTCGCTCTTCGCCGACGCCAAGGAGATGCTGGCCAAGATCGTCGCCGAGCGCTGGTTCGAAGCGCGCGGCGTCGTCGGCTTCTGGCCCGCCAACGCCGACGGCGACGACATCGTGATCTGGACCGACGAGACCCGCACCGCCGAACGCGCCCGCCTCGCCACCCTGCGCCAGCAGATGTCCAAGCAGCCCGGCCGGCCAAACCTGGCGCTGGCCGACTTCATCGCCCCCAGCGACGGCCCGGTCGACTACATCGGCGGCTTCGCGGTCACCGCCGGTCTTGGCGAGCTGGAGATCGCCGCGAAGTACAAGGCCGCCGGCGACGACTACAACGCCATCCTCGCCACCGCGCTGGCCGACCGGCTGGCCGAGGCCTTCGCCGAGGCGCTGCACCACCGCGTGCGCACCGAACTTTGGGGCTATGCGCCGGACGGAGGCTTCGATCTCGACACCCTGATCGGCGAGAAATACGTCGGCATCCGCCCTGCCCCTGGCTACCCCTCGCAGCCCGACCACACCGAAAAGGCGGTGCTGTTCGATCTGCTGGACGCGACCGCACAGACCGGCATCGAGCTTACCGAGAGCTACGCGATGGGCCCGCCCGCGTCGGTCTCCGGCCTCTACTTCGCCAATCCCGCCGCCCACTACTTCGGCGTCGGCAAGATCGAACGCGACCAGGCCGAAGACTACGCCCGCCGCAAAGGCTGGACCCTGGCCAAGGCCGAACGCTGGCTGGCCCCGATCCTTAACTACGAGCCGGTTCGGGCGGCGGCCGCATAACCCCGCGCTGCGAAACGCTCTTGCGCGCATCGGGTTGGTTACCAGACGAGCGCGACCTCCTCCTGCTCGGCGACGGCGGTCTCGAACGCCTGCAGCAGGTCCTGCGCGCAGTAGGCGAGCCAGCCGACGCTCTCTCCGTACTGCAGTTCGGTTATTCGGTCGGGGGACGCGCGCTCGTCCCTGGTCATCTGGTCGAACGGATCGCCAGGGCTAGCTAGCTGACCGTCGATCTGCGCGGCGTAGCGGCGCAACAGCGGCGCCAAGGCTCGCGCGTCGTCCGGCGCGATCAGCAGGTGATCGTCCTCCTGCGGCATGGCCGCCAGGATCCGAGCGATGATCGACCGCTCCGGCGCCGACGCCATCTTGTCCATGGCCGCCAAGACCGCCTGGAACGGCGAGCCCGACTTGTCCTCGCCTTCGAACGAGCCGCAATAAATGTTGATCCCACCCATCTCTTACCCCCGATCGCGTCATGCTCGGCGAAACGCGCGGCGCCGGTCTCCTTGGCACATGTAGTTCATGTTTTGTTCTAGATCAAGATGAATTGAACCCTGCATGGTTCGACAGCCTCGCGCCCCCACCGTCACCGCGCGC
>DASXOP010000058.1:0-12180 GCA_036494265.1 Caulobacteraceae bacterium | reverse complement strand
CGCCACATTCATGGGCGCCAACCGTCGAGTCACAGCCCGGCTTCGCGAGCCCCCCCCCCCCTGCCCCCTCCCCCTTGAGGGGAGGGGTTGGGGGTGGGGGGCTCTCGCCGCTCTCTGGCGCGTCCGAGCCAAGCCGTCGCGTCCCCCCACCCCCTGCCCCTGCCCCTCCGGGGGGCGAGGGTCTCATCATCCGAACTGACACGCAAATCTGGGTCGCACCGGGTTGGTCGGCGAGCGAAGACGAGGACGGGATGGTTCGGCTCGTGCGCAAGGCCGGCGAGGCGAGGCCGAACGCAGATCCGGCCACCACCGCCGACCCCGTCACTCTCGAGCTCTACAATCGCCGCTTCATGGGCATTGCCGAGGCCATGGGCGCGGCGCTGGAGCGGACCGCGCACTCGGTCAACATCAAGGAGCGGCTCGACTTCTCCTGCGCGCTGTTCGACGCCGAGGGCGGGCTCGTGGCCAACGCGCCGCACATGCCGGTGCACCTGGGGTCGATGGGGGCCAGCGTGCGCGCCGTCACCGTTCGCCATCCGGCGCTGCACCCCGGCGAGGCGTTCGCGCTCAACAGCCCCTACGCCGGCGGCACCCACCTGCCGGACATCACCGTGGTGATGCCAGTGTTCGGCGGCGCGGCGACCCCCGCGTTCTTCGTCGCCGCCCGCGGCCACCACGCCGACGTGGGCGGCATCCAGCCCGGCTCGATGCCGCCGTTCTCGCACACCATCGACGAGGAAGGCGTGATGCTGGACGCGCTGCCGATCATGCGCGGCGGCGACTTCCTTGAGGCCGAGACCCGCGCCGCGCTGGCGTCGGGCCAGTGGCCGGCGCGGGCGCCCGATCGCAACATCGCCGACCTGAAGGCGCAGATCGCCGCCTGCCAGGCCGGCGCGGCGGCGGTCGCGGCGCTGATCGAGCGACACGGCGGCGCCGAGGTCGCCCGCTACATGGGCTTCGTCCAGGCCAACGCCGAGGCGGCCGTCCGCCGCACGATCGGGGCGCTCAGCGATGGCGAAGCGCGCGTGCCGATGGATGGCGGCGGCGAGATCGTGGTGCGGGTCACCGTCGACGCCGTGCGCGGCGAGGCGGTGCTCGACTTCACCGGGTCCAGCGCCGAGCTCGGCTCCAACTTCAACGCTCCCGCCTCGGTGGTCGACGCCGCGGCGCTCTATGTGTTCCGCTGCCTGGTCGACGACGACATTCCGCTGAACGCCGGCTGCCTGACCCCGCTGCGGATCGTCGTGCCTGCAGGCTCGATGCTGAACCCGCGTCCGCCGGCCGCGGTCGTCGCCGGCAACGTCGAGACCAGCCAGCACGTGGTCGACGCGCTCTTCGCGGCGCTGGGGGTGATGGCCAACTCGCAAGGCAGCATGAACAACTTCACCTTCGGCGACGACGACCGGCAGTACTACGAGACCCTCTGCGGCGGCGCCGGGGCCACCCACCGCGCGGCGGGCGCCAGCGCGGTCCACACCCACATGACCAACTCGCGGCTGACCGACCCGGAGATCCTCGAGCGCCGGTTCCCGATGCGGCTGGAGGCGTTCGAGGTGCGGCGTGGTTCGGGCGGCGACGGCGCACATCCCGGCGGCGACGGGGTGCGGCGGCGGCTGACGTTCCTCGCCCCGATGGAGGCGGCGCTGCTCTCGACCCGGCGGGGTCATGCGCCGCGGGGTCTGGCCGGCGGCGGCGATGGGGCGGCGGGACGTCAGAGGTTGATCGCGGCGTCGGGCGCGGTAAAGGAACTCCCTGGCTGCTTTTCGATCACCGTGCGGCCGGGCGACGCCATCGAGATCGAGACCCCGGGGGGCGGTGGGTTCGGTGCGGCGCCGCCCGCGCCCCGCCCCTCCCTCGGAGCCCCGAGCGTATGACCCCCGCCCTCGTTCTCGCGCTTTCGCTGCTGCTGACCGACACCCCGCCGCCGGCCGACCAAGGCGGCGAGGGCGAGCCGCTGCCCGCCAGCGCCCCCACCGACAGCTACCAGCTCTCGGCCTGGTGCTACGGCGCGCTCGACGAGTACCTGACCATCTACGAACAGGTGAAGCCGGACCTGAAGGACATGGACCGGATGTTCGGCACGTCTGTGGTCGAGGACCAGCCCTACCATTCCGACATGGAGGCCGCGCGAGCCGAGCTGAAGCTGCTGGGCACGTCGGTGACCGAGGCCGAGAAGGCCAGCCCCCGGCCGATCTCCGAGCAGGGCCTCGCCTCGATCAAGAAAGGGCGCGGCATCTGGGTTATGGCGGAGGGTAAGACCCGCCGCGAACTGGCCCGCGCCTGGATGCTGTGGGCGCTGCCCGACCGCTGCGACTCCAACGCCAAGGAGCTCACCCAGCGCTCGCTCCTCTTCGGCAAGGCGCTGAACTACAACACCGCCCCGCCGCCGCCGCCCGCCGCGACCGACGCGCCAGCGACTCCGAGCACTGACACGTCCGCGCCGGCGTCGGCCGATCCGAGCGCGCCAGTGACGCCCCCAGCCACCTCACCGCCGGCCGACTCCGCGCCAGCGCCGGCTCCTGGCACCCCGCCCGACGCTTCGCCCGCGCCGCAGTCGGCGGGGGGCGATGCTGGGGCGCCCACCGAGACCGCGCCACACTGAGGCTGCGGTCGCGTCGTTCGGCTCCGCCGACGAGTAGCCCTCTCCCCAACCTCCGGTCGGGGAGAGGGCTACGGAGAGCGAGCGGCGGCTTCACCCGCCAAGCGGTTGCGGCCTGCGACGAAGGGTATCCCTCTCCCCGCGGGGCGGGGAGAGGTCAGGTGAGGGGGCTCGGCGCGCAGCGTCGAGCGCGCGCCAGCGCCGTCAGGCTCAGCAGTGTCGGCACGATCCCCTCACCTCACCTCTCCCCAACCTCCGGTCGGGGAGAGGGCTACGGAGAGCGAGCGACGGCGTCACCCGCCAAGCGGTTGCGGCCGGGATGGCATGGTGGGTTGGTAGGGAGGTTACCTAGGCCGCGAGCGCCGCCAGCCCGAACGTTCGCTCGAACGCGGCCAATCCCGCGGCATTGAACGCCACCACCCGCCCGCCCTCCAGCCGCCGCGCCCAGCCCTTGGCGAACACCTGGTCCAGCAGGCCCTTGCCCAGGGCGCCGGCGAGGTGGCTGCGGCGTTCGCTCCAGTCGAGGCAGGCTTTGCAGACCGGGCGGCGGGTGGCGCGCAGGGCCTCGGGCGCCACGCCCAGGTCCTCGACGAAGCCGCGCCCGGCCTCGGTCAGGCTGAGCGCGCCGCCGCGGTCTTCGATGACGCCGCGCGCCACGAGGCTGTCCAGCATCGCCACCGCCAGCTCGCCGGCCAGATGGTCGTAGCAGACCCGGGCGCGGCGCATCGCCGGGTCCTTCGGGCCTGGGCGAGTGCGGCGGTGGCCGGCGCTGATCGCCAGCCGGTCGAGCTGCTCCATCATCTCGGCGACCTCGTGGCCGGCCAGCGCGAAGTAGACGCAGCGGCCCTGCTTGCGCGGCGTGAGCAGCGCGCCACCCACCAGCTTGGCCAGGTGCGACGAGGCGGTCTGCGGGGTGACGCCGGCCTCGCGGGCCAGTTCGCTGGCGGTCAGCGCCTGACCGCCCATCAGCGCGGTCAGGATCTGGATGCGCGCCGGATCGCCCAGCAGGGCGCCGATGCGGGCGGTGTCGGGACCTTCTCTCATGACTGGAATCTACGCCTCGCGAGGTCCCTCGGCCACCGAGGATGGTTCGATGCAGGCCGAAGCATCCCGGACCGCGGCGCGGCTACAGAGCCGTCGCCAACCGGAGAACCCCATGAGCCTCGTCTGCCAGATCCGCTACGTCATCGACCCGTTCCAGCGGGACGCCTTCGAGGCCTACGCCCGCAACTGGCTGACCATCATCCCGGCCTGCGGCGGCGAGTGCCTGGGCTATTTCCTGCCGCACGAGGGGACCAACAATGTCGCCTGGGCGCTGATCGGCTTCGACAGCCTGGCCGCCTACGAAACCTACCGCGCCCGCATCAAGGCCGACCCCGCCGGCGCCGCCAACTTCGGCGACGCGGTGCAGAAGCGCTTCATCTTCTCCGAAGAACGCACGTTCCTGACACCGGTCGATGCGTAACACCGCGCGGTCTTGTTGGGCGCCTGGAGGCGCGTCCGTTATGGCTTGCGGGGGGCTGCACTGCTTCAAATCAGGCAATCCTCGGTGGTTGAGCGCGAGCCGACTCGACTCGTCTCGATCGCGGCATTAACCAATGCTGAGACTCTCGCTCTCCTTGGCGATTGGAAGGATGTGACATGAGAAGACTACGTCTGTTGGGACTGGCGTCTGCGGCCGTGGGCTTGGCGATGCTGGCGACGTCAGCGAGCGCCGCAGTCTTCGATTTCAGCATCTTATCGGCTGGCAACAACGACGCCGCGTCCGGCCAATTCACCGCCTCGTCGCTGGGCGGGGACGACTATCTAGTGACAGGCGTCACGGGCACGGCCGACGGCAGCGCCATAACCGGGCTATCGTCCTATGGAGGCGCGGACCAGCAGCTGCACCTTCCGGGATCCGCCACGCAGTCTTTGGCGGATCGAGCCGGCATCGCATTTATGACGGCCTCGCTGGACTACAACATATTCGCCCAAGTCAGCGGCGTTCCGGCCTACTCGTTCTGCCGCAGCGACGAACAACTTTCGTGCACGGGCACCGACGCAAACGACACACCGACCGATGCAACGTTCACTGTCACGGCGGCAACTGGGACGCCTGAACCGGCAAGTTGGGCGATGATGCTGTTGGGAATTGCCGGGGTCGGCGGCGTGATGCGGACGACCCGGCGCAAACTCGCCGCGCTACGACCGGCAATTTGACCGCACTCGTCGCGGCCTAAGCCGGCTCCCCTTCGACCGGATTGTCTTGCCGGGACAGCTGAGTTGCCGGGACTTTTGCCACGTAGGTGATGCCCCTTGCGCCCAGCCCGGGAGGATGGACCATGACCAGCCGGGTGGCGTCGTGCAGCTGCGGGCAGCTTCGGGTCACCTGCGAGGGCGAGCCGGTGCGCGCCGCCATCTGCCACTGCCTCGCCTGCCAGAAACGCACGGGGTCGGTGTTCGCCGTTACGGCCCGGTTTCCACGCGAGGCGGTGACCAGCGAGGGGCGTGCGGCCGAGTGGAGCCGGCAAGGCGACAGCGGCCACGTAGCGACGTTCCACTTCTGCCCGACCTGCGGTTCGACGGTCTGGTGGAACCTAGGCCCGGACTTCATCGCCGTGACGGTGGGCGCGTTCGCCGACCCCAGCTTTCCGCCGCCGGTGCTCTCAGTCTACGACGACCGCCAGCACCCATGGGCGATGGCGGCGGGGGAGCTGCCGATGGAGCATTACGCCTAGGCGCCTGAGCCCCGCGGCTACTGCGCCGGCGCAGGCCCCTTGAGCGCCTTCCGCGCGGCGCGGCCGGTGAGGTGGACCGCCCCGCCGACGACCTTGTTGGTGACCTTGACCGTGGTCTTCGCCGCGGCCCCGGCGACGCCGAGCGTCGCCCCGGCCACCGTGGTCGCGAGGCAGCCCTGCAGGCTGAGACAGAGCAACAGCAGGCCTGCGGCAACGGCAGGCGGGCCGACACGGCGGCGCGAAATCATGGGGCACTCCAGGGTTACGCCCGACGGTACGAAGCAATTATTATGAATCGATGTCGGCGCGGCGGCGGCTGGGCAATGCGTCGCACTCGACCGAGAACTCGCTGGCCAGCAGCTGGAGGCCGAGGCGCCGGGCGACGGCTTGGGAGGCGAGGTTGTCGAAGCTCGTGCCGTAGAACGGCGTCGCCCCCAGGGCCTGGACCGCGTGCCCCCAGGCCGCCACCGCGTGCGCCGCGAGGCCCTGGCCGCGGTAGGCGGGCAGCGTCTCCACCCCGGCGGCGTGGGCGACATCGGTCGCCTTGACCGTGGCGCAGATCGACACCGCGCGGCCACCCTGGGTCGCCGCGAACATCGGCAGGCCGGCAGCGACGTCGGGCCGCCACTCGTCGAGCCCGCCGAGCAGCAAGTCGGCATTGTGCGCCCCGATCGCGATCGCCTGCGGCTCGAAAGCCGGGGGCTCGCGGGCGGCGTAGAGCGGTCCGGCGCGCACGGCGACCATCGTCCCCACCTCAGCGAGGACGCGCAGATAGTCGGCGTAGTCGCGCGGCCAGTCCCGTTGCCGGCCGCGCTCCCGCTGGGCGATCTCACTCAGCCGCGTCGCGACGTCCGGCGCGAGGTCGCGGTGGCAGAAGCAGCTGGCGCGCTCCGCCGCCCGGACGACGTGCAGCCAGGTGGCGCCGGTCAGGCGGCCGTCCGCATCGGCGCCGAGCAGCGTCTCGAAGCGCTGGCAGAGGTCAGTTGCGTCCATCGCAGCTCCAGGCGTCGGCGGCGCGGACCGTAACTCAGACAACTGCTAGAAGTCTTGCTGGCGCGCCGGGGGCTGGGCCGCGCGGCGAGAGCGAGGGTGCGAGCATGAGCGCGACAGCGCCGAGACCGGTGGTCAGCCTGGACGAGGCGCCGCTGACGGCCCACGCCCAAGGCCGGTTCGCAGCGGAGACCTGCGAGCTGGGGCCGCTGCTGGGGCTCTATGGGCTGGGCGCCAGCCTCTACGTCGTGGCGCCCGGCAAGACCGCGGACGCGTTTCACCGCCATCATGCCGCCGACGAGATGTTCCTCATCCTCTCAGGCAGCGGCGACTACCGGTTCGGCGACCAGCGCCTGCCGATCAAGGCCGGCGACTGCCTCGGCGCCCCCGCCGGCGGCGCGGCGCACCAGATCCTCAACACCGGCGCCGAGCCGCTGCGCTACCTGGCGTTCTCCAACAACGGCCCCGCCGAGGTGATCGAGTACCCGGACAGCGGCCGCACCCGCATCGACGTCGGCGCCAAAGGCCTCCACCGCGAAGACGCGACGTTCAAAGCCGGCGGGCGGCTGGCGCCGATGGGGTATCTGGAGGGCGAGGAGCCATAGTTCAGCGGCCCCCAGTAGGGATCCCGAAATGGACCGGGACCAGAATGGGTGCGGTAACGGGTACGCCCGAGTTCGTTGCCGGCGACATCCTCATGTAAGCGGTGATCTCGAGCGCCGCGTTGCCGAAGCCGACGGCTGGCGGCGTTTCCTGGCTCACCTCGCAGTCAAAGAGGTAGCCCTCCGTATCGACTGTGCACGCGAGGAGCACGTCGCCGCTTAGACGGCGCTTCAAGGCCTTGGTTGGATAAACCCGAGAGACATTGTCCGCCGTTGGCGTGACCAGCCAGTTCGGGTTAGTGTGGCTGGGATTGGTGAAATTGTTCGGCGGCGGCCCCAGCGCCTGGAGTTTGGTATCCGGAGCGACCTGCGCGCCCGTCCCGCGGGTCGGCGTGCCCAGGGCATCGAAGGCAAGTCGCTGGTCGGGCGTCAGTATTTCGTAAAAGTGGCGCGCGGCCTCGGCGCGAGTCCGCATCTTGGCTGCGTCCTGGGTCAGCTGATCCGCCACGAAGTCCAGCTGAGCGGGGAAGGTCATCGCGCGAAACTGGTCGGCGGTGAGGCTTTCGCCTTGCGCGTTCTGTGTGGAAATGAGCGCTTCGTAGCTGACGAGCACAGCTCTCTGATCCGGCGTCAGCTTCAGTTGTTGCGTCACGCCCGCGATCCAGGCGTCGATCGGTGGTGCATTCGAGGGGTCTTGCGCCACCCCGAGGGGCGCCGCCATCAACCCGACCGACACCATCGCCACCAACCAGACTGGTCTCATAGCTCGCCCCTCACTCAGACCGCCGGGAGTTCGTTATCATGTCACCGGAATCCCGGTTCGGCGACCAGCGCCTGCCGATCAAGGCCGGCGACTGCCTGGGCGCCCCGGCGGGCGGCAAGGCGCACCAGATCCTCAACACCGGCCCCGAGCCGCTGCGCTACCTGGCCCTCTCCAACAACGGCCCCGCCGAGGTGATCGAGTACCCCGACAGCGGCCGCACCCGCATCGACGTCGGCGCCAAAGGCCGCCACCGCGAGGATGCGACCTTCAAAGCCGGCGGAAGGCTGGAGCCGATGGGGTATTTGGAGGGTGAGGAAACTTAGTTCGGCGGAGCGTTGGAAGTAACGGCCTAGGGATGGGGTATCCGCAATGTCGATACCAACTATCCTATAAGTCTAGTTCCGACGAATACCGTGAATGTTGGCATACCGTTGGTGGCCGTTCCCGCGTTTGCGAACAGCCGGATATGACACACCAAGTATGTTAAGGATGATACCTTGGGGTAGTTGTCCCACGTGATCTTTACTTGGTGCATTTTCGTCAAATCGCTTTCGGGCGCCGACCCGTCGGTTGGGTCACTTCCTACCAAGAACGGGCCAAGATTATTCTGGCCGCGGATCATCTCGCGGATAGGAAGGGGCTCGATTTCGACATGGTGACCGAGCGCAACCGTGTGACACCACGCAATCTTGGCGAGCGCCCGCGCGAAGGCATCTAAGTTCACGGTACCCTGGTGAACAATGCCGACGTGTTCGTCAGGGTGACGACGGATCGCCTCATCGAATCCAGGCGGTACATAGTAAAAACACGCTGCCTTCATAGAACTAAAGGATAGCGATGGGTCTCTCCCAGTAAGAATTCCTGGAAATCCCAAGAGCGGGATCACTGTCGAATACGGATGATCGCCGACAGCGAACGGGAAAATCTCGTTTTTACCTTTCCGAGTAACGATCGCATTACGCGTAGTTGGGCGTTTCTTCTTGGGCGTTCGGGACGGCGATCCTCGGGATAGCCGATGATCATAGTAGATTCCACGACCCAGCACCCCATCGAGATAGCTCGTTATCCCCTCGCACGTGGCGCAACTAGCAGCTGGCAGAACTGCGGTTCCGCCAAGCGAGTAGGGCAAAATGTGCTCCTCCCTCAGGCCCTTGGGCCCTCCGTTAGAGCCACAAAAGATGCAATATCCGACCGGCTCGAACTTACGGCCCTGCAAGTTCAGAGACATGCTCTAGCTCGCACCATGAACGACGATGACCAACACCGTGACGCGTTGCTTCACCAGCTGCTGAAGGCGCCGCCCCAACAGCGCCCCGAAGCGCGACCAGGGCGAACGCGGTTCGCCTACGCCAGCGCCGGGAAGTCCGGCGGAAGGTCCGAGGCCGGTGGAATGTCGGGACCGATGCGGCCCATCATCACGTCAGCAATGCGACCCTGGTTGATGATAAAGTAAGAGGCGATCACCTCGTATTTGTAACCTAGCTTGCGGGCCAGCTTGATGACAGCCACCGCAGCAGCGGGGAGACGTTCAGGCATATAACCGAGTCCTTATGGATAGACCCGGAGGCGGATTGACATGAATCGCAAATGGTCTTCTAAGACCTGTGTGATCACGAACTACCCGCCTTCGGGCGGTTGCTATTAGAGGCCGGGGACGCTGGTAACGCCCCGGCCTCAACCCTGTCTGGGGACAATCCCCGAGACGAAAACAACTTTCAGGGATTCGCTAGCTCGTGCAATGGTCGGTTAACTCTTCTTTGAGTGAAACCGCATCACTGGGCGCGATCGCGCCTTCCGCGTAGTCATCGCCAACGTGGCTGCAGCCGCGCCGACCGATTTCCACGCCGCAGTCATCGACGGGGTTGGAACAAAATAAGAACTTGACTGCGAGTCACCCAGGCGTATGTCTGTCAGCCGGCGGCTGACCCGCCGGGGTCTTTGACATCGTGGAGGTGATTCAGGCCGCACGTGCCGGGCGGTCTCCTGATGGTCTCGCTGGGGCGGGGAGACCGTAAAATACGGTGCATCTGCGGTCGGGTGGCCGCGGGCAGGCTCAGCGCCCGCCCGACGCCGGCCGAATTCGACCGGAATTCCGCCCCGAGCGCGCAGCTACCCCGGCCGTGCGCCGCCGCCGAGGCGCCAGCCGGTGTCGCCGGCCATGCGTTCGAAGAAGCCGGGTTCGTAGGCGTGGGCCGGGTCGGCGCGGACCATTTCGTCCATGCGCTGGGCGTCCTCGCCGACCAGCACGCGCCAGGTTTCCGACTTCACCGCGTCGATCATGATCTTGGCGGCGGCCGCGGCGGTGGTGGGGGCGTCGTCGCGGAAGCGGCGGCCCTGGTCCTCGACCATCGCCTTGATCTGGTCGTTGGTGAGCTGGTCGGCGGCGACGCCCATGCGCTTCATCTGGGCGCGGGCGTTGTTCAGCGTCTCGGCGCTGAGCTCGTCCTCGCCGGTCAGCACTTTGCGCGAGTTGATCGCGATGTCGGTGCCGATGTGGCCGGGCATGACCACCGAGCACTTGATGTGCGGGGCGTTAAGCTTGAGGTCGTTGATCAGCGCCTCGGTGAAGCCCTTCACCGCGAACTTGGCGGCGCTGTAGGCAGTGTGCGCGGTCTGCGGGCCGAGCGAGGCCCAGAAGCCGTTGACGCTGGAGGTGTTGATGATGTGGCCTTCGTCGGCCTTGATCAGCATCGGCAGGAAGGCGCGGCAGCCGTAGTAGACGCCGCCCCAGCAGACGTTGAAGGTCTTCTCCCACTCGCCGCGCCCGCCGGTGACGAAGCTGCCGCCGCCGCCGATGCCGGCGTTGTTGAACAGCAGGTGGATCTTGTCGGTGTCCTGCTGCTGGGCCACCTCGTCGCGGAAGCGGTTAACCTGGTCCTCGATCGAGACGTCGGCGAGGTGCTGGGTGACCTTGACGCCCTGCGGCGCCTCCTGGCTGCAGAGCCGGGCGGTCTCGGCCATGTTGGCCTCGGAGAGATCGCACATGGCGACGCTGCAGCCCTCGGCGACCAGCTGGCGGGCCAGCTCGCGGCCCATGCCGGTGCCGCCGCCGGTGATGACGGCGATCTTGCCGTTGAAGTCCTGCATGGGTTCGTTCCATTACGTTTCTTGCTCAGGCCGCGAGGGCCGCCCACATCGCGCCGATGAGGCTGAAGGCGCGCATGTCGCCAACGGTGGTGCCGGCCATCTTGTTCATCGCGTAGCCGAAGGTGGCGCGGGCATCCATGTCGATGATGACCAGCGAGCCGCCGTAGCCGCCCCAGTAGATCGTGTTCGGGTTGGGCGCCGGCACCGCGCCGCCGGTGAGGCCGAAGCCCATGCCGAACTTGGCCGGGCCGCGCAGCACCAGGTCTTCCCCCTCGATCTGCAGCTCCAGCGCCTTGCGGCAGCCAGCCTCGGACATGAAGCGCTTGCCCTTGGCGACGCCGCCGTTGGCGAGGATGGCGTGGACCTCGGCGATCCCCCGGGCGTTGGCCGTGCCGCCGGCGGCCGGGATCTCGGCGGCGCGCCAGCCGCGGCTCTTGGTGGCCGAAACGTCGATGCCGGGGTTATTGAAGGTGACCTTCTGGATCTCGGTCTGCTCCATGTCGCCGATCGCGGTGCCGGGCGGGGGCGGGATCAGGTCAGCGACGTTGGCGTCCTGCGAGGCGGGCAAGCCGATCCAGACCTGGGCGCCCAGGGGCTCGGCGATCTCTTCGCGGAAGAAGGTCCCGAGGCTCTTTCCGGTGATGCGGCGCACCACCTCGCCGACCAGGTAGCCCTGGGTGATGGCGTGGTAGCCGGAGGCCGTGCCCGGCTTCCAGAGCGGCGCCTGGGCGGCCAGCAGCGCGGTGACCTTGGGCCAGTCGTAGAGGTCTTCGGTGGTGATCTTGTCGGTCCAGCCGGAGAGGCCGGCCGAGTGGGCCATCAGGTGGCTGACCTTGATGTCGGCCTTCCCGTTGGTCGCGAACTCCGGCCAGTACTTGGCGACCGGCGCGTCGAAGTCGAGCTCGCCGCGATCGGCGACCATCAGCGCGCAGAGGAAGGTCATGGTCTTGGTGGTGGAGTAGACGTTGACGATGGTGTCGCGGGTCCAGGGCCGCGTCTTCGCCGCGTCGGCGAAGCCACCCCAGATATCGACGACGGTCTCGCCGTCCTTGGTGGCGCAGAACGAGGCGCCGACGTCCGCGCCGCTCTCGAAATTGGCCTCGAACGCGGTCTTCACCGCCGCGAACCTGTCCTGCACGAACCCGTCGGTATCGAACGCCATGCCGCGTCTCCCTGCTGCGGCCATACCCCTAGTACGAAGTCCAGGGCGCGCGCCAGATGGACGCTGCGGCGCCTTGGGGGGCCGGGGGCTCCGCGCCCCCTCCGTCCCTCGCCCCTGCGCGCCGAGCGCCACCCCCCCCCCGCCTTTTCGGGCGGTGGAGGAGAAGATCAGCACAACCCTTCTCCTCCCCTGCGAGCGGAGCGATGCGGGGGAGGTGTCGCGGCGCGCTGCCAGCGCGCCGTGACGGAGGGGGCGCG
>DASXOP010000057.1:0-103991 GCA_036494265.1 Caulobacteraceae bacterium | reverse complement strand
GCGAATTGTCGAACACCAGCACGATCACCGGCAGGCCGTACTGCACCGCCGTGGCGAACTCCTGGCCGTTCATCAGGAAGTCGCCGTCGCCGCTGACCGCCACGACGCGGCGGCCGGGGTTGAGCCGCTGCATCGCCACCGCCGCCGGCACGCCGTAGCCCATCGAGCCTGAGTTGGGCCCGAAGTGGCCGCCGAAACGCCGCACCCGGTAAAACCGGTTGACCCAGGCGGCGAAGTTGCCGGCGCCATTGGTCAGGATCGCGTCCTCGGGCAGGTGCTCGCGCAGCCAGATCATGATCTCTGCGAGGTTCACCGGCCCCGGCTGGGGCGTCGGCGCTTCCGACCAGGCGAGGTATTCGGCGTGGGCCGCAATCGGCGTCTCGCGCCAGGGAATGATCGTCGTTCCGAGCGTGTTGGCCAACAACGGTGCGATGCCCTTCGGCGTGGCGTTGATGGCCAGATGCGGTTGCCAGACACGCCCAATCTCCGAGGTGTCGGGGTAGATGTGCACGAGCTTCGTTTGCGGCGCGGGAATGTCCCAAAGGCTGTAGTCCTGGGTCGTGACCTCGGACAGTCGCTCCCCGAGCACGATCACCAGGTCCGCCGCCCTGACCCGTTCGACCAGTTTCGGATTGGCTCCAAGGCCCAGGTCGCCGGCATAGTTGGGATGCAGCGGGTCGAAGAGCGGCAGGCGACGGAAGCCGGTCGCCACTGGTAGATGGCAGCGCTCGGCGAACTCGGTGATCGCCGCCCGCGCCGCCTCGTCCCAACGGCTCCCGCCCAGCAGCAAGAACGGATACTTCGCGTCCGCAATCAGCTGCATGAGCTTGCCGGCCACATGTACATCAAGCGCAGCTTCGACTGGCGTGACCGGCGGCGCGTCCACGACCGTCACTTGCTCGCGGAGCATGTCTTCCGGCAGCGCCAGCACCACGGGTCCGGGACGACCGCTGGCGGCGATGTGGAAGGCGCGGGCGACCAATTCGCTGACCCGCGTTGGATCGTCGATCTCAGCGCTCCACTTGGTCATCGAGCCAAAGACGGCGCGGTAGTCGAGTTCCTGCCAGGCGTCGCGGCCCCGCACGCCGCGGTCGACCTGGCCGACGAACATGATCAGCGGCGACGAGCTCTGCTGGGCGATGTGGATGCCGTGGGCCGCGTTGGTGGCGCCAGGGCCGCGGGTGACGAAGCAGACCCCGGGCCGTCCGGTCGCCTTGCCGACCGCCTCGGCCATGATCGCCGCGCCGCCTTCCTGGCGGCAGACGGTGATGGCGATGTCGCGGTCGCGCAGGGCGTCCAACACCGGCAGATAACTCTCGCCGGGGACACAGAACACGTGGCGCACGCCCTGGATGACCAGCTGGTCGACCAGCACCTGGGCGGCGGTGCGAAGCGGCTTGCTCATGGTGTCTCTCTAGGGTCCGAAGACGACCATCTCGGTGAACGCCAGGTCGTTCAGCCGAGGCTCGCTCGGGCCCTTGAAATAGCGCGGACCGCGGCGGGCGAACCAGAGGCCAGCGAGGCCCGCGACCGGCGCCGGCGCATCGCATATCACCAGCGGCGCGCCGTGGCGCAGCAGGCGCCGGCCGAGCGGCCCGGCGCAGGCGGCGAAGTCTTCGGTCGAACGGGCGTAGATCAGCTGCATCGCCGCGAACGGCATGCCTGCCAATTTTCGGCGCAGAAAGACGAACGGCGCCGGGCCCTCTGGGGCGTGACAAATCAAGACCAGACAGCCGGCGTCGGCGTGGGCCTGCAGCAGCTCGCGCTCAGGCAGGTCGCCGATATCCTCCGATTCACTCAGCGTTTTCACCTTCAACGCCGGCCCGCCCTTCAGCACCGGGACGGCCGCCAACTGGCCTTGGCTGTATTTGCGGTAGCCCAGCGCCTGTAGGATTGGCCAGGTGTGCTCGGCGGCCGAGGTGTTGACGTAGGTTACGTGCTTCAGCTTCGAGGCCATGCTGGCCAGGATCGCCGCGTGGCCGCGGTGAGCTGGCTCGACGTACCAGCTGGAGACGTTGCAACGCACCTCGCCGCCGCGCTCGCTGAAGATCAGCAGCTGCACGCCGACGACATGGCCGTCGGCCTCCAGCAGAAAGCCGAAAGTGGGACAGCCCTCCGGCGCGCCGTGCGCCGCCAGCCGCTCCAGCGCCTTGGTCCAATACTTGCGAGGCTTGACCGGAAATCCCCGCGCCAACAGCTCGGCGACCGCCTCGACATCCGAGGTCCGGATCTGGCGGCAGCGGACTTGCGGGGGCGAAGACGGAGAGACGACCATGACCTTGTCAGCTGCTGCGCCGGGCGATCTGGCGCTCCTCGAGCAAGAACCATGCGCACCGGGCGTTAAGGCCGACCTTAAGAGCGCGATCCTGAACAAATTCCGTGAGGTCGCCTCCGCGCAGAGCAAGACCATCGCGCCGCTCACCGACGACCTGGTGCTGCTGGAGAGCGGGCTCGACTCGCTCTGCTTCGCGATCATCGTCGCGACGCTGGAGGACGAGCTCGGCTACGACCCGTTCACCGAAGCCGAAGATGTCTTCTTTCCGGTCACCCTTGGCGATTTCGTGCGGTTCTATGAGCGCGCCGCTTAAGCGACTGTCCCTGCGCGAGACGCTGAGGCGCTCGCCGGGGCTGGCTGAGCGCCGGCTGTTCGGCGCGGGGACCAGCGTCGGCCTGGCCGACATCGCCGGCGGCACGACGCTAGGCGAGGCAGGCCCGATGCTGGCCGGCCGCTCGGTGCTGCTGCGGGTCGACGACCCGCTGGCCGCCGCGATCGCGCTGATCGAGCTCGACGGCGTTGCGCGCCGCATCGTGCTCTGCCCACCCGATCTCGCCGACGAGTCGCTGCCGGGCGTGATCGAGACGGCCTATGTGAACGCGGTGGTCTACGATAAAGCGCCGCCCCCCTATGCCGCCGATCTGCTCGGCGCGCGGGTGACGTTGCCAGCCAAGGCGTCCGACGAGCTGCCCGAGGCGTCGCGAGACACCGAGTGGGTGATGTTCACCTCCGGCACCTCGGGACCGCCGAAGATGGTGGCGCACAGCCTGGCGGCGCTTACCGGCGCGATCAAACCGCCGGTCGCCGGCGAGGCGCCGCCGCTCTGGGCCACATTCTACGACGTTCGCCGCTACGGCGGCCTGCAGATCCTGCTTCGGGCGTTGCTCGGCGAAGGCTCGATGGCGATCACCTCGCCGGCCGAGCCGATGGCCGCCTTCATGACCCGGATGACCCAGCTCGGCGTCACTCACCTGACCGGGACGCCGTCGCACTGGCGCCGCGTGCTGATGACGCCGGACGTGGCGCTGGCGCCTAGCTACGTGCGCCTCTCCGGCGAGATCGCCGATCAGGCGGTGCTGGACGCCCTGGCCGCGCGCTTTCCCGGCATCCCGGTGGGTCACGCCTACGCCTTGACCGAGGCCGGCGTCGGCTTCGAGGTCAACGATGGCCTGGCGGGATTCCCAGCGGACTACATCGGCCGGTCCGGCGCCGTGGAAATGAGGGTCGTGGACGGCGCGCTGCAGCTTCGCTCAAGCCGAGCTGCCGACGGTTATGTCGGCGAGACGGCGGCGGCGCTGAAGGACGACGACGGCTTTGTCGACACTGGCGATATGGTCGAGCTGCGCGGCGGACGCTATCACTTCGTCGGCCGGCGTGGCGGGATCATCAACGTCGGCGGCCTGAAAGTGCATCCCGAGGAGATCGAAGCGGTGATCAATCGTCACCCGGCCGTGCGCATGTCGCTGGTCAAGGGCCGTCGCAACCCGATCACTGGAGCGATCGTGGTCGCCGAAGTGGTGCTGCACGGCTGCGCCAACGACGAGGCGGCGCTCAGGGCCGAGATCCTAGCCGATTGCCGCCAGAGCCTGCCGGCGTTCAAGGTGCCGACGTCGGTGAAGTTCACCCCGGCCTTGGCCCTCAATGCCAACGGCAAGCTGGAGCGGGCGATTGCCTAGCGTCCTCGTCACCGGCGCCAGCCGCGGCATTGGGCTTTCCATCGCAACGCGTCTTGCTGCCGCTGGCTACCGCGTCGCGGCGCTGGCCCGCACCGAGGGCGAGGCGCTGAGCGCGGCGATGGCCGGCTCGAACGGCCTGATTGAGTTCGTGAAGTTCGACCTCACCGACATCGAGGCGATTCCCGAACTGGTGCGTGAGGTGCGATCGCGCTTCGACGGTCTCTATGGCCTGGTGAACAACGCCGGCCTCGGCCTCGATGGGCTGCTCTCAAACACTCACAATTCGCAGATCGAGGCGGTGATCCGGCTCAACGTCACTGCGCCCATCGTGCTGACCAAGTATGTGGTGCGCGGCATGATGACCGCCGGCGGCGGACGGATCGTCAACATGTCCTCGATCATCGGCTCGACCGGCTACAGCGGCCTCTCGGTCTATGGCGCGACGAAGGCCTCGATGATCGGCTTCACCAAGTCGCTGGCCCGCGAGATGGGCCGGATGAACGTGACCGTGAACGCCATCGCGCCCGGTTTCATCGACACCGAGATGACTGCCGGCCTCGGCGACGAGGGCCGCGAGCAGGTAATGCGCCGGAGCGCGCTGCGCCGGCTCGCCGAGGTCGACGATGTCGCCGCGATGGTCGAGTTCCTGATCGGCGACGGCGGCAAGAACATCACTGGCGCCGTGCTGACGATCGACGCGGGGAACACGGCGTAAAAGCCCCTCCCACTTGAGGGAAGGGGTTGGGGTGGGGGTTACTCACCGCAACCTTCACGCTGGGGGTTTGCCTGAAGTGCGGGGCGGCTGAGAAAGCCCGCACCCCTAGCCCCGCCCCTCAAGGGGGCGGGGAACTCAGAGGCGCAGCCCGTCCCGAACCGTCGCCGGCCACGCGTCCACGTCCACGCCGTGGGTCGCAAAGAGCGCCACCGCCAGGCGGTCCATGCCGAAGGCGACGCAGCCGGTGTGGGCGGGTTCGCCGTCGGCGGTGACCAAGTCCCAGGTCTGGCCGAAATGGTCCTGGTGGTAGTTGAAGCTCATGCAGGCGGTCGGTTTCTCGGTCGAATGCACCGGCACCAGCAGCTCGAACTTCAGCGCCTGCTCGATCTGGGCCATGGCCACGATCTGGCCGCCGCGGCCGAAGAACGGATCGCTGGCGAGATCGACGGTGTAGCTGAGGCCCAGGAGGTCGGCGAGGCCGGTCGCCCGGCCGATCCAGTCCTGGCGGAAGTCGTGGATCTGCTCGGCCGTGCCGATGCGGACGTATTCGCGCATCCGGAACGACTGGAACCGGTCGATGTCGGTCGAGGGCTCGCGCCGGAAGCAGTCGGCGGCGACGTCGAAGATCAGGCCATCGGCGGGCAGCGGGCCCCGCGCCGCGGCCAGCGGATAGACCGGATAACAGGCGGCCGGCGCCAGCACGAGATCGGCGGGTGTCAGCGCGCCGGTCCACGGCTCGCCGTCTTCCATGAAGTGCTGCACGACGCCGCGGATGTGCCGCTCGTCGCCGCAGAGGCAGCTGACCGCGCCCAGGAGGTTGGGGAAGCTCTTCAGATAGCCGTGGCGCTCGATCTGAGCGCGGCTCATCACCGGCGGGAAGCGTAGGACTTCGGCGCCCTTCGGCCTGTGAGCCGAGATAAGGGCGCTCAGAGCCTCCACCACGCCCTCGTAGAGGCCGGTGCGGGCATAGACGCCATCGACCCCGGTCTCGTGGAAAATCGCCGCCTTAAGCGCCGAAATTTGAGCTTCGCCGGAGAGCGGCGCGAACTTGGCCTGGACGGTCATGCTTGAGGTCAGCCCCGAACCGTGGCCGGAACCTCAGTCAGCAGCGCCGAGGCGGCGACGTTGGCGAGGATGCGGTCGTTGTTGATCATGATCGGAGAGGAGAGCACGTCGCGCAGATGGCGGCCGATCGAGACGTCGCTGTCGTTGCGATAGCTGGAGAGGCCGCCACAGCGCAGCGCGCTCATCACGGTCTGCACCGCCAGCTCGGAGACATCGACCTTCAAGAGGTTGATCTCGGACTGGAAGTCGAACGCCTCCAGCGCCTCGCGGTCGTCCTTGATTGCCTCGTAGCGTTCGACCGCCGAGGCGATGAGGGCGCGGGCGGCGCGGAGCGAGGCGCCAGCCTTGGTGAAATAGTGGGCGCTGGGCGGCAGCTCGCCGTCGCCGGAGCGCATCGACTTGCGCAGATACTTACGCGCCTTTTCCACCGCCGAAGCGGCGACGCCAGCCCAGGCGCTGGACCAGAGGATATGCGCCGCCGGCACCATGCTCTGGGCGTGGATGGTTGCGTAGGGAACCGGCAGCAGCTGCGCCTTCTCGCCGGTCGCCCGCAGGGTGAAGCCGGCGCTGCAGGTGCCCCGCATGCCGAGCGTGTCCCAGGAAAGGGTGCGCTCCAGCGTGTAGTCGCGGCGCAGGAAGGCGGCGAGCACCTGGTCGGAGCCGGCGGCGTCGGCGTTGCGGCGCGCGGTGGTGACCACGGCGTCGGCCTCGGCGCCGTAGGAGATCACGCTGGCGGCGCGCTCCAGGCTGATGCGCTCGCCGTCATATTGGATCGGCCCTTCGCTGGAGCGGACATTGCCGCCGCCCGAGCCTTCAGTGGTCGAAGAGGCAACCAGCAGCTGGTCGCGAACCAGGCGGCGGATGAAGTCGTCGTGCCAGGCGCTGCCGACGCCGTGGCGGATCACGCAGGCGACCTTCACCTGGTGCATCGCGTAGATCATGGCGGTAGAGGCGCAGGCGCGGCCGAGGGCGAAGCAGATGTCGGCGACCTGGGCGAGGCTGGCGCCCTCCCCGCCGTGCGTCGTCGGCGCCATCAGCCCCATTAGCCCCAGCGCCTTGGCGGCGGTGATCGCTTCGAGCGGGAAGCGGCCGTCGCGGTCGACGTCGTCGGCATGCAAGGCGGCGACGGCCGCGACACGCTCGGTGCGCTGGACCAGATCGTCAACGGCGTAGCGGGGATCCTCGAACAGACTGGCAGGCGCCAGTTCGACATTCGATGCCTTGAGCCGCCGAAGGTCATGCACGGTCATTGGGTCACTCGCTCGATTGCGTCTGGTGTCCCGCCGACGTTCCGGAATGGCGCCGCGGCGGGGCCGTTCGAGGGAGTGAGAGCAACCGGCGTGCCAAGCAGTGGCGAATATTCGCTAAGTAAACGCAATGTTTCTAGGCGTGGTTAATCCTGACCACATTGTGGCTGACGGAACCAACCCTGAGGTATTGCCTCACGCTTTCTCAACTCTTGGACGTCGACGCACGGGTTTCTAAGCAGCGTGGCGCGCCGATTGCAGCCGTCCAGCCAACGCGCGCCTCCACGGTGCAGTTTGGTTCGGAATGAGATGGAGTTGGGGATGAGCGGCAGCACGGTTCGCACCCAGGTCACCGCGATCGTCGAGGCCCTGGTTGCAAAGCGCGCCGGGCCGACGCCGGTGGCGGCCGATCAGAACCTGACCGACGCGGGCCTGACCTCGCTCGACATGGTCGGCCTGATGCTGGCGATCGAGGATACCTTCGACATCGAGATCCCGCAGCGGCGAATGACGCCGGCCAACTTCCGCACCATCGTCGCGATCGAGACCCTGATCGCCAACGTCGCGCTGGCCGCCTAGGCGCTTCCATGCCGCTGGATCGCCGCGCCCATCGGCTGCTCGACATGCTGGCCGCAGCCGGAGCCGAAGCACCGGCCTCGGTCGCCGATCGCAGAGCCGCGCTCGCCGCGCTGGCCCAGAGCGCCGACGACGCCACGATCCCGGCGACGATAGAAGACCGTGAGATCGAAGGACCCGGCGGCGCACTGCCAATCCGCGTCTACCGACCGCTGGAGCGGCGCGCAGGTCCTAGCCCGGCGCTGGTCTTCTTCCACGGCGGCGGCTGGGTCGCGGGCGGGCTCGACACTCACGATGGACTCTGCCGCCGGCTGTGCGAGTCCAGCGGCGCGGTGCTCGTTGCGGTCGACTACCGCCTCGCCCCCGAACACCCCTTCCCCGCCGCGATCGAAGACG
This sequence comes from Caulobacteraceae bacterium, assembly GCA_036494265.1. Taxonomy (GTDB): domain Bacteria; phylum Pseudomonadota; class Alphaproteobacteria; order Caulobacterales; family Caulobacteraceae; genus Acaudatibacter. Next base: position 96,041 of record DASXOP010000057.1, on the reverse strand, counting down.
CGCTGGCCGCGCTCGCCTGGGTGTCCGGGCACACGGCCGAGCTTCGGATCGACCCGGACAAGATCGCTGTGGGCGGCGACTCGGTCGGCGGCGGCCTGGCCGCAGCGGCGGCGCAGACGTCGCGCGACAGCGTCGGTCCCGCGGTGGCGCTGCAGGTGCTGATCTGCCCGATCCTGGACGTGGCGGCGCGGACCCCGTCGCGTGTCGCGTTCCGCGACGGCCACTTCATCAGCCGAGCCGCGTTCGCGCAGGACCTTGGTGACTACGCCTGGACGAGCTCGGCGGCCGACCCATGGCTGTCGCCTGGCCGTAACCGCGATCTGGCCGACCTGCCGCCCGCCCTGATCCACACCGCCGAGTACGACCCGTTCCGCGACGAAGCCGAGGCCTATGCCGCCGCGCTCAGCGCCGCCGGCGTCGAGACCACCGCCATCCGCCACCCCGGCATGATCCACTATTTCTATGCCATGGCCCGCGCCATCCCCTACGCTGAAGCCGCCGCCGCGGTGATCGGCGGGCAGATGCGGATGGCGTTCGAGAAGGTCGCCGAGAACAGCGCTCACATGGCGGCCGCGCGGCGCTAGACGTCCCCAAGCCAACCCATATTTGTCATCCCGGCCGTAGCGAAGCGTAGAGCCGGGATCTCCTGGTGACACCGGGGGAAGGGGATCCCGGATAGCCGCTACGCGGCTTCCGGGATGACAGCCGTAGGGGATTAGAGGCGGAGTGAATCGGACCGAATACGGGTTGTTCTATCCGCGTCGAGCCGCACGTACGTCCCGCTGGTCCGATCATCCACGAAGACCGCATCGCTCGTCCGCGCCAAGTCCCACCCATCGGCCGCCAGCGCCTGCTTCTTCAGCTTGAACGTCTCGGTCAGCTCGAGCGCGGAGACCAGGCGCACGAACACCGGTCGGGCGTAGTCCGGCAGCCGAGCGGCGAGCTGGGCGCGGAAAGCGGTTAGGTCGAAGCGATCATCGACGACCAGCGCGGCCATCCCGGCTCTGCCGGAGGCGCCTGGAATCTCGACGCCATAGACGCAGGTGTTCGTCACGCCCTGGATGGCGCGAATGGCGGCGGTCACCTCGGCGGTAGCGACGTTCTCGCCCTTCCAGCGGAAGGTGTCGCCGACGCGGTCGACGAAATACCAGAAACCCTTGTCGTCCGTGTACATCAGATCGCCGGTGCGCACCCAGGCGTCGCCGGGCTGAAAGACGTCGCGCAGCAGCTTGGTCTGGCTGGCGGCATCGTCCGTGTACCCCTCGAAGCGCGCGGCGCCGGCCTTGCCGACCCGGCCGATCGCCTCGCCGGGCTCGCCGCGCTCGCATCGAATGCAGTGACCATCGTCGCCGCGCACCGGCGCTCCGGTCTCAACGTCGAAACGCACGATGGCCGCCGGGAAGCGATGGCTGAGGAACGACGGCAACCGGCCGATCGCGCCCGGCTTTCCCTCGACGTTGTAGAGCGAGAAGTTGCCTTCGGTGGCGGCGTAGAACTCGAGGATGCGGGGGATCTCGAAGCGCTCCCGGAACGCCTCCCAGACATCGCCGGATAGGCCGTTACCGCAGCAGACTCGCAGGCTGTGCGCCCGCTCCTTTGGATGGGACGGCGCGGCCAGTAGGTAGCGGCAGAGCTCGCCGATGTATTGGAAGAGCGTGCAGTCCCAGCGGGCGATGTCGTCCCAGAAGCGCGAGGCGGAGAACTTCTCGGCGATCACCACCGAGGCGCCGCCGACCAGCGCCGCGCCGATCGCCGCGACGCCGCCGGCGCTGTGGCACATCGGCAAGCAGTCGTAGAGCCGGTCGCTGGGCTGGATGTCGATCAGGCCGGCGAACCAGCTGCTCCAGCTCATCACCCGGTGGTGGCTGACGTTGGCGGCCTTGGGCAGGCCGGTGGTGCCGGAGGTGTAGATCAGGAGGGCGCGGTCGGAGAGCGCGACTTCGGGCGTCTCGAACGCCAGCGCCGCCGCGTCGTAGCCGGCCACGATCAGGTCGATCCGGAAGTCGGAGAGCGCCGGGCCATGCAACCAGACCTGCGGCGGCTCTTCCAGCGTGTGCACGGCTTCGGCGAGACCGGCCGAGAGCGAGGTGTCGACGATGATGTGTCGGGCGCCTGCTACCTTCAGTGAATGCGCCAGCGAGGGGCCACGCAGCTGGGTGTTGATCAGCGCGGTGGTGACGCCGAGGCGCGAGAGGCCAAGCCAGATCGCCATATATTCCGGCCGGTTGGGCATGATCAGCGCGACCACGTCGCCCTTGCCCAGCCCTTGGTCCAGCGCCCAGCGGGCGAAGCGCAGCGAGCGTTCGGCAAGGCCTTGGAACGAGAGTTGCTCGCGGTCAGACAGCAACGCCGGCGCGTCGCCGAGGCGTTCGGCCAGTTCGTCGATCACGGTCGGCAGCGTGCGGGTGGGGTCGGCGTCGAGCTTGGCGGTGACCTCAAGCGCCCGCAGCCAGTCCTTGTTCGCCAGGGGTTTCGGCGGCGCGGCCGCCGCTCGTTCGAGGGTCAAGGTGCTCATGAACGCGATCTCAGCTTGGCGCGCCTGAACGCCTCCTGAATGCCAGGTTGCAAGCTCGGGGCCATCTGGCGGGCCAACGCGGCGGCACGGCCGATGCAGTCCAGCCTCTCGGGTCTCTCGAACTGACGCAAATCGAGATGGCCGGGAGGTTCCCATGCGCCCCGAGACGATCGCCATCCACGCCGGCTTCGATTGCGATCCGACCACCAAGGCGGTGGCGGTGCCGATCTACCAGTCGGTGGCCTATCAGTTCGACAGCGCCGACCACGGGGCCGCGCTCTTCAACCTCGAGGAAGACGGCTTCCGCTACAGCCGGATCAGCAACCCGACCAACGCGATCCTGGAGGCGCGGGTGGCCGAACTCGAGGGCGGGGTCGCGGCCGTGTCGCTGGCCTCGGGCCAGGCGGCGCTGCACTACGCCATCGTCAACCTGGCCGACATCGGCGGCAACATCGTCACCACGCCGCAGCTCTACGGCACCACCTACACCCTCTTCGCCCACGTCCTCGCCCGCCAGGGTATCGAGGCCCGGTTCGCCGCTAGCGACACCGCGGCCGATATCGAGAAATTGATCGATGAGAACACCCGCGCAGTGTTCTGCGAGAGCGTTGGCAACCCAGCGGGCAACGTCTGCGATATCGCTGCGATCGCCGAGGCCGCGCACCGTCACGGCGTGCCGCTGGTGGTCGACAACACGGTGGCGACGCCGATCCTGCTGAAGCCAATCGAGCACGGCGCCGACATCGTCGTCCACTCGCTGACCAAGTTCATGGGCGGCCACGGGGCGGTGATGGGCGGCATGGTGGTCGACGGCGGGCGCTTCGACTGGAACGCCAATGCGGCGCGCTTCCCGCAGTTCACCACCCCCGACGCGTCTTACCATGGCCTCGTCTACGCCGAGCGGTTCGGGGCCGGCGCCTACGCCGCGCGGATGCGCAGCGTTTATCAGCGCACCACCGGCGCGGTGCTGGCGCCGATGAGCGCGTTCATGCTGCTGCAGGGCATCGAGACCGTCGCGCTCAGGGTCGAACGTCATGCCGAGAACGCCCGCAAGGTCGCCGAATTCCTGCGCGCCGATCCCCGCATCGCCTGGGTCAACTACGCCGGCTTCGAGGACAGTCCCTACTACGCGCTGGCCAACAAGTACCTCGGCGGGACGCCGCCCTCGCTGCTGACCTTCGGCGTCGCCGGCGGGTTCGAGGTCGCCAAGGCGTTCTACGACCGGCTGGGGCTGATCAAGCGGCTGGTCAACATCGGCGACGTGAAGTCGCTGGCCTGCCACCCGGCCTCGACCACCCACCGGCAGATGACCCCCGAGCAGCACGCCGCCGCCGGGGTCACGCCCGAGATGATCCGGCTCTGCGTCGGCATCGAGCACGCCGACGATATCATCGGCGACCTCGACCAGGCGCTGTTCGGCCTCGGCGCAGGGGTCGCGACCCTGCAGGCGGCCGAATAGTGGCGAAGGCGACCTTCTCCAGCCGCGCCGGCGGCGGACCAACGTTCGCTGGCGCTCAGCCGGGCCTGCGGATCGGCCTGCTCAACAACATGCCGGACGCGGCGCTCGCCGCCACTGAACGCCAGTTCAGCACGCTGCTGCAGGTGGCGTCGGGCACGCCGGTGCTGTTGCAACTGTTTGCGCTCAACGGCGTGGCGCGTGGCCCCGACGCCCAGGCCCATATGCGCGGTCGCTACCAAGGCGCCGAGATGCTGCCGGAGGCCGGCCTCGACGGCCTGATCGTGACCGGCGCCGAGCCCAGGGCAGCCTCGCTCGAGGAAGAGCCCTACTGGCCGGCGCTGACGCGGGTGATCGACTGGAGCAAGACCTCGGGCGTGCCGACGATCTGGTCATGCCTTGCCGCCCACGCCGCCGTGCTCCACCTCAGCGGCATCCGCCGTCGCCCGCTCGACATGAAACTCAGCGGCGTGTTCGAATGCCAGCCGGTGCGCGACGATCCGCTGCTGGACGGCGCATCCGGTGCGCTGATCACCCCGCACTCCCGGCAAAACGGCCTTGCCGCCATCGACCTCGGCGACCGTGGCTATCGCGTGCTGACCCAGTCGGCCGCAGTCGGCGTCGATGCCTTCGTGCGTCGCGGCTCGGGCCTCGCGCTCTTCCTGCAGGGCCACCCGGAGTACGATGCGGAGACGCTGATGCGCGAATATACGCGCGATGTTGGCCGGTACCTGAACGGCAAGCGTCCGCACCACCCCGAGACGCCGGCGCACTACTTCGAGCCCGACGTTGAAGCGGGCCTAGCGGAACTCGGCGACTTCGCCCGCCGCCGTCCGCGCCCCGACCTGGCGCCGCTCTACACCGCGATCCTGGCCAAGGCCGCGCCCAGCCGGACCTGGCGCGCCTCGTCGGTGCGCCTCTACCGCAACTGGCTGGCCGAAGCCGCCCGCACCCGCGCCGCACCCTCCGGCCGCCGCCGCGAGATGGCGTAGCGCCACCGGCGGCGCTAACGCGAGAGTCACGCGACCGGCGCATCCTCTGGCCACACGATGGTCGGAGCGCCTCTGTTGCTGAAACTTTTCCTGGTGACGTGCCTCGGCTGTCTGCTCGCCCTCATGGCGCGCTCGCAGATGTATCGGCTCGGCGGCGAGTACATTCTCACCGATGCCGACCATGACCAGGCGATGGTCTCGAAGACCGTCTCGGCCCCGCAGAAACAGGTCAGCGTGCTCTTCGTCGGCAACAGTCTGACGTTCGTGAACGACATGCCGGCGATGCTGGCCAACATCGCGTCGTCCGACCCAGCCAACCCGGTGTCGCTTCAGATCAAAGCGTTCACCTACCCGAGCGCCGCCCTGGACTACATGTACGCGCACACCGGCGCCCTGGCCTATGCGCAGCAGCACCACGTCGACGTCGTCGTGCTGCAGGAACACAGCGGCTGGTACAACGGCGCCGGCAACCTTCAGAACGCCGAGCAGAGCGCGGCCCAGTGGCGCGATACTGTCAGGGCGCTCGGCCAGACGCCGGTGCTGTTCGAAGACTGGGGCGACGGTGCAGGGAGCGCCAATTTAGCGGGTAGGACGCCCGCCGAAGAGGCCGCCGCCGCGATCTCGAACACCGAAGGTCTGGGCTATCGGATGAACCTGGAGGTCGTTCCCGTCGGCGCGGCGTTCGAGCGGGCCCGGACGACGTCGGATAGCCCCGATCTATACCAGGCCGATCGCCACCACCCGAGCCCCGCCGGCAGCTACCTGGCGGCGATGGTTTTCTACCGCTACTTTACCGGACGCTCCGGCGAGGGGGCGACCTACCGTCCGCTGGGAATGAGCGCCGCCGACGCAAAGGCGCTGATCCACGATGCGGCGCCCACCGGTTAGCCGGCCGCCAGCCTCCGCACCAACCGGTCGGTCTCGGCCTCCGCGGGGAAGAACGACTCGATCGCCAGCTCCGAGAGGCTGACCTCGACTGGCGAGCCGAACACCATCGTGGTGGTCATGAACGAGGCCACCTCGTCGCCGATGCGCACGCTGAACGGGATCACCATCTCGGCGAGGGCTCGTGGCGAGGGACGTCGGGCGGGCGTCGCGGCGACGCCGTAGCCCTGGAGCTCGGCCAGCAGATCGATCAGCACAGCGTCGGCGGTGAGTTCGATCTGGTGGCGCAGCCTATGCAGCATGTGTTCGCGCCACTCCGTGAGGTTGACGATCTTCGGGGCGAGGCCACGCGGGTGAAGGGTCAGCCGCATGGCGTTCACCGGCTGCGCCAACAGTTCCGTGGCGACGCCCTCGTAGAGCTGAGGCAGCGCGTTGTTGCTGGCGGCGATGTTCCAGTGGCGGTCGAGCGCGAAGGCGGGGAACGGCTTCAGGCCCTGCAGGATCACATCGATCGCGCCGCGCGCCGCCGCCATCTCCGGCGCATCGAAACTGCGCTCGGGAAAGACCGGGGCGTAACCGGCGGAGACCAGCAGGACGTTGCGCTCGCGCATCGGCACCTCCAGCTGTTCGGCCAGGCGCAGGATCATCTCTCGGCTCGGGGACGCGCGGCCGGTCTCGACGAAGCTGAGGTGGCGCGACGAGACCTCGGCCTCGCAGGCGAGATCGAGCTGGCTCATGCGCCGGCGCCGGCGCCATTCGCGCAGGTGATCGCCGACCGGGATCGTTTCGACGGACATGAGGCTCGATAGAGCCGATCGCCGCGCTGGTTCAATGACCTCGCAGGTAATGGCTCTGGGTCAGACCGCGGCGGCGGCGGGCGTGAGTTCGGGATGGGCGGCCTTGCGCGGGGCGCCGGCCCAGCGCGCCACCTTGGTCAGGAGCTCGCGGGTGTCGATCGGTTTGCCAATGTGATCATCCATGCCGGCGTGGCGGCAGGCTTCCAAGTGGGTCGGCAGGATGTTGGCGCTGAGCGCCACGATCGGGGTGTCGCGGTTGAGCCCGCCGCCGGCGCGGATCGCCTGGGTGGCGGCGAGGCCGTCCATGCCGGGCATCTGCAGGTCCATCAGAATCAGGTCGAACGGCGTCTCTGACGCGGCTTCGACCGCTTCAGCGCCGCCGCTGGCCTCGCTGAGATCGTGGCCGAAGACGCCGAGCAGCGCGTTGACCAACTCGCGGTTCACCGGCGAGTCGTCGACGACCAGGATGCGAGCCGGCCGCCCATCGATCTCGCCACCAGCATCGCCGGGCGCCTCGCTGCACAGCTGGGCAGCCGGCGCCTTGATCGCGAACCAGAACACCGCGCCCTCGCCCGGCCGGCTCTCGACCCCGATGTCGCCGCCCATGAGGACCGCCAAGCTCTTGCAGATCGCCAGCCCCAGACCGGTGCCGCCATACTGCCGATTGATCGAGCCGTCGGCCTGGGAGAAGCGCTGGAAGAGCCGGTGCAGGCGTTCCGGCGCGATGCCGACGCCGGTGTCGGTGACCGAGATCTTCAGCCGTCCGCCGTCCGCGCCATCGTGGGCCACGGTGACGGTGACGCCGCCGGTGTCGGTGAACTTGATCGCGTTGGTAAGCAGGTTGAGCAGTATCTGGCGCAGCCTCGCGCCGTCGGCCAGCACCGCCGGCGGCAGCGCGCCGTCGATCGCGATGTGCAGGGCGAGATGCTTCTCCTCGGCCTGGCCGGAGACCAGCTCGGCCGTTTCGCGGACGAAAGCGGCGGGATCGAAGGCTTGCGGGTCGAGTTCGACCTGGCCGGCCTCGATCTTGGAGAAGTCGAGGATGTCGTTGACCACGGTGAGCAGGGTCTGGCTAGCGGTGGTGATGCGGCTGGCATAGGTCGCCGCAGCTGGCGGCAACCCGCCCATGTCCTCCAGCAAGCCCGAGAAGCCGAGGATGCCAGTCAGCGGCGTGCGGATCTCGTGGCTCATGTTGGCGAGGAATTCGGACTTCGCCAGCGTCGCCGCCTCGGCTTCGGCCTGTTTGCGCCGCAGCTCATCCTCGAACCTGCGGCGCTCGGTGACGTCGCGCAGATGGGAGACGATGTCGGTGCTCTGGCCATCCTCGCTGCGGCCGAGGGCGGCGGCGCCTTCCAGCCAGACGATGTCGCCGCTCTTGGTGATCGCGCGATATTCCTGCAGCTCGTCGGGCGAGCGCGGCTCACCGGCCAGCAGCGCCGCCATCCGCTCGTGGGCGATCTCACGGTCGTCCGGGTGCAGGAACTGGGTCGCGGGCTGGCCGACCAGGTCTTCGACCTCATAGCCCAGGCGGCGGCAAGCGGGGGAGATGTAGCGGACGATCCCGCCGGAATCGACCCGAAGGATGATGTCGGTGGCCAGCTCCGCCAGCAGCCGATAGCGCGCCTCGCTCTCGGCCAGCGCCGACTGCGCCGCCTTGCGCACGGTGATTTCACGCAGCTGAGAGAGGATGCCTGACGGGCGCCCGTCCGGGCCGTAGAGCACCTTCAGCTGGCCCTCGGCCCACAGCCACTCGCCGGACGCGGTGACGATCCGGTGCTCGCCCGGGCCGTCCGGCAGCCGCTCGCCGCGCATCATCGCGTCGAACGCGGCGCGTACGTGCGGCGCCTCATCGGGATGGGTTAGCTCGTCCATTAGCCGGCCGACGATGTCGGAAGGGTCGTGCCCGAACTGGCGAACCGACGGCGAGATGTAGGCGATCCGGCCGAAGCGGTCGGTGCGCAGGATGACGTCGGTGGAATTGTCGGCGAGCAGCTGAAACTCGCGGGCGGTGTCGGCGAGCGACACCTCGAGTTCGCGGCGCCTGGCCATGGCCCCGGCGATGGGGAACGCAACGACGGCGCCGGCCAGCATGAAGCCTTGCACCAGGAAGGCGTCCATCATCTGGCTATGGCCGTGGCCCACCCGCGGGGCGCCCAGCGCCGAGGCGGCCATGAACGACGCGCCGGTGACCAGGAGGCCGAGCGCCGCGCCGGCGGTCTCGCCCTTGAACGCGATCGCCATCAGGATGACGAAACTGAGGTAGCGCAACTGGTGGCCCGGTTCGACCGTCACCAGCACGGTGATGCCCACCATCCCGCCCAGCAGCACCAGGTTCCGCAACGCGGCGTCTGGCGCGAAGAGGCGGCGTATGCCGGAGCGGTTCAGCGCCATCAACGCCGGCGCGATCACCATCAGCCCCAGTGAGTCCGCCAGCGTCCACTGTTCGAGCACCAGCCAGAACGGGCTGTGGTGGCTGTAGGCGATCCAGCCCGCCGCCGCCGATGCTGAGAGCACAGCGGCGCCGATCGCCGAGGCCGCGTAGGTCGCCAGTTGCCTCGGGTGCGACAGATCCGGCGCGCGGCCGACCAGCCGGCGCACCAAGAAGCTGCAGAACAAGACCTCGAACGTGTTGCAGGAGGCCATCACGGCGGCCGTGACCAGATTATCGCCGATGGCGAAGTTGGCGCAGACGTTGCCGATCAGGCCGGCGACGACGTAGGCCGGCCAGCGGCGCGGCGCGGCGCGGATCAGGCGAGCGACGATGATCGCGTTCGCCGGCCAGACCGCGGCCACCCGGCCATCGCGGATCAGGACAAGCGAAAGCCAGGCCAGCGCGCCGACGGCGAACGCCGCCCAGATGACATCGGCAATGGCCCGCGCCGACCCCAGGCGCACGAAGCCTGGACGCCTGGGCGCTGGGCCGGACGCGTCGCGCAAATCGGCCTCCCCGCAGCGGCTTGAGCGTTGCGCCGAATTGGCGACTGGAAGGTTAACAGCCCTGAATTTGGCCGACGCGCCGCTGCAACCGGGAGTTGGCGGTTCGCTAAGGCGCGATGATGTTGAACCAGAAGTCGAAACGGTCGAGCCACGATAGGAATCTGGCGAACGGCGCGGGATCCCCCGTGGCGGCCACCGAGCCATCCGCGAGCGCCGCTTCGAGTGTCGTCGCGCCCGTCACCAGCTGAACCAACGCCGCCCGACTGAGAGCAACGGTTGGCGTGGAGGGCTCGGTGCGGTCGGCGTAGTGGCGCATGACCGCATTCGACACCTCGACCAGAAAGCTCTCGCCGGTGTCGCTGAAGTGGACGCCGAACGCGGCGGTCTCCGCCCCGACCCTGGGACCGTTCAGACGCACGCTCAGCGAGTCCAGCAGGAAGCCGCCCGGCAGGCGCGGCAGCTGGGCCAGCGCCGCCTGTCGCGGGGTCGGCGAGGGAGTCATCGGGTTGCGAAGTTCCTGCGCGCCGGTGAGATAGAACGCCCGCCACGGACCTGACTCGGCCTGGTAGCCCATCTGCTCCAGCGCATCGGCCTGCAGCTCGCGCGCTTCCATGTTGGCCGGGTCGGCGAACACCAGATGGTTCACCAGCTCGGCGACCCAGCGATAGTCGCCCGCCTCGAACGCGGTGCGGGCTTTGGCTAGCAGCGCCTTTGGCCCGCCGGCGAGGTCGACGTAGCGCTTGCCGGCCTCGGTCGGCGGCAGCGGGTGCAGGTTGGCCGGATTGCCGTCGAACCAGCCGAGGTAGCGCTGGTAGACCGCCTTGGCGTTGTGATTCAGCGTGCCGTAGTAGCCGCGGGTGTGCCATTCCGCCGCAAGCGTGGGTGGCAGGGCGAGGTCCTCGGCGATCTCCTTCGGCGTCGCGCCGTGGTTGGCCATCCTGAGCGTCTGGTCGTGGACGTATTTGTAGAGATCGCGCTGCGTGGTCAGGAAGCGCCGCGCCTCGCCGGCGCCCCAGCGCGGCCAGTGATGGCTGGCGAAGAGCGCCTCGGACTTGCCGGCGAAAAGTTCGATCGCCTCGTCGATGTAGAAGCTCCACGCCTTGGCGTCCCGAACCTGGGCGCCTCTCGGGGTGTAGAGATTGTGCAGGTGGCAGGTGCAGTTCTCGGCCATGCAGAGCGCGCCGAGCCTCGGGAAGAAGAAGTTCATCTCCGCCGGCGCCTCCGTGCCCGGCGTCACCTGGAACACCACCTCGACCCCGTCGATCTCGAGCGCCGCGCCGGTCTTGAGGATGCTCTCGGTCGGGGCGACCAGCGCTGGCTGGCCGAGCGAGACCGCCTTGCCCAGCCCGGCGTCAACGTGGCCGCGGGGGCCGCGGGGCAAGAGCGCGCCGTACATGTAAGTGGCGCGGCGGTTCATGACGTTGCCGAGCAGCACGTTCTCGCTGACCGCCTCCAGCAGAAAGCCTTCCGGTGCGATGATGCGGGCGCCGCCGGCGATATCGTCCTCCGAGAGCACGCCCATCACCCCGCCGTAGTGATCGACGTGGCTGTGGGTGTAGATGACAGCGCTCACTGGCTTGTCGCCGCGGTGCTTGCGCATCAGCGCCAGCGCCGCCGCCGCCGGCTCCGCCGTGGTCAGCGGGTCGATCACCACGAAGCCGGTCTCGCCTTCGATGAAGGTGATGTTGGAGATGTCGAAGCCGCGGACCTGGTAGACGCCGTCGGTCACCTTGAAGAGGCCGTGGTTCAGATTGAGCCGCGCCTGGCGCCAGAGGCTGGGGTTGACCGTCTCCGGGGGCTCGGCCTCGTTCTCGAAGGCGTAGGGCGACAAATCCCAAGCCAAACCCCGCGCCGGCGTCTCGATCTTCGCGTCCGGCAGGGTGTCGATGAAGCCGCGCCGCGCCAGCTCGAAGTCCGCACCGTCGTCGGCCGGCAGGCTGGCCGCCAGCCTGCGATTGGCCGCCAGCGTCGCCGCCGTGGCCCCTGTTGGCTCCGCCATCGCCCCGCCCTCCCCTGTCAACCTTGGCAGCTTTCGCGCGCCGCCTATCGCCGTCATTCTGCGTCACGCGTTCCTGGCGTGCGTCAAGAGGAGGCGAGGATGGCAGGAGCGCACAAAGTCGGAGACGAGATCGTCGTGAACGACCGGATGCAGCAGGACTACAGCTACCTGTTGGCGGCCCGGACGGGGCGTGACTTCGACCCGGCGTTCGCCCCCGACCTGACCCCGAAGGAGATGCTGGCGCTGGGCGTCTTCGGCGGCAAGTACATGACCGACTGCCGGGACGAGTTCCCCGCGAGCTGGTTCGAGGGCGCGAAGCTTTCACCGAAACACGCCGATCCGAAGCTGAACTACTTCGGTGTCGCCGCCAGCCAGCCGCTCTCGGTCTGGCGCCAGAAGGGCTGGATCGGCGAGGACGATCCGCGCGGCTGGTTCCAGTGGTACTGCCGCTACCATCTCGGCCGTCGCCTCGCGTTCGAGGACACCCGGCAGATCAAGCGCTGGAAGGCGATGCGCCGGCACGTGCGCCAGGTGGAGCTGGCCTGTGACAAGGGCGATCCGCACTGCCGTCCGCGCCAGCGCCAGGCGTTGCTGCACTGGGCGTACGACAGTCGCACGATATGAGGCGCCGATCCGGCATCGTTGGAAGACTTGGGCTCGCCGCCGCGTTGGCGCTTGGTGGCCCGATCGCGACGCCGGCGTTCGCCGTGCCGGTCGCGGCGGAGGCCGACCGGCAGGCGCTGGTCCAAGGGCTGCAGGCGCAATACGAGGTAGCGCTGATCCGCGAGCGCAAGATCGCCGACGACCGTGAGACCCAGCTGATCGGCGCCCTGGAGGCGCGGCTGAAGGCGGCGAGAGCCCAGGCCGACGCCGCCAAGGGCGATGCGCGGCAGGCCAGGGCGGCGCTGGCGCTGGCCCGGGCCGACTACCTGAAGCTGGCCAACCAGATCGCCCAGCGGGACCCGGCGACGGTGACCGACGTGGTCGCCTACCAGACCCAGACCGAGACCGCGGTCGCCCAGGCCTCTCCGGCCAAGGCCGCCGCGTTGCAGCGCTTCGCCGACGGCGACCGCGTCGGCGCCTGGCCGCAGATCGCCGCGCTGGCCGACGCCGAGGCCAAGGGGCCCGGCGCAATGCCCGCTCAGCAAGCCCGCGGCCTGCGCCAGCTGGCTCAGCTGCGCGACGTGATGCGCGCTCACGGCGAGGCCACCACCGCCGAGGTGCTGGATCTCTACGACCGGGCGGCCGTCCTCGATCCCAGCCACTTCAAGACCCAGATCGAGCGCGCCCGGTTGGCCCGCGACGCCGGCGACCTGATCCGCGCCCGCCGCGCCGCCGAGCAGGCCGCGGCGGTCTCGACGGTGGAGCAGGAGCACGCGGTCGCGCTGCGCCTCGTCGGCGAACTCGCCACCGAGCAACACGACTACGATGTCGCCAAGCACTCGCTCGACAGCGCTCTCGCGGTCTTCCAGCGGCTGGCGGCGAACGATCAGGCTGTCGCGGTGCAGAACGAAGTCGCGACGACGCTGCAGGACAAGGGCGACCTGCTGGTGCTGCAGGACGCGTTCGACGGCGGCCGGGAGGCGTTCTCCGACGCCCTGGTAATCCGGCGCAAGCTGGCGGCGGCGGACCCGGGCGATGCGGCGATGCAGGACCTCGTCACCAGCCTCTACCAGCGCATGGGTGATCTGGAGGAGAAGGTCGGCGACCTGAACGGCGCGCGCGGCGACTTCGAGGCCGGCCTCGCGATCCGCCAGAAGCTCTCGGCCGCCGACGCTGGCAACACCGACCTGCAGTACTACGTCTCGGCGTTCCTGCGCCGCCTAGGCGACCTGGCGGTGAAGCAGAACGACCTGAAGGGGGCGCGCCAGCAGTACGAGGCGTGCCTGGCGATCCGTCAGCGGCTGGCGGCGGCGGACCCGACGTCGGCGCAGCTGCAGAATGCTGTCGCGCTCGATCTGGAGGACCTGGCCGGCGTTGCGTTCAGCCAGAACGACCTCGCCACCGCCCGCGCCGACTACGACCGGTGTCTGGCGATCCGGCGCAAACTTGCTGCTGCCGACCCGACTAACGCCGCCATGCAGCAGCTGATCCTGCGAGCGATGACGCGGTCGGCCCGGGTGTCGGGATCGAGCGTCAGCTGGCCCGACGTCGCGGCTCAGTACCTGAGGATCGAGAAGGCGCATCAACTCACCCCCGGCGACGAGAAGATCCTCGATGCGCTGCGGATGCACGGGCTGGCGGCCGACCTCTGATGCCCCGAGCTGCGCCATGAGCCATGTCATGGTCTCCTACAAACGCCAGGACGAGCCGCGGGTCGCGGTGCTGGTCCGCGCGCTGCGCGCCAGCGGGCTGGAGGTGTGGTGGGATCAGGGCCTTGCGGCCGGGGAGACCTGGCGCGAGCAGATCCAGACGGCGATCGACGAGGCCGGCTGCGTCGTCGTGGTCTGGTCGGAGGGCTCGACCGGGCCGGACGGCGGCTTTGTGCGCGACGAGGCCACTCGGGCTTTGGCGAGACGCCTGTTGGTGCCGGTGAGCATCGACAACGTCCTGCCGCCACTCGGCTTCGGCGAGGTGCAGGCGATCAATCTGAAAAGCTGGAGAGGCGGGACGAAAGACCCGTTTTTCCTCGACCTCGTCGCCGCCTGCCGCGCCAAGTTGACCGGCGAGCCGGTTCCGCCAGCCAAAGGGCCAGCGACCCGGCTCTTTCGCCGTCTGCGCGCCGGGACGGTGAGCGCGCTGGTCGCCGGCGCGCTCTGGGCGATCGCCTACAACGTCGGTGGGACACAAGCCTTGATTTGCACCGTGCCGCTGGGCCAACCGCTGCTCTCCGACGCCTGCGGCGCGTTGGGGTTGGGCGGGCGGCCAGATCGCGACGAGCGCATCGCCTGGGAGTCGCGGCCCAAGGGCGACTGCGCGGCGCTGCGCGCCCACATCGTCCGCTTCCCGGACGGCGCCTACCGCCGCCTCGCCGCCGACCTGCTGGCGGCCGAGACAGTCGAGCGCTCGCCAACCTGGTCGCCCGCGCCTCGCACCGCCCGCGGCTATGTGCGCCAGAGCCTGCAGACGTTCGGCACGGCTGACGCGGCGCAGGCCGACGCCGAGAGCCGCGCCCAGGCCGACGCGGCGAGCCTCTGCGCGCCGCTTGACGCGAACCAGCGCCTGGCCGGCGTCGAGGTGGCGCCGATCGCCTTCGACTGCCGTCCGGGCCTCGGAGGCGGCAGCGTCTGCGGCCTCGACTATAGTGCGACCTGCCGCCTCGAAAGTCGGGCCATGGTGGAGCGCTGCGGCGGCTAGGACGAGCGCATGCGGTTCGCACGCTGGGTGTTTCGGATTGCCGGGATCTACGGGCTGGTGGTGCTGATCCCGGGCCTCTTCCTGGAACATCTGCAGGGCAAGCTGACCCCGCCGCCGATCAACCACCCGGAATTCTACTACGGCTTCTATGGCGCGGCGCTGGTGTTCCAGCTGATGTTCCTGGCAGTCTCGACCGACCCGGTGAAATACCGCGCGCTGATGCCTATCGCCGTGCTGGAAAAGCTCAGTTTCTTCATCCCGTGCCTCGCGCTCTTCCTGCTGCACCGAATGCCCGCCGGCGGCCTCCTCTACGGCGCCATGCTCGACGGGGTGTGGATGGTGCTCTTCGCGGTCGCCTGGCTCAGGATGTCGGCGAAGTAACGTGACGCCGGCGTCATTCTTGTTGCTATCTCCCTGCGTAAGGGCCCTCAATTGGCCCACTAGCGATCCGCCAGAGGCCGCACGGGAGACGAAGACTTGAGCCAATCGGGCGCCGCGCCGCAGAGGCATTTCCTCGCCAACATGCTGATCTTCTCCGGCACCAGCCTGCCGATCGGCGCGCTGGGGATGTCGCTGGCGATCTACGTGCAGCCACACTTCGCCCAGGATCTTGGGCTCGGCCTGGTGGCGATCGGCGCAGCCTTCTTCTCGGTGCGGATGATCGACATCGGCTTCGACCTGGTGCTGGCGCTGGGGATGGACCGCACCCGCACCCGCTTCGGCCGCTACCGGGTCTGGCTGCTGCTAGGCGCGCCGATCATGATGCTGGGCGTCTACCAGCTGTTCATGGCGCCCAAGGGCATCGGCAGCGGCGACCTGATCCTCTGGCTCTTGGTCTACAGCCTGGGGAATTCGATCTACACCATCGCCCGCTACGCCTGGAGTGCGAAGCTGGTGACGCGCTACGAGCACCGCTCGACCTTCTTCGGGGTGCTGGCGGCGGTCGGCGTGATCGGCGCGGTCGCCATGCTGGTCACGGCGCAACTCACGCCCGGCGCCAGCCTCGACAACGCCGTCCACCGAATGGGCTGGATCGTGATCGTGGCGATCCCGATCGTCGTCGGGCTGACCGCGTGGCTGATTCCGGAAACCGTCGCCGTCGATCCGCCTCGGGCCAACTCGCCGCTCAGCGACTACCTCGATCTGATCAAGCGTCCCGAGCTGATCCGGCTCTTCGTCATGACCTTCGGCACGACGCTGGGTCCTGGCTGGATGAGCAATCTCTACATCTTCTTCTTCACCGCCGCCCGCGGGTTCACCAACCAGCAGGCGTCGTTCCTGCTGATCCCGTACGTCGTCGCCGGCGCCCTCGGCGCGCCGCTGGTCGGGCTGCTGGCCGCGAAGTTCAGCAAGCACCGAACGCTGGTCACGGCGACGATCTGTTACTCGCTCGGCCTCTGCACGGTGCTGGCCGTGCCGAAGGGCGACATCTGGCTCTCGCTGCCGGTGATGCTGTGGTGCGGCTTCTGGGGCAACGGCTTCGACCTGATGACCGGCTCGATGATGGCCGACGTCGGCGACCAGGTGCGCCTGGAGCAGGGCAAGGAACGGATGGGCCTGCTCTATTCGATCATCAGCCTCGCCGGGAAGGTGGCCGCGGCCGGGGCGGTGATCATCGCCTATCCGATCCTGGCGGCGATCGGCTTCATCCCCAAGCTGGGCGCCCACAACAGCGCCTCGGCGATCGAAGGGCTGCAGCTCTGCTTCCTGATCGGCCCGATCTTCTTCGTCGCGCTCGGCGGCGCCTGCTGCATCGGCTGGAAGCTCGACTCCAAACGTCACGCCACGATCCGCGCCGAGCTGGAAGCGCGCGATGCGCTGCTCGCCGGCGGCCGGGTGGCGGACGACACTCTCGCCATCGGTGACCCAGTGCCGACCTGACGACCGGGCGTGCTGGCAATCTATTGACCGCTCGCGCGCCCTCCCCTCATGTTGATCCGGGTGGTCTGGGGATCGGGCATGAGATTAGCGGCGGCCATTCAGGCCCTAGTATTATCGATAGGCGCGGCCTCGCTCAGCGGATGTCTGACCACTGGGGCGATTCAGAACCGCGGCACCAATATCAATGAAGGTCTCGGCGCGATGCAGAACCGCGCCATTCTGTTGAACTTGGCCAGAGCCAGCCGGCACGAGCCGCTCTATTTCTCCTCGATCAACTGGGTGCAGGCGCAGGGCGCCGCGGATCTGAAGCTGGCCGCGCCCGTGATCCCGACCGGCGTCGGTCTCACCGCCGCGCAGAAGGCGCTGACCTGGGACGCCGGCGGTTCGACCTTCTTCGACAACAGCACCAACACCAACTTCCAGATGGGCGTCTACAGCACCCAGGCGTTCTACTCCGGCATGCTGACGCCGCTGGGCCTGACCGAGGTCGACCTGTTGCTGCACCAGGGATTCCCGCGGGAGCTGGTGTTCTACCTGGTGATCGACAAACTGAAGCTGACCAACGTCAAGACCGGCGACTCGGTGATCGTCTACAACGACCCCTCGAACAAGGCGTCGTACGACCAGTTCGTCCAGGCGGTGAAGAGCGCCATGGTGCACGGGCTGACGACGGAGGTGCCGGCGAAGAGCGACAGCGCCGACGCCAGCCCGCCCAGCACCGGCGCGGCGCCAACGCCGATCACGATCAAGACGCCGCCACCGCCGGAGCCGCAGCTTTGCTTCGAGAAGACGCTGGCGACGGCGGACTCGATGACCGAGTTCGCCAAGCTAGCCCATGAAGGCAAGCCGCCGGACTTCTGCGGCAGTGGCGCCCGCAGCCGGGCGAAGTCGCAAGTTACGGTGCGGCTGTTCGATCAGGACACCAAGGTCGAGGTGACCACCCGTTCGGTCTACGGCTTGTTCCGCTACCTCGGGCAACTGATGAACAGCGACAGCGCCCGCCCCGAACTGGTCGACTACGGCGTGCCGTTCGAGACGACGCCGAGCGGGCCGCTGCTGATGGTCGATGCGCCGACAGGGATGGAAAGCTGTTTCTCGGCGCTGCGCTATGAGGGGCGCGACTACTGCGTGCCGCAGGAAGGCAGCCAGAACACGCGGGACATTTTCAATATCCTCTCGTTGCTGGTGGCTCTGAAACAGTCGCCCGGCGACCTGCCCGCGACCACGACCCTCTTAGTCGCCCCTTGAGGTTGGGCGCCCCTCTGCTAAGCGAGCAGCGGGCGTCTTCGTGAGGGGGACCGGTGCTGCGTAGCTACGAGCTTGGGGACCGGCCGAGACGCATCCTCGCCATCGACGGCGGCGGCGTACGCGGGGCGCTGGCGACCGGGATCCTGAAGAACGTCGAGACGACGCTGCGCACCAAGCTTGGACGTCCCGACCTCGTCCTCTCCGACTACTTCGACCTGATCGGCGGCACCTCGACCGGCGCGATCATCGCCGCGGGCTTGGCCCTGGGCCGGAGCGCCGACGACCTCGCCGACCTCTACCGCCGCCTCGGGCCGCGGGTGTTCCACGGCGGCCGCGGCTTTCGCGTGCCTCTGGTCCAGCCCCGGTTCGATCCGAAGCGGCTGGAGGTGGTGATCAGGGAGGAACTCGGTGACGCCACTCTTGGCACGGCCGACTGGAAGACCGGCTTCGCGGCCATCGCCAAGCGGGTCGACACCGGCTCCAGCTGGGTGCTGACCAACTGCCCGCGCGCCAAGTACTGGGAGGGCAACCCGGACGAGATCGCTGCCCAGCCCGACCCGGCGCTGCGCTCGACCCGGCCCAACCGAGACTACTCGCTGGCCACCGTGGTCCAGGCCAGCGCCGCCGCGCCGTTCTACTTCGACATGGTGCGGCTGCAGGTGACTCGGGGAGACAACGGCGTCTTCTTCGACGGCGCGGTCACCCCGCACGGCAACCCGTCTCTGCAACTGGCGATGACCGCCCTCGCGCCGGCTTACGGCTTCGGCTGGCAATCGGGCGAGGACAACCTCTTCATCGTCTCGGTCGGCACCGGCGCGCCGCGCCCGATCCGCCCGGAGTGGGCCAAGCGGCCGGCCAGGCTAGCGATCTGGAAAGCGATCCACGCGCTCGCCTGCATGAGCTACGACACCAGCCAGCTGGCGATCGCTATGCTGCAGTGGCTGGGGACGTCGCCGCAGCCGTGGACGATCAACCGCGAGGTCGGCTCGTTCCACGAGGCCAATCCCTGCGCGCCGCTCTGGACCTTCGTGCGCTATGACGCGCCGTTGGAGGCTGGGTGGCTGGGCCAACACATCGCCGACCCGCCACCGACGGAGATGCTGCCCAAGCTCGCCCGGCTTGACGACGACCGCCAGGTGCCGGCGCTATACGATCTCGGCCTCAAGGTCGGCGCGGCGCTGGTGCGGCCGGAGCACTTCCCGGATGTCTTCGACCCTGCCGCCTGACGTGACCGCCGACGCGCTGCCATTGTTCGTCACCATCGGGTTCACCGGCCACCGCGCGGTGGCCGACCCGAAGGCGGCTGAGCAGCTGATCGAGGCGGCGTTGGCGTGCGTGCACGCGGCCGTCGGGAAGGCGGCGGATGAACCGTTCGCAGCCGACTACACCGGGCCGCCCGGCCTGAGGCTGCTGATCGGCGCGGCGCCGGGGACCGACCGCATCGCCGCCGCGGCCTGGCGCGCGGCGGACTACGGCGAGCTGCACACGCTCTACCCCTTCCGCGAACCGGGCGGCGACTGCGCCTACACGGACCGGCCGGAGAAAGCCGACCCTGAGACGCGGGTGAAGACGCCGCCGCTCGGCGAGGCCTGGACCGGCCTCGACACTCACGACCTCGACCTGACCCCCGACCAGGCCCATGCCGAAGTCGCGCGCTGGATCGTCCGCCACGCGGAGCTCTTGATCGGATGGTGGAACGGCGAGTCGTTCTCCGGCGCGGGCGGCGCTGGGGACACGATGCGCAAGGCGCTGGAGCGCGGCATCCCGGTGATCTGGTTGCGGCCCGGCGCCAAGGAGCCGCAGCTCGTCGATCCCTCCGAGATCCGTCACCATGCCGACGCCGCCGAGGCGATGGGCGCGCTGGAGCGGATCGCCGTCGACCTGACCGCCGACGCCCTGGCGGACCTGCTCGCGGTGGCGCTGGCGGCGCCTGGCGAGCCCGATCCCGCCAAGCGGGACCCCGAAGTGCTGGCGCGGCGAGACTATGCCTCGTCGGATCCGACGCTGCGCCGGTCGACCGTGTTCGGCCGGGCCCAGGCGCTCGCCGACGCCACGCTCTGGCGCACCTACGCCGTGTTCGAACGGGTCGCCGGCCGCGCGGTCCCGCTGGACCGGCTGCAGCCCGAGCTGCCGGGCTCGCTCGCCGCCCAGCCCGGATTCCAGCGTCTGCGCGCGGCGTCGCGACAGGCGGCGGCGCGGGCCGCCCGGCTCAGCGATGTGCACCGTTCGGAGCAGCTGCTACTGATCGCGATCGCGATTGCGGCGGTGTTCGTCGGCGCCTTGCCGGCGGTCGTTCCGAGCTGGCACGCGCCCGCCGCAGGCGTCGAATTCGCTATCGGGCTGGTCGCCCTGGGCGTCGCCGAGACGGCGCGCGCGGCCCACCGTCACCGCCGCTGGAGCGATGCCCGCCGGCTGGCGGAGCGGCTGCGCGCGGCGCTGGCGACCTGGCCTCTCGGCTTCGACATCGCCGACGCCCACGCCAACCCGCCGCAGACCTGGACCGAGTGGCGAACGCGCGCCGTACTGCGGGCGGCGGGACCGCCGCGCGGATGGATCAACCGCGAGCGGCTCGACGACGAGGCCGCATGGGTCGGCGCCCAACTGATCGAGAGCCAAATCCGCTATCACCGCCGCCAGGGCGGCATCGCCGAGAACATCGAGCGGTTCGTCAAGTGGATCGAAGGCGGCGCCTTTGGCTCGCTCATGGCGCTGCTGCTGGTCTTTCTGCTCCTGCACTATTTCTTCAAAGCGCCGGAGGGGATGGCCGGTTGGGTCTCGCTGGTCAGCGCGGTCTCGCCGGCGGTGGCCGCCGGCTGCCTCGCGCTCGAAGCCACCAACGGCTTCGGTGAGCTCGCCTTACACAGCGAGCACCTCGAGGCCGAGTTCGAAGACATCCGCGCGCACCTCGGCGACGCCAGCCGCGCGCCCTACCATCAAGTGCTGCGCATCGTCCGCCGCGCGGCCCAGTTGCTGGTCGAGGATGTCGACGCCTGGCGCGACCGGCTGCAGCGCCGGCGGATCATTCGCGGCGCCTGAATCGCACGGACTCCAGAATCCGACAGTATTGGGGCGGCATTGGTCGAGGAGTCGCCCCGCCATGGTCCCGATTTCGCCCCGATTGGCTAATACCCGCTAAGGCTCGGCGGGGTCACTTTGAGCGCGCGCTGGGCGCGCAGAAGATGAGGGATGAAGTGTCGAAGCGAACAATTGCAGCTGGGATTGTGTTGCTTGGCGGTTTGTGGCTGGGCGGATGCGCAACCCAAGACTACGTCGATAAGCATGTGAACGTGGTGCAAGGTCAGGTGACCGACCTGCAAGGCCACTCCAAGACTCAAGACGATCAACTCAGTCAGCTCGACCAGACCGCCAAGGACGCCCTCCAACGCGCTACGGCTGCCGGCAAGTTGGCCGAGGGTAAGTTCCTCTACTCGATGGTGCTGTCCGACGACTCGGTGAAGTTCCCGACCGACGGCTCGCAGCTGTCGCCGGAGGCGCAGACCCGCCTGGCCGACTTCGCGACCAAGCTGAAGTCGGACAACCGTAACGTCTACCTGGAGATCCAGGGCCACACCGATAATACCGGCCCGAAGCCTCTCAACGACCATCTCGGCGAAGAGCGCGCCGAGGCCGTGCGTCGGTACATGAACGAACAGGGCGTGGCCCTTAACCGGATGGCGACCATTTCTTACGGTCCGGATTCGCCGGTGGCGCCCAACACCACCCGCGACGGCCGGGCGCAAAACCGCCGCGTCGTCGTGATCGTGCTGGCCTAACTAGGCAACACGCGGGAGTGGGGAATGGGGCTGCTCGCGAGGGCGGCCCCTTTTCCGTATTAAGGGTGGTTTTAGCGGCTGTAGCGCGTGCCGAGCAGATCGGACCAGCGCCAGTCGCCGGAGCCGACCGCCAGGCGGGGCGCGCCGGGACCGTTCAACGATAGCAGCACCAGACCATGCACCGGCTCCGCGCGGCAGGCGGCAGGCGCGAACGCTACCTCCCACATGATCGCCTCGCGGACGGCGGCGAGACCGCGGCCGTCCTGCCCGTCGTGCTGCACCCAGTCGCCGTTCCAGACCATCACGGCCTTGCCGCCGAGGCCAGAGACCGCGGTCCGCACCAGCTCATCCTTGCGCAGCGCGCCTTGCAGCCGGCCGGCCATGTCGCAGCCGCGGCCTGAGCCGCCGGCTCCGCCGCCGCCGCCGCTGGAGGCGCCGGCGATCTGGGCCTCGCTGAGTTCATCGCCGCTGACGGCGGTCTTGGTCGGCGCCATCGCCAAGGTCGCGACCTCGGCCGGCGGCTTTGGCGTGCGATGGAGGACGAGATTGTGGGCGGCCGGCGGCTTCGGCGTCTGCAGGTGTGCGACAGCCTTGGGCGTCGAGGGTTGCGGCGGCGGAGGAGGTGGCGGCGGGGGCGGCGGCGGCTGGATCAGCTCCACGGCGATCGGCTGGACCTCGAACGCCTGCGGCGGCGCACGCCAGGTGGTGATCACCAGCCCGACGATCACGGCATGGGCGGCAAAGCTCAGCGCCAGGCCGGCCGCGCGACGACGGGCCTTCGGCGGCGGCCGCCTAGCCAATACGTCTCGGCTGAAGTCGCTCACGCGGACCGCCTAGGCAAAATGGACATCCTGGCCCGCGACTATGGGACGGAAGGGCTAAGCGACTGTTGAAGACCACGCGTCTACGTCCGGATCATGGCGCCCTTACCCCGCGAATGGCGCCTCGCGTTTGGTCGCAGGGCAGCGTTTTCCTCCGAGCGCGCGGCGCCCCTCCACCGCTCCGCGGTCCCCCTCCACCGTTTGGTGGAGGAGAAGCGCCTGCACGGCTGCGATATCCTCCCCTGCGCAGCAGGGGAGGGGGACCGCGAAGCGGTGGAGGGGCTAGCCAGCGCCAGATGCGCCTTTCCAGCTTTCCACATAGCGCGTGTTCTCGACCGCTTCGACGCCCTCGCAGACGTCGAGCGGGTCGCGGGCGTCGATCATTACCGCATACTCGTCCGTCGCCGGTTTCGACTGAACCAGCATGGATTTCAGCGCCTTCGGGTGCGGCCCGTGGGTGAAGCCGGACGGGTGGAAGGTGAGCATGCCGGCATCGATGTTGTCGCGGCTGAAGAAGTCGCCGGCGTGGTAAAACAGCACCTCGTCGTAGTCGTCGTTGTTGTGGAAGAATGGCACCTTGAGCGCGCCGGGATCGGTCTCGAACGGCCGAGGGGCGAAGGTGCAGACCACGAACCGGTCGGACGCGAAGGTGGCGTGGACCGAGGGCGGGATGTGGTAGCGGTGGCTCGAGACCGGCCGGATATCGCGCACGTTGAGCCGCACTGGCGCGAGGTCGCCGTGCCAGCCGACCGCGTCGAGAGGGTTGTACGGATAGGTCACGATCGAGACCTGCCCGCGCTTCTTCACCTCCACCCGAACCTCGCCGGCCTCGGCCTGGTGAGCGCGGAAGGCCTCGTCCATCGCAGGCGTGTCGAGCATCGCCGGATCGAAGATCGCGTGAGGGCCGAGGACGCCGCGCTCGGGCAAGGTGAAGTGGGTGTTGGTCGCTTCGATCAGCAGGAACGCAGCGGCGCCCCCGGGGGCCAGCCGCCACATGGTTCCGCGCGGCAGGTAGAGGTAGTCGCCCGGGACGAACGCGATGCGGCCGAAATCGCAGAAGAGGTCGCCCGCGCCCTGGTGGACGAAGAGCAGGGTGTCGCCATCGGCGTTGCGGGCGAGCGCTGGCATCGGCGACGCCAGCTTCCAGAACCGCAGCTCCATCGCCGCGTTGGCCAGCACCTTCGGCGCGTCCCACGGCGAGGCGGGCGCGGCGTTGAGCGCGGCGAGGTTGAAGGCGCGTGGGCGCAGCGGCCCCTCGAAGCTGGTCCAGCCGGTCGGCGGGCGCGGGTGGTGGAAGAAGGCGGCGGGGCCGAAGAAACCCTCCTTCGACATCTCTCGCTCGAAGGTGCCCTCTGGCATGTCGGCATGAGCCTGTCGCGAGTGGCGGCCCTCGGCGCCGCGGACCGGCAGCCAGCGATGCTCGCTCATGATTGCGGCGCCTGGGCCGGCAGCACGCCGCGGCGCACCTGATCGAGCTCGATCGACTCGAACAGGGCCTTGAAATTGCCTTCGCCGAAACCCTCGTTGCCCTTGCGCTGGATGATCTCGAAGAAGATCGGGCCGATCATGTTTTCGGTGAAGATCTGCAGCAGCAGCCCCTGCCCCTCGCTGGGGCCGCCGTCGATCAGGATGCGGTCGGCGCGTAGGCGTTGCAGGCTCTCGCCGTGACCGGGCAACCGCGCATCGACGCCCTCGTAGTAGGCCTCCACCGTGTCCTGGAACTTCACCCCCGCCTCTCGCATCGTCTCGACCGTGCGGTAGATGTCCTCGGTCGAGAGCGCGATGTGCTGGATGCCTTCGCCGCCGTAGTCTTTCAGGAACTCCTCGATCTGCGAGTGAGCATCGCGGCTCTCGTTCAGCGGGATGCGGATCTTGCCGTCCGGGCTGGTCATGGCGCGCGAGAAGAGCCCAGTCTGCTTGCCCTCGATGTCGAAGTGGCGGATTTCGCGGAAGTTGAAGATCTGCTCGTAGAACGCCGCCCAGTGATCCATCCGTCCACGGTGGAGATTGTGGGTGAGATGATCGATCGCGGTGAGGCCAAGGCCCTTGGCCTTTGGGGTCGCGCCAGGCAGCGGCCGGAAATCGACGTCATAGATCGCCTCGGCGCCGTAGCGATCGACCAGATAAAGGTTAGAGCCACCGATCCCTTCGATAGCCGGGATGTTGAGCTCCATTGGCCCCACCGGCCCGGTCACTGGCTTGGCTCCGCGTTCGACCGCCAACTTCAGCGCCTGGCCGGCGTCCTTGACCCGGAACGCCATGGCGTTGGCCGATGGTCCGTGTACGGCGCGGAAGTCAGCGGGCTGGCCGGCCGGCTCCATGTTGAGCAGAAAGTTGATGTCGCCCTGGGCGAAGCGCAGCACGTTCTTGGACCGGTGCTTGCCGACGGCGACGAAGCCCATCAGCTCGAACAGGTTCTGCAGGCGCTCCGGCTCGGGCGAGGTGAACTCGACGAACTCGAACCCGTCCGTGCCCAGCGGATTGTCGAAGAGGTCGCTCATGGCTGGCTCCCAATCAGGGCGTCGTCGGCGATCACCTCGCCTGGCGCGATGTCGGTCGTGCTCGCCAGCTCAAGGTAGAGCGGGGCGAAGTCGGTCTCCAGGGTCTGTGTCAACAGATCCTCGAACCGGTCGATCACGAAGTAGAGTGGCTGGAAGTCGTCGATCTCGTAGCGGGTGCGCATGACCCGCTTCAGGTCGAACGCCACGCGCGGCGGCTTCGCGCTCTCCAGCGAGTAGAGGCTCTCGCCGTGGCTGGAGACGATGCCGGCGCCGTAGATGCGCAGGCCCTGGCCGGTGCGGATCAGGCCGAACTCGACGGTGTGCCAATAGACGCGAGCCAGCCGCTCGATCGCGCCCAGTCGGGCGGCGCGTAGGCCACCTTCGCCGTAGGCCTGCATGTAGTCGGCGAACACCGGGTCGGCCAGCAAGGGCACGTGGCCGAAGACGTCGTGGAACACGTCTGGCTCTTCGAGGTAGTCGATCTGGTCGGGCCGGCGGATGAAGCGACCGGCGACGAAGCGGCGGTGCGCCAGGTGATCGAAGAAGACTTCGTCCGGCACCAGCCCGGGCACCGCGACGACGCTCCAGCCGGTCAGCTTAGTCAGGCGCTCGGAGAGCTCGGCGAAATCCGGGATGCCAGGCTTGGAGAGGTGCAGCACATCGAGGCCGTTGAGGAACGCCGGCACGGCGCGGTTGGCCAGCAGGTCGGACTGCCGCTGGAACAAGCGGTCCCACAGGGCGTGTTCGGCGGGCGTGAACGAGGCCCAGTCCTGCGGGATGGTCCAATCGTCGGCGGGAATGGACGCGGGGAAAGCCATGACGGTGAATCTAGAACGATCCGACCGCGATTTCCGTTCAATTCTCGCGGCGTTTCGGGATATCTTGCGTTCCACAGTTCATATTCAGGCGATCAAGTGAGCGAATCCGTTCAACTCGATGACATCGATCGACGGCTGCTGCATGCGCTGCAAGCCAATGCGGATCAGAGCCAGGCCACGCTCGCCGAGCAGGTCGGGGCCTCGGCCGCGTCGGTGTGGCGGCGGGTGCGGGCGCTGGAGGAAGCCGGCGTACTGAAGGGCGCGGTGCGTCTGGTCGATCCGCAAAAGGTCGGCCGCGGGGTCAGCGTGATCTGCCAGCTGCGGATGCGATCGCACGCGGTCGAGGAGCGGGCCAAGTTCGAGGCGTTCGTGCAGAGCAGCGAGGAGATCGCCGAATGCTTCGCCATGTCCGGCGAGTGGGACTATTTGGTCCGCGTGGTGGTGCGCGACGTCGCCGACTACGAGCGGTTCCTGATGCGAGAGCTCCTGCGCCACCCCACCATCGCCACGGCCGCCTCCCACTTCGCACTCAGCCAGGTGAAGTACACGACGGCGCTGCCGGTGTAGGTGCTGCTCCTTCTCCCCTTGCGGGAGAAGGTGTCAGCGGAGCTGACGGATGAGGGGTCGACGCGCGTCGACGACTAGGGCCGCAAGAGATCAGCCGCAGAGATCGCGATATCCCTCATCCGACCCCTTCGGGGCCACCTTCTCCCGCAAGGGGAGAAGGGGCGCTGAAGGCTAGAAGTTGACCGTGATCACCGCGCGGCGGTTCAAGGGTTCCTTGACCCCGTCTCCGGTTTGCACGGCGGGCTCGCTCTTGCCCTTCCAGCTGACGTCGAGGACTTGCTGGCTGACACCATCGGCGACCAGTTGGTCGGCGGTGGCTTTGGCCCGGCGTTCCGAGAGCCGCATGTTGTAGGCGACGGAGCCGGAGGTGTCGGTGTGGCCGACGACGCCGACGTGGTTGGAGACTTCCTCGCCGGTCGCGTACTGAGCCGCTTCGGTCACCACCGACTGCGCGTCCGGGGTCAGCACGTACTGATCGAACGGGAAGTAGACGATGAACGCCTTCACGTCCTTGGACGGGGGAGGCGGCGGGGGCGGCGGAGGAGGCGGTGGGGGAGGCGGCGGCGGTGGAGGCGGCGGTGGGGGTGGAGGCGGCGGCGGAGGCGGCGCCGCGTTTTCGTTGAAGGCGTAGATGATGCGGAACTTGATCGCGCTGTCCTTCAGCTGATGCTTGTCCGCGTACCCGTTCCAGAAACTGCCGGCCAAGTTGATGTTGTCGCTGCGCGCGCCGAGGTCGTCGTAGCGATACTCGATGCCCGCCCGCCAATGCGGCGCGAACTTCATGTCGATGCCGGCGCCGACCGTATAGCCGTTCATGTTGCCGGAGAACATCTGACGGCCGGGCACGGCGCCGGCGAAGGTGGTCGAATATTCGGTCTCGAAGCGGTCAGTCGCATAGCCGCCCTCGACGTAGAGCAGCGACTTGCCGACGAGAATGCCGAGCTTGCCGCGCACCGAAGCGTCCCAGTACTGCCGGTCGCGGAACGCGTAGCCCTGCGGGTTGGTCAGGGTGCCGGAGCCGGGGAAACAGGCGCCCGGGTTGGCGTTGCCGGCGCCGGCGTCCTCGGTGAAGCAGATGTCGGTCTTAGCCAGCCCCGAGACCTCGTAGTCGCCTTCGATGCCGAAGACGGCCCGTTCGTGCTGGAAGTTGTAGCCGACGAAGCCGCCGGCATCGCCTGCGCTGTTGTTGACCTGGGCGTGGCCGGTGAACGGCGGCACGAGCGCCGTCGTCTCGCTCTGCTTATCGGTCTGCCAGACGCCGCCGAACTCGCCGCCGACGTAGGGGCCGGACCAGTCCTCGGTCGCGGGCTGAGCCATAGCCGCGCCGCCGAGCAGCGCCACCGAAGCGACGCCCACGAACAATAGTTGTCTCATTTGGTCCCCTCAGAGCCGTTTGGGCGTCACGCTAGAGCGCGACCATGGCACAGCAACCCAACCACCCTGTGACGATCTGCCGATTTGTCGCCAAGGAACCCCTACGCTCGCACCGAGGCGCCGACTGTCTATTTTACGGGCAGGCGGCGACCGGCTTATGCTAACGCTTGATAGCGCCGTCGAGGTACTTACGAATCGCCGGGCCGTAGGGCGGGCGCATCTGCAGCAGCGGCCCGATATCCTTCTTCATCTGAGTAAAGATCGCTTTGCGGTGGCTGAACTCGCGGAAACCGTCGACGCCGTGGTAGCTGCCCATGCCCGACGGCCCGACGCCCCCGAACGGCAGTTCTTCCTGCGCCACGTGGAACACCACGTCGTTGACCGTGACCCCGCCTGACGTCGTGCCGGTCAGCACCTTCTCGCGCTCGGCCGCATCGTCGCCAAAATAGTAGAGCCCGAGCGGGCGGTCGTGGGCGTTGACGTAGGCGATCGCGTCGTCGACGCCGTGGTAGGTCTTCACCGGCAGCACCGGCCCGAAGATTTCCTCCTGCATCACCGTCATATCGTCGGTGGGATCGATGATCAGAGTGGGCGCGATCTTGCGGTGCTCCTGCTGGGTCAGGTCCTCGTCGTCCGGCTTGATCTCGATCACCCGGGCGCCCTTGGCCTTGGCGTCGGCGATGTGGCCCATGATCCGGTCGTAGTGCCGCTGGGCGATCACCGCGGTGTAGTCGGGGTTGTCCTTCAGGGTCGGGAACATCCGCCGCACGGCGCCTTCGGCTTCGCCGATAAAGCTCTCCAGGTTCTCCTTCGGCGCCAGCACATAGTCCGGCGCGAGGCAGATCTGGCCCGCGTTGAGGGTCTTGCCGTTCATGATCCGCGCCGCGGCGGTGGACATGTCGGCGGACCGGCCGATGATCACCGGGCTCTTGCCGCCGAGCTCCAGCGTGACGGGGACCAGGTTCTCGGCCGCGGCCTTCATCACGTGGCGGGCGACGCCGGTGGCGCCGGTGAAGAGCAGGTGGTCGAACGCCAGGCTGGAGAAGGCCTGGCCGACGTCGGGCCCGCCGGTGATCACCGCGATCTCCTCCTCGGAGAAGACGCCGCCGAACATCGTCGCCATCAGCTCCGACGTCGCCGGGGTGAACTCCGACGGCTTGATCATCACCCGGTTGCCGGCGGCAAGAATGCCGGCGAGCGGGGTGAAGGTGAGGTTGACCGGGAAGTTCCACGGGCTGATCACGCCGACGACGCCTTTGGGCTGGAACCTGAGCTCGGCTTTGGCGCCGAGGATGCCCAGGATGGCCGGGGTGGTCTTGCGCCGCTCCGGCTTCATCCATTTGCGCAGGTTGGCCTTGGCGTGCTGCAGCGGGCCGATCGAAGAGGCGATGTCGGCGAAGGCGGTGGCTTTCGGCGAGCGCGAGCCGAAATCCTGCCCCATCGCCCGCTCCAGCTCGCCGCGCTTGTCGACGAGGAGGCCGATGCAGCGGTCCAGCCACTCGGCGCGTTTCTCGGCGCTGGGCGGACCGTCGCGCAGATGGGCGGCCTTTTGCTTGGCCAGTACCGCCTGCATCGAGGCCGCGTCGTGCGCCTTGGGTTCGCTCATCGGATGGTCCTCCCGGTCGAGGCGCTAACCGGCCGGTACTGCGGCGCGGCGGGCCCCTCCACCACTTCGTGGTCCCCCTCCCCTGAAGGGGAGGAGATAGTAAGCACACTCTCTTGCCCCTTGGGGGAAGTCACGCGAAGCGCCGAAGAGGCCCTCTCCACCACTCGCGGGGGCGGTCCACGGCTGAGCCAAGTCGTTCCGTCACGGGCGAGTATTCTTCCGGCGCTAAAAGCGCGCCAAAGCCCGAGAGGACCCAGGCTCCGCAGATTGCGATGAGGCCAAAGAACATGGTCGCATTGGGAGGAGTGCTCGCGCTCAGACCAGCTCGGGCGTCTTGCTCGGGACGGGCACGCCCTTGGCGTCGACTGGGGCGTGGGCGACGTCGTCGGGGCGGAAGGCCCGGGTGAGCGCGGCCAGCTCCATGTGGATGCCGTTGGGGTCGCGGAAATACATCGAGCGGATCCAGACCCCGTCGTGCATCTCAGCGGCGGCGCCGGCCGGCGAGTCGTCGTGGTTGATCACATAGAGCTTCACGCCCTTGCGCTTCAGCCGGGCGGCGTAGTCGTCGAACTTCTCGACCGGGATGCTGATCGCCAGGTGGTTCATCGAGGCATGGGCGGTCATGGCGCCATTGGCGCGGATGTCCTCATGCATCGAGGCGATGCCCGGCGCGGCGGGCGGCGCATCAGGGAACCAGAAGAAGGCGATCAGCGCGCCGGCGCCGCAGTCGAAGAAGAAGTGCTGGCCGCGACCACCGGGGAAGTCGATGGTCTTCACCAACGGCATTTCCAGCACGTTCTCGTAGAAGTCGACCGTCTCGGCCATGTCGCGGGCCACCAGGGCGACGTGGTTCACGCCGGTGTACTGCATGCGCTCGTCGGACATCTCATCCTCCCGTGGGCCATCGCTCAGCCGGCCCAATTTGAGCGGATGGTACGCCTCCCTCGTCGCACGTCACGGGGAAATCGCGGTGACGTCGCGTCCACCCCGCGGCCGAATTCGACCGCTTACAGCCGCCGCGCCAGATTGGTCAGGTACTCCTTGCGGTTCAGCGGGTTGGCGTCGGTGCGCGGACGCACCGGCGGCTCGCCCCTGATCGGCCGGTAGTGGTCGAACGCGGTCTCCAGCACGCCCTCGCCTTCGGTCAGTCCGGCCAGGCGCAGCTGCAGGGCGTGGACGGTGTGGGCGGCGATCTCGCCTTCCAGCACCGCGTTGCGGCCTTCGCTGGCCTGGGTGCGCAGCTCGACCTCGAGCTTGGAAAGCTCGGGTAGGACGCTGCCCAGGCAGTGCTCCGGCGCCGTCAGGGTGAAGCGCTCGATCGGCTCGCAGACCACCGTGCCGGCGCGCTTCAGCGCCTGCATCAGCGCCAGCGGGGTAAGGTGGCGATGGTCCGACGGGGTGCTGGTGGCGAAGTGGCGGTAGCGGATCACGTGGGTCATCGCGACGCTGACGTCGGGCACGTTCCAGCCCAGCAGCCCCTGATGCAGCGTCTCGCGCACCCCCTCCTCGACCGCCTTGAAGAACGCCGCCGGCAGCGAACCGACGTCGACCTCGAGCTTGAACTCGACCCCAGCGCCGGGCGGGGCGGGATCGACCCGCAGACCGACGCGGGCCATGAACGGATAGGGCGGTTCCCACAGCGACGCCCCCGTCCCCAGCAAGCGCTCGACGCAGATCGGCGTCGTCTCGGCGAACTCTACCTCCAGCCGGAAGTCGGCGGCCAGGGTGTCGCGGATCACCTCCTTCTGCACCTCGCCGTAGAGCGAGACGTAGATCAGGCCGGTCAGATCGTCCTGGCGCAGGCCGATCAGCGGATCCTGCTCGGCGAGCTGGGATAGCGCGGCGTAGAGCCGTCCCTTGTCCGAGAGCCGCACCGGCCTGACCACGGTCTCCAGCGTCGGCAGCGCAAAGTGCCGCTGCATCCGTCGCCTGGGCTCGCCCAGAGGGTCGCCGATGCGGATGTCGCCGAGGCCCCAGAGCTTGCCGATGCGGCCGGCGGGCAAGGTCTGGACCTGATGCGTCGCGCCGCGCTCGAACACCTCGATGCGCGTCACCCGGCGGTCGTCTTCGTGGACCGGCAGCCGTTCGCGCAAATCGATCCGGCCGGACCACAGCCGGGCGAAGGCGATGCGCTCGCCGGCCGGGCCTCGGTCGACCTTGAACACCGCGCCCGACAGCGGCCCGTCCTCCTCGCTCGGCGGCGCCGGCAGCAGCTCGGCGATCGCGGCGCTGATCGCCTCGACGCCGTCGCCGGTGATCGCCGAGCCGAAGAACACGGGGTGGACGAGACCGGCCTGGGTCTGCGTCGCCAGCGCTCGGCGCAAGGCCGGATAGTCCGGCGGCGCGCCGGCCACGAAGTCGGCCATGATCGCCTCGTCGCCGTCGGCCAGGCGTTCGGCCAGCGCCGAGGCGAAGTCGCCGTCGCCGGCCTCGAACGGGATGAACCGGGCCCGGCGCAGGCCGAGATCCTCGACCCGGCCCATCGCCACGATCCGCGGGCTGAGCCGCTCGGCGATCCTGGCCAGCAGGGTCTCGTCCTGAGCTCCGGCGCGGTCGATCTTGTTGATGAAGATCAGCGTCGGCACGCCCAGTCGCTGCAGCGCGCCGTAGAGCACCCGAGTCTGCGCCTGCACTCCCTCGACCGCGGAGATCACCAGCACCGCGCCGTCGAGCAGGCTCAGCACCCGCTCGACCTCGGCGATAAAGTCGGGGTGGCCGGGGGTGTCGATCAGGTTGACCGTCACCTCGCCGATCGCGAACGAGACCACCGCGGCGCGGATGGTGATGCCGCGGGCTCGTTCGAGGGCGAGGGTGTCGGTCTGCGTGTCGCCCGCATCGACGCTGCCGACCGCGTCGATGACCCCAGCGGCGAAGAGCAGCCGCTCGGTTAGGCTCGTTTTACCGGCGTCGACGTGCGCCAGTACTCCCAGATTGAGGCATCGCATCCAGCGTCATGACCTTGCGAAGGGTTGAGGAGACCGTCTTCGAGTTCATGGTCGCTGCCTGCATGTCGCCCTCCGCTGAATGATTGGATGTGAACCGTCAGCATAGCACGGTTTGCCGAATGTGGCTCGGGGTCGGTTGAGGCCGATCGAGAGCCGCGACGCTCCACGTTCTCGCCCAAAGTTGGCCGTAAGGCGGCCGGCGTGACCCGCCGCCTCCTCTGCCTGATCCTGCTGCTGTCGTGGCCCGCCGCCGCCTTGGCCGAGAGCGCGCCGTTCGACCTGGCCGGGCCGACGCTGACGGTGAAGGTGACCCATGCTGGCTCAACGTTGCCGGTCTCGGAGGTTCCCAACCTGGCGGTCGGCGACCAGCTGACCATTCGGGCGGAGCTGCCGCCCGGACAGTCGGTCCACTATTTGCTCGTCGCCGCTTTTCTGCGCGGCGCGACCAATCCGCCGCCGACCAGCTGGTTTCACAAGGCCGAAACCTGGGACCGCAAGACCGGCGGCGGCCTGACCATCACGGTCCCGGCCGACGCCCAGCAGCTGCTGGTGTTCCTGGCGCCGCAGACCGGCGGCGACTTCGCCACCCTGGTCAACGCCGTGCGCGGCAAGCCAGGGGCCTTCGTTCGCGCCTCGCAGGACCTGAACCAGGCCTCGCTCGACCGTTCGCGGCTGGATGCGTTCCTGGCCGCGATCCGCGCCGGCGGACCCTCCAACCCGGACCGGCTCAAGACCGTGACCCCGCTGCTGGCCCGCAGCCTGACGATCAAGCTCAACACCGACTGCTTCGACAAGATGGCCGAGCTGCAGGCGGCCTGCCTGGCGCAGGGCCAAGACGCGCTGGTGCTGAGCGATGGCCACAGCGCCTCGATCGTCGAGGCGCTGACCAACGGCAGCACCGCCGACCTGGCCTTCCAACTCAGCGCCACGCCACACGCCGACTTCGGCCTCTACAGCCCCTACATCGCCGCGGTGATGGATATCGCCCGGCTGCTGGATAGCCTGCACACCGCCAAATACCAGTACATCCCGGCGCTGGCGACGGAGCGCGGCGAGCGGATGCAGCTCGTGCTCAACACCGCGCCGTCGTTTCACGATCCGCTCTCCGTGCTGGTCGCCGCGCTGCCGGCGATCGAGCCGCCGCAGCCGCCGCCGCTGTCGCCGGTCGATCCGAAGGCGACCTATTGCGCCGAGCGCACCGACCTCGTGCTGCCGGTCGACGGCGCGCCCCTCGTCTACTCCACTGGCTACGCCCACGACATGACCCTGCGGCTGAAGACCAAGGACGGCCACACGGTCGACCTGCCGGTGACCGCCGACGCCGAGAAAGGCGGCTTCGTCGTGGCGGCGAAGGGGTTCGATCCGGCCCAGTTCGGCGACGACGTCGACGGCACGCTGCACGGCGACTGGGGCTTCCAGTCGTTCGACGGACCGGAGTTTCACCTGCAGACCAGCCGCCCGGCGCCCTGGCGGCTGGCGAGCGGCGACGATCAGGCGCTGGTGGTCGGCCGCGACGACGCCGTGCGGCTGGAAGGCGAGGCCGCCGACTGCGTCGAGAGCGTCGCCCTGGTTCGCGGCGCCGCTCCGCCGACGACGCTCGAGTGGAAGCCAGAACGGCCCGACGCCATCGCCGTCACCGTGCCGCTGACTGGCGAGAGCCCCGGCGTGCTGACCCTTCTGGTCAAGCAATACGGCGCCGGCGACGCTGACCAGGTGCCGATCAAGGCCTTCGCCCAGGCCGGCAAGCTGGACAGCTTCACCTTCCACGCCGGCGACGCCTCGGGGCTGCTCAAGGGCACTCGGCTCGACCAGGTGACCGGGCTCACGGTCGACGGCGTTACGTTCAAGCCGGGGGTGCTCAGCACCGAACATGGCGGCGACGAGCTGGCGATGGAGATGGTCGATCCCGCCGGGGCCGAGAAGCTGCCCCCCGGCGCGGCGGTCACCGCCAAGGTCGCGCTGGCCGATGGCCGCACGCCGCCGCTGAAGCTGACGGTCGCCGGCCCCAGCCCGAGTGTCGCGCTGATCGGCAAGAGCGTGCAGCCGGCGGCGGCGGAGAGCCCTATCGAGATCCGGCTGAACGGGCCGGACGAGGTCCGCCAAGGCGCGGTGTTGAGCTTCTCGGTGCGGGCGAGGCGGCCGGCGGCGTTCTCGCCGCAGGAGACGATCGAGGTGGCGAGCGCCGACGGGTCGGCCTCGACCACCCTCTCGCTCAGCGACGGCCTCACCTTGGAGGACAGCCGGGTCGCCGTCGCCCGGCTCGACACCGCCAAGGCGTTCGGCCCCTCGGCGTTCGGGCCGCTGCGCTACCGGGTGATCGACGACGGTGACGCCGGGCCGTGGCAGCCGCTGGCGACGCTGGTCCGCACCCCGGCGCTGAAGGCGCTGAAGTGCCGCGAAGCCGGTGGCTGCGACATCGAGGGCTCCAACCTCTTCCTGATCGACCAACTGGCCGGCGATCCCTCGTTCAACCGCCCGGTGAAGGTGCCCGAAGGCTTCCCCGGCTTTACCCTGAGCGTCCCCCACCCCACCGCCGGCCACCTCTACGTCCGCCTCCGCGACGACCCAGGCGTTATCAACGAACTCTGGTTCCCGGCGGGCCGGCGCGGCGGCTGAGCGCCCGCAGCACCCCCACTCCCCCGCTCATCCCGACGAACGTCGGGACCCAGGCAGGACGCGCCCACCCCGAAGAGCGCCTAAGACCTAAGCAGCTTCATCCTCGTAGATCGGCTTGACCGCGGCGCCGCCGCTAAGCCCTCCGCCAGAGGGGGAAGGGGCTACCACAACACCGGAGGGCGGACGCCCCTTGGGCCGCCACCGTCTTCGCTGCCAAGGCCACCACCAAGGCGTCTTGAAGAAGGGCTCACGCTCGCGTGCCATCCGGGCACCCTATCAGAATCGTCGTTCGCCCGAAAATCCAACGGAGACACAGCCCGAGCCTCTTCCTTTGACATCGCCGGCAAAGGGACGGATCGTCAGGTGAACGACGATAAGGGCGAAAGCCCAGCTTGGGAGGCCGCTCATGAGCGACGGATCGATCGACCTGAAGCACGAGGCCAGGGCCAGGGCCTACGCCGAGCCGCTGGAGAGCCTCAACCCGGCCCAGCCGGTCTACTTCCAGAACGACGCGTTCTGGCCGGTGTTCGAGCGGCTGCGCGCCGAGGCGCCGATCCACTACACGCCGGAAAGCGACTACGGCCCCTACTGGTCGATCACCCGCTACAACGACATCATGGCGGTAGACACCAACCACCAGGTGTTCTCGTCGGAGGACGGCATCACGCTCCAATCGCTCGAGGCGAAAGCCGAGATGGCCAAGCGTCCGACGCGGCAGAGCTTCATCTCGATGGATCCGCCGCGCCACGACGAGCAGCGCAAGACGGTGAGCCCGGTCGTGGCCCCCGCCAATCTGGAGCGGATGGCCCCGGTGATCCGCGAGCGAGCTGGGGTGATCCTCGACGGACTGCCGATCGGCGAAACCTTCGATTGGGTCGACCTGGTCTCGAAGGAACTGACGGCGATGACCCTCGCCACCCTGTTCGACTTCCCGTTCGAGGAGCGGCGCAAGTTGACCCACTGGTCGGACATGATGACCAACCCGCCAGGCCACGGCCCGGTGAAGAGCTGGGATCACAAGCGCGAGGAGCTCGACGTCTGCTTCTCCACTTTCCGCGAGCTCTGGAATGAGCGGGTAAATCAGCCGCCGAAGTTCGACCTGATCTCGATGCTGGCCCACGGCCAGGCGACGCGGGACATGGACGTCAACACCTTCAACGGCAACCTCGGCCTGCTGATCATCGGCGGCAACGACACCACCCGGAACACGATTTCCGGGTCGATCTACGCGCTGAACCGCCACCCGGCGCAGTATGCCAAGCTGCGCGAGAACCCGGCGCTGATCCCGTCGATGGTCTCCGAGACGATCCGCTGGCAGACACCGCTGGCGCACATGCGCCGCACCGCGACGCAGGATTTCGAGCTCGGCGGCAAAACCATTCGCGAGGGCGACCACGTCGCCATGTGGTACGTCAGCGGCAACCGCGACGAACGCGTGATCGACGATCCGGACAACTACATCATCGACCGGGCCCGGCCGCGCACTCACCTGTCGTTCGGCTTCGGCATCCACCGCTGCGTCGGCAATCGCCTCGCCGAGCTGCAGCTGACGATCATCTGGGAAGAGATTCTGAAGCGCTTCCCGACCGTGGAACTGGCCGGCGAGCCGACCCGCACCCACTCGGTGTTCGTCAAGGGCTACGAGACGCTGCCGGTGGTGATCCCGCAGCGGACCTAGCGGCGCGGCGGGGGCCGGCCATGACCTCGCTCTATGAACGCCGCGTCGTCCCGTGGCTGATCAACTGCGCCTGCGGCACACGCCCCATTGAGCGTCAGCGCGCCAAGGTGGTGCCGGGCGCCAGCGGCCGGGTGCTGGAGCTGGGCATGGGCGGTGGCCTCAACCTGCCGTTCTACGACGCCGCCACGGTCTCTGGGCTGGAGGGTCTGGAGCCATCGGAGCGGCTGCGCGAGATGGCGCAGGTGGCGAGCGATGGGGCGCCAGTTGCACCCCACATCAGCGAAGGACGGGCCGAGGCGCTGCCGTTCGATGCCGGCGACTTCGACACCGTCGTCTGCACCTTCACCCTCTGCTCGGTGCAGAACCCGGCAGCTGCGTTGGCCGAGGCGCGGCGGGTGTTGAAACCCGGCGGCCGACTGATCTTCTGCGAACATGGCCTCGCCCCCGACGCCGAGGTGGTGAGGTGGCAACGGCGGATCGAGCCGATCTGGAAGCACATAGCCGGCGGCTGCCATCTGACCCGGCCCGTGGCGGCCGCGATCGAGGCGGCCGGCTTCAACGTGCTGCGCAAGGAGACGATGTACCTGCCGAAGACGCCGCGCTGGGCCGGTTGGAATGAGTGGGGCGAAGCCTCACCGGCCTGATAAGTCTGCCTGGCCAAACCGGAGCCCGGATGCCGAACGACAAGCTCGACCTGCGTGACCGCGACCGGCTGTTCGCCGCCATCGATGGCGCGCGCTTCGACGTGGCGGTGATCGGCGCCGGGATCACCGGGGCGGGCATCGCTTACGACGCGGCGATGCGGGGGCTCTCGGTGGCGTTGATCGAGGCGGAGGACTTCGCGTCAGGCACGTCAAGCCGCTCGTCGAAGATGATCCACGGCGGGCTGCGCTACTTGCCCATGGGCGACGTGGCGCTGGTGCGGGAGGCGGCGTCAGAACGCAAGGCGGTGCAGGCGATCGCCCCGCACCTGGCCTGCGAAACGCCATTCGTGATCCCGGCCCGCACCGGGGCCACTATCGCCAAGCTGCGCACGGGGCTCTGGGCGTTTGAGAAGCTGGGCGGCGTGCCCAAGAGCCGCAAGCACGAGGTCTGGTCGCAGGCGGACCTCCAGTCGCGGGAACCCGCCGTCGCCGCTGACGGCCTGGCCGGCGCGGTCGCCTACCCCGAATATCTGACCGACGATGCGCGGCTGACGCTGGCCAATGTTCGCGGGGCGGCGGCGCACGGGGCGGTGTGTCTGAACCATGCCCGAGCAACAGCGATCGTGATCGATGGTGGTCGGGCGACCGGGCTCGACGTGGCGGACGACAGCGGGCGGCGGGCGCGGCTCTTCGCCAAGGTCATCGTCAACGCCGCTGGGCCTTGGGTCGATGCGGTGCGGGCGCTGGAGGATGCGGACGCGCCGCCGCGGCTGCAGCTCAGCAAGGGCGTGCACATCGTGGTCGACCGCGAGCGGTTGCCGGTGAACCGCACCGTGATCATGCCCGCCGCCGACCGCCGCAGCGTCTTCGCCGTGCCCAAGGGCCGCGCCACCTACATCGGCACCACCGACGCGTTCTACGAAGGCGCCGACCTGTGGCCACGGATCGAACCAGCCGACGTCGACTACCTGATCGAGGCGGCCACGCGCTGCTTCTCGACGCCGCCGCTCGAACATCGCGACATCACTTCGGCCTGGTCGGGCGTCCGGCCGCTGGTGGCGGAGGCGGGCAAGTCGGCCTCGGAGGTTTCGCGCAAGGATGAAGTCTGGGTCGGGTCGGCCGGGGTGATCTCGATCGGCGGCGGCAAGCTCACCGCCTATCGCCGGATGGCCGAGCGGGTGGTCGACCGAATCGAAGAGGCGTTGGGACGCAAGCCCACCCCTTGCCGCACGGCTGAGGTCGCACTGCCCGGCGGCGATGTCGACGTGGCTGCGGCGCGGACGGCGTTGGAGCGCGTCGGCGGCCTGGCGTCGCTCGCCGCCGACCGGCTGATCTCGCTCTACGGTGCGGAAGCGGGAGCCGTCGGGGCCGACGGCGGCGATGTCGCGGCTGAAGCGCGGCATGCGGTGCTGGCCGAGGGCGCGCTGACGCTGGAGGATTACTGGGTGCGGCGCAGCGCCAGGGCGTGGTTTGGCGAGGACGGCGGCCTTGGCGCGTTGGCCCCAGCGGCCACGGCGATGGCGGCGTTGCTCGGCTGGGACGCCGCCGAACAGGCGCGCCAGATCGCCGGCTGCCACGCGATCCACGACCGCAACCTCTCGGCCCTTCGCGAAAGCGCCCTGGTATGAGCCTGCCGGACCTAGACGCCCTGGCCCAGGCGATCGGCGCCGACCGGATCGTTCGCGACGAGGCGCAGCTGGACGCGCGCCGCCACGACTATTGGGCACTCAGCCATGTGCGCGACAAGGTCGGAACGCCCGCGCCGCGCCCCGGCGCCCTGGTGCGGCCGCGCAGCGTTGAGGACGTGCGCCAGGTGCTCCGGTTCGCCAACGATCGCCGCATCGCGGTGATCCCGTTCGGACTCGGCAGCGGCGTGGTGGGCGGGGTGATCGCCTCGCCTGACGCGATCATGCTCGACATGGGCGACATGGCCGCCGTGCGCTCGATCGACCCGGTCAATCTGCTGGCCAGCTTCGACGCCGGCCACAACGGGCTCGCCGCCGAGGAGGCGGTCGCCGCGCAAGGGCTGACCATTGGCCACTGGCCGCAGTCGGTGGCGGTGAGCACGGTCGGCGGCTGGGTGGCGACCCGCGCCTCCGGCCAGCTCTCGACCGGCTACGGCAACATCGAGGAGATCGTCCATTCGATCGAGGCGGTGCTGCCGAGCGGCGATGTCGTCACCCTCGGCAAGGGACCGCGCGCCTCGGCTGGGCCGGATCTGCGACAGTTGATGCTGGGCTCGGAGGGGACGCTCGGCGTGATCACCGGCGTCACCTTATCGCTGCGCCGGGCGCCGGAGGCCAAGGCGGTGAGCTGCTTCGAGGCGCCGACGATGCGCGCCGGTTTCGAGCTTCAGCGCGAGATCGTCCAGCGCGGCTGGCGCCCGCCGGTGATGCGCCAGTACGACGAACGCGAGAGCGGCCGCCAGTGGGCCGACGCCAAAGCCTGCCTGATCATGATCGCCCATGAAGGTCCGGCGGCGCTGGTTGAGGCGGAGCGCTCGGCGGTGGCTGCGATGGCGGCTGAGGCCAGCGTGGCCAGCGCGCCGGGCGATGTGGTCGACCGCTGGTTCGGGCATCGCAATACGGTGCCCAGCTGGGACGCGCTGCTGTCGCGGGGGCTGGTGGTCGACACCGTCGAGGTCTCGGCCGACTGGTCGCGGATCGGCGACATCTACGACGACGCGGTGGCCTCGCTGAAGGGGATCGAGGGGCTGATCGCCGGCTCGGCCCACTCCAGCCACGTCTACCGCAGCGGGCTCAATCTCTACTTCACCTTCGCCGTCCAGACGTCGGCGACGGAACAGATGGAGCCGGCCTATCTCGAAGGCTGGCGGCGGATCATGGAGTCCACCGCCCGACAGGGTGGGAGCGTCTCGCACCATCACGGCATCGGCCGGGTGCGGCGCGACTGGCTCGCCGCTGAACTCGGCGAAACCGGCGTCGCGATGCTGCGCCGGGTGAAAGCGGCGCTGGATCCGAATGGGATCATGAACCCTGGCGTGCTGATCCCCGATGGGTGAGCTGCTGCTCGGGCTCGACGTCGGCACCACGTCACTGGGCGCGGGCCTCTTCAGCCCCGACGGGCGGATGCTAGGCTGGGCCGCGCGGCGACTGCGCACCGTCTCGCCAGGGCCGGGGCGACTGGAGCAGGACCCGGCCGCGATCTGGCGCGCCACGCTGGCGGTGTTGCGCGGCGTGCTGGCCACCGCCGACCGAACCGCAAACGACCTCGCCGCCATTGGCGTCACCAGCCAGCGCACCAGCGCGGTGGTCTGGGATCGCGAGACCGGCCGGCCGTTGACGCCGCTGGTGCTGTGGAGCGACCTGCGCGGCGTCGACCGCGCGGCCTCGCTGCGCGGCGAAGGCTATTTCGTCGCGCCTCAGCTAGCGGCCGCGAAGCTGGAAGAGATCGTGGCCGGCCTTGGTCGGCGGGATGGCCTCGCGTGGGGGAACATCGACAGCTACCTGATCTGGCGGCTGAGCGGCGGCGCTGCGCACGTCACCGATCGCAGCCAGGCCTGGCCAACCGGCTACCTCGACCTCTCCACCATGGGGTGGAGCACCGCTCTGATCGCGCATCAAGGCCTCGACGCGGCGATGTTCCCCCACATGGTCGACACCTGGGGCGCTATCGCCGAGACCGCGCCAGCGGTGCTGGGCCGCCGCGTGCCGATCGCCGCCGACGTCGCCGACCAACAAGCCGCGCTGACCGCACACGGGGGCCACACCGGCGCGGTGAAGGTGACTTACGGCACCTCGGCCACCCTCGATCTTGGCACCGGCCCGGAGCTGGTCCTGAAGGACATGTCCGCTCCGCCGTTCGTGTTGTCGCTCGCCGGCGGCGAGGCGCGGTTCTGCCTGGAGGGCATGGTCTACACCGCCGGCGCCGCGCTCGATTGGGTTCGGAGCATTATGAGACTGGGTACTAATGCACAGTTCGATGCGCTGGCGGCGAACGCGACGGACGCGGGCGGCGTCTGGTTCCTGCCGGCGCTGCAGGGCCTTGGCGCACCGCACGGGGACGCCAGTCGTCGCGCTGCCATCGGCGGGCTCAGCCTGAACGCTGGCCGCGCTGAGATCGCCCGCGCGGCGCTGGAGGGCGTCGCGTTCCGGACGCGGGAGGTGTTCGACCACGTCCATGCGCTGGCCGGCCGAGCGCCGCCGCCCGCGCTGGGGGTCGATGGCGGGCTCGCGGGCAGCGACGTCTTCCTGCAGATCCAGGCCGACCTGCTGGGCCAACCGCTTCGCCGCCACGCCGTCCGCGAGGCGACGGCGTGCGGCGCGGCGATTTGCGCGGCGCGGGGCGTTGGCCTGCTGGGCGCGGATGAGACCGGCGATTTCGTCCGCTACGAGCAGACGTTCGAGCCGCGGATCAGCAAAGACGAAACGGAAGGCCGGCTCGCCGCGTGGAAACGCGCCGCTTATGGCGAGGCCGCGACATGAGGGGAGATCATGGGGAAGACACTCGCGGCGCTGACCGCGCTCGCCCTGGCGGCAGGGCTCTGCTCGCCGGCCGACGCCGATCCTTCCAGCGCGGTGCGCCGCACGCAGCTCACCGTGCCGGGCCTGCAGAGCCCTGCCAAGATCCTGATCGACCAGTGGGGCGTGCCGCACATACAGGCGGCGTCCGAGCGTGACGCCTTCTTCCTGCAAGGCTGGAACGCGTCGCGCGACCGGCTCTGGCAGATCGACCTTTGGCGCAAGCGGGGCTTGGGCCTGCTGTCGGCCAGTTTCGGACCGGCCTACGTCGCCCAGGACCGCGCCGCCCGCCTCTTCCTCTATCGCGGCGACATGGCGGCCGAGTGGGCGGCCTATGGGTCGAAAGCGAAGTCGCGGGCCGAGGCGTTCGTCGCCGGTGTCGACGCCTATGTGACAGGGGTGCGGACCGGACGCCTGCCGCTGCCGGTCGAGTTCAAGCTGACCGCCAGCCAGCCCGACCTCTGGGCGCCCGAGGACGTGGTCCGCATCCGCAGCCACGCTCTCACCCGCAACGCCACCTCCGAGGTCGAACGGGCGAAGGTGGCCTGCACCGCCGGCCTCGCCGCCGACACCTTGCGCCATAAGCTGGAGCCGCCGTGGACCACCAAAATCCCGGCCGGCCTCGATCCGTGCGCTGTCCCGGCAGACGTGCTGAAGGACTACGAGCTAGGCACGCGCGACGTGGCTTTCCATGGCGCGGCGCCGATGGTCGCCGAGGCGGACGACAGCCGCCTCGCCGAGATGGAGGACCGCGCGACGGCGGAGGGTTCCAACAACTGGGTGATCTCAGCCGCACGCACCTCGACCGGCCGGCCGATCCTGGCCAACGATCCGCATCGAACGCTAGGCGTGCCCTCGCTGCGCTACGTCGTGCACCTGAAGGCCCCGGGGCTCGACGTGATCGGCGCGGGCGAACCGGCGCTGCCAGGGGTATCCGTCGGCCACAACGCGCAGATCGCCTTCGGCCTGACCATCTTCGCGATCGATCAGGAAGACCTCTACGTCTACGATCTCAACCCGGCCAACCCGCGCCAGTACCGCTACGGCGGGCGCTGGGAGGACATGACCGCGGTCCACGAGACCATCGCGGTGAAGGGCGAGGCGGCGCAGGGCGCCGAGCTGCTGTTCACCCGCCACGGCCCGGTGCTGAAGATCTCCGACGACGGCAAGCACGCCTATGCAATCCGCTCAGTCTGGGCCCAGCCGGGCACCAGCGCCTACTTCGGCTCGATCGAGTACGACGACGCCAAGGACTGGCCGACCTTCTACGGCGACATGAGCCAGTGGGGCGCGCCGTCGGAGAACATGATCTTCGCCTCCATCGCCGGCGACATCGGCTGGATCGCCGCCGGCCGCGCGCCGATCCGGCCGAACTGGGACGGGCTGCTGCCGGTCCCGGGCGACGGGCGCTACGAGTGGAAGGGGTTCCTCACCGCGAGCCAGCTTCCCAGCGCGCACAACCCAGCGGAAGGCTGGTTCGCCTCGGCCAACGAGATGAACCTGCCGGCCGGCTATCCAGTGGCCGAGCGCAAGGTCGGGTTCGAGTGGTCCGACCCATCCCGGATCACTCGCATCAATCAGGTGCTGGCGGCCAACGGCCACGTCAGCCTGGCCGACTCGATGGCGCTGCAGATGGACCCGACCAGCCCCGAGGCCTGCCGGTTGAAAGCGGTGCTGACGCCGTTGACCTCGGCCGACGCCGACGCGGCGCTAGGGCTCTCGCTGATCAAGGATTGGGACTGCCGCGAGACCGTCGGCAGCGCGGCGGCGGCGGTCTACGAGGAGTGGGTGCTGAAACACCTGACCCCGGCACTCTTCGCGGC
Source organism: Caulobacteraceae bacterium (assembly GCA_036494265.1). GTDB lineage: Bacteria > Pseudomonadota > Alphaproteobacteria > Caulobacterales > Caulobacteraceae > Acaudatibacter. The sequence continues at coordinate 52,387 of DASXOP010000057.1, read as the reverse complement.
TTACGCGCCCAAGGCGCCGCCCAACCTCGCCGGCGGCACGCTCGATGCGGCGGTGAGCTTCCTTGAAGCTGGAGAGAGCGTTGGGCCGACGCGCGATCAGGTGCTGCTTTCCAGCCTGAGCGACGCGGTGAAGGTGGTGCGTGGCAAGCTCGGCCCCGATCCGACTCAGTGGCGTTGGGGAGCGATGCACCACGCGCTCTTCGCGCCCGCCGCGGCCGCCGTCGCGGACGCCGAGCTGGCGCGGCAGCTGACCGTGGGTCCGCTGGAGGTGCGCGGCTCGGCCTCGACTCCGGCGGCGGCGACCTGGAACCCGATGACCTACCAGGCGATCTCCGGCGCTTCGGTGCGGCTCGATATGGACGTCGGCGACTGGGACAAGAGCGTCGCCGTCAATATGCCCGGGCAGTCCGGCGACCCTTACAGCGCCCACTACCGCGACCTCTTCCCACTCTGGGCCGCCGGCGACTACTTCCCCCTGGCGTTCTCCGACGCGGCCGTGGCGGCCGCAGCGCGGGACGAACTCGATCTGACGCCGGGATAGCACCCAACCCGCTCTTCCCCGCGAAAGCGGGGACCCAGGCGTTTTTCCGAGAGGGTCGCTAGGTCGGATGAGTTCAAGACATGACCACGAACCTCACGAACTTCACGAACAAGATCAGACCAATCTAGGGTTGGCGCCGAACCGTTCGTGGGGTTCGTGAGGTTCGTGGTCAAAAACCTGGGTCCCCGCTTTCGCGGGGAAGAGCGACTCAAGTCAGTCCAGCATCAACGTCTTGGGTTCGAGGTAGGGCAGCAGGCCCTCCCGGCCACCCTCGCGGCCGACGCCCGACTGCTTGTAGCCACCAAACGCGATCGAGAAGTCGATGCGCATGCGGCCCTGCGAGACATTACCGGCGCGGACCTGGCGGGCGACGTTGTAGGCGCGCTGGTTGTCGTGGGTGAGCACCGCGCCGTTGAGACCGTAGACGGTCTCGTTGGCAATCCGGATCGCGTCTTCCTCGCCATCACACGGGATCAGGCTGATCACCGGGCCGAAGATCTCCTCCTGGGCGATCACCATGTTGTTGTCGACGTTGGCGAAGAGGGTTGGCTCGAAATAGTAGCCGCGGTTGAGACCCGCTGGACGGCCGCCGCCATAGACCAGCCGCGCGCCCTCTTCCTTGCCCTTGGCGATGTAGCCCTGCACCCGCTCCAACTGGCGCTCCATCGCCAGCGGCCCGTAGCTGGAGGCCGCGTCGTAGGGATCGCCGGGTTGGACCTTGGCCATCGCCGCCGAGAAGCTGTCGACGAAGTCGTCGTGGCGCTCGCGCGGCACGATCACCCGGGTCAGCGCCGCGCAGACCTGGCCGCTGAGGCGGCAGAGGCTGCCGGTGAGGTTGGCCACCGCCTCGTCGGTGCCAAAGTCGTCGAGCACGATCGCCGCCGACTTGCCGCCGAGTTCCATGGTGTAGCGCGCCATCCGTTCGCCCAGGATCGAGGCGATGCGCTTGCCGGCCGCCGACGAGCCGGTGAAAGCAACCTTGTCGATGCCGGGGTTGCGGATCAGGTGCTCGGAGGCGGGGCGGTGGGCGGCGACCACATTCAGCACGCCGGCTGGCAGGCCGATGGACTCGGCGGCTTCGGCGAGGATGTAGGCATCGAGCGGCGTCTCCGGCGAGGCCTTCAGCACGAAGGTGCAGCCGGCGAGGAAGCCAGGCGCGAGCTTGCCGCAGGCGAGGCCAAGCGGATTGTTCCACGGCACCACCGCGGCGCAGACGCCGACCGGTTCGCGCACGATCATCGCCCGACCGTGGTTGTCGCCTGGCGTGTGCGGCTCTTCCCACTCGAAGGTGTCGGCCATGGCGGCATAGCGGGCGAACGTGCCGCCCGAGGCGTTGCCAGAGTTGCGGGTGATCGAGTGCAGGGCGCCGATCTGGTTGGTCCAGACGTGGCCGAGCTCTTCGTTGCGCGCCTTCAGCGCTTCGCCGAGCTTGATCATCCAGCCGGCGCGCTCGCCGTGGGTCAGGCGTGGCCAGGGACCTTTGTCGAACGCCTCTCTGGCGGCGGCGACCGCCCGGTCCATGTCCGGCTCGCGCGCTTCGGCGACGCTGAAGATCACCTCCTCAGTCACCGGCGAGACGACGTCGATCTTGCCGTCGCTGGACGGCGTCACCCAGTCGCCGCCGATGTAGAGCTTGTCGAGGTGCTTGATGTTGATGAGCTTGACGGCCTCGGCGACGTTCATGGCGTTCCTCCATCTTTTGGCGTCGGACGGCCTACCAGATGGAGGCCCTGGCGTCGCGCGTTTCGGGCTTCCGCTGCGGCGTCAGAAACCGTGGATGGCCGGCCCCGCCGCCTGAATGCTAAGCGACCGCCAACCAACCTGAAGAAGCGTGGGAGAGACGACCATGAAGTATGTGCGGATGGGATCGACCGGGACCCAGGTCTCGAAGCTGTGCCTCGGCTGCATGAGCTTTGGCGGCATGGCCGACTGGACCCTCAACGAAGACGCCAGCCTGCCGATCATGCGCAAGGCGGTGGAAGCCGGGATCAACTTCTTCGACACCGCCGACGTCTATTCGCGCGGCCAGAGCGAGGAGATCCTCGGGCGCGGCCTGAAGGAGCTCGCGGTACGGCGCGACGAGAGCGTCGTCGCCACCAAGGTGTTCATTCCGATGGGGCGCGGGCCGAACCGCGGCGGCCTCTCGCGCAAGCACATCATGCAGTCGATCGACGCCAGCCTGCAGCGCCTGCAGATGGACTACGTCGACCTCTATCAGATCCACCGGTTCGACTATCACACGCCGATGGAGGAGACGATCGAGGCGCTGGACGAGGTCGTGAAGTCCGGCAAGGCGCTCTACATCGGCGCCAGCTCGATGTTCGCCTACCAGTTCTCCAAGTACCTGCACCGCGCCGACCACAAGGGCGCGACCCGGTTCTCGATGATGCAGAACCACTACAACCTGCTCTACCGGGAGGAAGAGCGCGAGATGAACCCGCTGTGCCTCGAGGAAGGCGTCGGCCTGATCCCCTGGAGCCCGTTGGCGGGCGGGGTGCTCGCCGGCAACCGCAAGGCGGGCACCACGCGCTCGAAGTCCGCCGGCGCCGACGCGCGCTTCAACCGGCCGGCCGACCAGGCGGTGCTGGAAGCGCTCGACAAGGTGGCGGCAGAACGCGGCGAGCCGCCGGCCCAGGTCGCCCTCGCCTGGATGCTGTCGAAACCCGCGGTCACTGCGCCGATCCTGGGGGTGACCAAGGCCCACCACCTCGACGCGCCGCTCGCCGCGGTCGAAAGCCCGCTCAGCGCCGACGAGATCGCCGCGCTGGAGGCGCCCTATGAGTCGCAGGCGGTGATTGGCGCGCTAGGCGCCGAAGCCCAGACGCCTCGGGATATCCGCGCCGCCTCGGTGCCACGGGCGGCGGCATAGCCCCGCTTATCCCTCTCCCCCCGAAGAGAGGGGAGAGGTCAGCCGAGCGCGCAGCGGTCGGACGGGTGAGGGGGCTCGTCGCCGGAGGCGATGAGCTGGCGCCGTAGGCGTCAGTGGCGCTGCCGCGCGCTCGGCGCTTCGCGCCGAGCCCCCTCACCTGGCCTCTCCCCGCAGGCGGGGAGAGGGATACTTCTTGTCTAAACCGGCAGCGGTCCGGGCTGCGGCGGTGGTTCCGGGGCGCGGTCGCGGCCGGTGGTGCGCCAGCGGGAGACGATCGCGTCGAGGGCGCGGCGGTCCATCGGGCCGGTGTCGGGCGTCTCGGCCAGACCCGGCGCGCGGTATTGCGGCAGGTCGCCGCCGCGCAGGTCGTCGATCATGATCCGCATCGGCATCGCCGTCGCTTGGCCGAGCACGATCGCCTCGCGGTCGGCAAGCAGCGGCAGGAAGTCGATCAGATCGACGGCGCCCTCGTAGGTGCTGCCGCGGATAACCTGCTGGTCTTTCTCACTCGAGAGCCGGAGCGCGATGGCGGTGCTGCATTGCGAGAGGATGGTGGCGTCGAGCTCCGACGGTCGCTGCGTCACCAGCGCCAGCGAGATACCGTACTTGCGGCCCTCCTTGGCGATGCGGCCAAGCGCCGTGCGGGTGGGGATGAACTTGTCGTCGCCATCGGCCGGCACGTAGCGGTGCGCCTCTTCGCAGACGATCAGCATGGGCAGGCCGCCCTTGCTCCAGACCGCCAGATCGAACGCCAGCCGCGAGATCACCGAGATCACCACGTCGAGGATCTCGTGCGGCACGGTCGAAAGATCGATCACGCTGATCGGCCGCCCGTCGTTGGGGATGCGGAAGAGGCGCCCCAGCACGTCGGTCATGGTGTCCTCGACCGTGAGGCTGCCGAACATGAAATTGTAGCGCTGGTCGACCGCCAGCATCTCCAGCCGTGCCTTCAGCCGGCGATAGGGCGCGATCATGTGGGTGCGCTCGAGCTTGCCGAGCTCGTTCTGGATGAAGCCGATGATATCCGACACGCGGAACGGCGCGGGCGTGTCAGCGGTGATGATCATGTTGTCGGCGCGGCGGGTGAGCAGCGAGGCGCGGCCGGCGGCGGCCTCGGCGTAGCGTTTCTTGGCGAAGAGGATGCCGTCGTTGAGGATTTCCACCTCGTCGTCGCCGCCGTCGTCGCTCGTCAGCGCCGCGCAAAGCTCACGGAAGTTGAGCATCCAGAGCGGCAGGTTGAACTCGTTCAGCGTGATCCGCTCGACCAGGTCGCCGAACGCGGTGGCATATTCGTTGTGAACGTCGAGGATGACGACGTGGGCGCTCTTCTTCGCCTCCAGCAGCCGCTGCAGGATGCAGGTCAGGGCGCAGGATTTGCCCGAGCCCGTGCTGCCGACGACGATGAAGTGCTTGCGCAGCAGATCGTCGGTCATCAACCGCGCGGGCACCGCGCTGTCCTGCGACAACGTCCCAATCTTGATGCTGTTGGTGTTCGGCGGCGCGAAGATGCAGTTGAGGTCTTGCCGGTCGGCCATCAGCACCCCGTCGCCGAGGCTGGGCAGCGAGGTCACGCCCTGGCGGAACACCGGCTCACCGCTCTGTTCGACGATCTGCCCGGTCAGGTTCACTTCGATGAGGCCGATGTCGTAGCGCTTGCCGGCCATTTCCGGCATCGGCGCGCTGATTGCCGAAATTACGCCCACCACCGCCGACGCCGGCGTCTGGACGCGGACCACGCCGCCGACCTGCACTCGGGGCGCCGCCTCTCGCGCTTCGGGGTCTTCGGGGCGCTCGAGCACGGCGACGACGTGCGAGCCGGACACCGAGACCACATGGCCGATCCGCACCCGATCGTCGACGTCGGGTGGCGTCGCGACCGAGTGGGCGATGATCGGCGGCTCCCTGAGGGGTTGGTTCACCGGATCACTCCTTCACAGAGTGCGCTGGACGCCGGGGCTTGCGTCGCTCACCTCCACCCGCCGTCGCGGCGCCTTGAGCGTCGGCGCGGGGGCCCGGCAGGGTGAGCACCACGGTCGTCCCCTCGCCCGGCTCGCTCTCGACATAGAGATCGCCGCCATGTTGGCGCGCCAAACCACGGGCGATCGGCAGCCCGAGCCCGGTGCCTTCCTCAGTGCGCGACAGGTACGACTGCACCTGGCCGAAGGCGGTCAGCGCCACGGCGATCTGGTCCTGCGACATGCCGATGCCGTCGTCGACCACCGCCACCGTCGCGCCGCCATCCTTGTTGGCGCGGGCGACCAGCAGGATGCGGCCTTCGGTCTGGGTGAACTTACAGGCGTTGGAGAGCAGGTTGATGATGATCTGCTTGATCCGGCGGCCATCGACGTTGAGCTTCGGGATGTTGCGCTCGATGCGCACTTCGAGCCGCTGCGCCTTCTCCTCGATGCGGCCGGACACCAGCGGCAGCGACTCGCCGATCAGCTGGGCGATCGAGCAAAATTCCAGATCGAGCGCGAACGTGCCGCTCTCGATTTTCGAGATGTCGAGGATGTCCGACACCACGGCCAGTAGGTGGCGACCGGCGTCGGAAATGTAGACCGCGTACTCCGCGCTCTTGGCGGCGGTCTCGTCGTCGGACTTCATCTGCTTGATCAGGTCGGAGAAGCCGATGATGGCGTTGAGCGGCGTTCTGAGCTCGTGGCTCATGGTGCCGAGGAGCGCGGATTTGGCGCGGTTGGCGAGCTCGGACTCGGCGTTGGCAGCCAGCATGGCCAGCTCGGTATGCCGACGCAGCATCAGCTCGCCCAAGGTCTCCGAATACCGGGCCAGAGGCGAAGGTTTGCCGCGCGTCTGATGATGCAGCGTGAACATCGGACTTAGGCTACCGCGCCATCACCGTAGATATGGTTAAACGAAACGGCGGAAATCGCCGGTCGCATGTTCTGGCCGACGGCGCTAGGACGCCGCCGCCGAGGGCGCGTCCTTTTTCTTGATCAGCAGCCGAATGGCCTGCATCAGCAGGTGGTCCTCGACCGGCTTGGTGAAGAACTCATCGGCGCCAACGTCGCTGGCCATCACCCGGTCGATCTGCTTGTCGAGCGCTGTGACCATGACGACCGGGATGTCAGCTGTCTCAGGGTTGGCGCGGACACGGCGGCAGACCTCGAAGCCGTCCATGTTGGGCATCATGATGTCGAGCAGGATGATGTCGGGCTTACGCTCTTCCAGTTTCGACAGCGCTTCCTCGCCGCTGAGGGCGGTCATCACGTCGAACGAGGCGATCATTAGTTGTGCTTCGAGCAGTTTGACGTTGTGAAAGTGGTCATCGACCACCAGAGCGCATGGCATGACGCCATCTCCTGAGCGTTCACCGGTAAGCTTAAGCTCCGCGCGGGAGCGATGCGCTACTGCCGCAATCGCTGCGCGGTGACTGAATGAAGCAGCGGTTAATATGAATTCAAAAGCTTAGCGCGGCCTTAAAAGATGTTTCTGGAATTCGATCTCCGAAGGCGCGGCCTGGCCTAGTTCAAATTGTCGCATCCGACTCGGACATCAAAGTATTCGTCACGTTCGGATAGTTGTCGGCCACGCAACTCAACCATGGCTTGAGCCGCGTCTGAATACCCCAAGCTAGGGCCTGAACCCACGCATCAGACCGCCCATCGTGATGCGTCGCAGCCGATCGAAGCCAGGGTCGGCCGGGATGCGGCCAGCCAGTTCCAACACCACCAACCCATGGATCGCGGCCCAGAACACGTAGCCGAGCTCAACCGGGTCGCCGACCAGGACGCCGGCCTCAACCAGCTCGTAGACATAGCCGTTCATCGAGCCTCGGGCTCGCGCCGATGCGGCGGCGAGTTCGGGATAGGCGGCCTCGTTCGGCTGCGTCAGGTCGAACATCAGCTTGTAGGCGGTCGGGTTCTCGCGGGCGAAGCGGACATAGGCCTCGCCGACGTCGGCCGCGCGGTGGCGGGCGTCTTTCTCCACCCCCTCGAGCGCGTCGGCCAGGCGGTCGTAGGTCGCCGCGCGGATCGCGGCGATCAGCGCTTCCTTGTCGGCGAAGTGGCGATAGGGCGCCATCGGACTGCAGCCGACCTCTGCCGCCAGCCGCCGCATCGAGAGCGCCGCTTCGCCTTCCTCCAGGAACAGCTTGGTCGCTGCCTCGCAGAGCCGGCCGCGCACCTCGCCGCGGGCGTCGGCAGACCTTGCGCGCTTGGCCTTTAGAGCGATTTCCATGTTTACACCGTACGCTTATTGTGATGGAACGCAAGCAACCGACCGATCCTGGAGCCGCTCCTGATGTCCCTTCCTCCCGTCCTGCGTGACCGCCTTCGCCTGCCGGTGATCGGCTCGCCGCTGTTCATCATTTCCGGCCCGGAACTGGTGATCGCGCAGTGCAAGGCCGGCATTGTCGGCTCGTTCCCGGCGCTGAATGCGCGGCCGATCTCGCAGCTGGACGAGTGGCTGGCCGAGATCACCGAGACCCTCGCCGACTACGATCGCGCCCACCCCGAGGCACCCTCGGCGCCCTTCGCGGTGAACCAGATCGTGCACAAGACCAACGACCGGCTCGAGCAGGATGTGGAGCTCTGCGCCAAGTACAAGGTTCCGGTGATGATCACCTCGCTGGGCGCCCGCGAGGACGTCAACGCCGCCGCCCACAGCTGGGGCGGCGTGGTGCTGCACGACGTGATCAATGACGTCTTCGCCCGCAAGGCGGTCGAGAAAGGCGCCGATGGCCTGATCCCGGTCGCGGCCGGCGCGGGCGGCCATGCCGGCAAGCTGTCGCCATTCGCCTTCATCCAGGAACTGCGCGAGTGGTTCGACGGCCCGATCGCGCTATCCGGCGCGATCGCCAATGGCCGCGCGGTGCTGTCGGCGCAGGCGATGGGCGCGGACCTCGCCTACGTCGGCTCGGCCTTCATCGCCACCCAGGAAGCGCGGGCGGCAGAGGGCTACAAGAACATGATCGTGGCCAGCCGCTGCGACGACATCGTCTACACCAACCTCTTCACCGGGGTGCACGGCAACTACTTGCGCCCCTCGATCCTGGCCGCCGGCCTCGACCCGGACGACCTGCCCACCGCCGATCCGTCGAAGATGAACTTCGGCTCCGGCGGCAACCAAAAGGCCAAGGCCTGGCGCGATATCTGGGGCTGCGGCCAGGGCATCGGCGCGGTCAAGCACGTGCCGACTGCGGGCGAGTTGGTGGCGCGGCTGGCGGATGAGTACGAAGCGGCGAAGGCGGAGCTGGCTCAGAAGTCCAGCTACACCGCCGGGAAGGTGCTCGCGTTCGCCGCGGAGTAGGAGTCCCCTCCCCTGCGCAGCAGGGGAGGGGGACCACGAAGTGGTGGAGGGGCAAGTAGCCGCCCCCCGAACTTCAGACTGTAGGAGGCCGACCTCAGAGGGCTCGCGGCGGCGAGGCCCCTCCACCACTTCGTGGTCCCCCTCCCCCGTTTGGGGGAGGAGAAGGATTTCACCGCCCCACGAACACAGGCGGGCGCTTTTCCAGGAAGCTGGCGACCCCTTCGCGGTGATCTTCGGTGGCGAAGAGGCGGTAGATGGTTTCGATCGCCCACGCGCCGATCTCGCGCGGATCGCCCGGCGCGGCCTTGCGCAGCCCTTGCTTCATTGCCCGCAGCGCCAGCGGCGGGTTGACCGCGATACGGGCGGCGAGGTGCTCGGCGGCGCGCACGACGTCCTGGTGGGCGGTGATCTGGGAGGCGAGGCCGATTTTCACCGCGTCGCGGGCGTTCACCGGCTCGCCGGTGAAGAGCAGCTCGGCCGCCTTGGCGTAACCGACCAGCGCCGGCAGCTTCCAGAACCCACCGACGTCGCAGACCAGGCCGCGCTTGATGAAGAGCTCAGCGAAGATCGCCTTCTCCGAGACGATGCGGATATCGGCGTAGAGCGCCAACTCCATCCCCCAGCCGACCGCCGGGCCGTTCACAGCCGCGATCACCGGCTTGTCGCACTCGATGACCGCCATCGCCGCCGGCGTGGGCTCGAACTTGACCCGCACGGTCGCCGGTTCCGGACGTACCTCGCCGGTCATCATCTCCTTGACGTCCTCGCCGGAGCAGAACGAAGGATCGGCGCCTGTGACGATCACGCAGCGCACCTCGGGATCGTTCTCGGCGTGCCGGAACGCCCACTCGATCTCGCCGTAAGCGCGCGGGTTCAGCGCGTTGCGTCGTTCGGGGCGGTTCAGCGTGATGCGGCAGATGTGGTCTTTCACCTGGTAGAGCGTGCAGGTGAAGTCCTGGATCGCGATCATGGGCGCCTCTCCTCTTGGCCTGCCGCCTCGTCAGCGTGTTACGGCTTGCTCTGGGTGAGATTGACGCCCGGATACTCCAGGGAAAGCAATGGCCGATCCGAGCCCGACCCCCTCCCCGCTGCCGACCAATGTCGGCGAGGTGCGCGCCAACCATCGGTTCGACGAAGCCAGGCTGACGACCTGGCTGCGCGAGAACGTCGAGGGCGTCGGCGGCGCGATCGAGGTGCGCCAGTTCCACGGCGGCGCCTCCAACCCGACCTTCCTGGTCACCTCGGGCGACCAGCGGCTGGTGCTGCGCAAGAAGCCGCCCGGCCAGCTCTTGGCCAGCGCTCACCAGGTCGACCGCGAATACCGGGTGATGAAGGCGTTGGGCACGGTGGACTTCCCGGTGCCGAAGATGCGCGCGCTCTGCACCGACGAAAGCGTCATCGGCACCACGTTCTACGTGATGGACTTCATGGAGGGCCGGATCTTTCGCGATGCGCGGCTGCCCGGCCTGGACCCCGCAGAGCACGCGGCGATCTACGATGACGTGAACGCCGTGCTCGCCCGGCTGCACCAGGTTGACTACCAGGCGATCGGGCTTGGCGACTACGGCCGGCCCGGCAACTACTACGCCCGCCAGCTCGACCGCTGGACCAAGCAGTATCGCGGCGCCGAGACCCAGCACATCGAGGCGATGGAGCGGCTGATCGCCGAACTGCCGGCGCGCACGCCCGCCGACGAGACCACCACCATCGCCCACGGCGACTACCGGCCAGAGAACATGATGTTTCACCCGACCGAGCCCCGGGTGATCGCCCTGCTCGACTGGGAACTCTCCACCCTCGGCCACCCGCTCGCCGACCTCGGCTACATCTGCATGCTGTGGGATTCCAAGTCGGTGACCTGGGGCTCGCTGGTGGGGGTAGACTTCGCCACGTCGGGCATCCCGACCCGGGAGGCGTTCGTCGCCGCCTATTGCCGACGCACCGGCCGCGACCACATCGACGACCTCAACTTCTACCTCGCCTTCTCGGCCTTCCGCCTGGCGTCGATCGGCCAAGGGGTGTTCAAGCGAAACCTCGACGGCATCGGCGCCCACGACGCCAGCTCGGACAACTCCGGCACCGTGGAACGCGCTGAAGCGGCGCTCGCGGCGCTGCACGCGGGGCGGTAGATCACGTCCCGATTACCTCCAACTCCCGTCATCCCCGGGCGTCAGTCCCGGGGACCCATGAACACGAATTGAGCCATGGCCGTGCTGGAGCACGGCCACTCGAACGACGGCGTTCATGGGTGGCCGGGACTGACGCCCGGCCATGACGGATGCAGTGGAAACGTAAGGCAAACAGCGGCCCTTCACTTCCCCGACGGCCGATCATCTATAAGACCCCGAACGATAGCGGCGTCCCACGTGGCGCGGGAGTGGAACTGACGATGCATTACGAAGCGCTGCGGCAGGTTTGGGGAACGTTGATCGCACCGGGGGCGCCGTTCGAGGTGGCCACGGTCGAGGTCGGCGGCGTGCCGATCCGCACCTACAAGAACGCGATTCCGAGCGTGCGCGAGCTCTGGCTCTCCACCGCCGCGTTCGCCGACCGCACCTACCTGGTCTACCAGGACGAGCGCATCAGCTACGCCGAGGCGCATAAGCTCACCGCCTCGATCGCCAACTGGCTGCTGGTGAAAGGGGTGAAGCCCGGCGACCGCATCGGCATCGCCATGCGCAACTTTCCTGAATGGATGCTGATCTACTGGGCCGCGCTCTCGATCGGCGTCGCGGTGGTGGGCATGAACGCCTGGTGGGTCGCCGACGAAGTGGCTTACGCCCTCAAGGACTCCGAGCCGAAGGTGGTGTTCGCCGACTCCGACCGTCTGGACCGCATCTTCGAGCGGCCCGAAACCGCCGCGGCGACCAAGCTGGTCGGCGTACGCGCCGAGACGCTGCCGGCCGGCGTGATCCCGTGGTCCGAGGTGATCGCCAAGGTCGGCGCAATGCCCGACATCCAGGTCGATCCCGACGCCGACGCCTGCATCTTCTACACCTCGGGCACCACCGGCTTCCCCAAGGGCGCGCAGCTCACCCACCGCGGCTGCATCAACAACCTGATGAACATGGGCTTCGCCGGCCAGGCGCAGACGCTGGCCACGCAGGCTTCGACCGGGGAGGCCGCGCCCGCCGAGGTGCCGATCCCCGTGTCGCTGCTGACCACGCCGCTCTTCCACGTCACCGCCAACAACTGCGGCGCCTATGCCGTGACCGCAGGCGGCGGCACGCTGGTCTTGATGTACCGCTGGGACGCCGGCGAGGCGCTGCGGCTGATCGAGCGCGAGCGGGTGACGGCGATGAGCGGCGTGCCGGTGATGGCCCGCGAGGTGCTGACCCATCCGGACTTCGCCACCACCGACACCTCCAGCCTGGGCTCGCTCGGCGGCGGCGGCGCCCAGCTGCCGCCCGACCTGGTGGCCAAGATCGACGCCGAGGTCGCCACCGCCCGGCCCAACACCGGCTACGGCATGACCGAAACCTGCGGGATCATCACCGCGGTCGGCGGCGACTTCTATGTCGACAAACCCGCCAGCGTCGGCCCGGCGATGCCGACGTTCGAGACCAAGTGCGTCGACGACGACGGCAATGAGGTTGGCCCCGGCGAGACCGGCGAACTCTGGGTGCGCGGCGCCTCGGTGATCAAGGGTTACCTCAACCGCGCCGAGGCCACCGCCGAAAGCATCACCGACGGCTGGCTGCACACCGGCGACGTGGCGCGGATCGACGAGGACGGCTTCATCTTCATCGTCGACCGCAAGAAGGACATGGTGCTGCGCGGCGGCGAGAACGTCTATTGCGCCGAGGTCGAGGCCGCCATGTACCACCACCCGGCGATCGCCGAATGCTGCGTCTTCGGCGTGCCGGACGCGAGGCTGGGCGAGGAAGTGGCGGCGGCGATCGTCTTGCGTCCGGGCGCGGCGCTCACCGCCGACGAGATGCGCGCCCACTGCGCGAACCACCTCGCCCGCCACAAGATCCCCCGCTACATCTGGTTCATGACCGAGAACCTGCCCCGCAACGCCAGCGGCAAGTTCCTCAAGCGCGAACTGCGCGAAACGCTGGACGCCGCGGCGGCGGCGTAGCGGGAGGGCTCTGCGCCCCCTCCGTCACGCCGGGCTGCGCCCGCCGCGACACCTCCCCCCGCCTCTGCGGGCGGTGGAGGAGAAGGGTTATTCCTGCGGGGAGATCGCGTTGGTGTCCGGCTCGGGCGGCGGCGTCGGCGCGAAGAGGCTCGGTGGCGCCACCGCTGGCGCGGGCGGGCCTGGCGGGATGGCGGTGACGGGGCTGTGCTTCAGCGCTACGCGCATGAACGCCTTCCAGAACTCCGCCGGGGCCGAGCCGCCGGTGATGCCGCGCATCGGTGAGTTGTCGTCGCGGCCCATCCAGACCACGGTGGTGCGCCCGCCGGTGAAGCCGCAGAACCAGGCGTCCCTGAAGTCCGACGTGGTGCCGGTCTTGCCCGCGAGGTCATAGCCGGGGATCTGCGCCTTCACCCCGGTGCCCGAGACCAGCACCTGGCGCAGCATCTGGTCGAGCTCGCCCAGCGGCGGGTTGCCGATGGTGGGCTGGGTGGTCGGCGGCGGATGGGTCCAGATCACCCGGCCGGTCAGTCCGGTGCGGATGCGCTCGATCGTCCAGGGCTGCACCCGCGCGCCGCCGTTGGAGAAGGCGTCGTAGGCCTGGGCCATCTGCAGCGGCGTGACCAGGCTGGCGCCGAGCGCCATCGCCGGGTCGGTGCTGATCGGGGTGGCGATGCCGAGCCGCTGGGCGGTGGCCGCGACGTTCGGCCGGCCAACCTCGTCGGCGACCGCCGCCGCGACGGTGTTGATCGACTTGACCAGCGCCTCCTGCAGCGTGATCGGCCCCAGGAACTCCGGCTCGAAGTTGTGGGGAGACCAGCCGTCGATGGTCACCGGCTGGTCGACCACGGGCGTCTCCGGCGTGCGCCCGGCCTCGAGCGCGGTGAGATAGACGAACGGCTTCCACGACGAGCCGGCCTGGCGGCGCGCATCGACCGCCCGGTTGTAGCTCGAGGCCGCGTAGTTGGCCCCGCCGATCAGCGCCCGTACCCGCCCGACCGGATCGAGCGAGACCAACGCCGCCTGCTCGACGTGGGCCTTGGCGTATTTGGCCAGCGTGTCCTTGGCGGCTGCGTCGGCGGCGGCTTCGTCGCGGGCGTCGAGCGTGGTCTCGACGATCAGGTCGAGCTTCGGCGGCCCCATTTGCTTGAACTGAGCGTTCACCCAGTCGACAAAGTACTGCGAGGCCTCGTCCGGCGCCGACTTGAACACCTTGGGCGAGCTTTCCAGCGCCTTGGCGGCCTGCGCATCGGTGATCGCGCCGGTCTCGACCATCGCGTCAAGCACCAGCTTGGTGCGCTCGGCCGAGCGCTCCGGCTGCTCGGCGGGATCGTACTCGGTGGGCGACTTCATGATCGCCGCCAGCATCGCCGCCTCGCGGATGGTCAGCTTCTCGGCCGACACCCCGAAGTAGCGCCGCGCCGCCGCCTCGATGCCGTAGGCGCCAGAGCCGAAGTAGACCCTGGAAAGGTAAAGCCCGAGGATCTGTTGCTTCGAATAGGTCTGTTCCAGCTCGACCGCGTAGATCAGCTCCGTGCCCTTGCGCTCCAGCGTGCGGTCGGACGAGAGGAACAGGTTCTTCGCCAGCTGCTGGGTGATGGTCGAGGCGCCCTGGGTGGCGTGCCCGGCGCCGACGTCGGTGGCGATCGCCCGGGCGATGCCAATCAGGTCGTAGCCGTTGTGCTCATAGAACCGCCGATCCTCGATGGCGACGAAGGCGGCGGGCACGTAGGCCGGCAGCTTGGCGATATCGACCGGCGCCGCATAGCGCCCGCCGCGCACGCCGATGACAGCCCCGTTGTGATCGACGAACGTCACCTGCGGATCGCGGGTGATCGGCGGCAGCTGAGGCACATCGACAGCCGGCAGCGCCAGCGAAACGGCGAGGACGAGTCCAATCACGCGTCAGGATATCCAGGCGGGCATGGGGAGGCCCTGGGTGCGCGGGATTTGTGGCGCGGGGGCGGCCGGGGGGAAAGATAATTCGCGGTAATGGTCGGGGTTGGGGGCGTAGGTTCAGCACTGCCCCGACTCCTCGCCGACCACCTATGAGGGGGCTAGACTGGTTGGGAGGCGCGCAGTGGGCGTCTGACCGCAGTGACCGTATTATATGCGCTTCTCATCGTTGTGGGTCCGATAGGGGATGAACTGCAGTCCTACGGGATTCCACGGTTCCCATGTCACACAGAAGGTACGACGCCACCGACGCTTGAACGCATCTGTGTAATCGATATTTCCGTAAAGGTAGAGTGTCGCACGCTTCGCCTTGGCCTCGCGGAACCCGGCAACGGGGTTAACAACGATGAGGGCCGGAAACGTCTGCCCCGGATCAACTACTGTTCCTCCATCCTGCATAATTTTGCGCTGATCTGGATATTCGAACTCCTCCGGCATGGAAGAGCCAAAAGGTGTGACCGGTTGCCAATTCATTACTACGTTGAGATCAAAAGCTGGAGTGGTTCCGAAATTCTGGACGGTGCAAATGATGTAGTGAGTAAAGACATAATTCGGAGGCGCTGGATCAGGCACTTCGAAGGTGGGGTCGCCCAAGTGCGGAAGGTGGGTACGAAATTCAATCGGCCCGCAGTAAGCGCGGAATTGCCTTCTGGCGGCGCTCCGCATCACGAATACAGTAATGATCAAGGCAACGAACTGGAGAAAAGCAGCCACAAGCGCACCAAGGGCGATCTTGTTAGTCAATTCTTCGCTCGAATACTCATGGCTTTCTTTTTGGGCGTCTTGTGCGGCCCGGGACTTATCTTCTGAGGCGCTTACCTTTTCGAAGAACAGGGGCGCGTTTGGGGAACCGCGCTGGTTACGCTGGGGGTCGCTAGTGGGGGGCGCGCTGTCGCGTTGCTCTGGGCTGCTGCCGACCCCGTAACGAGGCGCTGGTGGCTCCGCCAGGGCAGCGCCCCCCAGGGCGGCGGCGACTATTCCACCTGCAGCGTATGCGCCCCAACGGCTCGTATGACGGCCAACATGAACCACGCTGGAAACGTCCCCCGGTTGATCTTCAGTTGAACTGAAGCTTCGGAGTCCGGCAACCCCAATCTCCCCACCCACCCGCTCATCCCGACGCACGTCGGACCCAGGCAGGAGTTTGGGCTGGGGCGGCCGCGGGGTTTAGGTCTCGCCACCAAGCACACCAAGAGCACGAAGGAAGGGAAGAGCTTGGTTGGATCGGCGACGATCTCTTCGTGGGCTTCGTGGCGACTTCGTGAGCTTTGTGGTCCTCTTCGACTTCGGCCTGCCTGGGCCCCGGCGTTCGCCGGGGTGAGCGGGTTTTGAGGGTGAGGGGCGCGGGAGCGGCAGATGAGCGACATGCCCGTGATCTCGATCGGACGTGCGCCCGCCGACGCTCGGGCGAGCGAGCGGGGGTGCGGCGCCGCGGTTGTGGCGACGAGAAGCCTAGGCGGTGGACAATAGCCCCCTAGCCGCCGGGCCCGACCGGGCCGTGAACCGTGCCCGGATTGGCGCCGGCGATGTGGCAGGCTCGGTTGAGCGGGATGCACGTCGGGCCGCACGCCTTGCTGACGCCGACCCTACACATCGGGGATTTGGTCGCTGTGCAGAGCCGCTGGTAGGTGAGCTGGCCATCGGCGGCGTGACAGCGGCCACTGCTGTCCAGGTACGGACGTTGCTCGATGTCGAACGCTCGGACGGGTCCGCTAAGGCTGAGCGCCGCAACCGCGGCGAGGATCAAGCTGCGCATATGGTTTCGCTCCCTTGGTTGAAACGAGGCTATGCCCCGACGGGGGACCTGGGAAGCCTGGGTGCTCCTCGCTCTCTCACGTTAGATGGCCTGTCGCTCTTCGTGGACTTCGTAGCGCCTTGGTGAGCTTTGTGGTCCTCTTCAACTTCGGTCTGCCTAGGCCCCGGCGTTCGCCGGGGTGAGCGGGTTTTGAGATGGGGAGCGCGGGCGAAACAGGTGAGCAACGCGCCCAATATCTCCATCCGGCGCGCCACCGCCGACGACGCGCAAGCCATCGGGCGGGTGTTCGACGCCGCGGTGCGCAAGAACTGGAGCTACATGGGCGAGCTGGCGCAGACGCCGATGTTTCCGCCCGAAGAGTGGGACAAGGACGTCGCCGATCATGCGCCGCCGAATGCGATGCTGGTCGCGGTGGACGAGGCGGACGACGTCGTCGGCTTCGTCGCCGTGCATCCGGCGGAGGGCGAGCTCTACCTGTTGTTCGTCGATCCCCGGCAGGCGGGCCGCGGCGTCGGGCGGGCCTTGCTGGAGGCGGGGCACGCGATCCTGCGCGCCGCGGGCTGCCGCGAGGTGTTCCTCTACACCCACGAACAGAACACCCGGGCCATCGCCGTCTACGAGGCGGCCGGCTATCGGCGCGACGGGTTCGTGAAGGAGTCAGACTTTCGCGGCATGCCGCTGCGCGAGCCCCGCCTGGTCAAGCCGCTTTGACAGCTCCGCAGCTTCGTGAACAAATCACGAACATGCCACAGATCGAGACGCTAGGCCGGATCATGAACAGCCCGGCCGACGTGCTGACGGTGACGTGCGGCGGGTGCGGACACGCGGCGACGTTTCCGCGCGCCGAAGCTTGGCGCGTGTGGGGCATGGGCGCGACGCCGAACGCGATCCGCCGGCGGGCGAAGTGCGCGCTCTGCGGCGGGCGGCGGGTGGAGGTGACGATTTGAGTGGGTACGCTTGCGCACCCGCACGCTAAGGTTAAGGTTGGCGGCGAGCGAGAGACGGCCTTCGCGGGAGATATCCGATGCGGCTCATGATGCTGGCGGCGATCGCCGCGCTCGGTCTTTCTTCCGGGGCCGCCATCGCCGCGCCTCACACGACCATCGGGCCGTCGGCGGCGCACAAGCCGTGCGGTCATGCGAAGCACGGCCACTGCTCACAGCACCGTTTGCGCTACTACCCCGGCCACTGGCATCGCGGCTGAGGCATCCGACGCGACCCCTCACATCCGGGGGGCGGCGGCCCCCCTCCACCACTTCGTGGTCCCCCTCCCCCTACGGGTGAGGAATAGTCACCCCTGACTCCTGACGCCGCCCTGCGCTAAGGTCGCCACCGAGTGACAGGAACGGAGGCGCAGGGATGCTGCTGCAAGGGTTGAAGGTGGTGGAGATGTCGACCTGGATCGCCGCGCCGGGGTGCGCGATGATCATGGCCGAGTGGGGCGCCGACGTGATCAAGGTGGAGAGCGCCGAGGGCGACGCGATCCGCCGGTTCTACCCTGACACCGAGGAAATTCCCGGCAACCCGATCTTCTCGATGGAGAACCGCGGCAAGCGCGGCATCGTGCTCGACACCGGCACGCCGGCGGGGCGCTCGGCGCTGATCGAGCTGCTGAAGACCGCCGACGTCTTCGTCACCAACCTGCGGCCCGGCGGCCTGAAGCGCGGGCGGATCGACTACGACAGCGTCAAGGACGAGCTGCCGCACCTGATCTACGCCAGCGTCACCGGATTCGGCCTGGTCGGCGACGAGATCGACATGCCGGCGTTCGACCTGACCGGGTTCTGGACCCGCAGCGGCATCGCCGCCTCGACCATCCCGCCGGACGTGGAGCCGTTTACCTGCCGCCCCGGCTTCGGCGACCACGTCACCGCGCTGGCGACGCTGTCGGGCGTGCTGGCCGCCGTGCACGAGCGGGCGCAAACCGGCAAGGGCCGGCTGGTGGAGGCCTCGCTGATCCGCGCCGGCGTCTACGCGCTGGGCTGGGACACCTCGATCCATCTGCGCTACGGCGAGGCGACCACCGCCCAGCCGCGGAGCGAGCGGCCAAGCGCGATCTCCGGCTACTTCCGCACCTCCGATGACCGCTACATCTGCATCGCGCCGCGTGGCCCGACCTGCTTTCCCGGGGTGATGAAAGCGATCGACATGGAGTGGGTGCTGGCAGAGCCCCGCTACCAGATCCCGATCGGCGACCTGGAGATCACCCGCGAGCTGCGCGCCAAGGTCGACGCGGCGTTCCTGAAGCTCACCCTGGCCGAGGCCAAGCAGCGCCTGGCCGACGCCGACGTGATCTCGGCGCCGATGTCCACGCTCGACGACCTGACCATCGACCCGCAGGTGCGCGACGCTGGCTGCTTCGTGGTGACGCCGGACCGGTTTGGCGGCGCGTTCGAAGCGCCGGCGACCCCGATCCGCTTCCCCGGCCTGGAGATCGAGCCGCAACGCCCGGCCCCCGACCTCGGCCAGCACACCCGCGAGGTGCTGCTGGAAGCCGGCATGTCGGAGGCGGCGGTAGACGCACTCTAGCAGCCTCCACGGCCCTCACCTCACCTCTCCCACTGCCGTGGGAGAGGGCTACGAAGAGCGAGCGGCGGCTTCACCATCCATCCGCTGCCATCACCTATCGGTAGCCCTCTCACCACCGAAGAGTGGGGAGAGGTGAAGTGAGGGGTTCTATCCGCGCAACGATGTCCCAGGCTAAGCTCCTCGCATGATCGTCGCCGCGCAGTGGCAGGGGTTCTTTACCGCCGCGGCTGGGGCGTCCGGCGCGCTGGTCGGGCTGATCTTCGTCGCGCTGTCGGTGAATATCCGCGAGATCCTCAAATACGACCACCTGGCCCCTCGCGGCGCGGCTGCGCTGAGCGCGCTGATGCTGATCCTGGTGACGAGCCTCTGCGCGCTGGCGCCGCAACCCGGCCGGCTCTTCGGCGCCGAGGTCGCGGTGTTCGGCCTGGCCGCGTGGTCGCTGCAGATCCGCGCGGCGCTGCAATCCCACATCGCGCGGCGAACCCATGGCCGGCCAGATCACGAGGCGCCGGTGCAGACGGTGCTGGGCCAGGTGCAGATCGCGCCGTTTCTGGCTGGGGCGGCGCTGTTCGCCGCTGGCGGCGACGGCGTCGGCTGGCTGGTTGGCGGAACGGTGGCGGTGTTCATCCTGGCGGTGATCGACGCCTGGGTCCTGTTGGTGGAGATATTGCGATGAGCGAGGCTGAGTTCGGGGCGGTGTTCAGGCGCGATGGGGCGTTCGTGACCGGCGTGTTGACGCGGACGTTTGATGCAACGGCTTCGGACCTGTGGCGGGTGATGATCGAACCGGCGTCGATGGCCACGTGGCTGGCGCCGGGTCGGATCGAAACCAGCGTCGGCGGCAAGGCGAGGCTCGATTTCGCCGACAGCGGCGCGGTGATCGACAGCGAGGTGACCGCCGCCGAGGCTGGCCGACTGGTCGAGTTCTCCTGGAGCCAGCCGGGCGAGCCGCTCCGGCCGGTGCGTTGGGAGGTGGCGGCCAGCGGCGCGGGCGCGGTCCTGACCGTCACGGTGAAGACCCCCACCCCCGAAGACCCCGGCAAGGCCTGCGCCGGCTGGGAGGCTCACCTGGCGATGCTGGCCGCCGCCCTAGCCGGCGCCCCGATCGGCTTTCCGTTCGAGACCTTCATGGCGGCGCGAGCGGCGTACAAGCCGGTGGTGGCGGCGCTGTAGTCGGCGCGCGGGTTAGGTCGTAGGAGGGGTGATGCTCATCCGGCTGAGAGGCGCTCTGGCGCTGGTGATGTTGTTGTCCGCGCTCGAGGCCTGCGGCAAGCCGGCGACGGACACCGACGGCGGGCCTGGCGGCGGCGGGCCGATCACGCCGGCGGTCGCGCTGCACGGCAACCCCTGCGAGTGGGGCCTGGTGAGCAAGGCCGACGCCGAGGCGATCCTGGGCGAGGCCGTGACATCGCAGAAGACTATCGCGGGCTTGGCGAACACTTGCGAGTTCGAGACCGCGACCTTCGCAAAGCTGACGGTGACCGTCACCTCCACCATCGGCCGGGAGAGCGTGGATCTCGCCACCAGTCCGCAAATGCCCGGCCGTTACGCGCCGCTCGGCGGCGTCGGCGACGCGGCGGCGTGGCAGATAGCCGTCCACCAACTCATCGCCAGCAAAGGCGGCAAGCTCTGCCGGATCGGCGCCTCGGGGCCACCGAGCGCAACGGCCGGGGCGACCTCCGACAAGCTGGGCGCGCTCTGCAACCGGATGTTCGCCGCGGGGTAACCTTGAGACCGTCACGCCGACCGCTGTTGGTGATCTGCTTGCCGGTGGTCGCCGCTCAACGCTCGTAGAGAAGCAGCGGCCGCCGCACCGCAGCGAGATAGACCGCCGCGCCGCCTAGGGCCGCGACAGCGGTGGTGGCGAGGGCGGCCACGAACGAGTGGGTCGCTTCGACCGAGATGCCGGTGACGATCGGGGCGAGGGCGCCGCCGAGGAGGCCGCCGACGTTTTGCACTGCACCGACCCTCGCCACCGCCCCGCGCGGCGCGGCAACCACCGCTAGCGCCCAAATCGAAGCGCCGGCGGCGTTGGCGCAGAAGAGGGCGACGGCGATGGCGGCCACGGCGGCGAGACTGGTCGGGGCGGCGATGGTGAGGCCGGTGAAGGCCGCGCCGATGGCGAGGCCAGCGACGATCGGGACCTTGCGGCTGGCGATCGGAGAGAGGCCACGGGCGGCGAGGCGATCGCAGAACCAGCCGCCGGCGAGGCTGCCGGCGAAGCCGAAGAGGTAGGGGACCGAGGCCGCCCAGCCGGTCTGCGGCAGGGTGAGATGGCGCGCGCTCTGCAGGTAGCCGGGCAGCCAGGCGGCGTAGAACCAGTTCATGTAGCCCGAGCCGGCGTTGCCCAGCGCCATCGCCCAGAGGGTCGGCTGGGCCAGCAGCGCCGACCAGGGCGTGGGCGCGGCGGCTGCTTCCTCAACGGACGGCGCGGCCGGGTCTCGGTAGAACGCAAGCCAGATCAGCGCCACGACGACGCCCGCGAGGCCGGTGGCGATGAAGGCGCCGCGCCAGCCGACCGCGAGGATCAGCGCCACAACGATCGGCGGGGCCAGCGCCGGCCCGAGGGTCGAGACCGAGTTGAAGACGCCGGTCGCGAGGCCCCGGTCCTTGGCTGCGAACCAGCCGCGCACCACCCGCGCGCCGACCGGGAACTGCGGCGCCTCGCCGAGACCCAGCGCCAGCCGCGCGGCGATCAGTTGCGGCAGGCTGGCGGCGAAGCCGGTCGCGGCCTGGGCGGCCGACCAGAGCAGCATCGCGCCGGCTAGCAAGGGCCTCGGCCCGACGCGGTCGATCAACGTCCCGGCCGGCGCCTGCGCCAGGGCGTAGGCCCAGAGGAACGCCGAGAGCAGCAACCCCATCTGGCTCGGGCTCAGGTGCAGCTCGGCGGCGATGGTCGGTCCGGCGACCGAGAGCGTCACCCGGTCGACGTAGTTAACCAGCCCAGCCATGACCACGAGGCCGAGCGCCAGGCTGGCGCCGCGCCTCGCCACCCTGCCCGCTCCGATTCGCCCGTCATCGCCCCCGGCCATGGTCCGATGGTATCGGATTTCGCTGCTGTCGCCCCCGGGTGGGAACCCGCGGGCGGCCCGAAGGCTTGACTTCGCGCCGCCCCGCCCCAAAAACCGCCGCCACACGAAAACCGAACAAGGACCGCCCCGCATGCCCGTGCGCGTCGCTATCAATGGATTTGGCCGGATCGGGCGGCTGGTTCTGCGCTCGATGGTCGAATTCGCCCGGCGCGACATCGAGGTCGTGGCGATCAACGACCTGGGGTCGCTGACCACCTTCGCCCACCTGCTGCGCTACGACTCGGTGCACGGCCGGTTCCCCGGAACCGTCACCGTCGAGGACGACTCGATCGACGTCGGCCTCGGCAAGATCAAGTGGACCGCCATCCGCGATCCGTCGCAGCTGCCGCACAAGGCGCTGGGCGTCGATGTGGTGATGGAGTGCACCGGCTTCTTCACCAAGAAGGAGACCGCGAGCGCCCACCTGGCGGCCGGCGCCAAGCGGGTGCTGGTCTCGGCGCCTTGCGACGGGGCCGACAAGACCATCGTCTACGGCGTCAACCACGAGACCCTGACGGGCGCCGACCAGGTGGTCTCCAACGGCTCGTGCACCACCAACTGCCTGGCCCCGGTGGCCAAGGTGCTGCTCGACACAGTCGGCATAGAGCGCGGCTACATGACCACCGTGCACGCCTACACCGGCGACCAGCCGACGCAGGACGCGCTGCACTCGGACCTCTACCGGGCCCGCGCCGCGGCGCTCTCGATGATCCCGACCTCGACCGGCGCGGCCAAGGCGATCGGGCAGGTGATCCCGGAGCTGACCGGCAAGTTCGACGGCGGCGCGATCCGGGTGCCGACGCCCAATGTCTCGATGATCGACCTCAAGATCGTGCCCAGTCGCAATACGACCAAGGAGGAGGTCAACGAGGCCTTCGCCAAGGCGGCGGCGAGCGGCCCGCTGCGCGGCATCCTGGCCACCATCGACGAGCCGCTGGTCTCGGTCGATATGAACCACAACGCCGCCTCGTCGACGGTGGCGCGGCCGCTGACCCAGGTGGTCGATGGCGGCCTGGTGCGGGTGCTGAGCTGGTACGACAACGAGTGGGGCTTCTCGACCCGCATGGCCGACGTAGCGCTCGAACTCGGCAAGCTGGGTTGATGCGGGATCGCTTCTCCCTTCCCCCTTGCGGGGAAGGGTCGGGGATGGGGGTGTCAGCTCGGTCTCGGCCCCAAGGGCGGTTGGCGGCTTCCTCTCCCGACATCGAGCTGACACCCCCACCCCTAGCCCCGCCCCGCAAGGGGGCGGGGAACTGCGCATGACTTTCCGGACTCTGAGCGGCGTCGACGTCAGCGGCAAGCGCGTGCTGGTGCGTGAGGACTTCAACGTGCCGCTCCACGACGGCGCGGTCACCGACGACACCCGGCTGCGCGTGGCGCTGCCGACGATCGAGCGGCTGCGGGGCGGCGGCGCGAAGGTGATCCTACTCAGCCACTTCGACCGGCCCAAGGGCAAGCGCGTGCCGTCGATGAGCCTGAAACCGGTGGTCGAGCCCCTGGCCAAGCTGCTCGGCGCACCAGTGGCCTTCGCCGAGGACTGCGTCGGCGAGACGGCGGCCGCGGCGGTGAACGCCATGAAGCCCGGCGACGTGCTGCTACTGCAGAACTTGCGCTATCACGCCGGCGAAGAGGCCAACGATCCGGACTTCGCCAAGGCGCTGGCCGCGAATGGCGATCTCTACGTCGATGATGCGTTCTCGACCTCGCACCGGGCGCACGCCTCGACCGCGGCGCTGGCCCACCTGCTGCCAGCCTACGCCGGCGCGGCGATGGAGCGCGAGCTGACTGCGCTGGACGCCGCGCTGGGATCGCCGAAGCGGCCGGTGCTGGGCATCGTCGGCGGCTCCAAGGTCTCGACCAAGCTCGATCTGCTGCACAATCTGGTGCTCAAGCTGGACCAGCTGGCGATCGGCGGCGGCATGGCCAACACCTTCCTCTATGCCCAAGGCTGGGACGTCGCGGCGTCCTATTGCGAGAAAGACCTCGCCGACACCGCCAAGGGAATCATGGCCTTCGCCGAGAAGCGCGGCTGCGAGCTGCTGCTGCCGATCGACATCGTCGTCGCCGAGCAGCCGCAGCCGGGCGCAGCGGCGAGAGTGCGCGAACTTGGCGCGATCGACGAGGACGAGCGCATCCTCGACGCCGGGCCGAAGACGGTCGCGCGGCTATGCAAGGCGATGGACAGCGCCAAGACGCTGATCTGGAACGGGCCGCTGGGCGTCTTCGAGGTTCCGCCGTTCGACAAGGGAACGGTGGAGGCGGCGCATCACGCCGCGGCGCTGGCCAAGGCCGGGAAACTGGTGGCGGTCGCGGGCGGCGGTGATACGGTGGCGGCCCTCAACGCGGCGAAGGCGGCGGACGACTTCACGTTCGTCTCGACCGCTGGCGGCGCGTTCCTTGAATGGATGGAAGGCAAGACCCTGCCAGGCGTCGAGGCGCTGAAGAGCCAGGGCTAGCCTTAAGGTACGGAGAGAGGCCAAAAATGGCTCGCATCACGCTTCGCCAGTTGCTGGATCACGCTGCCGAGCACGGCTACGGCGTTCCCGCCTTCAACATCAACGACATGGAGCAGGGCCTCGCTATCATGGCCGCCGCCGACGCCGAGAAGGCGCCGGTGATCATTCAGGCCAGCCGCGGCGCGCGCCAGTACGCCAACGACATCGTGCTGGCCAAGCTGATCGACGGGCTGATCGAGCTCTATCCGGACATCCCGGTGGTGATGCACCAGGACCACGGCAACAACGAAGCCACGTGCGCCACGGCGATCCAGTACGGCTTCTCCAGCGTGATGATGGACGGCTCGCTGAAGGGCGATGGCAAGACCCCGTCGGACTACGACTACAACGTCACCGTCACCCGGGGCGTCACCGAGATGGCGCACTGGGTCGGCGCCTCGGTGGAAGGCGAGCTCGGTGTGCTGGGCAGCCTCGAGACCGGCATGGGCGAGAAGGAAGACGGCCACGGCTTCGAGGGCAAGCTCGACCACTCACAGCTGCTGACCGATCCGGATCAGGCGGTGGACTTCGTCCGCGCCACCGAGGTCGACGCGCTCGCGATCGCCATGGGCACCAGCCACGGCGCCTATAAGTTCAGCCGCAAACCGGACGGCGCGGTGCTGGCAATGGGGGTGATCGAGGAGATCCACCGGCGGCTGCCCAACACCCACCTGGTGATGCACGGCTCGTCGTCGGTGCCGCAGGACCTGCAGGACGTGATCAACAAATACGGCGGCGAGATGCCCCAGACCTGGGGCGTGCCGGTGGAAGAGATCCAGCGCGGCATCAAGCACGGCGTGCGCAAGATCAATATCGACACCGACAACCGCATGGCCATGACCGGGGCGATCCGGAAGGTGCTCGCCGAGAACCCCGGCGAGTTCGACCCGCGCAAGTATCTCAAGCCGGCGATGGACGCGATGACCGCGGTCTGCCGCGCGCGGTTCCAGGAGTTCGGCACCGCCGGCAACGCGGGCAAGATCAAGCCGATCCCGATGTCCGCGATGGCCAAGCGCTACGCGGCCGGCGAGCTCTCGCCCCGCTTCGGCGCCGCCAAAGCCGCTCAGGCGGCGGAGTAGCCGCCTCGCCCGACTGCCGCCTCTATCTGATCAGCCCGCCAGCGCTGGACGATCTGGCCGGGTTTGGCCGCGCGCTGGCTGCGGCGCTGGAGGGTGGCGATGTCGGCGCGTTTCAGCTGCGGCTGAAGGATGTGGACGAGGCGGCGATCGAGGCCGCCGTACAGGCGATCGCGCCGCTGCTGAAGCCGCACGGCGTGCCGCTGATCCTCAACGACCGGCCGGACCTCGCCGACCGCTTCGGCTGCGACGGCGTCCACGTCGGCCAGGACGACGCGCCCTATGCCGAGGCGCGGCGCGCGGTGGGGCAGAACCGGATCGTCGGCGTCACCTGCCACGACAGTCGCCACCTGGCGATGGACGCCTCGGAAGCCGGCGCCGACTACGTCGCGTTCGGCGCCTTCTTCCCGACCACGACCAAGGACGCCAAGACCCGCGCCGATCCGGAGATCCTGGAGATCTGGCAGGAGATGATGCTGACGCCCTGCGTCGCCATCGGCGGGATCACGCCGGCCAACTGCGGGGCGCTGGCAGCGGCCGGCGCGGATTTCATCGCGGCGTCGGCGGCGGTGTGGGCGTCACCCGAGGGGCCCAGCGCGGCCGTGGCGGCGTTCAACGCGGCGATTGGGGTGGGGCTGGCGGGGCGGGTGGGGAACTAGCTGAGGCTGCAGCGCCCCCTCCGTCTCGTCGCGCTGGTAGCGCGCCGATCCGCCTCCCCCGCATCGCCCTTCGGGCTCGCAGTGGAGGAGAAGAAAGGCCTGGCGTCGCTCCTCCCATGCGAGCGCAGCGATGCGGGGGAGGTGTCAGCGGCCCGGACTTGTCCGGGGCGATGACGGAGGGGGCGCGACACCGCGACAACCCCCTACGCCGCTTCCAGCAGCCCTGCCCTGCCGAACTCGGCCAATATCCAGTCGGCGAAGCGGCGGATGGCGGGGCTGCGGGGGTTGTCGTCGCGCCAGACCAGGTAGCAACGGTAAGGGGTCTTGACCTCGGTGGCGGAGATGCGCACCAGGCGGCGCGATTCCAGCGCCTCGTCGGCATGCAGGCGGCGGACCAGCGCGACGCCCAGGCCTGCCGCTGCCGCCTCGATCACCAGCGCGGCGTCGTCGAAGGTGAGGCCCCGCAGCGTGGCCGGCCCGGCGACGCCGGCGGCGGCGAACCAGGCCGGCCACATGTCGTTGTCCTCCAGGATCAGCGGCGCGCGGCCGATCGCGGTGTCGCTGATCATCGGATGGCGAGCGAGGAACTCCGGGCTGCAGACTGGGAACGCGATTTCGTCGAACAGCGGCTCGACGCGCAGCCTCGGCCAGTCGCCGTAGCCGAAGCGCATCGCCAGATCGACGCCGTCGGTCTCGAGGTTGGCGAGGTCGCGGCTGGTGCGGACTTCGACGGCGAGGTCGGGCAGGCATTCGCGCAGCCGCTTGAGCCTGGGCCCGAACCACAGCCGCGCCACGCTGGGCAAAGTCGAGATCACCAGCGCCGGCTCGGCGTTCTGCAGCTTCAGCGCCTCGGAGGCGTCAGCGACGATGCGGGCGGCCTGGCGATAGGCGACCGAGAGCGAGATCGCGGCGGCCGTGGGCTCCATGCCGAGGCCCTGGCGGTGGAACAGCTTCTGGCCATAAGCGCCTTCCAGCCGCCGCATCGACTGGCTGATCGCGCTATGGGTGACGCCGAGCTCCTCGCCGGCCGCGCTGTAGCTTTTCAGCCGGCAGGCCGCCTCGAGGGCGCGCAACGCCGCAAAGGGAGGGCCGCGATCCGGCATGACGGAGTGTAACCCCTCCTAACAGCTTGAATGGCTTAGGTTTGTGGAGGAACGCTGTTCGGGCGGCGACACTACCGGAGCCGTTGCCCGCGAGACGTTAAATGTCTGTAATCCGGCGAACTCCGGCGCGGGCTGCTGACACTTCCTGGTTTCCTTGCGCAGCGCAGACGCCGTCGCTAGGTTCCGCCGCGCCGCTCTCCCCGCGCCCCGAAAGCTTCATGACCACGCCGTCGGCCCTGCTGAAAGTTATGATCGACGCCGTGCGCAAGACCGCGCGCGGCCTGACCCGCGATTTCGGCGAGGTGGCGGAGCTGCAGGTGTCGAAGAAAGGCGTGGCGGATTTCGTAAGTTCAGCCGACCTGAAGGCGGAGCAGACGCTGTTCGAGGAACTGTCCAAGGTTCGGCCTGGTTACGGCTTCCTTTGCGAGGAACGCGGAGAGATTCCGGGTAGCGACAAGACCCACCGCTGGATCGTCGACCCGCTCGACGGCACCACCAACTTCCTGCACGCGATCCCGCACTTCGCGATCAACGTGGCGCTGGAGCGCGAGGGCCAGGTGGTCGCCGGCGTGACCTACAATCCAGTGACCCACGACCTCTTCTGGGCCGAGCGCGGGCGCGGCGCGTTCATGAACGACAAGCGCCTCAGGGTCTCGGCCCGCTCACGGCTCGATGAGTCGGTGATCGCGACCGGCATCCCGTTCCTCGGCCACGGCCAGCACGGCAAGTTCCTGAAGGAGCTGCATCAGGTCACCCAACGCGTCGCGGGTGTGCGCCGCTACGGCGCGGCGGCGCTGGACCTGGCCTGGGTCGCGGCGGGACGGTTCGACGGCTTCTGGGAGCGCGACCTCGGCACCTGGGATGTGGCCGCCGGGCTCTTGCTGGTCAGCGAAGCTGGCGGCATGGTCACCGACGCCGATGGGGGCGAGACCATGTTGAGCGGAGGTTCGATCTGCGCAGCCAATTCGAGCCTCCACGGCCAGCTCTTGGAGCGGCTGCGGGCCGCCGCCTGAGCCTCACCCGCCGCAGCTTCGCCGCGCTGACCGCCGCGGGTCTGGCCGCGCCGCGTTTCGCTTGGGCGGATCAAGTCCAGGCCGCCGCGATCGTCGCCGAGGGCGGCGCGGCGTCGGATCGGATCGAGGATACCCGCTCCGCCCTCGACCTGGCGATCACCCAGGGCTGCGACTTCATCCAGGTGAACCTGGTCCCGACCAAGGAAGGCGCGCTGGTCGCCAGGCGCGACAACGAGCTTTCCGCCAGCACCGACATTGCCGCGCGACCCAACTTCGCCGACCGCAAGACCACCAAGACCATCGACGGCGCCGAGGTCAGCGGCTGGTTCGCGGAGGACTTCACTCTCGACGAGCTGCGCACCCTCTTCTGCCGCGAGGCGCAGCCGGCGCTGCGGCCCGGCAACGCCAAGTACGCCGGCAAGGAGCCACTGCTCGCGCTAAGCGACGTGCTGCAGCTGGCCCGCGACGGCTGTGTGCGGACCGCCCGCACGGTCGGCGTCTGCGCGCGGCTGATGCGGCCGGCGTACTTCCAGGCGCAGGGCCTGGATACGGTCGGCCGCCTGGCCGGCGACCTGACCACGGGCGGATATGTCGCCCCGGCAGCGGCCGTATGGGTGCAGGCGTCGGAACCAGACGCGCTGCGGACGTTCGGGCAGCTCTCGCAGGTACGGCGGATGCTGGTGATCGAGCAGAGCGCACATGACGACCCGGTCGGCCCGGCGCTGCCGACGCTCAGCGATGTGCGCGGCTATGCCGAAGCGATCACGCCGGACCAGGACCTGCTGCTCGACCCCGCCGCCGCCGTGTTCCCGGCTCCGACCACCCTGGCCCTCGACGCCCACAACGCGGGCCTCAAGGTATTCTCGCGCACCGCCCGGGCCCAGAACGCCTTCCTGCCGCCGGCGCTGCGCAGCGGCGACAAGCACCCCAGCGCCCGCGGCGACCTCGACAAGCTGCTGATCGCGCTCTTCGCCGACGGGCTCGACGGCGTCGCCACCGACCAGGCCGACGATGCTGTGCGGGCGCGCAAGGCGGTGATCGACGCCATCGCCGAAGGCCGCGCCCGACGCGGCGGTTGAGGTCCGAAAACCGCGAGACTTCCGGGCGCGCGCACCCCATCTTCGCGTCATGGATATGGATGACGACGCCTGCTACCGCGCCCTGACCACCCGCGACGCCCGCTTCGACGGGCGGCTGTTCGTTGGGGTGAAGACGACTGGCATCTACTGCCGGCCAATCTGCCCGGCGCGCACGCCGAAGCGCGAGAACGTGCGCTTCTACCCCACCGCGGCAGGCGCCCAGAGCGCCGGCTTCCGGCCCTGCCTGCGGTGCCGGCCGGAGACCTCGCCCGATCTCGCGGCCTGGCGCGGCGCCTCGAACACGGTCTCCCGCGCGCTCAGCCTGATCGAGGCCGGCGCGCTCGACGACGATGACGTCGAGGGCCTGGCCGACCGGCTGGGCGTCGGCGAGCGCCAGCTGCGGCGGCTGTTCCGCAAACACCTCGGCGCCTCGCCGATCGCGGTTGCCCAGACCCGGCGCGTGCTCCTGGCCAAGCAGCTGATCCACGAGACCCGGCTGCCGATGGCGGAGGTGGCGATGGCGTCCGGCTTTGGCAGCGTGCGCCGCTTCAACGAGACCTTCCAGCAGCTCTATGACCGGCCGCCGGCGAGCCTGCGTCGCCTCGGCGGCGCAGACGAGCCGGCCGGCCAGGGCGAGGCGGTGCTGCTCTCTCTCCCCTACCGCCCCCCGTACGACTGGGACGCGATGCTGGGGTTCCTGGCGCTGCGCGCGATCCCGAAGATCGAACGCGTCGAGGCTGGCCGCTACGAGCGCAGCCTCGGCATCGGCGGCCAGGTCGGCGTCATCCGGGTCGAACCGGCGACCAAGCACCGGCTGCAGGTGACCGTGCGGTTCCCGAAGATCAGCGCCCTGCCAGCGATCATCGCCCGCGTGCGCCGGGTGTTCGACCTCGCCGCCGATCCGGTGGCGATCGGCGAGCACTTGGCCAAGGACCCGGCGTTGGCGTCGATGGTCGCCGCGCGGCCGGGCCTCAGGGTGCCTGGCGCCTGGGACGGCTTTGAGCTGGCGATCCGCGCCATCCTCGGCCAGCAGATCACCGTCATCGCCGCCCGCGGCCTCGCCGCCAAACTGGTCGACCGCTACGGCCAGCCGCTGCCCGAAGCGCTGGCGTCCGAGGGGCTGACCCATGTCTTCCCGACGCCGCAGCAACTGGTCGGCGCGGACTTCGCGGCGCTGGGCATGCCCCGCTCCAGGGCCGCCGCGCTCTCGGCGATGACCGACGCGGTCGCCGCCGACCCGCTGATCTTCGGGGCCAAACGCACGCTTGAGGAAGCGATCGCGGCGCTGAAGGCGCTGCCGGGCATCGGCGAATGGACCGCGCAATACATCGCCATGCGCGAACTGCGCGAGCCGGACGCCTTCCCCGCCGCCGACATCGGCCTGATGCGCGCCTTGGCCGACGAGACCGGCAAGCGGCCCACCCCGGCCGAACTCTCCGCCCGCGCCGAGGCCTGGCGGCCCTGGCGCGCCTATGCCGCGTTGCACCTCTGGTCGTCCGAGGCGCAGCCCCACCAGACGCACGCTCCGAAGGAAATGCCCGATGCCCGCAACGCCGCCTGACGCCATCACCCTGCAATCTCTCGAAACCCCGATCGGCCCGATCCTGGTCGCCGCCGACGCCGAGGGCCGGCTCTGCGCCGTCGAGTTCTGGAACGACGAGGCCGAGATGCGCCGGCTGCTGCGCAAGCAGTACGGCGCCGCCCCGGCCGCGTTCGGCGAAGTCCCCGCGCCGATCCGCGCGGCGTTCGAGCGCTATTTCGCCGGCGACCGGCAGGCGCTGAAGGCCGTGCCCTGGACCACCGGCGGCACCGCGTTCCAGCGCAAGGTCTGGACCGCGCTGACCACGATCCCGGTTGGCGAGACCTGGAGCTACGCCCAGCTCGCCCAGGCGATCGGCTCGCCCAAGGCGGTGCGCGCCGTGGGCCTGGCCAACGGCGCCAACCCGGTGCCGATCGTGATCCCCTGCCATCGCGTGATCGGCGCCAACGGGTCCCTTACCGGTTTCGGCGGCGGCCTCGACCGCAAACGCTGGCTCCTCCGCCACGAAGGCGCGGCCTTCAACGACGCGGCGAAAGCGGGCGAAGCGCGGGCGGTGATGAGGCGGATGGAGCGGAGCGCAGCGTAGGGGCGGAGGTGCAGAGATCGGCAAATCGTCGGTTCGGTTGTCAGGGCTGCATTCCAAGCGCGCCGTATAGACGGCTGACGATACTCGGCTTCAAGTCATCGTCGGAGATTTCCCAGCAAGGCCTCACGACGGCTAGCGTTTGCCGGACCCAGCTCCCCGCCGCTTGTCTGCCCTCCGCGTTCTTCAGGTGGAAAAAGCGCGCCCAATCGGTGATCTCGAACGGACCAGCGCGGACGCTCGCGACCTCGGCCTCGGACGTCGCCGACGGCTTCAGCTTTGCCGACTGAACTCGAAAGGCGGCACAATTTTGAGTACGAACTCCAGCTTGACTGGGGCCTATGATCGCGAAAGTGCCCGGCGAGCCGTAGTGGCCGTCCCCGCCGCAGGAATCTCCGCCGTCGAGGTCGAGAACGATAGGCTTCAGTCCCGGCCTGCGTAGCTTGATCGACGCGCCACGCTGACCAACGCAAGCAAGCTCCACAACGGCGGTCGGGTCTGAGGCGACAGGTGCAGAGGAAGACGCTCCTGTTGAAGTCTGAGCGTTGGCGACCCAGGCGACGGATAGCGAGAGGGCGGTGATCGTCGCCAGAACTTGCCGCACTATCCGCCTCGATGCTGCCGTCAGGCCCACTTTAGCGCGAAGGGAACGTCTTGCCGAATGGCAGCGAGCCACTCGGCTGAGGCTATGACTAACTTCGCCTCACGACGCCCCACCATCCGCCGCCAGCCGCGCGATCGTGCCCAGGCCCATCGCTGGCATGCGGGGGTTGTTGGTGATCGAGGCGAGCGTCACGCCCATTAGCGCCGCCCAGCCGCGGGCGCGGGCGATCGTGGCGGGCGTGGGTGCGTAGGCGGCCAGCGCGTCGGCGCGCGCCGCCGGGTCCGGCAACAACATCCAGACGCTCGCGAGATCGCAGGCCGGGTCGCCAGCGGTCAGGTCGCCCCAGTCGATCACCGCGGCGAGGCGGCCGTCCCTGGTCAGCACGTTGCGGCCGTGCAGGTCACCGTGCAGCCAGGTGCGCGGCGTATCGATCGGCGCCGCCAAGGCCGACGCCCACGCCTGCCGCACGTCTGGCATAGCGCCGCGCGCGAGCTCGGCTACCGCCAGGCGGGCCTCGAACACCTCCGCGCGGTTGCCGAGTGGGACGCCGCGGTAGGGGTTCAGGGGCGCGTTGTCCGGCGCGGGCCGATGCAGCGCTTTCAGGAACGTCGCGAGGCGCTCGCCCTGGTGCCGGTCCGGCGGCGCGAGGTCCGCGGGCTCACCTTCGATGAACGGCGTCACGCTCCAGGCGTAGGGATAGCCCAGCGCCGGACCGCCGACGCGCACCGGGGTTGGAATTGGCAGCGGCAGTGCGGGCGCCAGCACTGGCAGCCAGGCCTGCTCGTTCAGGATCAGCGAAGCCGCCGTGGCCCGGCAGGGCATCCGCAGCGCCAGGTCGTCGCCCAGGCGCAGCATGACGTTGTCCCAGCCGGCATCGAGCAAGGTGATCGGTCGGTCGGCGAGGTCCGGATGCTGAAGCCGCAGCAGCGCGCACGCCAAGTCCGGCGTGACGGACACGTCGGTGGCAGGTTCGAGGGTGCGGACCGCTTCGCTCGTCATGGCCGCTCAATAGGGTCCGGCGTCGGGCTCCGCTACGTCAAAGCGGCGTCAGGCTGGGCCAGGCTCTTCCAACCGCCAGGCCGGGAGGTCGGCGACAAGATCGAAGCCCAGGCTTTCATAGAGCCGCCGCCCCGCGTCGGTGGACCCCAGGTGGAAGCGCTTCATGCCGCGGCGGCGATAGTCGACGATCACCTGGCTCAGCAGGGCACGGCCGACGCCCTTGCGCTGGTGCTCAGGCGGGGTGGCCATCAGCGTGATCGCGCCGGTGTCGCCGGTGGAGGTCACGGAGGCCGTGCACATCGGCCCTTCGTCGCCCCACGCGATGTAGGTCTCCACGCCCGCGGTCGCGGTGACGCCCGCGTCGATGCAGCGGGCGATCACATCCCGCGGCGTGCCGAACGCGGCGGCGATCAGATCGCCGGCGATGCCAACCAGCTCCGGGCCGAGCGCGCGGACGATCTTCGTGGGGTGTGTTGGCTCAACGGGGACGTCCGCGCGCAACACCATGAGCGGCGCGGCGCCGACGCGGGTGAGACCCAGCCGCGCCAGGACCGTCGCCAGGGCTTCGGCCGTCCGGGGACTCATGACCGCCGAGAGCGGCCGCCCGCGTTCTTTCGCCCGCGCCACCGACCGAACGAGGAAGTCCTCGGCGTCGGGACCCGCGCCCAGGATCAGCCGGTTGAAGTCGGCCTGCGGCTCGTCGGTCAGCCCCAGGATGCAAGTCTGCGTCATGTGCAGCTCGGCCCCAGGCGCGGCGATCATCTGCGCGGCCAGCGCCCGCACACAAAGCCGGATCAGCTCTTCGGTCTCGTCCATGCGGCAGGCGCCTATCCTGCCCAGCCCCAGGCCCGCACCAGTCCGGCCATCGCCGATTGCCACGCCGGCACGAAGTAGAGCACCGAGACGATCGCCTCGCCGCTCCAGAGCAGCGCGGCGCCCAGCATCACCGAGCGCGTGACGCGGCGATGCCGGATCAGGTCCCAGGCGACCATGGCGATCAGCAGCAGGGCGGTGCCCCAGTAGAACGTCAGCCAGACCGCCAGCGGACTGGTCGGCGCGCCGGTGGCGACGAGGTTGGTCGCGATGCGTCCAGGCCCGACGTCGGCCAGCGCTATCGCCGCCAGCACCATGAAGCGGCTGTGATCGGCGCGGGTCTTGCGCGTCAGCACCGCGGCGACGGTGCAGACCGCGAAGGCGAAGATGTCCTGAAACTCCTCACCCAGGAACTGCGGCGCGTAGCCGGGATGGCCGACCTGCCGGGTCATGTCGACCAAGGCGGCGACCACCCCGAGCGGAACCATCGCCGCCGAGATGGCGATCACGTACCAGCCCAATCGGCGGTGCAGCCGGACGCCACCCGTCTCGGCCAGCAAGACCTGCGTCGACACCAGGCCCAGCCACGTGACGCTGAACGCGCCGTGGAGCACCAGGATGGGCGGCGGCGCCGGCGCCTCGTGCAGGAACCGCGATACATCCGCCCCGAAGCCAAACAGGACGAGGGTCCAGATCGCCAGTATCCAGACCAGCGTGACCTTGCGGTCAGCCTGCGCGCGCAGAGCCACAGTCGACATTTGTTCCCGCCCGCCCCGCCACCTTAGCGCGTCGCTGGCAGCGACGTTCGCCCCAATCAGCGGTGCACGCCGCCGGTCGCCGTCAGACTAGGCAGGTAGCCGGCGGGTTGGAAGCGCATCTCGCGAGGGCGGCGCAATGGCCGACGTCGCAGCCGGCTCTCTAGCGAACCGTCTCTTTCTCCTTGGGCGCAGCCACCTTGCGCGTCCTGGCCTCGGCTTTGGGCTTGGGCAGGAGACGGAAGCGCGTCTGGCACCAGCCGAAGTCGATGCCCACATCCAGCAAAGCGTCGGAACGGCCGCAAGGACAGCCGAACTCCATCACCGAGACGACCCGGTAGGTCTCCCCGGCTTGCAGGGGCACCGGCCTTCCCGTCGCGTGGTTAGGCGCGGCGTTGACGCACAGAACCAGATCGCCGGGGCCGACAGCGTCACTCATGGCTTCCATCCCGTACTCTCAGCGAGAGTAAACCCTGGGCCGCGAGGGGCAAAGACCGTTGCGTATCCTCTGGGCCGGGCGAATTTGCGCGACAAACCCCCTTCGGCCGTCACCGTTCGCGGGTGTTGTCTGTCGCTCGACCAATCTCTTGGCGAACGTGCCGTCGATCCGAGTGTGCTGGATCTGAAGTTCGCCGGGTTCTGGGTCGTGTCTGGTGCGAACTTCAGATCCAAGAAAGCACACTAGAGATTTGTACTTGCTAGTGTCCTGATCGATTCCGAAGTTCGTCCTCGCCTGCCACAAGCACAGGCGAACTTCGGAATCGGGACATTAGGTCGCTGTCGATCGGACCGTTGGCGATAGCTTGTCAGCCGCTGCGAGCTCCGCGGCCATGTCTTGCTTCCAGCTTGCGAGCGCGTTGCGATCGAGCCGGACGGCGGAGGTTCCGGCGACGATCTTGTCGACGAACGTCATGTAGGGCGCGGGAAACATCTTGCGAACCAGCATCCAGGCGACCCGAAGCGCCGGACTGCGGAACGTCGCATCGAGGGACATGACGAAGCCCTCGTAGTCGTCCTGATGCAGCAACCCGCGGCGATGCTGCGAGAACGTATCCTCGCCGTTCTGAAATATCGTTCGGGCGTGCGCGGTGAAGCGGGACCAATCGGCGAGGGTGAGGTCGTCGGCGTTGGTCATGATCCGCAGGTAGACGTCCGCAAACTCAGGATCGGTCAGACGCGCGTTCACCTCCATGAACCGGCTCGTGCGAGCCTGTTTGACGAGCGTCTGCTGGTATCTGTCGGTTTGCCTGACCTGAGCGGTCAGCTGGCGGAGCTGGGAGTAGAGCAGCACCAGCGAAACGAGCACCGCCACGCCGCTGACGAGGTTGCCGATCGCGGCGATGTTGGAAAACGACATGGTCGGCCCCACAGAGAGTTTGAGTCGGGCGGATACTATCCGACCGACGGGCCGAGGGTCGTCGTTCAGGCGCCTCGAGACCTATGCACGGTCCGGCTGCGCATCAGCGCTTTCGACGACCGCGAGCCGCCCTCCACTTCGCGATGAGGCAAAGACGACCTGACGGTCGTCGCCGCCAGGGAGCACTAACCGAGGAACGAGGCTGTTGCCCTTTCGCGCCGCGCAAAACGCATCGCGCCGCCCAGCCCGATGAGGCCGAGCAGCATAAGCGCCCAGGTCGATGGTTCTGGAATGCTCGGCGTCGCGCTGACGCCATCGAACTGATAGTCGAGCGTCTTCACGCCGTCGGTGACGCCGACGCCGTAGGTCCGGCCCAGGACGGGCTCCGCGCCGTCGCCCCAGAAGACCACAGTATCGCCGCCGGCGATGGTGAACGCAGCCCCGAAGACGTCCAGATAGGTGCCGGAAAACGGATAGTCGCAATCGATGGGCGAGCCATTCGGGAAGAACAGGTTGTTGTAGCTCAGAGGACCCACGAAACTGAGGCTGCTGGGCACCAGGGGGTCGAAGACGGGATCGTGCTCGTTGGCCGGGCTGACGGGCACGAGTCCCGTGATCGCGGCATTAGATATGCCGAGGTTGGAGTCCGAAAATGTTCCGGTGATGCTGGTTATGGCGTCCGCGCCGACCGGATCGGCGCGACATGCATTCTGACCGGATTGGCCGCACAGAGGGTTCGGGTCGGTCGGCGACACATCAGGCGCGTAGGTCAGGGTCCCGCTGCCGCTGAACGGGCCGCCGTTGAACGAAAAGGCGGTCGTGCCCGCGTGGGACGCTGTTCCGATCGCCGTCAACGCCACCACAGCACTGACGGTGCAGAGGAAGTTCTTCATCACGCATCTCCCTGGTGCGGGCGAGGACCTTGGTCCCACCCGACGAGCGCGAACGTGTGCCCAGGGGTCGGCGCGTCATCCAGTTCAGTAAGTGAAGCCGGCCGGTTCAGAATTTGAACCGCACTGGTACAGAATCTGAACTGGCCGTAGCAGAGCGGACTGCCTACCTTCGGCGACGTATTCGAGGAGGCAATACGATGGTTGCGGTGCGGTATGGCCAGTACTGCCCGGTAGCGATGACGGCGGAGGTCCTGTGCACCCGCTGGACCATGCTGCTGATCCGCGAGCTGCTGGAGGGACCAGCCCGGTTCAACGATCTGCGTCGCGGCGTCCCGCGGATGTCGCCGGCGCTGCTGTCTCAACGGCTGCGCGAACTGGAGGACGCCGGGATCGTGGTGAGAACGCCGCAACGCAAGGGCGGCGAACTCTATGAATACGTGCTCACCGAAGCCGGCTGGGCTTTGGGCCCGGTGATCCAAGCCTTCGGCGCATGGGGCCAGGCCTGGATCGAGGAGAAGGCGACGCTGGACAATGCGAGCGTCGACAATCTGATGTGGCAGATGCAGCAGCGGATCCGCCCGGACCTCGCGCCGCACCGACCTAGCGTCGTGAGCATCCAGTACCGGGATCAGGCAGCGTCGAAAGCACGCTGGTGGATCGTCTTCGAGCGGGAGGCGCGCGCGGAGATCTGCCACGATGACCCCGGCGCGGACATCGATCTCTACGTAGCCACCGACCTGCCCACGATGATCTCGATCTGGCTCGGCCTCGCGACCGTCAGGGACCGGGAGGCGGCCGGCGCCTTGCTCTTCACCGGCAACCGCAGTCTCGCCGACTCGATGTCGGCCTGGCTCGGCCTCAGCCCCGTCGCCGGTATCCCCAAGCGGGGCGGGGTAAGGGCTGCAATCAGCCACTGAGAGGCCGCTCGCGGCTGGGCCGCCGAACTCATTGGCATGCGAGACGTCACGAACACAGCGATCAGGAAATGCGCTACATCTGGCGGCGCTAAGGTCGGGGGCGACGCATGATGGACGACGACCTGGAGGCGCGGGTCGCGAGGCAGTTCCCGTCGCTCTATCTGACCCTCGTCAGCGTCCTGGTCGGCCTCGTTCTCTCCGACCTGTTCTCCGAGATGCACGCGAGGATGAACCTCTGGCCGCTGACGATCGAGGCCTGCCGGACCTGGTGCCAGGTGCTGGGCAACACCTTGGCCGCCCTGGCGGCGTGGGTCACCTATTCGCACCTGGGGCTCGTCAAACAGCGGCTGCCGACGGTTTGGGACACGCTCGACGCCGTGCTCGTCCTGATCACCATTCCGTCGAATGCGCTGGTCGGGCGGCATGACGCGGCCGCTTGGTTCCTGGTGGCGGCCAGCTGGAACCTGCTCGCGGTCTGCGCCGTCCGGATCAATCTATGGCAGGCGTCGCGCGAGCCCCATCTCGCCCACTTCGCGCGGATCGGCCGGTTCAGCGGTCCCTACAACTACCTCTACGTCGGGGCGCCGGCCTTCATCGTCATGTCGGTTCTATCCTATCTGCATATGACGACGCCGCTGGTGGAGCTCGCCGCGGCCGCAACGGCGCCAATCGCGGCCATCGCAGTCACCATCCTCTTCATGCGTGAGTGGCGCGCCGCGGTCCTGCAGGCCAGGGACACGGGCGCACCGGGCCCGGCCAGAAACTAGCCGGGCCGCACGGCGGCTTCGGTTTGCGCTCAGGCCGCCTGCAGCCCGAACTGCAGCTCGGCCAGCCGGGCGTAGAGGCCGGCGCGAGCCATCAGTTCGGCGTGGGTCCCCTCCTCCACCGCCCGGCCTTCGTCCATCACCACGATGCGGTCGGCGGCGAGGACGGTGGCGAGGCGATGGGCGATGACCAGGGTGGTGCGGCCCTGCATGGCGTCGGCGAGCGCGCGCTGAACCAGGCGCTCGTTCTCGGCGTCGAGGGCGCTGGTGGCCTCGTCGAGCAGCAGGATCGGGGCGCCGCGGACCAGGGCGCGGGCGATGGCGAGGCGTTGGCGCTGACCGCCGGAGAGGGTCTTGCCGCGCTCGCCGAGCGGGGTGTCGAAGCCCTGAGGCAGCGCCTCGACGAAGCCCTCGGCCTCGGCGGCGCGGGCGGCGCTCTTGAGCTCATCGACGGTGGCGTCCTCGCGGCCGAAGCGCAGGTTGTCGAGCGTCGAGCCGGAGAACAGCGGTGCGTCCTGCGAGACCAGGGCGATGCGGGCGCGCGCCTCGGCCGGGTCGCAATCGGTGAGCGCGACGCCGTCCAGACGCACGGCGCCGCTCAGCGGATCGTAGAAGCGCAGCAGCAGGCGGAAGACCGTGCTCTTGCCGGCGCCGGAGGGCCCGACCAGGGCGACCCGCTCGCCCGGCTTCACCGCCAGGCTGAAACCGCTTAGCGCCGGCAAGCCGGGGCGGCCGGGGTAGGCGAAGGTGACCGCCTCGAACGCGATCTCGCCGCGCGGCGACGACGGCAGCGGCGTCGGCGAGGCGGGCGCGGCGATGGCGGGGCGAGCGGTCAGGATCTCGCTGATCCGCTCCATCGCGCCGGAGGTCTTCTGGATATCGCCCCAG
Organism: Caulobacteraceae bacterium; assembly: GCA_036494265.1. Classification (GTDB taxonomy): domain Bacteria; phylum Pseudomonadota; class Alphaproteobacteria; order Caulobacterales; family Caulobacteraceae; genus Acaudatibacter. Next base: position 12,778 of record DASXOP010000057.1, on the reverse strand, counting down.
GTCTCGCCCAGCGCGCCGACCGAGCCGCCGGCGAACACCGCCAGCAGCACGAACTGCAGGAGCACGCCCCCGGTCATGTGCGGATCGTGGGCGACGAAGCTGGCGAGCGCGGCGCGCCACAGCACGAAGCCAATGCCGCCGAAGAGCAGCACCATCACCAGCGACGTCATCACCGCGCGGGCGGTGATCCGGGCGACCGAAGCGCGGAAGGCGGCCTCGACCGCGCCGGAAAAGCGCGCATCGGCCGAGCGCTCGCGGCCGAACGCCTGGATGGTGTCGAGCCCGTCGAGGGTCTCGCCGGCGTAGGCCACCGCCTCGGCGAACCGCTCCTGCGCGCTGGCCGAAAGCCGCCGCACGATCCGGCCGACGACGAACAACGGCACGATCACCACCGCGCCGACCAGCACGACCAAGCCGGTGTAACCAGGGCTGAGCCAGACCAGCCAGGCGAAGGCGCCGACAAAGGTGAAGGCGTTGCGCAGCGCCACAGAGACCGACGAGCCGACCATGTTCTCGACGATGGTCATGTCGGTGGTGAGCCGTGAGAGCACCTCGCCGGTGCGGGTGGTGAGGAAGAACGCCTGATCCAGCGCCATCACCTGGCGATAGAGTTGCTGGCGCAGGTCGGCGACGACGCGCTCACCCAGGCGGGTGATGAAGAAGAACCGTCCGGCGGTCGCCACCGCCAGCACGCCGGCGTCGGCCGCGGCGATCAGGAAATAGTGGCCGAGCGCCGTGCTGGTGTGGGCGGAGACGCCTTTGTCGATCAGGAGGCGCAGGATCAGCGGCAGCACGAGGCTGGCGCTGGAGGACACCACGAGGAAGATCGCCGAGGCCAGCGCGTCCTTCCAGTGGGCGCGCAGGTAAGGCGTCAGCGCGCGCAACGGCTTCAGATCGCGGCGACGTTCACGGCGCTCGGCGGCGGCGTACATCTCGGCGGCCAGCAATTGGCCCGCGCCCGGCCGCCCCGGAGCGGCTTCACTCGTCATGCCCGCGCCAACCTCACGTCTTGCGTTTTCCGGCGCCTCTGATGTATAGGCGCGCCTCCCGCAAACGGCGGGACGCCATTCCTATCCGCGCTCATCTGGTACGAGGGACCCGTGAAGCAAGATACGCATCCCGACTATCACACGATCACCGTGGTGATGACGGACGGCACGACCTATCAGACGCGCTCTACCTACGGCAAGGAAGGCGCGACGCTGAACCTGGACATCGATCCGAAGACCCACCCAGCGTGGACCGGCGGCAACTCGACCCTGCTCGACCGCGGCGGCCGCATTTCGCGCTTCTCGGCCAAGTACGGCGGCTTCCTGAAGAAGTAGGGTTCGCGGGACGATCCCTGGATCGTCGTCAGCTTCCCTATCGTTGTCATCCTGGCCGCAGCCACGCAGTGGCGGAGCCGGGATCTCCTTAGCGCAATCGTTGAAGTAGGTCCCGGATAGCCGCTTCGCGTCTTCCGGGATGACACTAATTATGCATTTGAATTAGCTGGGAAAATTGAGCGCGGCGACGCTCAAAGCCCGAACGCGTCCTTCAACCGTTCCATCTGCGAGAGCACCGGGTGCGGGGGTTGAACCTCGCCGCAGGCTTCGGCGTACATGCGCGCATCGAGGTGGCGGACGCGGTCGAACAGGCGCTCGGAACGGGCAAGGAGTGCGGCCAGCGGGCCTGGCAGCGGTTCGGCGTCGCCGCGGTCGGGATCGGGCTCGGCGCCCAGGCGGTAACTGGCGTCGAGGGCGGCCTCGGGGGCCATGTCGCCTTCGCGCACGGCGCGCTGGACCAAGAGCCACGAGGCGACCTGCATCAGGCGGGTGGTGAGGCGCATGCTCTCGGCCGCGTACGAGAGCGCGGCGCTGCGCGAGAGCAGCTTGGAATCCTGTCGGCCGGCGCCGTCGAGATAGCCGGCGGTCTCTTCCACGAGGTCCATGCCCTCCTGGAAGGTGCGGTCGAAGAGTTCAGACCGGGCGAACCCGGAAATGGCTTCGGTCTGCCACAGCTGTGCGGCCTCCTGTCCCATCTCGCCCATGACGTCTCCAACCCTGTTGTCGAGCGACGGACATATTCCCGTCGTCGCCTCCGCGGCTGCAACCCCTGTGCCAGCCTCGACCGCCATTACTACCTATGCCGGATTTCCTATCTACTAACCATCTCGCCGCATCCGCGAGGTCTAGCCTGGCTTGCTGAAGAAAGCGTCTGCGGCAGCCCTGCCAGCCTGTTTGCGGTCCAGCTGGGCGCGGGTGCGGGCGATCTCGCCCTCCAGCGCATCGATGCGCTCACCGAGTTCGACGACGCCGAGCAGCTCCAGGTCTTCGCGGGTGACCTCGGTCAGCGTCCAGCCCCGCGCGCGGCGGATCGGATCGGCATCTTCCTGGGCCATCGCCAAGCCTCCCTTTGCGCTTTATCTGACCCTCGCCAGCGCGGCTTGGCAAGGCGCGGCCAACGGGGAGACGTCATGAAGGCGATCGTGATCGAAGGCGGCAAGGGGCCGGCCGAGACGCTGCAGCTGGGCGAGGCCCCCGATCCCGTGCCGGGTCCCGGCCAGATCGTGATCAAGGTCGAGGCCGCGGGCGTCAACCGGCCGGACATTATCCAGCGGCTCGGCTTCTATCCGCCGCCGCCCGGCTCGCCGCCAACGCTGGGGCTGGAGGTCGCCGGCGAGGTGGTGCACGCGGCCGGGCGCTGGAAGGTCGGCGACCGGGTCTGCGCGCTGCTGGGCGGCGGCGGCTACGCGGAGTTCGCCGCCTGCGACGCACGCCACGCGCTGCCGATCCCCCAAGGGCTGAGCGCGACCGAGGCCGCGGGCCTGCCTGAGACGGTTTTCACCGTCTACGCGAATGTGTTCGAAGGCGGCTCACTCAAGCTTGGCGAAACGCTGCTGGTGCATGCCGCCACGTCCGGCATCGGCGTGACCGCGGTGCAGATGGGCAAGGCCGCCGGCGCCAAGGTGATCGCCACCGGCCGCGGCGCGGACAAGGCGGCCCAGGCGCTGCAACTGGGCGCGGACATCTCGGTCGACGCCTCGGCGGACGACTTCGAAGCGATCGCCAAGGAAGCCGGCGGCGTCGACGTGGTGCTCGACATGGTCGGCGGCGCCTACTTCCCGAAGAACCTCGCGGCGCTGAAGACCGGCGGGCGGATCGTCTACATCGCCTCGCTCGGCGGCGGCACGGTGGAGCTGCCGATCGGGGCGATGATGCAGAAGCGCGCGACGATCACCGGCTCGACCCTGCGCCCGCGCCACCCCGACGAGAAGGCGCGGCTGGCGGCCGAGGTGGAGCGCGTGGTCTGGCCCTGGATCGAGTCCGGCAAGCTGAAGACGGTGATCGACCACACCTTCCCCCTCGCCGACGCCGCCAAGGCCCACGCCCTGATGGACGCCCCGCACCTCGGCAAGGTCGTGCTGACGCTCTGAACGAAGAGAAGAAGGCCACGGAAAACACGGAAAGCGCGGACGGGCGGAGCCGACCTCGCCCGTCGTTCCAGGAGCCGATCGCGCCCGTTCGTCCGTACCGCGACAACCTGGACGCAAGGCCGCACGAGAACGCCCGTTCCCTTGAGGGCGCATCGGTTCTATAGGTCTTTCACCACACCGCCCGGCCGAAAGGCCGGGCGCCTTCGTTTCTGGAGCCTCAAATGGCCGATCAAATCCTCATGCCCAAGGCGACCGCCGTCTGGCTGGTCGACAACACCTCGATGACCTTCGAGCAGATCGCCGATTTCTGCGGCCTGCATCCGCTGGAAGTGAAAGGGATCGCCGATGGCGAGGTGGCGCGCGACATCCGCGGCGCCGACCCGATCACCAATGGCCAGCTCACCCGCGAAGAGCTCGACAAGGCGCAGGACGACCCGAAATACATGATGAAGGCGCAGAAGAGCCGCCACGCCGAGCTCCTGAAGCCGATCAAGAAGGGCACCCGCTACACGCCGGTCTCGCGCCGCCAGGACCGTCCGGACGCGATCGCCTGGTTCGTGCGCAACCACCCCGAGGTGACCGACGCGCAGGTCTCGAAAATCCTCGGCACCACCAAGGCCACGATCGACCAGGTGCGCGACCGCACCCACTGGAACTCGGCCAACATCAAGCCGGTCGACCCGGTGACCCTGGGCCTCGTCACTCAGCTCGAACTCGACGCGCTGGTGAAGCTCGCCGCCGAGAAGAAGGCCAAGGACGACGCGCGCAAAGGCATCAAGCCCGAAGGCGCGACCCTGCAACCGGCCGGCGCCGCCGCGGCGGCCGACGTCGCGGTGATGGACGACGAGGACGGCGACGAGGACTAGGGGCGCGTCTCTCTCGCCGCGTCTACAGAACTGGCCGTGCTCCCCGCCCCCTTGCGGGGCGGGGTGAGGGGTGGGGGTGTCAGCGCCCGGCCAGCCGACATAGCCTCAGCGCCGTTCTAGACCGCCTCATGCGCGTCCATGTCGGCATCGGCTGATGTCAGGCCGAAGGCGACTGGCATCGAGCTAACACCCCCATCCCCAACCCTTCCCCGCAAGGGGGAAGGGAGCAAGACTGTGTCAGTGCATGCCGGCCCTCAGGGTCTCCATCTCTTCTTTCAGGCGCAGCTTCTGTCGCTTCAGGTCCTTTAGCCGGTCGCCGTCGGCGGCCGGGCGGGCCAGTTCATCGTGGATCGCGCGTTCTAGGGTTTGGTGACGCACTCCGAGTTCGCGAATCCGAGCTTCGATGGCCATTGTGCTTCAGGCTCCCGTGCTGAACGACATTGAAGTGAACACCCCTCACGGCCGACTGTCAGATCACATATGGTTGCTCGATGTAGGCCGCACAGGGGCGCCTTCTTGTTGGGCTCGGGGTATTTGAGATGAGCGAAAACGCCCCACCGCTCGTGGTCGGCATATCCGGCGCGTCCGGCGCGGTGCTGGGCGTGCGGATGCTGGAGGCCTGCCGCGAGCTCGGCGTTTCGACTCACCTGGTCGTTTCCCGCGCCGCTGTGCTGACTTTGGCCTCGGAAACCGGGCTCGATCTCGCGGCCGTCTCGGCCAAGGCCGACGTCACCCACCGGGTCGGCGACATCGGCGCGGCGATCGCGTCCGGCTCGTTCCCCACGCTCGGCATGATCGTCGCCCCGTGCTCGGTGCGCACGATGAGCGAGATTGCCACCGGGGTGACCTCCTCGCTGATGAGCCGCGCCGCCGACGTCGTGCTGAAGGAGCGGCGGCGGCTGGTGCTGATGGTGCGCGAGACGCCACTGCACCTCGGCCACCTGCGCAGCATGGTGCAGCTGACCGAGATGGGCGCGGTGATCGCGCCGCCGATGCCCGCCTTCTACGCCGCGCCGCAGACGTTGGCGGAGGTGGTGGACCAGTCTGTCGGCCGTGCCCTCGACCTGTTCGGCCTTGCATGGCGGCCGGTGCGGCGCTGGGGCTTGGACGTCGGACCGGCGCCGGCGCAGTCGACTGACGCGAACGAGGCATGACCGCCGAGGCGCTCTGGCCCTACGCGCTGGAAGTCTATGGCCGCGAGGGCGTGGAACCACTGCTGCTCGAGCTGCAGGACGCCCACGGCCAGTGCGTGCCGCTGCTGCTCTGGAGTTTGTGGATGTCCGCCAGCGGACGGTCCGTTGCGCCGGCCACCCTCCGGTCCGGCGCAGAACTCGCCCGGGCCTGGCAGGACGCGGCCGTCGCCCCGCTGAGGACCATCCGCCGGGACCTGAAGAACGCCGGACGGGCCGGGACCGAGCCGGCGCGGGAGCGGCTGCGCGGCGGCGTCCAGGCGCTCGAGCTGGAGGCCGAGCGGATGCTGCTGCAGATGCTGCAGGACGTCAGCCCCGCGCCCACAGGGCCGGCGGGCGACCGGCTCGTCGGGCTGGAGGAAGCGGCGCTGGCCTGGGGCGGGCGTTGCCCGGCCGAGTTGCTGCGACGGCTGGCGGCCGCAACGACCTGACGGCGTTCCCGGCGGCGCGCCTTCCTGCTATCAGGCCCAGCGGCAGGGGCTTTCATGGATATCGACGAGCCAGCGCTGGGTCCCGACGAAGAGGCGCGTATCCGCTCCCAGATCGCGACGCTGCGCGAGGAACACCAGGATCTCGACGACGCGGTGCGGGCGCTGGAGGCGCTGCCGATGCCCGACCAGCTGCGGGTGGCGCGGCTGAAGAAGAAGAAGCTGATCCTGCGCGACCAGATCGCCAAGCTGGAAGACCGGCTGACCCCAGACATCATCGCCTAAGCCGCCTTGCGACGGCGCCGCGCTTGCCGGCGCCGGGTGCATCGGCCATATGCCGCTGATGGATCAAAACCTGTTGCAAGACGTCGTCGCCAAGGCCCGCGCGGCCGGCGCCGACGCGGCCGAAGCGGTGTTCGCCGAGCGCCAGTCGCTGTCGGTGACGGTGCGGCTGGGCGAGCTGGAGGAGGTCGAGCGCGAAGAGAGCCGCGACCTCGGCCTTCGCGTCTTCGTCGGCAAACGCCAGGCCACCGTCTCCGGCTCGGACGTCTCGGCCGAAGGCCGCGCCAAGCTGATCGAGCGCGTCGTCGCGATGGCGAAGCTGGCCCCGGAAGAACCCTACGCCGGCCTCGCCCCGGTCGAGCGGCTGGCGCGCGGCCCGATGCCGGACCTCGACCTCTTCGACGACAGCGAGCCGGACGCCGAGGCGCTGGAGGCGATGGCGCTGACCGCGGAAGACGCCTGCCGGGCGATCCCCGGCGTCAGCAACTCGGACTCCAGTTCGGCCAGTTGGTCGACCGGCGCCTGGCGGCTGGTGACCAGCACCGGCTTCTACGGCGAGCACCGGGCCTCCAGCTTCGGGCTTGGGACCGGCGCGATCGCCGGCGAGGGCGTGTCGATGGAACGCTCCGGCGAAGGTCGCCAGACCCGCTGGCGCGCCGACCTGCCGGATGCCGCCGAGATCGGCGCGGTGGCCGGTCGACGCGCGGTCGCCAGGCTAGGCGCGCGCAAGATCGCCTCGACCAAGGCGCCGGTGATCTTCGAGAACCGCATCGCCGCGTCGACCCTCGGCCCGCTGATCGGCGCGATCTCCGGTCCGTCGGTCGCCCGGGGTGTCTCGTTCCTAAAGAGCAAGCTCGGCGAGCAGGTGTTCTCCAAGGCGGTCACCCTCACCGACGACCCGCACCGGATGCGTGGGCTGGGCTCCTCGCCGTTCGACGACGAGGGTGTCGCCAACAAGACCACCAACCTGATCGACGCCGGCATCCTGACCACTTGGCTGCTCAACTCGGCGACCGCGCGGCAGCTCGGGCTGGAAACCACCGGCCACGCCTCGCGCGGCCTTGCCGGGCCGCCCGGCGTCTCGACCAGCAATCTGACCCTGCAGCCGGGCGAGCTCGACCAGGCCGGGCTGATGCGCGAGGCCGGCGCCGGCCTCCTGGTCACCAACCTCTTCGGCCCTTCGCTCAACGCCAACACCGGCGACTGGTCGGTGGGTTGCTCAGGATTCTGGTTCGAGGACGGCGAGATTGCCTATCCGGTGAGCGAGATCACCGTGGCGGGCAATTTGCTCGACGTTTACGGGCGCGTCGTGCCGGGGTCGGACCTGGAATTCCGCGGCTCGGCCAACTCGCCCTCGCTGTTGATCGACGCCCTGGCCATCGCCGGCAAATAGGACGAGCGACATGAGCGACGACCACCAGCTGCTGCACCTCGTCATCGGCGGCGAGTTGAAGACGGTGGGGGTGAACGAGTTCCGCGACCTGAAGCGGGTCGACTTCGTCGGCGCCTACCCGGACTACGCGACAGCGCTGGTGGCCTGGAAATCGAAGGCGCAGGCGACGGTCGACAATGCGCTGATGCGCTACTTCATCATCCACGCCCACCGCCTGCTCGATCCCGAAGAAGACGGGCACGGGCACAGCCACTGAACTGCTCCCTTCCCTAGGGGAGTGAGCGAGGGCCATCCGCTTCCCCGCCCCTTTCGGGGCGGGGTGAGGGGTGGGGGTGTCAGCGCTCAAGTCGGCCGATACGGCAAGCGCCAGGGTGGTCTCCGAGATCGAGCTGACACCCCATCCCCCAACCCCTTCCCGCAAGGGGAAGGGGCGTCAGTGGGCCGCCACGGAACTACCGAGGCGCGCGCTTGGCCAGGATGCGCTGCAGGGTGCGGCGGTGCATGTTAAGGCGGCGGGCGGTCTCGGAGACGTTGTGGCCGCAGAGTTCGTAGACGCGCTGGATATGCTCCCAGCGGACACGGTCGGCGCTCATCGGGTTCTCGGGCGGGGCGGGGGCCGCGCCGGCCTGGGCTAGCAGCGCCTTGGCCACATCGTCGGCGTCGGCCGGCTTGGAGAGATAGTCGACCGCGCCGGCCTTCACCGCCGCCACCGCGGTGGCGATGTTGCCGTAGCCGGTGAGCATGACGATGCGCGCATCGGGCCTGGCTTCGCGCAGTACCTCGACCACCTTCAGGCCGGTGCCATCCTCGAGCCGCATGTCGAGCACAGCGAAGGCGGGTGGCCTGCTGCGGACGGCGGTCAGGGCTTCTGACACCGACTCGCACAGGGTGGTCTGGAAACCTCGGCTTTCGAGGGCGCGGCCCAAGCGGTTGCGCAGAGGGCCGTCGTCATCGAGCAGAAGCAGGGACTTTTCAGGCAAACCAGCGATCGCATCTTCGACGCTGCTCATGGTGCTGCTCGCTCCCGTTTATCTTCACCGTGCGGATCAACCGTCGCGGTGTGCGACATCATGTTGCTCAACTGTCGCAGTTTTCAAGTCCGCAGCCCGATATCGCCGTACGGCGGGGCTTCGATCACAGAGCGTTTCCAGCGCGCGGCGACGATCGCGCCGCCGCGCCGGCCGTTCTTGAACTCGACCACCGCGCCGGTTCGTTCCAGCAGGGTCTTGGCGATGAAGAAGCCGAGGCCCATGCCGATGTGGCCGGTGCGCGAGCCTTCGGCGCCTGGCCGGCTGGTCACGTAAGGCTCGCCCAGCTTGGCCAGCACCTGAGCCGAAAAGCCGGGACCGTCGTCGCGGACTTCCACCGCCACGGTCTCGGCGTCGAAGCGGGCGGTGACCAGGATCTCCTTGTTGGCGAAGTCGAACGCGTTCTCGACGATCGAGGTCATCGCATGCAGCACCTCGGGCCAACGCCAGACGTCCGGGGCGGGAACGCCGGCGGCGCCGGTCACCACCGCTTCGACCTGCACCGCGTCCTCGGCCGCATAAGGCTCGACCACCTCGCGCAGGAACTGCAGGAGGCTCATCCGCTCGTGCACTTCGTCGCCGGTGGTCGGCGTTTCGGCCAGCCGGCGCAGGATGTCGCGGCAGCGCTGGGCCTGGGCGATCAAAAGCTCGGCGTCCTCGCGCATCGGCCCGTCTGGAGCCTCGCGGGCCATTTCCTTGGCGACGACCGCTATGGTGGCGAGGGGGGTGCCAAGCTCATGAGCGGCGGCGGCGGCGAGCGCGCCCAGCGCCGACAGCCGCTGCTCGCGCGCCAGCACCGTCTCGGTGACGTTGAGCGCCAGCTCCATCCGCGACGCCTCGGACGCCGCCTGATGGGCATAGCCGGCGGCGAAGGCGATGCCGGCGATCAACGCGACCGCCAGTCCCAGCCGGTAGAACATCGGCAGCGCCAGCACCTGGCCGGCCTGCCACGGCAACGGCAGCGCGTGGATCGCCAGCCCGATCGTCGCCAGGATGGCGATGCCGGCCAGGAGCGCGGCGTAGCGGATCGGCAGGCTGGCGCCGGCGAGGGTGACCGGGGCGATGATCAGGAGCGCGAACGGGTTGGCGATGCCGCCGGTGAGATAGAGCAGCGCGGCGAGTTGCAGGACGTCGAACGCCAGTTGCGCAGCGGCCTCCCAGTCGGTCGCGGTGCGGCGGCTGATGGGGGTGAGCGTGAGCAGCAGGTTCAGCCAGGCGCCGATGCCGACGACGATGGCGCAGGAGAGATAGGGCGCTGGAAACTTCAGACCCTGCGCGACCACCACCAGCGCCGTTGCCTGTCCGGCCAGCGCCAGCCAGCGCAGGGTGATCAGGGTGCGGGCGCGCAGGCGTCCGGGCCGACGCACGGCCAGCGCCGCCGCGGCTTGCGCGGCCGCCGACCCCAGCGTATCCGAACCGGGCTTGGTGGGGGCCGGAGTTGCGGATGAAGGCGCGGTTGCCATGGTCATCGAGACGATCCAGCGGGACCTCGATCAGGCTTCACGTTTGAGCCGTAAAGCGGGTTCCAGCAAGCGTTTCGCGCTTCTGGCGAGCGCCCTGGCGCTGGGACTGGCGGCTTTGAGCGGCCTGGATGCGTGCGCGCCACGAGGAAGCGGAGGCTCGCAAGCTCAGAGCAGCGGCATCGGCGGAGCGTTCACTCTGGTCAACCAGGACGGCAAGCCGGTCGATCAGAGCGTGCTCAAGGGCAAGTGGAGCGTGGTCTTCTTCGGCTACACCTTCTGTCCCGACTTCTGCCCGACCACCCTGACCACGCTCGGCAAGGCGATGGACAAGCTGGGACCGAAGGCGGCGGGGGCGCAGGTGGTGTTCGTCACTGTCGACCCAGCGCGCGACACGCCGCCCGCGATGAAGACCTACATCTCCAGCCGCGTCTTCCCGAAGAACATCATCGGCCTCACCGGCACGCCGGCGCAGATCGCGCAGGTGGCCAAAGAGTATGGCGTCTACTACGCCAAGGACGGGACCGGCTCGACCTACACCATGGACCACTCCACCGCGCTTTACCTGATGGATCCGAACGGCCAGTACCACGGCGTGATCGCCGACGGCCTGACCCCGGACCAGGACGCCGACCAGATCTCCAAGGCGATGAGCGGCGCCTGAGGATTTTCGGCAGGTAAACGGAACCGTAAACGGCTGGACATCCTTGACTGTGGTCCCGATATTGCTGCGGCGCACAAATCAGGTGCGCAGGATCGGCCGAGGCCCATGCTCTATTCGCTTCACGAGGCGGCCTACAATTCGGCGACCCCGGTCCGGATCGCCGCCGATGCGGCGCGGGAACTCTGGAGTTCGCCGCTGAATCCGGCCGCCAACTCCAAGTTCGGCCGCACGATCTTCGCCTCGGCCGAAATGCTCTCCAATATGACCCGCCGCTACGGTCGCCCGCTATGGGGCATCGACCAGGTGACGGTGAAGGGGCGCTCCGTGGCAGTGCGCCAGGACGTGGTGTTCAGGACCCCTTGGGTGAAGCTGCGGCGGTTCTCGCGCGAGCCGATCGACCTGCGCCGCGCCCGCGCGCCACTGGCCGCGCCGCCGCTGCTGATCGTCGCCCCGCTGTCGGGCCACTACGCTACGCTGCTGCGCGGCACGGTGGAGACCTTCCTGCAGGACTTCGACGTCTACGTCGCCGACTGGTCGAACGCCCGCGACGTGCCGATCATCGAGGGCCGGTTCGACTTCCACGACTACATCGACCAGGTGCGCGACATCCTGCGTCACATCGGTGAGCGCGCCCATGTGGTCGCGGTCTGCCAGCCCGGCCCGCCGGTGCTCGCCGCCGCGGCGCTGCTGGCGGAGGACAAGGATCCGCATCGGCCAGCCAGCATCAGCCTCCTGGGCTCGCCGATCGACGCGCGGCTGGCCCCGACGCAGACCAACAGGCTGGCCGAGGACAAGCCGTTCTCGTGGTTCCAGCAGGCGATGATCTACACCGTGCCCGCCCCCTACCCCGGCGTGCTGCGGCGGGTCTATCCGGGCTTCGTGCAGCTCTACAGCTTCATCTCGATGAACGCCCAGAAGCACCAGGAAGCCCACGAGCGCTACTTCGAACACCTGGTCGGCGGCGATGGCGACTCCGCCGAGAAGCACCGCGAGTTCTACGACGAATACCTCTCGGTGCTGGATCTGACCGAAGAGTTCTACCTGCAGACCATCGACGTGGTGTTCCAGCGCTACCTGCTGCCGAAGGGCGAGCTGACCCACGGCGGCCGGCCGGTGCGGCTGGACGCGATCACCGACGTGGCGGTGATGAGCGTCGAGGGCGAGAACGACGACATCTCCGGCGTCGGCCAGACCCAGGCGGTACACGGCCTGCTGCCGAACCTGCCGGACGCGCTGCACGAGCTCTATGTGCAGCCGAAGGTCGGCCACTACGGCGTCTTCAACGGCCGCCGCTTCAACGACGAAATCTACCCCCGCATCCGCGACTTCATCGAACGTTCGGAAGCGGCGGTGGTGAGCTAGCCGCCCGGTGAGTCTGGGACGTCAACTGCTCGTCGTCGCACTGGTCGCCTTGGTGGTCGGCGGAATCGCTAGCGGCGTGCTCACCGCCGCTTTCGTGAACCAAAACCTCAGTGGCGAGTACGCCGACCAAGAGACGGGCGCAATCGACCTCCTCAAGACCACAGTGCTCTTTCTAATCTTCATCATTGTGTTCGCGGGGCCGCTACTGATCGTCGGCGCATGCGGTGTCGTAGCGCGGCGTCTCGCACAACGAGGAACCGGCAACCGGCCCCCGTTGGGGCCAAAGTCGTAGAGGCGTGTCGGAACTAGCGCTCCGAGAACATCACCCCGCCCTTCATCTTCGAGTCGCGGCGGGATTCGACGATGCTGACAGTGACCAGGTCGGCGGTGACACCGAAGTTTTTCTCCATCGCCTTGGTGATATCGGCGCAGAGGCCTTTCTTCTGCTCGGGCGTGCGGCCTTCGACGCAGTGGACGATGACTTCGGGCATGGCGGCTCCAGAGGGTTGCGCCGAAGTCTATGCGGGGTGGTCCGTTTGGAAGGCAAGCGAGGTTGCGCCCCCTCCACCACCGGGCGATGCCCGGCGGTCCCCCTCCCCCGCCTCTTCGGGCAGTGGAGGAGAAGGATGCGCGACCCTCGTTGCGTCGCTCCTCCCATGCGAGCGAAGCGATGCGGGGGAGGTGTCGCGG
>DASXOP010000056.1:0-56525 GCA_036494265.1 Caulobacteraceae bacterium | reverse complement strand
GCCACCTTGTGTGTTGAAGGTTTGCTATTGAGGGCGGTGTTTCCGGGACGCCCGCCTGGCGTGACAGCGCCAGACGGGCAGCCGTCGGAGGGACCGTAGCCACCTGAGCTCTTTTGGAGCTGTGGGGGAGCAGGGTCGCCGTCGGCGTTTCACTGACCCGGATGGTTGCAGGGACGAGAGGTCCGAAGCCACAAGGAGGGGTCTGGTGGAACAGGCTAAGTGTAACACGAAGGTTGCTGGGATCGATGTGTCGAAGTCCAAGCTGGACGTGGCGGCGCACGGTTCGGACGCTGGGTCGGTGGTCCAGTTCGGCAACGATCCGGCGGGGTTCGAGCGACTGGGCGCCTGGCTTGCGGCTCAGGCGATCGGGCGCGTGGGGCTGGAAGCGACCGGCGGCTACGAGCGGCGGCTGGTGGCTTGGCTTCACGCGAACGGCTTGGAGGTGGTGGTGCACCAGCCGCTGGAGGTGCGGCTGTTCGCCCGCCTGAAGCGGCGACGGGCCAAGAACGACCGCATCGACGCTCTGTTGATCGCCGCGGCCACCGCCCAGGTCGATGCGGTCAAGGCCGCCGCCGACCCGCTTTACGCCGAACTGGCCGAGCGGATGACCGCCTACGAGCAGGCCAGCGACGACCTGGCCCGGCTGAAGGCGTGCCTCGAGCACGTCACCCTGGCGGACCTGAAGGCCAGCTACGAAGCTCGGATCGAGATCGCCAAGGCCTGGAAGCAGCGCCTGCTGGCCGACCTCGTCCAGCGGATCAAGGCGCGGGAGGATCTGGCCCAGCGCCACCAGCTGCTGACCTCCCTGCCCGGCGTCGGACCCGTCGTGGCCGCCGCTCTGGTCGTACGCATGCCCGAACTGGGCAGCCTGTCGCCAGGTCAGGCCGCCTCGATGCTCGGCGTGGCGCCCTTCGACTACGACACCGGACGCTTCAAGGGCCAGCGACACATCGCCGGCGGCCGCACCAGGCCACGGCGCCTCGTCTACCTGGCCGCCCTGGTCGCCAGCCGGCATGACCCCGGCCTCAGAGCCTTCGCCCAGCGCCTCCGCGCCGCCGGCAAGAAGCCCAAGGTCGTCATCGTCGCCGTCATGCGAAAGCTGATCCAGGCCGCCAACCTCGTCCTCGCCCGAGGCGCGCCGTGGAGGCCACTCACCGCATGACCGAATAACCTTCGCACGCAGCTGTCCTTGCGGACCCTGTGGACGACCCCGTCGTCCACAAGTCCACAAGCCAAACCCAACATGGTTGCTCCCCCGTTTCGCTGTGCTACACGGTGGAGGAGCGAGGACTGTTGCTCCTCCCATGCGAGGCCGCAGGCCGATGCGGGGGAGGTGTCGCGGCGCGATGAAATCGCGGCGTGACGGAGGGGGCGCAACGGCCGCCCCTACTCCCCCGCCCGCTCCCCCGCGCTCCGTTCCTTCACTCCCAGCGCGTCGGCCAGCCGCATCTTCGCCGTCCCCGGTTTCAGCGGGACCGGCTGGCTTTCGTGCGGGGCCCAGCCGGTGAGGGTGAGGATCTCGAAGGTGGCGATGATGCGACCGTCGGGTTCGCCGAAGCGCTCGGCGTAGTGCTTGGCGGCATGGGCGAGGACGGGGCGGCGCAGCGGCCGGCCGGCGCCTTCGACCAGAACGCTGGTCTCGCCCATCGACCTGAGGTCGGCCATCAGCGCGAAGACGTGGTCGTAGCGCACGGTGACCCGATCGACATCGGCGACAGGCAGCGCGAAGCCGGCGCGCTGCAAGAGGCCGGCCGCGTCGTAGGCGTCGGCGAAGGGGGAGACGCGGGGGCCGGCGCCGCCAGTCAGCTCCAGCTCGGCGGTCATCAGCGCCGCGCGGAGCTCGATCAGGGTCGAGCCGCCCAGGATCGCGCCCAGGAAGAGGCCGTCGGGCTTCAGCGTCTCGCGAATCTGGATCAGCGCGCCGACGAAGTCGTTGGTCCAGTGCAGCGCCAGTGAGGAGACGATCAGGTCGAGGCTCTCCGGCTTGAACGGCAGCAGCTCCTCGTCCGCCACCAGCCGCGAACCGGGACGCCCGGCCAGCATCGCTTCGGCCAGATCGGTCTGGATCAGCATGCCGACCTTGGCGCCGGCGTCGCTCAGCGCCAGCGACTTGGCGAAGGCGCCGTCGCGCGCGCCGAGGTCGACCGCGAGGGGAAACTCGCGCCGCACCGTCTCCAGTCGCTCGACCAGATCGTCGGCGGCTCGGCGCTTCAGGAAGCCGGCGTAACCCTTCGCCGCCCGCGCCAGGCGGCGACGGTGCAAGGCGCGGTCAAAGAGGCGCGGCGGTCCGCTCATGAGCGCCCAACTGCTACTCCCGGCTCGCATCCTGTGCCAAGCTTCGCCGGATGAACCTGCGCGGCGAAGAGATCGGGGCGGCGGCGGCCGGTGTGGCGATGCGGGCCACATCGCTGCTGCGCGCCGCGGTCGACGTGGTGATGCCCCCGCTGGCGCTGGAGGGCCGCGGCGGCGGGACGCTGCAGTCGCCGGGCCTCTCCGGCGAGGCCTGGGCCAAGGTGCGGTTCATCGAGGCCCCGGTCTGCGATGGCTGCGGCGCGCCGCAGACCTACGACGCCGCGGCGCGCTGCCCAGCCTGTCTCGCCCGGCGCCGCACCTTCGACCGGGCGCGGGCGGCGGTGGCCTACGACGACGCCTCGCGCGACCTGATCCTGAAGCTGAAGCGCGCCGATCGCACCGACCTCGCCGCGATGTTCGCACTCTGGCTCTCCCGCGCCGCCCGCGATCTGCTGGAGGATGCCGACGCGGTGGTCCCGGTGCCGTTGCATCCGATGCGGCTGATCCAGCGGCGCTTCAATCAGGCCGCGGAGATCGCCCGACCGCTCGCCCGCCGCGCCGGGCTGGTCTTCCTGCCGGACGCGCTGATCCGCCGGCGCGACACGCCGAGCCAAGGCGGCCGCTCAGCTTCGGGTCGCAAACGCAACATGGTGGCGGCCTTCGCCGTGCCACGCCGGCATTGGCCCAAGGTCGCCGGCCGGCGGATCGTGCTGGTCGATGATGTTTTGACCACCGGCGCCACGGCGGAGGCCTGCGCGCGGGTGCTGAAGGCCGCCGGCGCCGCGTCAGTCTGCCTCGCCGCCGTCGCGCGAGTGCAAGAGCGCGACTCCGGGACTATATGACGGCCCAGTTACTCTTTCTCCGCCATACTTCTCCGCGCCCATCGTTTCTGTCATCGAGTGAGCCCATGGCCGACGTCGTCATCTACACCCGCCCGTTCTGTGGCTACTGCGCCAGCGCCCTCTCGCTGCTGACCAAGAAAGGCGTCGATTTCACCGAGATCGAGGCCGGGATGGACCCTGAAAAGCGTCGGGAGATGCAGGACCGCTCGGGCCGCAGCACCTTCCCGCAGATCTTCATCGCCGGTCAGCACATCGGCGGCTGCGACGACATGATGGCGCTGGAGCGCGCCGGCAAGCTCGACCCGATGCTCCAGGCCGCCTGATGCTGAAGGTCGGCCTGATCCAGCTGCGCACCCCCGCGGACCAGGCCCAAGCGCTGGCGCAGGCAGAGCCCCTGGTGCGCGACGCTGTCGCCCAGGGCGCGACGCTGATCGCCACGCCCGAGGGCACCAACATCCTGCAGCGCAAGCGGGACCTGCTGTTCGAGAAGATCGCGCCGATGGAGCGCGATCCCGCCGTCCTCGGTCTCACCCGCCTCGCCGAGGAGCTTGGTGTCTGGCTGCTGATCGGTTCGGCGCTGGTGAAGCGCGCCGACGGGCAGTGCGCCAATCGCTCGATCCTGGTGCGGCCGGACGGGACTGTCGCCGCGACCTACGACAAGCTGCACATGTTCGATGTCGACTTGCCAACCGGCGAGCACATCCGCGAGAGCGCGTCGTACACGCCGGGCGATCGGGCAGTGGTGGTTCCCGCGGCCGGCGCACAGCTGGGCCTGACCATCTGCTACGACCTGCGTTTTCCGAAGCTGCACAACGCGCTGGCCGTGGGCGGGGCCGAGATCCTGACCGTGCCGTCGGCCTTCACCCGCCCCACCGGCGCGGCGCACTGGGAAGTGCTGCTGCGGGCGCGGGCGATCGAGACTGGGGCCTTCGTGGTCGCGCCGGCTCAGGGCGGCACGCATGCGGACGGTCGCACGACCTGGGGTCACTCGATGGTGGTGGCGCCATGGGGCGAGGTGATCGCATTGGCCGATCACGACGAGCCCCGCGCGCTCGTCGCCGAGCTGGACCTGGCGAAAGTGGCCGAGGCGCGTGCGGCGATCCCGGCGCTCGCCAACGCGCGGACGTTCACCGGTCCATGATCCGCTACGCCCTCGCCTGCGACCAGGCGCATGAGTTCGAAGGCTGGTTCTCCGCCTCCGCCGACTATGACGACCAGTCCGTCCGAGGCCTGATCGAGTGCCCGGTGTGTGGCTCCAAAACCGTCCGCAAGCAGATCATGGCGCCGTCCATCTCTGGGACCAAGAAACGCGGCGAACCGGCCGGGGTCGGCGCCGGGGCCAAGCAGGCGATGATGATGGAGGCGATGGCCCGCGTCCGCGCCCATGTCGAGGATACCTTCGACTACGTCGGCGACACCTTCGCCAAGGAAGCGCGCGCGATCCACGAGGGCAAGTCCGAGACCCGCGGCATCTACGGCGAAGCGACGGCCAGCGAGGTCAAGGGCCTGGTCGAGGATGGCGTTCCGGTCGCAGCGTTGCCGCCGGAGCCGGCGAAGAAGACCGACGTGAACTGAGGGTCGCCGCCGCGCCGAGCTAACCGAAGATCGCCTGGTAGAGCACGCCGTCCGCATCCTGCCGCATCGGGACGATGAAAGCGTCGAACGGGGCCATCGCCGGGTGTTCGAAGCGGTAGGTCTCCTGCGCCATCGCCGCCGGCGACGAACCCTGGAACGTCAGCGAGAACGGCGGGCGGACGCCCTCGGGATAGCGCCACGCGCGCGCCGGCTCGGCTTCGGTCAGCGTCAGTTCCGCCACCGCGGCGCCGAAGCTCACGGAGAAGGTCGAGCCCACGTGCGAGCTGAAATCTTCTAGTTTCAGCGCTTCCAAACCGCGCGTCCTCCGCAAGTCAGCAATCCGGCGCCGGATAGCACAGGCGAGCTGCCGGTCGCGAGAGGGCTAAACCCGCACGTCGCCGCTCAGCACCTTGGCCAGCAGTGGGCGGGTCAGCTTCTGGTAGCCCTTGTCGCCGCGCACATAGAGCGGGTCCTTCACCGTCGTCGGGTCGAAACCCTCGGCCACCATGTCGATCTTGCGGTACTTGAAGGTGCCGGTGACGGCGATGCCGGGCAGCAGGCGCAGGAACACAGGCTGGGCGTAGGCGGGCAGATGGTCGGCGACATAGACGCCGAACGCCTTCGGGTCGAAGTCGTCGGCCACCACCAGCCCGGCCATGCCCGCGCGGCCATCGAGGTCACCGACCTTGACGCCGTAGACGTTGGCTTCCTTCACCCCCGGCGCCTGCGCAAGCGCGCCGGCGACCTCGCCGGTGGAGACGTTCTCGCCCTTCCAGCGGAAGGTGTCGCCGATGCGGTCGACGAAATAGAAGTAGCCCTCGGCGTCCTTGCGCAGCAGGTCGCCGGTGCGGAACCAGGCGTCGCCTTGGCGGAAGGCGTCGTGCAGCACCTTCTTCTCGCTGGCCGCCTTGTCTGCGTAGCCGACGTAGGCGGTGCGGGCATCGCGCTTGATCTCGCCCAGGCATTCGCCCGCCTCGTCGACGCCGGCCTCGACGCAGCGGCCATCGGGCCCGCGCACCGGCGCCTCGGCCTCGACGTCGAACTTGGCCAGGCGGATGTTGAACAGCGGCTTCAGATAGTCCGGCTCGCGGCCGATCGCGCCCAGCTTGCCGTCGAAGTTAAACATGGAGACGTTGCCTTCGGTCGAGCCGTAGAACTCCAGCACCTGCGGCACCGCGAACCGGCCCTCCAGCTGCTCCCAGACATCGGGGCGCAGGCCGTTGCCGAAGGCGAGGCGCAGGTGGTGCTGGCGTTCCTCCGGGACCTCGGGCTGGTTGACCAGGTAGCGGCAAAGCTCGCCGATGTAGACGAACATCGTGCAGCCCTCGGCGACGATGTCGGACCAGAAGCGGCTGGCCGAGAAGTGCTTGCGCAGCACCACCGAGCCGCCGTTGAGCAACGCCGCGCCGGCGCCGCAGAGACCGCCGGTGGCGTGATAGAACGGCAGGGTGACGTAGATCTTGTCGTCCGGCCCGGCGCCGGTCGAGCCGGCGAACCCGCGCATGTAGAGCTGGGCGCGCATGTGGGTGATCCGCGCCGCTTTGGGCAAGCCGGTGGTGCCGCTGGTGAAGATGAATAGCGCGGTGTCGGCGGCGGTCATGTCTGCGCGCCGCGAACGGTCAGGGCGGAGACCACTGCAGCTTTTCAGCGCCTGGGTCAGATCATGCTGGTCGCCTTGCGCTTCGCCCAGCGTCCATTCGTGGGTCGCGTGCAGCAGCTTCGCCCGGGCCGCCTCGAACGCCGGCGCGGTCTCGGCGTCGACGATGCAGTGGGCGGCGCCGGAGACGTTGATGCAGTGGGCCAGCGCGTCGCCGACGAGCTGGTTGTTGATCAGCGCGGTGGCGACGCCGATCTTGGAGAGGCCGTACCAGATCGGCAGGTATTCGAGCCGGTTGGGCATCACTAGCGCGACCACCTCGCCGCGGCGGATGTTGGCCCCTTCGGCCCAGTGGGCGAAGCGGTTGGCGAGCACGTCGAGCTCGCCGTAGGTGAGCGACTTACCCTCGAAGCTGATCGCGGTGCGTTCGCGCCAGCGGTCGACCGCGGCCTCCAGGTCGTCGGTGGCGAGGTTGGCCGAGCCAGGTGCGATCGAACTGACCCGGCGCAGGGTGCGCACCAGCCCCCCCAGAAACCGCCACTCGCGTTTGAGCCGGGCCGTGATGCTCACCGGTGACTCTCCGATCCCGCGCGAGCTTGAGTAGGCGCGCGCGTCAAGGTCAAGAACCGAGCGCCAGCCCCCCAGCCCCGAGGACTCAGCTCCCGGTCGAGGTGTATCGGCGAATTCCAAAACGCCAGATGAAGAGCGCCGCGCCCAGGAAGGCGAATCCGGCCAGTGGCGCCAGCGGGCCGATCCAGGCCGGTGAGCCCAATGGATCGGGCCGCCTCATCGCCGCCAGCATCGGCAGGTAGCTGACGCAGCCCAGCGGCACGCCCCAGATCAGGAAGTCGCGGAACCAGCTGGCGTAGACGTTGAGCGGGTACTGCGCCGCCGCTTCGCCGCCGTAGGTGAGCACGTTGGCGACTTCCAGGCTCTCGACGGTCCAGAACGCCAGCGTCGCCTGCATCACGAAGAGGCCGGAGAAGAGCGCGACGCCGCCGGCGACGGCGAACGCCAGCTCCAGCGGCGCGAACGGCGACCAGTGGATGTGGGTCGCGCCAAGGCCGATCGCGAAGACCAGCATGCCTTGCGAGAAGCGCCCGATCCGGGTCATCCGCAGCTCGTAGCCGAGCAGCTGCAGCGCCGGGCTGCGCGGCCGCAGCAGCAGCCGGTCGAAGCCGCCGGTCTTGACGAAGACGTCGCCGAAGATGTCGAAGCCGCGGGTGATGGCGTCGGCGATGGCGAAGGTCATGGCGACCAGGCCGTAGAACAGCGCCACTTCGCCGAGCTGCCAGCCGCCGAGATGGCCGAAGCGGCGGAAGAGCGCCCAGACGCCGACGAACTCGATGATCGTGGCCAGGAACGCCCCAAGCGTCAGCATCGCGAACGAGACCGGGTAGGCCAGCTGGGCGCGGATCGAGGCCAGGGCGTAGCGGGCGTAGAGGGCGGGGGCGTTCACCGGCTCAGCCTCCCTGCACCTGCAGCCGCCGCATGGCGCGGCCCAGCCACAGGTGGCCGAGCGCGATCAGCGCGACGATCCAGAACAGCTGCAGCCCGATGCTGCCCGCCGCGCTCCAGCCGGAAAGGCCGCCGAAGTAGATCGAGAACGGGATGTCGACGAGGCCGGCGATTGGCTGCGCGCGCAGCCACGGCCGCACAGCGTCGGGGAAGAACGACAGCGGGATCACCGCGCCGGAGAGCAGGTTGACGAACGAGGCGGCCAGGATGTTGGCGCCGCGATCGCTCATGGTCGCCACCACGATCACATTGATCAGCAGGGTGATCGCCGCCGAGAGCAACGCCATCGCGATAGCCGAGAGGGTGAAGAGTCCAGCGGCCGCTAGGCTGGGGGGCGGCGGCAGGCCCCACTTGCCGAGCCCGACAATGGGCAGGATCACGCTCGCGAACGCGATCATCAACGCCGCGCGCGGCAGCACCCTGGCGATCGCGCGGGCCAAGGCCCTGGCGTACCACCAGGCATAGGTGTCGACCGGCCGCACCCGCTCGTAGGCGACCGCGCCGGAGCGCACCATTTCGGCGACGTCAGGGTCGGCCGCCCACGGCAGGAAGACCAGGAACGCCTGGCCGAGCCAGGTGTAGGTGACCGCGTTGGCGAGGCTCATCGGCGCGGCGTGGGCGCCGCCGGCGTAGAACGCCGCGAAGATCAGCACCCGGATCACCCCGAACCACAGCTGGGTCGCAAACCCGGCCAGCGCCGCCGCGCGGTATTGCAGCGTCTGCTGCAGCCGACCGGCGAAAACGGCGGCGTAGGGACGATATCCTCCCCCAACGGGGGAGGGGGACCGCGAAGCGGTGGAGGGGCGACGCGGCCCGCGCGGACTCCCCGGCATGCCCCCCTTGTCGGCTGCGCCGACGCTCCCCCCTGAGGGGGGAGAGATCGCGCCGGCGCCGCTCATCCCTCGTTCGCGCCGTGCAGGTCGTAGAAGCGGGCGATCACTTCCTCGATCAGTGGCTCCTCGACGTGGATGTCGTCGACGCCGTGCGAGGCGACGATGCGGGCGATCAGGTCGGGGGCGGCGATCCGGCGGGGGTCGAACGCCAGCTCCAGCCGGCGCCCGTCGCGGGCGACCTCGCGCACCTCGGCCATCTCCAGCGCCGGCGCGTCCTCGGCAAAGTCGATGAAGAGCCGGCGCTCGGCCAGCACCCCGGCGCGCAGCTCGGCGAACGAGCCGTCGGCGAGGATCCGGCCAGCGCCGATCACGATCACCCGCTCGGCCAGCGCTTCGATGTCGTGCATGTCGTGGGTGGTCAGGATGACGGTGACGCCGCGATCGCGGTTCAGCCGGCCGACGAACTCGCGCACCGCCAGCTTCGAGGTGGCGTCGAGGCCGATCGTGGGCTCATCGAGGAAAATCAGCTGCGGCTCGTGCAGCATCGCCGCGGCGATCTCGCAGCGCATGCGCTGGCCGAGCGAAAGCTGGCGCACCGGCTGGTCGAGCAGCTTCTCCAGCCGCATCAGCGCCACCAGTTCGTCGCGGATGGCGGCGTAGCGGGCCTGCGGCACGCTGTAGATGTCGCGCAGCAGGTCGAAGCCCTCGATCACCGGCAGATCCCACCAGAGCTGGGTGCGCTGGCCGAACACCACGCCAATCCGGGCGACGTGCTGGATGCGCTGGCGCCACGGCGTGAGCCCATCGACCTCGCAACGACCCGAGGTCGGCTCCAGAATGCCGGAGAGGATCTTGATCGTGGTCGACTTACCGGCGCCGTTCGGCCCGATCAGGCCGACCAACTCGCCGCGCCCGATCTGGAAGCTGACCCGGTTCAGCGCCTCGACCGTACGCCAGCGCCGGCGCAGCAGGCCCTTCACGGCGCCCAGCGTCCCCGCCTCGCGCTCGGCGATGCGATAGGTCTTCGACAGCTCCTCGACGAGGATCTGGGACATGGCTGCCGCCGAGGGTTGATGAAGGGGCGCGGAACCTAGTTAAGCGCCGACGTTGCGTCAACGACCGACGTTCGGCCGCGCGCGACGCTTTCAGACCTGGCGCCTCAGCTCCAGGGTGCGAAGTTACACGACACCACGGCGACGATCGCCACGGCCGCGAGGGCGACGGGCAGGACATAGATGGAGTCCAACAGTCTCGACCATTGGATGCGGAGAGGCTGAGGCATCTCCCGGATTCCTCCGATCACGTCCTTGAACGGACGAACTCTTATTTCAGATTCGAAACCGGATCGGCAATCCGGCGTTGCGTCGCCAGCGGTCACAACACCGCGACTGCGAGCGAGCGTTCAGCCGTAAGCGGGGCGGACGCCGGCCAAGCGGGCGCTGGATTGCGACGCGGCCAGGCTCTGCATCAGGCGGGCAAGGCGCGGATAGGGCTCGATCGTCGCGGCGGACTCGACCGCGACGGCCAGCTCCTGAAGTCTCTGCCATGGCCGTCCGGCCCGCGACATCGTGCCATTCCCGCACTCGGCGACGCACCGTTGCGTCGCTCAGGGAATCGGCATGCAAATTCCGCGCCGTTTTGTCGCAGAAGGGGGTGCGGCCGTTGGCCTAACCGATGGCGCGGCGAGTGCTGGCTTCGACGGCGTCGCGGGGGATCAGGCGGATGGTGGAGCTGCCCTTGGCCAGCACGTTGCCGCTTGCGTCGAGCAAGCGCCCCTCGGCGAAGCAGACCGAGCGGCCGCGGCGCTCGATCCAGCCTTCGGCGATCACCCGGCCGGGGCGAGCCGGGGCGAAGTAACTGACCTTCAGCTCCAGCGACATCGGGGTCATGTCGGGATTGAGCGTCATCGAGGCGTTGGCCATCGCCGCGTCGATCCAGGCGCAGACGAAGCCGCCCTGCGCGACCCCGCCGGAGTGGCACATCTGCAGCCCCACCTCGTACTCGATCGCCGAGCGGCCATCCTCGCGGCTGACCTGCCGGACATGGCCGAGCAGGGTCTGAAGGGCGGGCGCGACGGCGTCGGACATGCAGGGCTCCGGGTAGGGACGGGTCTCGCTTAGCGGCAAAGCCGGCGGCGAGCCAGACGAGCCCGGCTATTGGCGCGGCCCGCTCACGCGTTCGACCAGGGCGGCGATGGCTTCGAACGGCGCCGCCGGCTTCAGTGCAGCTTCGAACAGGGCAAGGCTTGCCGGGTCGTTTTGCGCCAGTGCGGCGAGGCCCGCCTTCGAGCCGGGATACCAGTCGCCGCGCAGCTGGAAATGGTGCTCCAGCAGCGTGGTCAGCAGCCAGACCCGGCGGTAGTCGCCCTCGATGTCGCCCCGCGCGGCGCGGTCGAGCATCTTCCAGGCCCAGGCGCGGTTGGCGGCGACTTCGTCGGCGGACATCGGCGCCGGGCCCTGCGCGTGGACAGCCTCCAGCCGCGCCAGCAGGCCGTGTCCAGCGCCGTCCCGCTCCAGCAGCACGCGGCCGCCGCGGATGTGGATCAGCGAGGCGTCGGCGTTGGCGAGGCGGCTGGTCGGGTAGACGAAGAGGTCCATCCGCGCGCCGCGCCAGATCCCGGCGTCGCGGATCAGCGGCCGCTCGCCATCGCGGAAGGCAATCACGTCGACGTCGCTCTCGGCCGTCGCATCGCCCCGAGCCTGCGAGCCGTAGAGGATCACGGTGTGGCAGCCTTCCTCGTCGCGCAGCCGGGCGGTCAGGGCCGAGAAGAAGGCGTCGTCTTGCATGGGGCGCGGCTACGGCTTGGGGCAGGCTGCGATCATCTCGTCGACCGCTGCACCCACCGAGGCGACCGGGACGAAGACTTCGTCCTGGCCGTAGCCCGTCCAGGGCACAACAAAGTCGAACGCCAGGTCGCGCAGGCCTTCGAAGCTGGCGCGCATCTTCTTGCGGCTGGAATTGCCTGGCCGCCACTTGCCACCCTCGCGCCAGACGAAGTCGGCGGTGAAGAGGATCCGCGCGCCGCCCACCGTGGCCAGGGTCGAGAACTGGCCGGCGGTATGCCCGGGCGTAGGGATCAGTTGGACGTCGGCTTCGACCGTGGTGCGCTCGAAGGGAAGGACGTGGTCGATATGGACCTCGTTCGCGCGGTGGCCGACGGCATCGGCCTCGATCTGGCTGCAGTAGACGGTGGCCCCGAACCGCGCCGCGATCTCGTTGGTAGAGACGCCGCCGAGATGCCGGTCGCTGATCACCACCGCCTTCACCCCGCCCTCGGCCTCGAGCGCGTCGAAACTGTCGGTGAGCGAGCCGACCCGGCTGGCGTCGAGGATCAGGTTGCCGGCGGGCCGCTTGACGAAGTGAGAGTACCCGAACCCTTTGCCGCCGTTCTGGGGCGCGAGAAACACGCCGGGCAGGATTTCACGCATGGAGGGTCCGAAGGTTTGCTGACGCCGCAGGTGGCGCCGCGATCCTAGCCCGTGTTGACTTGAGCGGGGAACCGGGGCTGTGGCGCCGGCGCTTGCGCACCCGAAAGAGGCGCGCCAGAGAGCGGGGGATAGTGGTGTGGCGCTCACCGTGCCCCAGCTACCCGACCCGCGCGACGGAACCCGCATACTCGGACGTTGTACTTGGGCCGACCTACAACATCGGCGCTGGCCCGAGGCGCGCCCAACCGCTTGACTCCGCCGACGACGCCCAGAGCCTGCGACGCTACCGGCGCCGCAAGCCTGGTCTCAAGGGTGGCTAGGCGCCCGGCGCGACCGCTTCTTGCCGACGTCCAAGGCGCAGTCCGGCGCCGATCCCGGCAAGGCCCAGCAACATCATTGCCCAGGTAGCCGCTTCCGGCACGCTGGCGACAGTGACCGTGAACGCGCCGCCATTGTCCGTGAAATTGCCGTCGCCGACGCCGAAGTGCAGTTGCGTCGGCAAGTTCGCCCCGGTGTTGAGCAGGAAGGTGTAGGTGTGGCTCGAACTGAAGGCCGGCAGCCCCCCGACAATGAAATTCACCGCGTCCTGAGATGGCGTGAACGGTTGCAACGCGGCGGTTCCGAAGGTCAACTGATAGTATTGCGGGTCGGGGACTGGCGGGGACTCTGGGCTGAACAAGTAGAACGCGTCGTTGAGGTCCGTACTCAACGAATTGCCAGTCCCCGAAACTGTCACTTCGACGGTGTGATCGTAGCTGCCAACGGTGACGCCACCGTCGGCTTGGGTGAATGGCACATTGATTGTCTCGGCGGCCAGGGCCGGGCCAGCGCCCAAAACAGCGGCCGCGGCGGCTAGGATCAGGAGTCTCATGTCGCGTCGCTTCCTTTGTGGTCGGTGTCAGGGCAGCTATTCGCGCGAATTTTAGATCGCCCCTCGCCGGCAGACAATCATTTGTTGGCTAAGTCTCGCTGAGAAAAGCTGACATGCGTAAGTGTCAGGCGATCGGAGTGCTCAAATATGTGGTCACGGATGCTTAATGCACACGGCCAAGCTTGACGTACTTGTCGCAAACAATGGGCCGAAATCAAACTTCGCAGGCCCAATCGCGACCAGCCGCTGGATCTGGAACCAGCGGTACGGCAGCCGGCGCCTTAGTCAGGTGATCGCGATCGGCGCTCGACGGCCGGCGCGCAACGCGGCGCCAGCGGCAGCCACGCCGAATAGCATCACCGCCCAGGTCGCTGGCTCCGGCACGCCGGCGGCGAAGTTTACCGCGTAGAACCGGTAGTCGCTGTAGTGGCTGGAGGGATCGACCAAACCACCGGGATTGTACGTGTAACGCGCCGCGTTCAGTCCGATGCTGATCGCCGGATCGACCGCGAAGCCGGTGACCTCGTTCGGTCCGCCGTAGGCCCAGGGATCGTTGAGACCGTCCGTGTTCGGACTGAGGCCCGTGATCGTGTAGGTTTGCCCCGCGACGAGCGCCAGCGGCGCGATCGACTGGTAGCGGAAGTCGTTGGCGCCCAGCGCGCCGGACTGACCGGCGCCGAGGGTGGTGCTGGCCAGCAGCGAGCTGGGGCCATCGCCGCCGTCGCCGGCGTAGATCCCGACTTCGTGCGCGGTCAGAAAGCCGTCGCCGCCATCATCGAAGTAGCCCAGCGACGAGACGGTCAGGTTCTGGTTGGCGGTGAAGGTGAAGCCGAGGCTGAGCTGCGTGTCCTCGGACGTCGGCGCAGAGGTGAAGGTGTAGGCCGGCGCGGCCGAGGCCGCTCCACCGAAGCCCGCCGCGATCAGTAGCGAGAATGCCGAGATCGCCGTCAGTTTCATAGACAAAGGTCACCCCCAACCCAAATGGGCCGCCAGTTCACAACCTTTAACAAACTTTGCCTTAATGCGCCACGTCGTACGCCGTCAGCGCGAATTTATCGCAGCCGCGAGCGGCCCAGGTCCGCGACGGGACCGCTGCGATCTGCCCTCGACTTCCCGTGCGTCGGGCTCATCATTCTGGCGCTGACCACGTCAGGAGGATGAGATGGCGGACGACGGCTTCGTGCTCGAGATCCCAGAAATGGTCGGGATCGCGCTCTCGCCCGACCGCAAGCCGCAGGCCGCGACCCGTGCCTGGCCCGAGGGCACCGTGATCATCTCGGCCGACAGCCACATGCTGGAGCCGGACTGCTGGGTCGACCGCTTCCCCGAGGCGCTGAAAGAGCAGGCGCCGCGGATGGAGTTCAAGGACGGCGGCTATCAGCTGAGCGTCAATGGCCGGCAAATGACCCCGCCCAACGTCGCCGCCGGCCTCTGCCGGGCGCTGGAGTGCACGCCGGGGTTCACCGACGTCGAGGCGCGGCTGAAGGATCTCGATATCGAGGGCGTGGAGAAGGAGTTGATCTTCCCGCAGCGGCTCTTCGGCCTCTTCATGTTCGGCAAGATGATCAACCGGCCGGAGACCTTCGCGGCCTACAATGAGCACATCGCAGAGGCGTGCGCGGCCGGTAAGGGTCGGCTCTTCCCGGTGATGGTGCCCAACTACTGGGACCCGGCGCTGGCCAAGTCTTCGGTCGATCGCTGCCAGGCGCTGGGCGCGCGCTGCCTGATGATCCCGATCAAGCCCGGAGACGATGTCGACGGCGAGCCGATCCAGTATTCCAACCCCAAGCTCGATACGCTGTGGGACGCGGTGGCCGAGAGCGGCATCCCGCTCTGCTTCCATATCGGCGAGGCGATCCCGAGCGCTGCGCCCGGCGCCGCTGGCACCTTCGTGCTAACCCAGATGCAGGGCTTCCGGCACATCTGGGGCCAGCTCACCTTCGGCGGCGTGTTCGACCGGTTCCCGAAGCTGAAGGTGGTGTTCGTCGAGGGCGGCATCTGCTGGGTCGCCTCGATGCTCCACGACGCCGACATGATCTACAACTCGTTCCCGACGGCGATGAACCCCAAGCTGGCGCATCCGCCCAGTTGGTACTGGTTCAACCACTGCTGGGCGACGTTCATGACCGACCCGCCCGGGCTGGAGCTGCTGCACCGGATCGGCGCCGACCGGGTGATGTGGTCGTCCGACTACCCGCACCAGGAGAGCACCTTCGGCTACACCCGCAGCGCCATCCAGGCGGTGTTCGACGCGACGACGGTCGAGAACGCCCAGAAGATACTCGGTAAGACCGCCCTCGATCTGTTCGACCTGCGGTGAGGGGCGTGGGTGCATCGTCCAGTCTTATCCTCCACCGCCCGCAGAGGCGGGGGAGGTGGCGCGGCGCGCTACCAGCGCGACGTGACGGAGGGGGCGCAAAACCGGCCACCACCTGCGCCCCCTCCACCCCCGGGCGATGCCCGGCGGTCCCCCTCCCCCGCCTCTGCGGGCGGTGGAGGAGAAGATGACGCCGATCACCGCCGCCACCCGCCGGGCCTACGCCGAGGACGGCGTTGTGGTGCTCCCCGGCGCGCTCGAACCCGGAGCGCTCGCTGAGACCCAAGCCGCCTATGACTGGAGCCTCGCCCACCCTGGCCCCGGCGCGACCAAGTTCGCCCAGACGACCCAATCCACGTTCTACAACGACCTCTACAATCCCGATTGCCTGACCGGCTACCGCGCGATGCTGCAGGCCTCGCCGCTGCCGGGGGTGCTGGCCGATTTGTTGGAGACCTCGGACCTGTGGTTCTTCTACGAGCAGGTGTTCCTGAAGGAGGGGGGCGAGACGCGGCGCACGCCCTGGCACCAGGACAGCGCCTATCTCGCCATCGCCGGCGACCACCTGGCGGTCGCCTGGATCACCTTCGAGCCGATGGCGGCGGCGGACTCGCTGGAGTTCGTGCGCGGTTCGCACCGTGGTCAGCTCTACAATGGCTCTCGCTTCGAGCTCGGCGACGACACCGCACCGATCAACCCGAAGTCCTCCTTGCCGCGGCTGCCGGACATCGAGGCCGGGCGGGCGGATTGGGACATCGTCTCGTTCGCGACCAAGCCGGGCGATGTGGTGGTGTTCCATCCGGCGATGCTGCACGGCGGCGCGCCGACGCATCCCGGCCAACGCCGCCGCACGCTGACGCTACGCTTCTTCGGCGCCGACGCCGTCTACGACCGCCGCGAAGGCTACGCCGGCCCGCGCATCGCCGGCTTCCACGAGCGGCTGACCAGCGGCGATGCGTTCCGCGACCCGTCGTTTTTGAAGGTGCTTTAGCCCCGCGTCGCGCCCCTCCACCACTTCGTGGTCCCCCTCCCCTGCCAAGGCAGGGGAGGATATCGAAGCTGCGAGCCCCTTTTCCTCCCCCACCGGGGGAGGGGGACCGCGACGCGGTGGAGGGGCCTCTACTAGGCTAGGCCCGCTGGGGCAGGCGCAGCCTTACTTCGTCGCGGCGGAAGTCGAGGCAGACGCTTTCGAAGCGGCTGAGCACGTCGACGCCGATCAGGATCGCCGGGCGGTCGACCAGGTTCCAGAGTCGGAAGGTGTGCAGGTCGGCGAAGGCCACTGGCCAGGTCGGCACGGTGAGGCCGCCGATCCTCAGGCCCGGCAGGTCGGCGATGACCGCGTCCATGGTCTGACCGGTGACGCTGATGATCGGGGTCGGCCGCCACGGGATCAGCGGATAGCGTGACACGGCCAGCTCGCGCAGGGCCATGTTGCCGATGGTGTCCTGGGCGCCGGAGTCGATGAACGCGGTCAGCTTGATGCCGGCTAGGTCGGCATCGACCAGGGTCAGCTGGCCATCGCGCCGGTGCGCTTTCAGCTGAACTTCCTCGCCGGAGCCGGGCATGCCGACGCTGGCGTCGAGGGTGAGCAGCTGGCGGCCGAAGTCGAGCGTCAGGCGCCCGCCATCCAGAACATCGAGGCCGAGGAGGCCGTGCCCGCCGATCGTTGCCTCGGGCAATACCGAGAAGGTCGCGTCGCGCGGCGGGCGTCCGCCGATCTGGATCGACGCCCGGGTGGTCGGGGTCATCTGCACCCCGGCGACGCCGTTCAGCGCCTGGGTCTCGCCGATCGGCAGGCCCAGCGCCTGCGCGATCTCCGCAGAGACCACGGACTGGTTGGCGCCAGTGTCGGCGACGAACGCGTAAGGGCCCGCGCCGGCGATGCTGACCGGGCCGGTCATGCGCTTGTACATGTCGCCGACAGTCTTGATGCTGGTCGGCGGCAGGTAGCCGGTGCGGTTCATCGGCTCGATATGCGGGGTCGGAATGTCGGTCAGGCGCGTGGCGTCGCCGCCGATCTGCACGATCCCGGCTCGCAGGACCCCGGGCGCACCGAGGCCCACCGCAGCTAACCCCGCGATCAAACCCCGGCGATCCGGCGCCCCAGCGCCCATGTCTTACGTCCGACCCAACCCGACGAGACCGTCAGCATACACCCGCCAGGGTGTTTAGCTCTCAGGAGAATCTTTCCCACGCCGACTGACGAGAAATCCCTAACGCCTCGCCGATCCTGGCCCAGCTGACTTCGCGACCGCGAAGTTCCTCGATGGCGGCGTGCAGCTGGTTGCCCATGCCCTGCAATGTCTGCTCGATCGGCTTCAGCCGCATCAGCAGCCGCTCGCTGGGGATGTTGCCGAGCTTGAACTGCTCGTGGTCGATCTTCGGCGTGCGGCCGGCGACGTATTCGTCGCAGAGCGCCACGCACTCGTCGCAGATGAAGAGACTGCCGGGCCCGGCGATCAGCTTCTGCACCTCGTGCTGCGACTTCAGGCAGAACGAACAATGCAGCGGGTCGGCGGACGCCTTTCCTGCGGGTTCCTTGGCTTGATCGGGCATCGCACACCTCTGTCAGGTAATTCCTGACTGTCAGGTAGCGCCTGACGAGGCAGTCGTCAAGGATTGCCTGACGGGGACGGATGCGCCGACTAGCGAATCTTCAGCACCAGGATCACCAGCAGGCCGGAGAGGCCGAGGTGGACGAGGAGGAAGCGAACCAGCACCTGGGTGTTGGACCAGCCGAGCTCCTTGCGGGCATGGTCGTGCAGCGGGAAACGGATGCCGGCCAGCACCTTGACGCCGAAGAAGCGGGTGATCGCCACCTTCACGAGGCCGGTGGCGCCGTTGAGCACGATCACCGTGCCGACCAGCAACAGGAAGAGCGGGTTGCCGGTGGCGACGACCAGGAGGCCGATCAGGAGGCCGAGCGGGCGCGAGCCGGCGTCGCCCATCAGCACCTGACTGGGGGCGGCGTTGTACCAAAGGTAGCCCGAGACGCAGCCGACCATCAGGAAGGCCATGATCGCCCAGTCGGCCCCTTCGGGGTTCACCGGGAGGCTGAGGTGGGCGGCGACGTCGGCGTTGCCGATCACCGTGTAGAGCATGGCGCCCAGAATCAGGATCGCGGTGCTGGTCAGGCTGCCGGAGACGCCGTCGACGCCGTCCGAGCAGTTGGTGGCGTTGATCGAGGTCCAGATCAGCGCGGTCGCCAGCGGCAAGGCGATCCACGGGCTGAGCGGGATCGGCGGCTTCCAGCCAGGCAGCCAGATCACCCAGTCGCTCACGCCAAGGATGGCGACCGAGGCCAGGGCCGCGATGGCGAGGTCCATCAACGCCAGCTGGTACTCGTTGAAGCCGCCGCGCCGGTCGTCGAAGTACCCCACCAGCATGGCCGCGAAGATCAGCGGCAGCGTGCGCAGGCAGATCGCGCCCCAGGGGATGAAGACGAAGGCCGCGACGCAGAACAGGCTGACGAAGATCAGGCCGGCGCTCACCGGCTTGCCGACGCTCTGATCGGCGTTCACTGCGAAGGCGCGGCCACGGTCCCGGGGCAGCCGGTCCCACAGCCGGGGCAACACGATCCAGGTGGCGAGCGCCGCGCTGGCGTAGCCGACGGCGGCCAGGAAGAAGAACGAGTCGAACAGCCGCAGCGGCCCGAATGAGTGCCCGAAGACCGCGTAGATCCAGCTCAGCATACGGCCTTGGCGCTCCTAGGCGTCTCGCGCGACGCCGAATCCCACGCGCTTGCTTGAACGCGCCCGCGCCGACTTGCAACGGCCCAGCAAGAGCCGCTCCCGGGCAAGCTACGTCGCCGCCTTCGCGGCGGACTGCATCACCAGCGCGGCGACGTCGTGAAGGCTGGCGACCACTTCGCTGCAGAGATCGCGGATCTCGGGCGTTGGGGGAACCAGGTCCGGGACCATGATGGTCATCATCCCAGCCGCCGCGGCCGAGCGGACGCCGTTGTGGGAGTCCTCCAGCGCCAGGCAGGCGTGGGCCGGGACGCCGAGGCGCTGGGCGGCCAGAAGGTACGGATCGGGCGCCGGCTTGGAGTTGGCGTAGTCGCCATGGCCGATGACAGCGTGATAGCGATCGGTCAGCCCGTGGGCGGTAAGGTGGTCGCGTACCGTCTCGTGGGCCGACGACGTGCAGATGCACCGGGGAAGGCCGAGTTCATCCAAAACATCGAGCAACTCGACGACGCCGGGCTTCAGCCGCAGCTCGGTCGCGGAGAGTACCACGAACCGGTCCGACATCCGGGCGTAATAGTCGTCGATGGGGAAGCGCTCGCCGAGTTCCCGCAGCATCAGCCCGCGACCTCGCACCCAGGGCATGCCGATGGCGAGCTGGATGACGTGGGACGGGACGTCGTAGCCCGCCAACCCGGCGGCCTCGACGAAAGCCTGTTGATACAGCGCCTCGGTGTCGAAGATCAGCCCGTCCATATCGAAAATGACGGCTTGCGGCGCGCGAGGCAGAGGCATTGCTGGGCTTAGCAGGCTCTTCGCGGTTCACGCCAGCGCGGCCGATGAAGTAGGTTGCAGCGGAGCGCTCCCGCCGTTCTTTGAAGCGCCGGCTACGCCATTGCGCCCCCGCCCTCACTCCAACTGCACGTCCAGCCCCATCGCGTCCAGTAGGCGGAACTGTTGGTCGGGGGCGATCTTCAGGTCGCGGTAGGTGGCGAGGCGGCGCAGGTCCAGGCCGCTGACCTCTGCGCCGCGCAGGTCGGCGCTGGCGAGCTTGGCGCCGTCGACGATGGCCTGGAAAAGGTCGGCGCGGGTGAGGTCGGCGCCTTCGAGGTCGGTGTTGGAGAGGTCGGCTTCGCGCAGCCGGCTGCCGGTCAGCCGGCAGCTGGTCAGGCGCTTTTCCGAGAGGTCGGCGAGGTCGAGGTTGCAGTCGAGGAAGTCGGCGGCTGTTCGCTCGACCTTGCGCCCGAAGCTGCGCGAGAAGCTCGAGCGCGGGAAGGTGGCGGCCATCAGGTTGCAGCTCTCGAAGCGCGCCTCGTAGAGTTCCGAGCCGTCGAACCTGGCCTGGCTAAGGTCGCAGCGCGTGAAGCGCGCTTCGTCGAGGCGCGAGAAGGCGAACACCGGGCCGGTCTTGCGGTCCGGGTCGGCGAACTGGCAGTCCTCGAACACCGCCTCGCGCAGGTCGGCGTGCGAGAAGCGGCAGCGGATCAGCCGGCACCGCTCGAAGCGCGCGCCGGCGAACCCGGTCGAGGCGAAGACCGCGCCCTCCACTGTGCAGCCGGCGAACACCGCATCGGCGAGATCCGCCTCGGTCCAGTCCTCGGCCGAGAGCGTCTCGCCGTCGATGCGGCCGCCGGCCTTCAGCGCCACGGCGCCTATTTCGGATCGTTGGCGCGGACGAAGTCGGCGATCGACGTGACGTAGAGCCGGGGCGTGAACGGCGCGGTGGTCACCGTGTTGTGGCTGCGGCCGGGCAGGATGACAGATCGGAAGTCCTTCGCCTCGCGCGCCAGCCGTTGGGTCTTGGAGATCGGGCCGTCGAACTCGCCGTTGATCGCCTGGATCGGGAAGTCGAGCGAGCCCAGGTCAAGCGGCGGGGCGGTGGAGGGCTTGGCGAGGCGGCCGTCCTGCACCGCCTTCAGCGCGGCGTTGTCACGGTCGGCGCGGTCGCGAAGCGCGGCCTGGCCGGCTTCCTGCTGCGGGTCGTGGCCCTTGGGGTCGAGCTCGGCGGCCTGGGCGGCCAGCGCCTCGTCGCTCTCGCGCACGCCGGAGCCGCCGAAGCTGGCGGAGATGAACCGGTCCGGGTGACGGGCCAAGAGGTGCGCGACGATGCCGCCGCCCATCGAATAGCCGTGGAAGTGCGCCTTCTTCACGCCGAGATGGTCCAGCACCTCGATCACGTCGGCGGGCATGCGGTCGCCGTCGTACTTGTCCGGATCGTAGGGTTTCTCGCTGCGGCCGTGGCCGCGTGCATCGATGCCTATCACTCGGTGATCGCGCGCCAGTTCGGCGGCGACGCCGTCGGCGAACCAGCTGGCGTCGCAACAGCTGGTGTAACCGTGCAGCAGCACGACGGGGACGCCCTCGCCGGCCTCCATCCAGTGAATGCGCACGCCGTCGGATACCGTCAGATCGCCGTGCTTCACGTTTGCCGGCACACCCACTTCAGCTTCCACCACCGCCATAGCCGTCTCTCCCGTTAAGGCTCTTGGTTTGGCGGCTCCTTACCCCTTTCGCTCCCCTTGGGGAACGCCCGCGAGGCTCGACGCGGGCGCAAAACGCCTGCTACCACCCGCGGGCATTTCAAGCCTCGCTATTGGGAGAGATTCTCGGATGAGCTTTTCGCTTTATGACGTTTCGGTTCCGGTGTTCCGGCAGTACCTCGCCGGGCTTTCAGGGGTGCTGACCAAGGCCGAGGGCGTGGGCCTGAACGAGGCCGAGCTGATGGGCTTTCGCCTCTACGAGGACATGCAGCCCTTCACCTTCCAGGTGATGCAGTCGATCGGCCACTCGGCCGGCGCGGTGGCGACGCTGCGCGGCGAGAGCTATCCGCGCGCCCAGGGCCTGGAAACGCTGGCCGCGTGCAAAGCGGCGGTCGACGCGGGCGTGGCCTACCTCGATGGCGTGACCGCGGCGGACATCTCGGTCGATCCGGATGCCGACGTTTCGTTGCAGACGCCGCGCGGGCCGATGGTGTTCACCGCGCGCAACTATCTGCTGACGTTCGCCTACGGGAACTTCTTCTTCCACGTCACCACCGCCTACGACATCCTGCGCCTGAAGGGCGTGCCGGTGGGCAAGCGCGACTTCCTGGGCGCCGCGCAGATCAAGTCACGGCCGGGGTGAGCAGCGGGACGCTCGACGCATGAACCTGCCGCATAGCCCGAGCGCGGTGATCTTCGATATGGACGGCTTGCTGTTCGATACAGAAGCGCTCTGGCAGGAGGCGCTGCTGGCCGCGGGCGCCGAGGCCGGGCATCAGATCCCGGACGAAGTCTACAATCAGTCGATCGGGGTGCGGCGCTCGCAGTGCAGGGGCCTCTTCCTCTCGCACTTCGGCGAGGATTTCCGCTTTGAGGATTTCCACGCGAATTGGACGCGGCACTTCTGGCTGATCGCGGAACGTAAGCTCGCCTTGAAGCCGGGCGCACTCGAGCTGCTGGAGGCGCTGGACCAGCTAGGGCTGCCGCGCGCCGTCGCCACCTCGTCATCGCGAACCACGGTCGAGCGTCACCTGACCGCACACGGCCTGATGGATAGCTTCGACGCGCTCGTCTGCCGCGGCGACTACGAGCACGGCACGCCCGCGCCCGACCCGTTCCTGAAGGCCGCCGAGCGGCTTGGGGTCGAGCCGCAGCTATGCCTGGCGCTGGAAGACTCGCACATCGGCGTCCGATCGGCAGCGGCGGCCAGCATGATGACCGTGATGGTCCCCGATCTGCTCGAACCAACCGAGGAGCTGCGGGCGCTATGCGTCCTCGTCGTGCGCGACCTGCATCAGGTCCGCGACCTGGTTCTAGACTGTGTGAGCATAGACGACGTGTGAGGTCCGCGCCCGGCTCCGCAGTCACACTGGAGCGGACCCGGCAGGCCTAGCCGGCGGCGGCGTGCTCGTCGGCGCCGCCGAACGCGATCAGGTTGCCGTCTGGGTCCTCTACGATGAAGGTCCACGCGCCCCAGGTCTCGCGCCGTAGCCGCTGCAGGAAGGTGACGCCCTTGGCCTCGTAGTCGGCGAAGATCTGGCGCGCGCTGCCCAGCGTCACCGAGCAGGTGATGAACTCCTCGCCGCCGTTCTCGCCTTTGCGGATACTGTTCAGCGTCTCGATCACCGGCGCATCGGCGTGCTTGATCGCGAACCTCACTCCGTCGCGGATCACCTGGGCGTAGAACGGCGGTTCGCCGTATGCGAACTCGGTCGCGAAGCCGAGCTTCTCGCCATAGAAGGCCAGCGCCGCGCGCACGTCGCTGACGAACAGGAACGGCAGCGTCTGCTGAACCTGCGCCGCCGGCGCGGGGCCGATTTCGGCCTGATCCGCCGCCGGAAGTTGCTCCGCGAGTCCTGCGGCAAGCGTTTGCCAGCCCTGATAGCCGTGCCGTTTGGCGATCATCGCCTGGGCGTCGGCGAGCCGCAACGGCTGCTCGAACACCTCGCGGTCGGAAAGGCCTTGGAACTGGGGAAGGGCGTTGCGGATGTCGGTCGCGATGGTCCAGCGCCGGGCGCGGTGCCAGCGCACGAGCTGCTTGGCCTGCTTCTTCAGGTTTTCGATGTTGGTCATGTGGGCGCCGCCTGAGTTGGGTTCGATGTGTCGTAGGCGGGCATCGCCCATTCGGCCGTCCAAGCCGGTGCGCCCTACAGCAGCCCCGCCAGGATGCGATCGCGGCGACGCTAGGTCAAGCGGCGGGCGCGGCCTGTTCGACAGGCCAGCGCCGTTCCCCGGTGATGCTCCGCGATCTGGTCCTCGCGTGCCTCTGAGCCAGGTGACTCAGCTCACGCTGCGGGGCGCTCGTGGAAGTCGCCCAACGTCGCCAGCACCCGCTCATGCACCGGCGGCGCGGGCGCCGGCGGCTCGAACGCGCGTCCGGTGATCCGCTCGTGCGCCTCGACGTAGGTCAGCGCGGTCTTCCAGATCAGCTCCGGGGGGATTTCTGGGACGTCGTCCTTGTACGGATCACATCGGGCGGCGACCCAGGTGCGGATCACGTCCTTGTCGAAACTGTCCGGCGGCTCGCCGGCGGCGAGGCGCTGCGCATAGCTGTCGGCCCGCCAGTAGCGGCTGGAGTCGGGGGTGTGGATCTCGTCGGCGAGGCGCAGAGTCCCCTCGGCGTCGACGCCGAACTCATACTTGGTGTCGGCCAGGATCAGGCCGCGCTCTGCGGCCAGCGCCTGGCCGCGGGCGAAGAGGGCGAGGGCGGTCTCGCACAGCTGTCGCCACTGGGCCTCGCTGACGAGACCGCGCGCCAGGATCTCGTCCGAGGTCAGCGGCTCGTCGTGCGCGCCATCGGCGGCCTTGCTGGTGGGCGTGACGATCGGCGCGCCCAGCGCCTGGTTGTCGGCGAGGCCGTCGGGGAAGCGATGCCCGTACATCTCCCGTCGGCCGGCCCGGTACATGGTCAGGATCGAGGTGCTGGTCGTCCCCGCCAGGTAGCCGCGCACGACGATCTCCACCGGCAGGATCTCGAGGCGCCGGCCAACGACGATGTTCGGGTCGGGGTAGTCCAGCACGTGGTTGGGGCAGACATCGGCGGTCTGCTCGAACGCCCAGCGCGCGACGCCGTTCAGCACCTGGCCCTTGAACGGGATGCAGCACAGCACCCGGTCGAACGCCGACAGGCGGTCGGAGGTGACCAGGATGCGCCGCCCGTCCGGCAGGTCATAGTTGTCGCGCACCTTTCCGCGGTAGAGGCCGGGCAAGCTGGGGTCGATCGCGTCCCGCAGCACTTGGTGGGCGCTTGCCGCCAGCCTGGCTTCGTCGATCGTGGACATGGTGGTCTCCCTGACCAGGTCGATGAGGTCTTCCAGCGAGAGCCGGCTGTCACGCGAGACCTTCGCGCGGGCCGCCTGGACCGACTTCCGGGCTCGCTGCAGGTCGTTGATGCGCGCGGTGAGCACATCCTCTTGCAGCGCGAGCAGGGCGGGCAGGTCCGCCTCGCGCCCGCTGAGCAGCTGGGTAATGCGAGCGAGCGACAGCCCGAGCGACTTCAGTGTCAGCACCTGATGCAGGCGCTCGATCTCGCTGGGGCCGTAGACCCGCCAGCCCGCTTGCGTCCGCCCCGGGCGCACCAGGCCCCGCCGCTCGTACAGCCGCAACGCCCGCACCCCGACGCCGAGCCGCCGCGCCGTCTCGCTGGGACTAAGGAAGCGTTCACTCATCCGGCTCGGCGACTCTCCGTGGACGCCCACCATGAGGCCGGACCCAGGTTCCGGCTCAAGCGGAATTTTGCTGCGGTGAGCATTTGCGCTGAGCGGTTCAGCACGCTGTTTGCGGGGAGGTCACGGGCAACGTAGGTCTCGTTTCAGCCGCCCAGGCCAGATCGGAAGCCCATGAAGCCAGTCGAATACCGCCTTGAGCTTTGCGACACGTCCGGCCTGCACGCACCTGTGGCCGTCATCGTCTCCGCCAGCCCGTTCGTCCCGGTGTCGGTCGGCGATCGCTTCGACGACGAAGGCTGGCCGCGCCTCGACCCCAGCGATCGTCGGGGCACGCCGTCAAATCCGCGGCGCTACACGGTTCATTCCGTCAAACATGTCGTCACCGACGAGGGCGATCGCATTGTCGCGAGATACTGCCTGAACCTGACGCCGTACGAAGGCGCCCGTTCGCCGGTCTGGGGTGCGGACGATCCGAAGTAGGGGCGCGGCCCCATGTCAGCGCCTCACCACTTCTCCACCCATGGGCGCAGGACGACCTCGAAGGCCCAGGTCGACCGGTGCTGGCGGTGCAGGTGCAGGTAGGTCTCGGCGATCTGGTCGGGGTCGAGCAGGTTGTCGTCGACGCTGGTCCCGGCGAGGCGATGCTGGCGGCTGCCATCCGCCTGCGTCCAGCCGATCGCGCCATCGATCGGCACGGTGGCGACGTGGATGCCTTTCGGGCCCAGCTCGCGGGCCATGCTCTCGGCGAGACCGGCCTTGGCGTGGCAGGCCATGGCGAAGGCGGCGCTGAGCGGGAAGCCTTTGAGGGCGGCGCTGGCGTTGGTGAAGATCATCGTGCCGCGCGCGCCATTCGCGTCAGGTTCGCGCGCCAGCATCGTTCGGGCCGCTTGCTGGGCGACCAGGAACGCGCTGAAGGCCGAATTCTGCAGGACGGCGAGCACGAGATCCGGGTCGGCCTCGGCGAGGGGCTTGCGCATGATCTCGGCCATGCGGCCGTCGATGTTGTGGACGACCAGCGAGGGCGGCCCGAGGTCGGCGGTGACCGCCGCGAACAGGGCGGTGACCGACTTGGGGTCGCTGGCGTCGCATTCGTAGAGGTGAGCGCCGCAGCTGGCTACCAGCGCCTTCAGGACGGGCTTGTCTGGGGTTCGGGCGGCGACGGCGACGCTGAGGCCGCTGCGCGAAAAGAGCCGGGCGCAACTGGCGCTGATCCCCGGTCCGCCGCCCACGATGAGCGCCACGTCCGGGCATGCGCTGGCGACTTCAACCGATGCCACGTCTTGTGCTCCTCACTTTCGGCCGCAGCCGAATTCGCCTAGCGACCGCCTACCGAGTTGGGGGTCAGCGCGACTGCGCACAAGGCGGGATCGCGGGAGAGCGGAGAGCGCCGCTCAGCCGCCGCAGAGCTTCACCAGTTTCGCGGCCTTGGCCACCGGCACCGGCGGGCTGTCGGAGTTGTAGCCGAGCGCGTTCATCTTCAGCGCGCCGGTCTGGCCGAAGGCGACGACGACGGGCGATTTGACGGGCAGGTCGATGTTGACGTCCGCCCCGCCGGCGTCCTCGTTGTCCTCGGCCTTGGCGGGCACGGTGACCGACGCGGCGCCCGAGCGCACGGTCATGCGGGTTTTCCAGGGGGCCGGGCCCTTGGGGGGATCCGCATCGACGTGCAGGTGAAACTCGACCTTGCCGTTCAGCGGCTTGTTGCAGGAAACCGAGTTGGACTCGTCGTCCTCAGCCTCGCCGATGTAAACGGCATCGGCGTTGACCGTCAGCACCCACTTCCAGTGGAAAGCCGGCGCCGCAGGGGCCGAAGCCGCCTTCGGGGCCGAGGTCGAAATCGACGGAATGGCGATAGTCGCGCAGGCGCAAAGGCCAATCAGGGTGCGGTTCATCGTGTCAGCCTAGCAAAGCACGCGCTGCATGGCGACGCTTGCAGGTGCGGACGAGGTGCGGACGTCGCCGTCGTTGACAGACCGCGGAGCTGGAGCGCAGTCTCCGCGGTACGGCTGATACGGCCGGCTGCTTGCGGCCCTCGGGCTACGGTGAACGTATCGACGTCGCTTCGATCCTTTGCTCCCTGAGCGAACGGGTCAGCAATGCAAGCCCCTGACGCGCCTGAGTTCGCTCACAGACAAAGGATGGACGATCCATGCGCGATTTCCGCGACGCCAAGGCCATGGCGCGCGCGCTCCGTGAGGCGCTGGCCGCCAAGGGCGTGAAGATCAGTATCGGTGAAGCGCTCGAGTTGGTGGCGAGGCAGCTGGGGCAGCGGGACTGGAACACGCTCGCCGCCGCCATCGACGCCGCGCGGCGTCGCGAAGTTGCCTGGGCGCGGCTCGAAGGCGCCCACGCCAAGCGCGAGCCGGTGACCGGCTCGATCGTCGGGCGGGTGCGGGGCGGCTTCACGGTCGATCTCGGCGACGCTTCGGCGTTCCTGCCGGGCTCGCAGGTCGACGTCCGGCCAGTCCGCCACTTCGGCCCGCTGATGGGCCACGCGCACCGGTTCGCGATCATGAAGCTGGATCGGCCGGGCGGCAACGTCGTCGTCTCGCGCCGGGCGCTGCTGGAGCAGCCCGCCTAGCGGGTTGGCCGGTCCCCGGCTACCAGATTCGCACCCGCTGGTCCGGGGCGAGGTAGAGCGGGTCGCCGGGTTTGACGTTCCAGGCCTGGTACCAGGCGTCGACGTTGCGGACCGTGCCGTTGACGCGGACGATTTCCGGCGAGTGCGGATCGCTGACGATCTGCCGGCGGAGCGCATCGGGACGGATGGCGCTGCGCCAGATCTGAGCGAAGCCCAGGAACAGCCGCTGGTCGCCGGTCAGGCCGTCGATCACCGGCGCCGGCTTGCCGCCCAGCGAGGCGTGGTAGGCGTCGAGCGCCAGCAAGAGGCCGCCGAGGTCGGCGATGTTCTCGCCCATGGTCAGGTCGCCCTTCACGTGCGAGCCGGCGATCGGTTCGAACGCGGAATATTGCGCGCCGAGGATCTTGGTCTGGGCGACGAACTTGGCGTCGTCCTCCGGGGTCCACCAGTCGGTGAGCAGCCCCGTGCCATCGAAGTGGCGGCCGCCGTTGTCGAAGCCGTGGGTTATCTCATGGCCGATCACCGCGCCGATGCCGCCGTAGTTCACCGCCGGGTCGGCGCTGGCGTCGAAGAAGGGCGGCTGCAGGATGGCGGCAGGGAAGACGATCTCGTTGCGCTCGTCGCTGTAGTAGGCGTTCACCGTCTGCGGATTGAGGAACCACTCGGTCTTGTCGACCGGGCCGCCGAGCCGGGCCAGCTTGCGCCGCCACTCGAACGCGTTGGCGCGCTCGACGTCTCCGGCAAGGTCGTCTTGATCGATCTTCAGCGCGCTGTAGTCGCGCCACTTCGACGGGTAGCCGATCTTGACCGTCAGCAGGCTGAGCTTCTGTAGCGCCTTGGCCTTGGTCGCGTCGGTCATCCAGCTCACGCGCTGGATCCGCGCGGCCAATGCGGTGCGGATGTTGCCGACCAGCGCTTCCATCTTGGCCTTCGCCTCGGCCGGGAAGTAGGCGGCGACGTAGAGCTTGCCGACCGCCTCGCCCATGTCGCCGTTCAAGAGCGCGACGCCGCGCTTCCAGCGGGCGCGCTGCTCCTGCGCGCCGCTCAAGGTCTTGTTGCGGAACTCGAAGTGGGCGTCGACGAACGGCTTGGAGAGATAGGGCGCGGCGGAGTCGGCGACGTTGAACGCCTCCCAGGCCTGCAGCGTCTTGACCGGGGTCCGCCCGTAGATCGCGGCGATCGCCGGCAGGGCGGTGTTCTCGGAGACCACGACGCGCTTGGCCGAGCCGACGCCGGCGCTGCCGAGGAAGCCGGCCCAGTTGAAGCCGGGCGCCGTCTTGGCGAGTTCGTCCGGGGTGGTCGGATTATAGGTCTTGGTCGGGTCGCGGCGGTCCACCAGCGGCCAGCTGACCTTGGCGATCTCGGTCTCGGTGGCGACGATGTCGGCCGCGGCCGCGTCGGCGTCCGGCCAGTCGACCAGGTGCAGCATCTGGGCGACGTAGGCCTGGTACTTGGCCTTCTGTGGCGCGAAGTTGGCCTCGCTGTAGTAGTCGCGGTCGGGCAGGCCCAGGCCCGCTTCGCCGAGGAAGACCGCGTAGTGCTCCGGGTCCTTGGCGTCGACGCCGGTGTCGACGTCGAAGAAACTGGAGAGGAAGGTGGTGGGCGCGCGGCCCATCAGCCGGGCCATCGCCTCGCGGGTGTCGGCGGCGCGGATGTCGGCGAGCTCGGCCTTCAGCGGCCGCACGCCCAGGTCGTTGGCGCGGCCCTCGTTCATGAACGCCTTGTAGAACGCCCCGACCTTGCCCTCCTCGCCGCTCAGGTTCGACTCGGCCGCGGCCTGGTCGAGCAGCCGGTGCACCTGGTCCTCGGAGACCGCCTGCACGGCGTCGAAGTTGCCGAATCGGGAACGGTCCGGCGGGATGGTCAGCTTCTTGATGTAGCTTCCGTTGGCGTAGGCGTAGAAATCGGCGCCCGGGGCGACGGTGGTGTCGCGGCCGGCGAGATCGAAGCCCCAGGGCGGAAAGTGCGGATTGCCGAAAGCCGTACCCGACGCCAAGCAAAGCGCCGCCGCGGCGCCGACCGCGCCCAGGAGTGTCTTCATCGAGTCTCGCCGTTTCCTTGC
Organism: Caulobacteraceae bacterium; assembly: GCA_036494265.1. GTDB lineage: Bacteria > Pseudomonadota > Alphaproteobacteria > Caulobacterales > Caulobacteraceae > Acaudatibacter. Next base: position 26,775 of record DASXOP010000056.1, on the reverse strand, counting down.
AAGGAGCTGCCCGTGCTCCAACCACTTTGCGGACAACCTCGCCCCTTACAAATAGTTCATGCGAGAGCTGCAGGCCCTGCATTTAGCGCGCATCGGCCGGCGCCGGGCGCCAGGCTGACGCCCGCCTGGTCCAGGCGATGTCACAGTTCCGTTACCAGGCGTGTGGCGATCCGCGCAACGCCTTGATCGTGCTGGGTTCGCGGCGCCCAAATCCGTCACGATCAACAGATATTCGCGCGGCGGAACGCTGGCGCCCGTTGACCAGTTGGAAACCATATGTCCCCATATCCTGGGCTTTCAGGGCCGAAGGGCCACAAGATGTAGACGCCAAGGGGTGGTCAACGACTCCACGGCGGAACCGGGTATGGGTGCGGGTGAATGATGGGAAGCGAAGCCAAGAAAGTCATTGAGGGCGTGTCGGCGGAACTCCCGCCGAGGCCCGTCGAGCGGCCCCCGCTGCAGCTGGTGCGCAAGGTCGAGATCGACCGCTCGCGCGATGCGCTGCTGACCGACTTCGGCCGCACCACCCTGGAGGATCGCTACCTGCTGGCGGGCGAGAGTTACCAGGACATGTTCGCGAGAGTCGCCACGGCCTACGCCGACGACGCCGACCACGCCCAGCGCATCTACGACTACATCTCCAAGCTCTGGCTGATGCCCTCGACGCCGGTGCTGTCGAACGGCGGCGCCGATCGCGGCTTGCCGATCTCCTGCTTCCTCAACGCGGTCGGCGACTCGCTGGAAAGCATCGTCGACACCTGGAACGAGAACGTCTTCCTCGCGGCCAACGGCGGCGGCATCGGCACCTACTGGGGCGGCGTGCGCTCGATCGGCGAGAAGGTGAAGGGCGCCGGCCAGACCAGCGGCATCATCCCCTTCATCCGGGTGATGGATTCGCTGACGCTGGCGATCAGCCAGGGCTCGCTGCGCCGCGGCTCGGCCGCCGTCTACATCGACATCTGGCACCCGGAGATCGAGGAGTTCGTCGAGATCCGGAAGCCCTCGGGCGACTTCAATCGCAAGTCCCTGAACCTGCACCACGGCGTCTGCATCACCGACGAGTTCATGGAAGCCGTCCGCGCCGGCGAGATGTTCGCTCTGCGCTCGCCCAAGACCGGCGAGGCGATCCGCGAAGTCGACGCGCGCACGCTCTGGCAGAAGCTTCTGGAACTGCGGCTGCAGACCGGCGAGCCCTATCTGATCTTCTCCGACACCGCCAACCGGGCCATGCCGCAGCACCAGCGCGAGCTCGGCCTCTCGGTGCGCCAGTCCAATCTCTGCTCCGAGATCATGCTGCACTCGGGCAAGGATCACCTCGGCAAGGAGCGCACCGCGGTCTGCTGCCTGTCGTCGCTGAACGTCGAGAAGTTCCTCGAGTGGCGCGACCACCCGACCTTCATCGAGGATGCCATGCGCTTCCTCGACAACGTGCTGCAGGACTTCATCGACCGCGCGCCGCCGGAGATGGCCGACGCGTCCTACGCCGCCTATCGCGAGCGCTCGGTCGGGCTCGGGATCATGGGCTTCCACTCGTTCCTGCAGGACCAGAACGTGCCGTTCGAGAGCGCGATGGCCAAGAGCTGGAACATGCGCATGTTCAAGCATCTGCGCCGCGGCTGCGACGCCGCCAGCCGGGTGCTGGCCGAAGAGCGCGGCGCCTGCCCGGACGCCGCCGAGCGCGGGGTGATGGAACGCTTCAGCCACAAGATCGCGATTGCGCCCACGGCCTCGATCTCGATCATCTGCGGCGGCACCAGCGCCGGCATCGAGCCGATCCCGGCCAACATCTACACCCACAAGACCCTCTCGGGCTCGTTCGCGGTGAAGAACCCCTACCTGGAGCGGCTCTTGGAAACGCACGGGCTGAACACTCCGGCGATCTGGAACTCGATCCTGGAGAACGAGGGCTCGGTGCTGCATCTCGACGGCCTGACCGCCGACGAGAAGGACGTCTTCAAGACCGCCTTCGAGATCGACCAGCGCTGGGTGGTGGAGCTGGCCGCCGACCGCGCCGCCGACATCTGCCAGTCGCAGTCGATCAACCTCTTCCTGCCCGGCGACGTCGATAAGTGGGACCTGCACATGCTGCACTGGCAAGCGTGGGAGCGCGGCTGCAAGTCGCTCTACTACCTGCGCTCCAAGTCGGTGCAGCGCGCGGCGTTCGCCGGCGGCGACGGCATGGCCGCGCTGGCGGAGAAAGCCGCCGGCGACCGCACCGACTACGACGAGTGCCTGGCCTGCCAGTAGGGACAAGCGACAGCCGTTACGGCGCTGCAAGGGAGGCGCTCACCGCCAGATTTCGATAGAAAGTTGCCCGCGCAAAGCCGCGCGATGCGCGATGCTTGGGCAAGGGTGGAGAGGAAGGCGGCCCGCCTATTGCGAGAAGGACCAGCCCTCCCCTCCTTCATCAATCACTTGCGCGACAGACGATAAGGCTAACCTACGAGGGAAACGCTTTCGAGCAACCCTGGTTCTCCACAGTTGTCGCGCAGGCCTGTGAAGAAAGAGTTGATTCATATGAGTAAAGATCGTCGTCCTGGGGAAAACTCAGGACCCAGTGGTGCCGGTATTTATCAGGAGCACGGCCCTCGAGGCGGAAAGCACCCGAACTTCGCGACGGTGCCTGAGAACACGAAGCTACCGCCTACGCAGACGCCGGGTTCCACATGGCACCCGATCAAGCACACTCCGCATAGCGACCGCTAGCGGAACGGCCCGCGGGATTCGTCCCGCGGGCATGTTCTACCGACTACGACGAGTGCCTGGCCTGCCAGTAGCGGTCAGCTGCTGACGGCGCTGCGGCCTCGCCACACCGGCGGGGTCGCCTGGCGCTCCACCTCCTGCGCTCGCTGGCGGGCGTGCACCCGCAGCAGGTCCTTGCGGGTGACGAGGCCGACCAGCCGCCCGCCGCCATCGACGATCGGCACCCGGCCGACTTCGCGCTCCACCATCTGTTCGGCCAGGCGGCCCACCGCCTCGTCGGGCGCGCCGCGCAGCATGCCGGCGTCGGACACCACTTCACTCAGGGTCTGACCCTCGTGGGGGCCCTCGCTCAGCCAGCGCATGACCTCCGCCCGCGGCGCCAGCCCGACCACGACGCCGCGGCTGTCCACTACCGGGTAGCTCTTGTGGCGCACCTCGGGAGCGGTGAAGAACGCCACCGCCTGGTCGACCGGCATCGACGCCGGCAGGGTCTCCACGTTCTCGACCATCACCTCGCGCACCCGCATCATCTGGAACGGGTCGACGCTGTATTCGCGGCTGAGATGCAGGCCGCGCCGGGCGATCTTCTCGGTCAGGATCGAGCGCTTCATCAGGAGCACGGTCACCCCGTAGGCGGTGGCCGCCGCAGCCAGCAGCGCCGGTAGCGCCTGGAAGTCGCCGGTCAGCTCGGCCGCGAAGAGGGCGCCGGTCAGCGGCGCGCGCATGGTGCCGCTCATCATCCCGGTCATGCCGACCAGCGCCCAGAAGCCGGGACCGCCGGGCAGCCAGTGGCCCTCGATCGCGCCCAGCGCCCCGCCCAGGATCAGCAGCGGCGCCAGCACTCCGCCGGAGGTGCCCGACGACAGCGCGACGATCCAGATCACCGCCTTCACCAACAGCAGCCGCGCCGTCTCGCCCACCGGCATCCGTCCGGCCAGGAGGTCGCCGATCACGTTGTAGCCGACGCCGAGCGCGCTGGGATCGCCGAGGCCGCCAAAACCGACTAGCAGGCCGCCGAGCGCCGGCCACCACATCCAGTGCAGCTTCAGCCGCCCGAACGCGTCCTCGGCCGTATAGAGGCACACCGTCAGCAGGCTCGACTGCAGCCCGGCCACGATGCCGACGCCGGCGCAGAGCAGAAGCCGGGTCCAGGTCAGGTGGCCGAGGTCGACCAGGTGGAACAGCGGCCCGGCGCCCAGCATGAGCGGACGAACGCCGGCGGCGACCAGCACCGCCACTGTCACCGGCAGGAAGCTGCGCGGCTTCCACTCGAACAGCAGCAGCTCCACCGCCAGCAGCACCGCCGCCAGCGGCGTGCCGAAGACGCCGGTCATCCCGGCCGCGGCCCCGGCCACCAGCAGCGTCTTGCGCTCGGCGGCGCTGAGGTGGAACAGCTGCGCGAACAGCGAGCCCATCGCCCCGCCGGTCATGATGATCGGCCCCTCGGCGCCGAACGGTCCGCCGGTGCCGATGGCGATCGCCGACGATAGCGGCTTCAGGAGCGCCACCTTGGCCGACATCCGGCTGCCGCCGATCAGGATCGCCTCGATCGCCTCGGGGATGCCGTGGCCGCGGATCTTCTCCGAGCCGTAGCGGGCCATCAGTCCGATCGCCAGGCCCCCCAGCGCCGGCGCCAGCACCATCCAGGCGCTGGGATGCACCTGCGCGAAGTCAATCTGGGTGACGCCCAGCCGCCCCAGCCAGACCAGGTTCGAGGCCAGCGCGATCAGTCGCAGCAGCACCCAGGCCCCGGCCGCGCCGGCGGCGCCGACCACGACGGCCATCGCCACCAGCATCAGCATCCGGCGGTCGGCGGTGAAATCGCCAAGGGCGAGCGCCCCAGGCGCATGGCGCGCGTGACGCGCCGTGGCGTTGGTGAATTCGGTCATGGGTCCTGGTCGTCGATCGGCGCCGGGGAGGGCGCGCCCGCCGATTACATCACGCAATGATCTAAATTCAACCTTACCTCGGCGATCTTTCGCGCCAATCGTCGGGCTCGAACGTGTTGCAATAACGAAAGATTGTGCGCCGGAGCGGCTTGACGTGGCGCCGCTTATGCTTCCGCCTGCTCGAGTTTCCCACCGCGGAACCGTCCAAGGTTTCCGACATTCGAATTGTCAGTGGGATCGCTCAGGGAGCGAAGGGCGATGGGCAGGTGGCTGGTGGCCGCGGCGGTGTTGATACCGATCGCGGCGCAGGCGGATCCGACGAGCGGCAATCCTCCGTACAAGGAGGGGCCCATTCCGACGGCCTATGCGGTGCGGCCACCGACGTCGCACGCGCACCTCTCCGACGGCTGGGGGCTTTACGCGACGATGTCCGGCCACTCGATGAACCTGAACTCGCGCGACGGCTGGGCCGACGATCCGCGGGTGCAGCCGCGCGATGTGGAGGCCGGCTACGGGTTCCGGCGCGGGCTGGCGTCGGCGATGATCGGCTACCAGCAGCACGACTTTGGCCCCAAGCACGACACCAACATCGCCCCCGTCGAACGCAACCCCGACCTCCCGCCCCCCGTCCGCAGCAACGGCGTGCTGGGCCTGAGCTTCGTGCTGCGGGCGCGCTAAAGCCCCCTCCCACTTGAGGGGAGGGGGTTGGTGGTGGGGGTCTGCTTCAGGAAAAGGCGCGGCGAGCGGGCCGTGCCGGTTGGGCCTTCCCTGACGGGCTAGCGACGGCCAACAGCGTGGCGAGCGGGTCGTCTGCACCGTGACTCTTCCGGGAACAGACCCCCACCCCCGGCCCCTCCCCTCAAGGGGGAGAGGAGAACGGAAACCGCTCCGCCCAGAACGCCTGCAGCCGCGGGTCGGCGTCGACGCGTTCGGCGACCGTGCGCAGTTTCGGGGCGGCTTCGTTGAAGCGGGCGCGGCCGCCGGCCCAGCGGGAGATCACGGCGACGTAGAGGTCGAGCACGGTCAGTTCGTCGCCCAGGATGTAGCGGCTGGGGTCGACCTGGTCGTTCATCACCCGCCAGCAGTCCACGAACCGGTCGCCGATGCGCGCCTTGGCGACGGCGCCGATCGCCGGGTCGTCGATGAGCCGGGTGGGGTCGTCGCGGATCCAGTACATCGCGTAGATCGCCGCCGACAGGAACGCCATCCAGCGCAGAAACGCTGGCCGCGCGTGGCTGGCCATGGTGGGCGCCAGGCCGGCCTCGGGGTGGGCGTCGGCGAGCCAGATCAGGATCGCCGCGCTCTCGGTCATCAACTCGCCATTGGGCAGGATCAGCGCCGGCACCTGCATCATCGGATTGGCCCGGCGCAGCGCTTCGTCGTCCTCGCCGCCCTCGGTGAAGATGGTGGTCTCGACCACGCGGTAGGGCAGCCCCAGCAGCGTCAACGCCGCCTCGACCATCACCGACCCCGTCCCCGCCGCCCCAAACACCACGTACTCGCCGCTCATCGCGCACTCCCAAATTACCCGCTCATCCCGTCGTAAGACGGGACCCAGGCAGGAGGTAGGGGCATGGGGGCAAATCTCTGACAGCAGCGCGCCGCAGGCGCCGTTAAGTTCCGAACGCAGAGTGCGCGGAGGAGACGCAGAGAACGCGTAGATCATATCGGGGATTCGTTTCCGCCCGCGCCGGTGCTATGATTCTTGGTGAGGATCACCGATGACGCTGAAGGATGAAATCGCCGCATACGAGAAGATGCGGCCCGAGCTGGAAACAGTGAGTTTGGGCAAGTGGGCGCTTGTCCACGACAAGCAGCTTGTGAGCGTCTTCGGCGATTTCGAGAGCGCCGCCGGCGAGGCGGTCCGCCAATTTGGCAGAGGCCCGTATTTGATCCGGCAGATCGGCGCGGCGCCAATGCGACTTCCAGCATCCGTGATGTTCGGTCCGCTTCGTGCCCGAGGTTGACTGCGGCTTTCGTGACGGGCTCGACGTCTACGCCCGAGAACTGCTGATCGAAGTTGGCCCTACGCTCAAGGTCGATATCGGGTTCGACCCCAATTTCGACGTGGCCCAACCACGCAAGGTCGCGAATCTGCCGATGTCAGATGTATGGGCGCTCATCGATACAGGCGCGTCGAGCTGCTGTATTGATAGCGGCCTAGCGATGGAGTTGCGCCTCCCGATCATCGACCAGCAGGACTGTGCAGGTATCAGCGGTCTGATGCAGGTCAACATGCACCTCGCGCAAATTCGATCTCCGCATCTCAACTTCACACTTCATGGCGCGTTCGCTGGCGTCAACCTGCTCGCTGGCGGGCAGAGGCATGCGGTTCTCATCGGACGAACATTTCTGCGCCACTTCGATATGCGATACGACGGACCCAATGGCTCAGTCGTTCTTTCCGACCCGCTCTGAGAGCTCGGCGGTTGGCTGTAACGCCCACAACATGTTGTGGGCGAGTGCGACACATCAACCTATATGTGGGATTTTGACCTTGTCGGGCGGCTTCTGTTGGAGTCCCCTGAGGGTCGTCGATATCTGTTGATTCGTGCCCCGGGACATCGCCCAACAATGACCGCCACCCCTCGCACCCTCACCGGCCTGCTCACCCCATCGCGTGGCTACAAGCCGTTCCGCTATCCCTGGGCCTATGACTTCTGGAAGCGCCAGCAGCAGGTGCACTGGATGCCCGAGGAAGTGCCGCTGGGCGAGGACTGCAAGGACTGGGCGGCCAAGCTGAACGACCGCGAGCGTAACTTGCTGACCCAGATCTTCCGCTTCTTCACCCAGAGCGACGTCGAGGTGAACGACAACTACATGGAGCGCTACGCCCGGGTGTTCAAACCGGTCGAGGTGAAGATGATGCTGGCGGCGTTCTCCAACATGGAGACCATCCACATCGCCGCCTACGCGCTCCTGCTCGAAACGATCGGCATGCCGGAGAGCGAGTTCTCCGCCTTCCTCGAGTTCGAGGCGCTGAAGGCCAAGCACGACTACATGCAGCGCTTCGGGGTGGACACCGACGCCGACATCGCCCGCACGCTGGCCATGTTCGGCGGCTTCACCGAGGGCCTGCAGCTCTTCGCCAGCTTCGCCATGCTGATGAACTTCCCCCGCTTCAACAAGATGAAGGGCATGGGCCAGATCGTCAGCTGGAGCGTGCGCGACGAGAGCCTGCACTGCGAGGGCATGGTCAAGCTCTACCACGCATTCAACGCCGAGACCGGCTGCGTGACCAAGAGCGTCGAGGCCGACATCGTCGACTGCTGCCAGACCGTCGTCGGCCTGGAGGACCGCTTCATCGACCTCGCCTTCGAGGCCGGCGAGGTGCAGGGCATGACCCCGGCCGACATCAAGGCCTACATCCGCTTCATCGCCGACTGGCGCCTGCGCCAGCTGAACCTGCCGGAAGTCTACGGCGTGAAAGAAAACCCGCTGCCGTGGCTGCAGAGCCTGCTCAGCGGCGTCGAACACGCCAACTTCTTCGAAGCCCGCTCCACCGAGTACTCCAAAGCCGCCACCACGGGCTCATGGCAGGGCAAGACCGGCGTCTGGGACGCCTTCGACCGGATGATGGCCAAGCGGGGGGCGGAGACGGCGCACTAGGGACGGCGGCTACTCCCCCATCGAGAGAACACCTTCGCCATGATCGTCGAATCGTCCGAACCGTTCGAAACGGAGTTCACGGCGGCCGGTTGTTTTTGCCTCGTCGGGAGTCACCTGCTTCTTGTTCAAAGGCAACGACACAAGCCTTTCGCGTTCGACTGGGCGATCCCGTCGGGAAAAGCCGAAAACGGTGAGCGACCGGAAGAGTGTGTCGTGCGTGAGTTACGAGAGGAAGTAGGAGTCAATACTGAAGCACACGTCTTACACTCTCTAACTGACTATCAAATCAACTACGACGGCGTGTGCTTCCGTTACGTATCATTTGTCTTGGTTCTCGAGAACCGTCCCACGCTCGCCTTGAAGTCCGATGAGATACGCAAGATTGAGTGGGTAAGCGTCAGCAACATTTGCAAGCGAAACGTCGTTCCGTTCTTCTGGGATACCGTCGTGGATCTAATTCAATGGTCGCGATCAGGAACCACTCAGCCTAGACTGTTCCCTACACCGCAAGCCTCACGCCCGCGCGCTTATAGCAGCAACGCTACCGTTACTCAATCTGTACTTCGAATCCAAAAGTGCAGTATGCGCCTCTCCAACGATTTTTCTGCGACCCAATAATAAGGAGGCTGTAGATTCCAGAGATTAGCTGGCAAAACTACTGATGGCTTGACACATTCTCGACCGAGTCGAGCACATGTTCGTACAACTTCGCGGGCTAGGTAGGTTGCTCGCACGAACGGCATTATGCCTTTGCCAGAAAAACTGACCTGCGGCGCAGCCATGATCAATTGGCCGCCCTCCTTTTTAAGGGACAGCACCAAACGCTCCACCATACTTCTTACAAACGCCGCCATCTGCCAATAGTCTTCGTCGGTATTAAAACCGTAAGGTGGATCGGTAATTATTGCGTCATAGGTATCGACCGGTAAATGATCGATCGTGTCTACCTCGAAATCCAAAGACCCCAACAAATCGAAGCGACGAATTTCCGGTGGCCTTGGGCTGACTGCCGGCGAGTAGGAGGCCCTTCCTACAAGCATCTTCTCGTTCTGAGGGTGCGTCTGGTGCGTCTCCTGAAGCCACGTAAGCTCATTGTCAATTTGCTCGAGCAGGTCTCGCAACTCACGCCTGAAGAAGGCGGGCCACGACGCCGTGCCACGTGCAAGATCAGTGACTCCCCTGACGCTCGCACGAAGCCCGACATAGGCCAAAAGGCGATCTGGCAACGCATCGCCGAGCTCGACGAACCCTTCGTCAAGTGCCTCCTTTGGCAGTGCGAGAAAATCTCCCCCACTCTTCTGCGCCCAAGTACGAACCACATTGGCGATGCGTCCGAGGCGTTGCTCGCGGGTTTCCTTGCGCTTCCTAGCTGCACCTTCCCAAACGTCGGGGATTGCCTCTAAGAACTCTTTCAACTCATCTCGTAGGGCGATTAGCTCGCTCTTTGATAGTCCGAAGAAGGTTGAATTGTCCTTCATCGCATATTCGAAGATCGGTGCCCGATCGCTAGAACGGCAGTTTAATCCGGCGATCTTCTGCGCTTCGAAAAACACCGTACCTGAACCGCCGAACGGGTCAGCTACCTCGGCGCTTCCGTCATCCCGAAACCACGGCCTCGCAATGCTTACCATCGCCCCGGCAAGAGAGTGCGGGAGTGTCGTGTGACTCGCCCATCCCGGCTTATTCTCATCGTACAAATGGTAGACATTGTTATTTTTGTAGCGCTGAAGGTACATAATGTAGAATTTTCGAGACCCCGGAAAGCGACTGTTCGGAACTAAGTCACTGTCTGATATCATGAAGATTGTATTTTGGTTCTTGTCTGGAAATAAGTTCTTGAAGGTATCAGTCGATTTCTTGAAATCTCCGGCAGGTGCGATTGCTAAGTGATCTGAAAAATCCTCGCCGACCTCCTCGAGGAGATCGTAGAGCTTAGTGGCTCCGACGAAGGCCTTGGAAATATTCAATTTTATGTCGTCGAGTCCATGCTGCAAAAACGGGGTTGATCTTCTGTCCAAGTGGCTAAAATCTTCATGACAATACGGGACAAGAAGAAACTTCCCGTTGTCGTCAGGGAAGTCCGCTATGCAATCTTCTATTGCTTCCTTGAATTTCGCTTCAGTCATCTTCTCCGCGTTTCTCAAGATCAATAGATCTCCGCAGGAGTGAATGTAACCGCTCTCACCGCAAACCAAGGCCGTGTCGACGCGGAGTTTCGGCGGCAAGAAGATGCAAGCAGATCCGTAGAGCGTCTCGACTAGAACCTTGTCCTCGAAGAACAGTGCCAGTTCGCTGACAAATGTCTCGAAGCTATTCGGATCTCCAACGTTGCCGTGCGCGATAACTTCCTCGAGGAATGTCTTTACCTCCTCGAACGTCGAAAATTCTATTTCCGTCTGTCGCTTGGCTGTATCTTTGACATAAATATGCCGACGTACGAGAGAAAGAAGCTCGGCGATTTGAATGTTGGTGCGACGAGCGTTCTGATTGAAGACGAAGGCGTGCTTCTGACCTGGTGTCGCGAAGATGCCGTTGACGACTGAGTCTACGTCAATGCTGCCATCAGGACGTTGCGCACGCCGAATCGCTTCGGCTATTTGATCTGGCATTTACTCCCCCCAACTCGTTAGCTTGGCCCAAGGCCGCAGTGGTTGCAACCTGCTTGCCCTCCAGCCGCTCAACGGTTGCAAGAGCTGCGCCCGGTGCCTGGGGGAACAAACAAAGAACTTGACCGCGATTCACCCACGCGTATGTCTGGTCGGAGCGGCGCCTCGAGCGTCCGGGTCTTTGATATCGTGAGAGAATGGGGCCGCGTGGGTGCGCGGGGCCTTGGGATGGCGGCGCCGGGGGTGGGGGACCGTAGTTTACGGTGCATCTGCGGTCGGGTTGGTCCGTGAGGGGCTGGCCGGCGAGGGGTGTTGAGGCGTCGGACATCCCCACCCGGACGATCCTGGCGGATCGTCCTGCCCTCCCCATGAAGGGGAGGGATGGGGCGGTTGGAGCGGCTTCGCCTGAATTCGGGCGCCGTTGTTATCGGCGGTTAACGGCGGGATTGCCGGCGTGGCGCCGCGCGGCGGGTGAGGAAATGGGCGGGGGTGGCGCTGATCCGACCCCGTGGGGCCAGCGTCTGCGGCTAGGCGAGACCGGACGCGCGTTTCGCTCGACCCGGCCGCGCGCTGCAGGCAAAGCTTGGTCGGGGCTGGGGAGCGCCGATGGACATCGAGGCGGTCGGGAAGTCGGCGCTGGCGAAGGCGACGTGGCGGCTCTTGCCGCTGATCGGGCTGGGCTACGGCGTGGCCTATATGGACCGGGTGAATATCAGCTTCGCCGCGGCGCGGATGAACGCCGACCTGCGCTTCAGCGCGACAGTCTAAGGGCTGGGAGGCGGGCGGTTCTTCCTCGCCTATGCCCTGTTCGAGGCGCCGTCGAACCTCTCTTGGTGCGCTTCGGGGCCAAGCGCTGGATCGCGCGGATCATGCTGACCTGGCGGCGGGAGGTTAGCGCGGCATGTAGGTTCGCAGGACGTCCTCGATGATCCGCTCCAGCTGGTTCAAGGTGTTGCAGACCTTGGCTACGTTGCAGAAGCGCTTGTACTGGTCCATCCGCGAGTCGCCCTGGCCCCAGTAGGTTTCCGGCTCGGGGTTGAGCCAGATCACCGCCCGCGCCCGGTGCGAGATGTCGCGCATGATGTCGAGCCGCGGGTTGGAATAGTTCGAGCGTCCGTCCCCCAGGATGATCACCGTGGTGTGGCGATCGAGATCGTCGCGGTGGAGTTCGGTGAAATCGACTAGCGCTCGGCCATAGTCGGTCGGCCGCATGCCGATCTTCTTGATGATGTTCAGGATTGCGCCGTCGAGGTCTTCGTCCTCCAGGATGTCGCCGACCCGGATCAGCCGGTCGGAGAAGGCGAAGGCCTCCAGCTTCTCGATCACTTCGTTCAGGCTGTAGAGGAACAGCAGCATGAACTGGGCGGCGGCGGCGACCGACCGTGAGACGTCGCAGATGGCGACGATCTTCGGCTTGTCGATCGTCTCGCGCTTCCAGATGATGTCGAACGGCACCCCGCCGTAGCCCATGCTCTTGCGGATGGTGCGACGGACGTCGAGCTTGCCCTTGTCGGCGCGGTGGCGCTTGCGCGCGTAGCGGCTGGCCAGTCGCTTGGCCATGCGCTTCACCAGCGCCTCCATGTTGCGCATGTCCTCGGGCTCGACCGAGGTGAGCTTGGCCTGGCCGAGCAGGGTCTCGCGCATCCGCCGGCCGGTCTCGCTGGCGTAGAGCACCATCTGCCGGTCGACGAACTTGGAGCTTTCCTCGAACAGCGCCTCGCGCCGCTCCGCCAGCCGGTCGGCCAGCGCATCGTCGCGGGGCAGGCCCATCTCGCGCAGTCGCTGGATCAGCTCCTCCAACTCGCGCAGACCCATCTCGTCGAGGATCCTGCGCGACATCAGGTTGCGCTGGGTGTTGAGCCGGACGTCGGTGGCGCGGGCCCGGCGGGCGGCGGCCTCCATCATCTGGTTCAGCCCGATCTGGTCGCCTTCGAGCAGCATCTGGGCCAGGGGCAGCTCGGCTTCGGCCTCACCGCCGGCCTGACCGCCTTGCGACGGCGCCGAGGGCGGTGGCGGGGCTTTCTGGAAGGTGTCGCGGGTGAAGTAGGCGTCGAAGCACTCGTCGAACTTGGCGACATCCTCCTCGCTCTTGGCGAGGGTGATGCAGAGCGCGTCGCGCACCAGGGTGCGATCGCTGTAGCCGATCTCGATCATGGCGCGGTGGGCGTCGATGGCTTCTGCCGGCGAGACCCTCACCTCGGACGCGCGCAGCGCCTTGATGAAGTCCTCCATCGTCGCCTGGACGGGCGAGGAGGCCACCCTATTCGCCCCCGCTGACCTCGGAGGCGCGGCCGAGCAGTTCGTTCAGCTTCGGCTCGACCGCGACGATGTCCTGCTCGAACTTCAAAAGCACGTTCAGGGTCTCACGCACCACGTCGGTGGAGAGCGCGTCGGCGTGCAACAGCACCAACGCGCGGGCCCAATCGACGGTCTCGGAGATCGACGGCACCTTGCGCAGATCGATCTCGCGCAGGCTTTGCACGAAGGCCACGAGCTCGCGGGTGAGCTGGGCCTCGACGCCGGGCACGCGGGTGGCGACGATCCGCTCTTCCAGATGCGCGTCCGGCAGCGGGATGTGCAGGTGCAGGCACCGACGCTTCAGCGCGTCGCCCAGGTCACGCACGTTGTTGGAGGTGAGGAACACCAGTGGCGGGATCTTGGCCTTGATCGTGCCGATCTCGGGGATCGAGGCCTGGAACGCCGACAGCACTTCCAGCAGGAAGGCCTCGAACGCTTCGTCGCTCTTGTCGATTTCGTCGATCAGCAAGACGCAGCCGTTCTCCGACTGAAGCGCCTTCAGGATTGGCCGGGGCTCCATGAACGGCTCGGAGAAGAACATGTCGCCCATGCCGTGGAGCCGGTCCATCGCCGCCTCCATGGTGACGGCGTCGGCCAGCGCCGCGCCCACCCGGTCCTTCAGGATCTGGGTGTAAAGCAGCTGCTTGCCGTACTTCCACTCGTAGAGCGCCTTGGACTCGTCCAGGCCCTCGTAGCACTGCATGCGGATCAGCGGCAGGCCGAGCAGGGTGGAGGTGGCGATGGCCAGCTCGGTCTTACCGACACCAGCGACGCCCTCGACCAGGACGGGCTTGGACAGGTGCTGGGCCATGAAGAGGGCGGTGGCGATGCGGCGCGAGGCGATGTAGCCGACGCCGGCGAGGCCGGAAATGATCGCTTCGACGGAGGAAAGCGGCGATTCCGCGACAGGGGTCCTGGAGAGTTGAACGGTCAAAGGCCTTTGGCTTTCAAATCGGGTGACGGACTGAAATGTCCGGTTCGAACAGCAGTATGAAATCTGGTTTGCCGGGCTTGAGCCCTTAAGGCAACCTCTTGGACGCGCTCCGGCGTCGATCCGCCGCGTTCTGTAGGCAGGTTCGCCTACAGCGCGTGCGCCGTGGCCTTGGCCCACTCGGTCCAGGGGAAAAACTGTTTCTCGAACTCGACGTCGCCGTCGTTGGGCGGGCGGGTGAAGTCGTAGGCCGGGGCATGGCGGAAACGCTCGATGCGCGGCGTAAAGCCGGTCAAGAGATCGGTCTGGCTCGGGTAGCAGGCGACCATCGCCAGCTTGTGCGCCGCCTCCGCCTCGTTCAGCGGCGTCTCCACCACGCGCAGGCCCTCGATTGGCACGAAGGTCTGCAGCGAGAAACGTCCTCGACGCGCCCGGTAGAACGGCGACTCCACCACCTCGATCGCCGAGCCCCTGGTCGCCAGCGCCACAGCGGCGGCGACCGCGTCGTGGTCGGGATGGCCGCCCTCGTATGAGTGGGTCAGCACCGCGCGGATGCCGTTCGCGGCGAAGAACGCTCGCAGCGCCTGAGCGAACGCGGCCAGATTGTGCGCGGCCTGCTTGTCCGGAAACTCAAGCCGGGTCAGCGCCGAAGCGGGCACCTCCGCCAGCGCCAGCGCCGCGACCAGCTCGTCGTGGCGCGCGTCGCGGTAGGCCTCGACGCTGGGAAACCCGAGCCGTCGCTGAGTGAGCATGTCGCGCGGCGAACCGTCGGTCGCCAGCACCACGTGCACGCCCTTCAGCCGCCGCATGACGACCCCGAACGCCAGCGTCTCGTCGTCCGGATGGGCGGTGACGATGGCGATCTCGGACGCTTCGATCTCCGCCCGCGCCGGGTCGGCGATGGCGTCCAGCAGGCTCTCGTAGTCGGCAATGTGCATCGGCGCAGGTCCTTAGCAGCCGTCGCGCTCGACGTCGCGCCGGGGGTGAGCGACCAGATAGGCGGCGTAGGCGGTCGCGCTCTTGCCTTCGCCCCGAATGATCGGCGGTAGCGGCGTCACGCTCGAGAAACAGGCGGACAGTCGTGCGGCGGCAGGGTTGCGAGGCGGGACCAGGACTAGGCCAGCACGGGCAAAGTCGGCGCGCTCGGCTGGGGTCTCGAAGGTGTAGCGCTGGCGCTGGAAGATCTGCACCGACGGCGCATGCAGCGCCGGCGCGGCCGCCAGCTGCGCGCCGACCCCGTAGGTGGGAGAGCCGACCCAGCTGGCCCCGGCGGCGGTCCGAGTTTGCTCGACCGAAGCGGAGAAGCGGTCCCAGTCCCGATAGGGCGCCAGCGGATCGCGGAACGGCAGCCAGACGTCGGACGGCGCGGCGAGGAAGGCCAGCAGCGCCGCACTGATGGTCAGGCCGACGGGCGCCGCGGCCGCGCGAACGCTCGCCAGCCAGCCTCGCGCGCCTTCGGCGGCGGCCGCCGCGGCGATCGCCAGCGCCGGATAGAGCGGGGCCGGCCACTGGCCCTGCACCTCGTCATGCAAACTATGAAAGACCAGGTAGGCGGCGAACGGCGCGCTGATTGCCAGCAACGGCCACGCCGTCCGCCGCACGATGGCGAGTACGACGAACACCGCGATCAGCGGGTTCAGCAGCAAGGCCTGATCGCCGAGCAGCTTGGCGAGGAAGCCAGGCTCGAAACCCGTCGCCGCGACCCGCCCGAACTGCTTGGCGAAGGTCATCCAGCCATGGTCGGCGTTCCAGGCGACGTTGGGCGCGAACACCGCCGCGGCGATCGCCGCGCCAAGCCACGGCCAGGCCGTCATAAGTTGGCGGCGGCCGTCCGGCGTCAGCGCCAGCCAGAGCGCCAGCCCCGGTGCGAGGAAGAGCGCCGAGTACTTCGAGAGGCACGCCAGCCCTGCCGCCGCGCCCGCGCCTAACCACCAAACCCCGCCCCCCGACGTCGCGCGGAGGGCGCACCACAGAGTCGCGATCCAGAACAACGTCGCCGGCGCGTCGGGCACGGCAAGTTCGCCGGCGAACCCGACCAGCAGGGTCGCGTTGAGCCAGACCGCTGCGCGGGCGGCAACGCGGCCGCTGAGGCCAGCCAGCCGCGCGACGTCGAATGTCAGGAAGCTTGTCGCCGCTGTCGCCAGGGTCGGGATCAGCCGCAGGCCGAGCGGATTGTCACCGGCCAGATGGCGGCCCAGCCAGACCCACCAGGCGATCATCGGCGGGTGGTCGAAGTAGCCGAACGCGGGCTGCATCGACCACAGGCGATAGTAGGCTTCGTCTTCGGTGAGCGGAACGATCGCGCCAGCGACCACCCTCACCAGCGTCGCCGCGGCGACCACGATCGCCAAAGTGGCGATCGGTGACAGTTCCTGCGTCTCGGCGGCCCTACCAGACGCCGAGGTAGGTGCTGACATAGTTCCAGAGCGCGCCGCTGATCGCGCCGGCGAGACCTGCAATCGGCCAGGCGACATTGTGCGGCACGCCGGCGTGGAGGAGCACAGCGTTCAACTCGCTGCCCACCGCCACGCTGGCGACCAGGCCGACCGCGCAAAGGGCGCAGAAGCGCAGGTAGCCGCCTAGCAGCTTCCAGCCCCTCAGCTGCTTGTCGCGGTAGGTGATCACGTTGTTGATAAAATAGTTGGTGGTCATGGCGGTCGTACCGGCCATCGCCTGGGCGTAGGCGAAGCCGAAGCCCTGCGCCGCCCACAGCACCGACATATGCACCAGCACGCCAGAGAGCCCGACCAGTCCGAAGAGGATGATCCGCGGCGAGATCAGCGCGCCGGTCAGCTTTGAGGCGACCAAGCCGAGGTATTCAAGCGCCACCCGGTTATCGAGCTTGCTCTCGCCGGCCTCGCGGGCCTGGAAGGCATAAGGCAGCTCCTTGATCCTCAGCGGCTCGGGTTGCGAAGCGATGATGTCGAACAGGATCTTGAAGCCGCTCGGCTCCAGGTCCTCGGCCACCCGGTCGACCATTTCGCGCCGGATCATGAAGAAGCCGCTGACCGGGTCGGAGATGTCGGCCTTCAGCGCCTTGCGGCCGAGCGCGGTGGCGAACTGGCTGGCCGCCTTGCGGGCCGGGGTGAAGCCGCCGTCGAGGCCGCCCGCCTCTAGGTACCGGCTGCCGACGACGAGGTCGGTGTCGCCGGCGCGCAGCAGATTCAGCATCCGCGGCAGCAAGGTCTCGTCGTGCTGCATGTCGGCGTCGATCACGGCGACGAACGGCGCGGCGCTGGCCAGCGCGCCTTCGACCACCGCGCCGGCGAGCCCGCGCCGCCCGACCCGGCGCAGGCACCGCACCCGCGCATCGGCAGCCGCGATTTCCTTCACCGCTGCCGCCGTGCCGTCGGGGGAATCGTCGTCGACGAAGATCACCTCCCAGCTCACCCCCGCCAGCGCCGCTTCCAGCTTCTCGACCAGCCGCGCGACATTGGAGCGCTCGTTGAACGTCGGCGCGACGACGGTCAGCTCGGCGCCGGCGGCCGAGGCGGGCGCCGTTTTGGCCCGGCGCGCGGCGGGCAAGGTGGCTTGGTCGCTCACAGCGCCCTTATTTACGGCTTCTGGCGGCCCGTCGAGCGGCGTTGTCGCCACAGCAAGCGTGCGCAACGGCCAGCATGCTCGGTCCAAGTTCCCCGGCCCCTTCCCGCGAAGGGAAGGGGAGGCGCTTCACTCCGCAGGCATGGGGTGCGGTTCGGGGCCCTCGACTGAGTCTTCGTCCTTCTCGAACCGACGGCGGATGCGGTCGAGGTAGATGTAGATCACCGGGGTGGTGAACAGGGTCAGGATCTGGGAGACCGTCAGGCCACCGATGATCGCCCAGCCGAGCGGCTGCCTGAACTCCGAGCCGGTGCCGTGGCCAAGCACCATCGGCACGCCGCCCAGGAGCGCGCAGGCGGTGGTCATCAGGATCGGGCGCAGCCGCTGGTGCGACGCCTCGCGCACTGCGTCCTTCGGCTCCATGTGGTGCTCGCGCTCCATCCTCAGCGCCACGTCGACGATCATGATTCCGTTCTTCTTCACGATCCCGATCAGGAGGATGATCGCGATGATCCCGATCACGTTCAGGTCCTGGCCGACCAGCAGCAGCATCAGCAGCGCGCCAACGCCGGCCGATGGCAGGGTCGAGAGGATGGTGATCGGGTGGATGTAGCTTTCGTAGAGGATGCCCAGGATGATGTAGACCGCGAGCAGGGCCGCGGCGATCAGGATCGGCTCGCTCGACAGCGAATCCTGGAAGGCCTGGGCAGTGCCCTGGAACGAGCCGGTGATGCTGCTTGGCGCGCCGAGTCGTTCGCGCGCATCCTCCACGACCTGGGTCGCTTGTCCCAGTGACACCCCAGGCGCGAGGTTGAAGGAGATGGTGGTCGCCGGGAATTCGCTTTGGTGGCTGATCGTCAGGCTGCTCAGGCCGGTTGGGTCTACCTTCACGAACAGCGACAGCGGCACCGTCTTGCCGGTCAGCGGCGAGAGGACCCGGATCGTGTCGAACACCGCGGGCGTCGCCTGCAACGCCGGCGGACCTTCCAACACGACATGGTAGCTGTTCACCTGGGTGAAGTATTGCGCCACCTGGCGCTGTCCGAGCATGTTGTAGATCGCCGCGTCGATGTCGGCGGGCGAAACGCCGAACCGCGCCGCGGCGGCCCGGTCGATCGTCAGGTTGACCGCGGCGCCTTGGGACTGCTGGTCGGAGCTGACGTCGGCCAATTGAGGCGCAGTCTGCAACGCAGCCACGAGCTTCGGGGCCCAGGCGTCCAGTTCGTGAATGTCCGGATCGCTCAGCGTGTACTGATATTGCGCCTGCCCACCTCGCCCGCCGACCCGGATGTCCTGGGCGGCCTGCAGCAGCGTCCTCACGCCGACAAGCTGACCTAGCTGCGGTCGCAGGCGGTTGATGATTTCATTGGCGGTGGCGGTGCGTCCGGCGTCCTTGGGCTTCAGGCTGATGTTCAGGTTGGCTTGATTGGAACTGCCACCAACGAAGAAGGCGACGCCCGCGACCGCTGGATCCCGCTGGATGACGCGGGCTACCTGCTCGATCTTTCCTGACATCTTGTCGAAAGACGCGTCTTGCGAGGTCAGCACGACTCCTTGCAGGAAGCCGGTATCCTGCTGCGGAAAGAAGCCGGTCGGAACCGTCGCGTAGAGAAAGACCGCCAGGCCCATCGTCGCGAGGAACACGGCGAGGGTGAGGCGCATGTGCCCGAGCACAGTATCCAGCGCCCGCGCATAGCTGCTTTCCAACCGGGCGAAGCCGCGCTCGAGGGCGCGGGTGAATACGTTGGTCGGCGGACCTGGCTTTTTCAGAAACCGTCCCGCCAGCATCGGGGTGAGGGTCAGCGACATGCAGATCGAGACCAGCACCGCGGCGCTCAGGGTGATGGCGAATTCCTGCATCAGCCGCCCGACCACGCCGCCCATGAACACCAGTGGGCTGAAAACCGCGATCAGCGAAATCGAGATGGTCATGATAGTGAAGCCGATCTCGCGAGCGCCGGCCAAAGCCGCCTCGAATGGCGCCTCTCCATGCTCGATGCGTTTCCAGATCACCTCGACCATGACGATGGCGTCATCGACGACGAACCCGACGGCGATGGTCATCGCCATCAGCGACAGGTTGTCGAGACTGAAGTGCAAAACGAGCATCACGGCGCACGTCGCCAGCAGGCAGACGGGAATGATGGCGCTCGGGATCAGCGTGGCGCGGACATCGCGCAGGAATAGGAAGATCACCATCACCACTAACCCGATGGTGATCAGGAGGGTGATCTCGACGTCCTTCACCGAGGCGCGGATGGTCTGAGTGCGGTCGGCCACGATGCTGACGCCGATGCCGGGCGGAATGCTGGCTTCGACTTCTGGCAGTGCTTTGTCGATCCGGTTGACGGTCTGGATCACGTTGGCGCCTGGCTGCTTGAAGACGATCAGCAGCACCGCGCGCCCTGCGGTCAGGGTCTGGTCTCGGTTTGCCTTGCCAGGGTAGGTCCAGGCGCCCGACTGGGTATTCTCCACACTTGAACTGACGCTGCCGACATCGCTGAGCCGAATGGCCGCGCCGTTGCGGTAGCCGACGATCAAATTCTGCCATGGCGCGGCGTCGAGTATCTGGTCGTTGGCGTAGATCGTGAAGCTCTTCAAAGGCCCTTCGATTGAGCCCTTCGGGGCGTTGACGGTCTGGCTGGCGATGACCGATCGGATAGCGTCGAGCTGAAGGCCCAATGAGGCGACCTTGCGTGGATCGATCTGGATACGGATTGCCGGCTTTTGCTGCCCGCCGACGACGACCTGGCCAACCCCGTCGATGCGCGAGATCTGCTGGCTCAGGATGTTTTCAGCGAAGTCGTCAACGGTCGACAACGGCAGGGTGCTGGAGGTCAGCGCGATGATTAAAACTGGCGAGTCGGCCGGATTCACCTTCCGGAAGGTGGGCGCGGCCGGGAGGTTCGTGGGCAGCTGCCCACTGGCCGCGTTGATCGCAGCCTGAACGTCCTGGGCGGCGGAATCGATATTGCGAGAGAGCTCGAACTGGACCGTGATGTTGGTCGAACCCAGCGAACTCACCGACGTCATTTCGGTGACGCCGGGGATCTGCGCGAACTGTCGCTCGAGCGGTTGGGCGATGTTCGAGGCGGTTGTCTCGGGGCTGGCGCCAGGCAGGCTGGCGCGCACCTGGATCGTCGGAAACTCCACCTCCGGCAACGCGGCGACCGGCAGGTTGAAGAACGCTACGATGCCCAGCACCAGGAACGCCGCCGCGATCAGCGAGGTGGCGATCGGCCGGCGAATGAAGGGGGCCGAGATGCTCACGCGGCTGGCCGTCCGTGGTGGCCTCGTCCGCCACCCGCCGGTCCTGATCCAGGTCCTGATCCCGGACCGCCGGACGGGCCACAGGAAGGGCCGCCCGCATAGCATACGGACAGTCCCGCCTTCAGTGACATCTGGCCGTCGGTGACCACAGTCTGGCCCGGGGTCAGACCGCTTTGCAGCACAGCGGTCGCGCCCTCGGTCGCGGCGACAACGACGTGCTGAATCGAAACCTTGGCGTCAGGTCCGACCAGATAGACGAACGGGCCCTTCGCCGGGTCGGGGTCCTGGTTGATCGCTTGCGCCGGCACGGTCAGCGCGTTGCGCAGCGTCTGCAACGTCAGCGTCACGTTGATGAACTGTCCCGGCCACAGCTGGCGGGTTGAGTTAGGAAAGCGCGCCTTCATAGCCACCGTGCCGGTCGCTGGGTCGACATGGTTGTCGGCGACGACCAGCTCGCCGGTCCCAAGATCGGCGCCGGTTTCCTGACTGGTCGCCTGGGTCGCGAGCGGGATGCTGAAGCCGGCAGAGGCGCTGACCAGCCGCTGGAAATCGCCCTGCGGCACAGTGAAGGTCACCGCGATCGGTTCGATCTGATTGACACTGATGATGCCGCCGGCCTGATTGGCCGAAACGACGTTGCCGGGATCGATCAGCCGCACGCCGATACGGCCGTCGACAGGCGAGGTGATCCGGCAGTAGCGCACGTTGACTCCGGCCGCGGCGACCGCGCCCTGGTCGGTCTGCACCGTGCCCTCATCCTGCTTGACTGTCGCCGCTTCGTCCTCGGCGGTCTGGCGGGCGATCGAGTTCTGCGAGACCAGGATCTGGTAGCGGGCGAGATTGACTTTGGCGCCGGCGAGCGTCGCCTGGTCGCGGCGCAGCTGGCCCTGCGCCTGCAAGAGCGCGGCCTGATAGGGTGTGCAGTCGATCTGAACCAGCAAGGCGCCGGCGCGGACGTTATCGCCTTCCTTGGCGACAAAGGTCAGGCGGCCGCTGACCTGCGGCGTGATCGTCACGCCTTGCCAGGCCTGCGCGGCGCCCAGCGCGGTGACGGTGACCGGCACGTCCGCGGTGGTCACCTTGGCCACCGCGACGGCGACGCTGGGCGTCCGTCGGGGCATCGGCTTCTGCAGGCTGGCGAACACGGCCCATCCGATCAGGGCCACCAACAGAACGCCGAGCACGACAAATCCCCACCGGAACCGTCGGGGTGGTCTCATTCAGCCATTCCTCTGCCTCGGGCGGCGCGGACGCCGACCAAACGCGATCCCTCTAATACCGAGCTGGCCCAAGGCGATGTCAGCCGCGAGACGACCCGTCATCATTGGGCAAGACCGCGGTTGGCATGCAAACCTCAGCGGCGCGAGACACTTGGCGCCACATTTGTCCGCCCGCAAGGCGGGATCGGTTTCAGCTCGGTCATCAGCGTGGTCTCGCCGAGTGCGTCACGAGGCGACCAAAGACGTGCATGTCGCCGCCAGGCTTGGCCGCTTGGCCGGCGCGGGCGCGATAGCCTATGTGTCGCTCCCGATGACGCTGATGGACGCCGTATTGCTCGCCGGCGGCCGGGGAACCCGGCTGGCGCCCCTGACGGTGACGGTGCCCAAGCCGCTGCTGCCGCTGGGCGAGCGGCCGATCATCGACATCCTGATCACGCAGCTCGCCGCCGCCGGCGTGCGCCGCGTGTACGTCAGCCTGGGCTACCTTGCGCCGCTGATGCAGGCGTTCCTCGGCGACGGCTCGCGCTGGGGGGTCGAGATCCAGCCCAGGATCGAGGCGGAGCCGCTCGGCACCGCCGGCGGCCTGCGGCTGATCGAGGGCCTGACCGACGATTTCTTCGTGGTCAACGGCGACACCCTGACCGATCTCGACTTCGGCGAACTCGCGGAGGTGCATCGCAAGGCGAGCGCCTGGGCGACGCTCTTCACGCCCTACGTCGATGAGAAGGTGGATTATGGCGTGGTCTCGATCGACCCCGCGAGCGGCGCGCTGACCGACTATCAGGAGAAGCCGCGGCGCGGCTATCACGTCAGCTCCGGCGTCTATGTGCTCTCGCGGCGGATCCTACCGCTGGCGCCGGCGGCCGGCGCTTTCGACATGCCAGACCTGGTCCGCGCGGCGATGACCCGAGGCGAGTCCGTGATCTGCCATGCCGCTCAGGCCTACTGGAAGGACATCGGCAGGCTCGACCACTACGAAGCCGCGACGCGCGACTTCGAGGCCGACCCGGCACGGTTTCTGCCGCCGCGCCCGCCGGCGGTCTGATGCGCGTCCTCGTCACCGGCGCCGCGGGGTTCCTGGGTGCGGCGATCGCCGAGCGGCTCGGCGCGCGGGGAGACATCGAGCTGGCGACCAGCGTCCGGCGGTCGACGCCTCTGGCGCCGACGGCGCATGGGCTCGATCTGCGCGAGCCGACCGAGGTCCGCGCCTTGGTGGATGCCGTGCGCCCAGACGTCGTCGTCCACGCCGCCGGCCGCGCTCAAGGCTCGGCCGCCTGCCTCGATGCGGACAACGTGGCGACGACGCGCAATCTCGCCGAGGCGATGGGTTCGGCGGGGGGCACAGGGGGCCTGATCCTGCTGGGCTCGGCGGCGCAATACGGCCACTCGGCGACGCGTCGTCCCTGGCGCGAGAGCGACCCCTGCGCGCCGCGAGACGCCTATGGGGTGTCGAAACTGGCGGCTGAGACGGCGGCATTCAAGATCGCAGGGCGGACCGGCTTGCGCGTCGCGGCGCTGCGGATATTCAACGTCGTCAGCGCGCGGCCAAGGGGCGACCAAGTGTTTCCGAGTTTCTTGCGGCGCGCGGCCGTCGGCGGTTCCATTGCGATGGGCCCGCTCGGCGCCGTCCGCGACTTCGTCGAAGTCGCCGACGTGCTGACCGCGATCGAACGGGTGATCGATCGCGGGGCGTGGAGTGAGGCGATCAACGTCTGCACCGGTGTCGGGCGCCCGACCCGCGAGCTTGTCTCGGCCACCGCGGCGGCGATCGACGGTCTCGAGTTAGTCGAGGCGGAGGCGCCACCTGCCGCGCTCGACTGGTCGGTCGGCGATCCGAGCCGGTGCGCGGCGCGGCTGGGGTTCACGCCTTCCGCGGACCTCACGGGGTTGGTCCGCGACGCAGCGGCGTGGGTGAAAGGCGAGGCGGATGCTCGATCCGGCGCTTGAGGCCGAGGGCCTCGGCCCCTCCGCCTTCTCCGAAGCTCTTGGGGTCGACTGGGCCGCGCGTCACGGCGAGATCTCCGCCCAGCTTGGCGGCGCCTCGGTGCTGGTCGTCGGCGCGGCTGGCACGATTGGCGCCGCGTGCGTGCGCCAGCTACTGCCGTTCGCGCCGCGCCGGCTGGAGCTGGTCGACCTCGACGAGAATGGCCTGGCGCGGCTGGCGCGGGATATCCGCAGCCGAGGCGAAGGCGAAACGAGCGAGATCGGCTTCAACGCGCTCGACTTCGCTGGCTGGCCGGGGCTGGCGCTGGCGCAATCTACCGGACCGTTCGACCTGGTCCTCAACTTCGCGGCGGTGAAGCACGTCCGCTCCGAGAAGAACCGCTTCACCCTGCTGCACATGATCGACGTCAACGTCGTGCGTCAGCAGCGCTTCGCCGCGCATCTCGCCGAGCACGGCCTCGCCCGACGGCACTTCGTGGTCTCCACCGACAAGGCGGCCGACCCGGCCAGTTTCATGGGCGCGACCAAATTGTTACTGGAGGCGGCGGCGTTCGCCGAGGCAGGGGCCGGCCTGCACGCCTCCGCCGCGCGCTTCGCCAATGTCGCCTATTCCAGCGGCAGCCTGCTGGAGAGCTATCTGCAGCGCTTCGAGGCCAGCCAGGCGCTGGCCGCACCCAGGGACACGCGTCGCTACTTCATCTCCGCCCGCGACGCGGCGCGCATCTGCCTCCTGGCCCAACTCACCTGCGAAAGCGGTCAGGTCGCCGTGCCCCGGTTCGATCCGGCGTCCGGCGCGGCCCAGCTCGCCGACACCGCCGCCGCGTTTCTCGCCTCGCGAGGCCGGCGCGGGGTTTTCGTCGCCTCGCCAGAGGAGGCGGCCGAGCGCCTGGCGCGCGGCGGTCCGGACTATCCCGTGCTGCTGACGCCCCGCGACACCGCCGGCGAAAAGGAGGTCGAGGTGTTTCGCGGCGAGGGCGAGACCGCGGAGCCACTCGAGCTGACCTCGCTGGAGGCCGTGCGCCCGGCTCCAATCGGCCGCAACGCCCTGTGTGCGGCGCTGGAGGACCTGGCGCAGTGCGTGTCCGGCGCGGCGCCGGCTGACGAAGCGCGGCTGGAGGCGATCATCCGAGGCGTGATCCCCTCGTTCCGGCACATCGCCGCCGAAGCCAGGCTGGATGACCGGATCTAGCCCGCCACGCCGCATCGCCTTCGCCGTCTTTCGCCTGGCGCCGGCCGGCGGGCTGGAGCAGCACGCGCTGCGCCTGGCCGCGATCCTGGTCGGACGCGGCTGCGACGTGACCGTAGTGACGACCCGAGCCCCGGCTGGGCCGCCGCCGGCCGGAGTGGCTGTCGAGATGGTCGCCGCCCGCGGCAGGACCAACCATGGCAGGCTTGCCGCCTTCGCGGAGGACGCCGCTGGGGCGATCGCCGGCCGGTTCGACGCGAGCGTCGCTTTCCACGCGCTCCCCGGCTTCGACGCGATCTTTTGCGCCGATCCCTCACGCGCCGCGCCGCCAGGGCTGCGCCGCTGGCTGCCGCGCTATCGCGCCTATGCGGACCTCGAGCGTCAGGCGATGGCGGCGGGCGGCGCCGATCCGGTGCTGTTGCTGTCCACCGCGCAGCTAGAGGCGTTCGCCGCCAATCATTTTGGTGTCCGAGACCGGCTGAGGCTGCTCCCCCCGACGATAGACAGGCGCCGCGCCGCAACCATCACGCCCGCCGCCAAGGCCGCGGCGCGAGCCGCGTTGGGCCTCGACGTCAACGCGTCGGTCTGGCTCTGGATCGGGCTGCAGCCGAGGACCAAGGGGCTGGACCGGGCGCTGAAGGCGCTGATCGCAGCGCCCGCCGCCCGGCTGCTCGTCTGCGGCCTAGACCCCGCGAGCCGCCCCGGCGCGGCGATGGTCGTTGCGGCGCGGCGGCTTGGCGTGGCCGAGTGCGTTCGCTGGCTCGGTTTCGCGACCGATGCGGGTATGGCCCAGGCGCTGGCCGCCGCCGATGTCCTGGTTCACCCGTCCCGCGCCGACGTCACCGGCACGGTGATCCTGGAAGCGATGGCGGGCGGCGTGCCGGTGATCACCACCGCAGTCTGCGGCTACGGCGAGCACGTGATCGCAGGCCGCGCCGGTGCGGTCCTGCCCGAGCCCTTTGATGCCCGCGCTTTCGACGCGGCGCTGGCCGAGGCGACGCCTGCGACCCTGGCCGACTGGTCGGCCAACGCGGCCAGGTACTCCAGCAACGACGCGCTCTACAGCGGTCTGGAGCGCGCCGCCGATCTCATCTTGGCTGTCGGGTCCGATCGCGCAGCCGCCGGGTCAGTCGCGCCAGGCGCAGCGCCAGCCGCCGGCGATTGAACGCGGCCGAGGTCAGGATCTCCTCGCTCCCAGAGCCCACTGGCCGGGCGCCTGGTCGCCGCGCCAACCCCTTCAGCCGCTGAGCACGGTCGTCCGGCCCGAACCGTGCCTCAAGCGCGCGCTGCAGACGAGCGGCCATGTCCGCCCGCCAGGCGGGATCGCGGCTGCGCGATGCCGCGACCTCCAGGCCATCACCGCTGAGGCGCAGCACGCCGTGCGCCTCGGTCCAGGTCTCGTACGCTGGTTCGTCGGCGACGACCGGCACGGCGCCTAGATAGCCGGCGACGAGAGCGGCGGTCGGCGCCTTGAAGGGGGCGTTGGCGGTGGCGCCGGCCGGATGCAGCACCACGTCCGGCGCGTAGGCCCGCCATTGGCGGATGTGCTGCCGGAACGAACGCTCGCGCGGCATGACCA